>JBFEOO010000001.1:0-140715 GCA_041550555.1 Arenicellales bacterium
CCCCATCGCAACGTGGTGCACAACACCCTCACGCTGCACGGCGTCACCCGCCGGCGCATCGAGGCCGCGGCCGCCGCCTGGCGTCCGCGCCTGTCAGCGCTTCCCGAGCCTCGAATCGCCGTGCTGCTGGGCGGCGACAGCGGACCGTACGTGCTCGGCCGGGGCAACGCGGCCCGCCTCGCCAGTGAAGTGGACGCCATGGCGCGCCAATACGGTGGCTCCGTGTTGATCTCCTCGAGCGCGCGAACGCCGAGCGTCGCCATCGACGTCCTGGAGGCCTCGCTGGGGACGCCTCATCGGCTCTACCGCTGGCAACCGGACGACGCTGACAACCCCTATCTCGCCTATCTGGGGCTCGCCGGGCGCATCGTCGTCACCGGCGACAGCGTCGCCATGCTGAGCGAGGCGGTCGCCACCGGTAAACCGGTGTACATCTTCGACACCGCCTCCCGCGACGCCACGGTTCAGTCCCGCGTGTACCGTCTCGCGATGCGCTTCGCCCCCTGGCGCTGGACGCGGGATGTCTCACTCGTGCACCGTCAGCTCATCGCCGATGGCCGGGCGTGCATGCTGGGCGCGCCTCCCGCGTCCTCGGCGCCGCGCGGCGCTCGATCGAGCACCGACATGGACCGCGCCGTCGCCCGGATCGGCTCGCTCGTGCATGGTGAGGATCGTCGAGAGCACCTGCAGCGCTGACATGGCGACGCCGAGATCGCTCGGCGTCCTCATCGGGAGGGCCGTGCCGGACGGCGCCGGTCGTCCTGCCCCCTGCGAACGACCCGAGCGTCGCCGACTAAGCCGTCCGTCGCCTCGACGTGTTCCCTACGCGCCTTCAGTTCGGCGTCGGCCCATCGGCTTGCTGCCGGCGTGATGAGGGCGAGGCTGCTCGTCGCCCGTAGCCGAAGTCTTCGCACAGATAGCGATCGATGTAGTCGTCGATCTGCTCGATCTCGTCGGCATCGAAGTAGTCTCGATAGCCGCCAACCTTTGCCCGGCGCACTTTATAAGAGTCGGGGTTGGCCGCGTCTTTTGCTATCAGCCGCGAGCCCGACCTCCAGAAGGCTTTGTTCTTCTCCAGCGCGCGCATGTTGGCTGCCGATGCGAACGCTACAGCAGCGTGGATCTCGTCCGCCTCGCCGGGCGTGGTGAGGAACTGCAGCACACGCGCCAGCGTCACCTCGGGGTCGGCGCTCATATCCTCGTAGCGAACGATCATCAGCGCGTCGAGCCGCTTGCTCTCACGCGCCCAGAGATTCATGAAATCGACGGCCCCTTTCACGCCCCAGCGAGAGCGCATCACGAAGTCGAACAAGCCCAGCTCGTCATCGACGGGATACTCGTTGAGCCACTTCTTGCGGGCCCGCATCCGGTAGCGCCACTGGAAGAACTGCGACACGGCGACATCTGCCGGATGCCGCACCAGCAGAATCACTCGCCGTCCCTGGTAGTCGACCTTGGAGTCGGCATTGCCGGTGAACGCCTTCAAATACGTGTCGTGCGTAAAGAACACTTTGGGAATGCGCCGATTCGCGCGATGCAGGTTGTCGAAGCCGATGAGCTGGCGCCCCGAAAGGCCGTGGCGGATCTGAAAGAAACGCGACAGCATCACGCGCAACCAGGTGCGTCCGCTCTTTCCATAGGAGACGACGACGCAGTCGCTCTCCATGAGCTTGCGGTACTCTTCTTTGCCGCGCAGGCGTCTCTCGAGCGCGGCACGGCGCTCCTTTGGCAGCGCGACGGCGAGCCGGCTCAGCACGAACCGCTCGACTTTGTGCGCCAGCCTTATCACGGCGCGCTCGATCTCGAGCTCGTGCTGCGCGCGCAGCCCATCAGCGCGGCGATCCGATCCGCCACGCGGCCCAGCTCGTCGGGGGCTGGCCGGGCGGGTGCCGCGAACGGCTCGCCAAAAGGAACCGCCAGACCCGTTTCGAACAAACGCCGGTGCAAGCGCTCGAGATGACGTGGAAAACCCAACAGCCCGAGATTGACCAGTGCGACGCCGAGCTGCGCGGCGGGCCGACCCGACAGCCACAGCGCCTGCTCGAGCCGGCGCTGCAGGCGCATGCGGCGCGGGCTGTGGACGGGCAACGCGTAGATGGCGAGTGGTTTCCCCACGCGCACGCCTTCTACGATCATGGATACGCTGTCGCCGGTGACCACGAGGCGATCGGCGTGGGCGAGCAGCGCGTGATACGGGTTGCGCTGCTCGCCGGCAGACCATGCGAACAGGCGGGCGTCGGGCGGCAGGCTGCCTGCCAGCGCGGCGGCCGCCTGCGCGGACGTGCGCCGGCTCGTCGTGACGTAGAGACCACCGCCGCGGCACGACGCGCTGACCGCGCGCAGCAGCTCGCGCGCTGCGCTGGCATCGAGACGATACGGCTTGGTTGCGCCGCCCACGAGCAGCGCCGTCAGCGGTCGCGGCAACGCAGCCAGCTCGGTGCGCCACTGCTCCTTCGCGACGGCCAGCCGCCGACGATCCACGTCCATCAGAGGAATGTCGATCGGCAATACGTTGGGGTGCTCCGGGACGATGTACTGGCTCGGGGCGACGACGAGATCGAAGCGCTCGAGCCAACGCTTGGGGCGACCGAGCAGGACGATGCGGGTCCTGCCCTGCGCCTGCTGGCGTATCCATAGCGCCACCATGGCCGGGCGACGCCCGATGGTGATCACGAGATCGGGCCAGGGCGGCTCGAGCAGATGCGACGCACCTGCTGCCAGGTGATGCAGCGACGCGCCGAACCTCGGCTTGCCGAACCGGTATCGCTCACGAAAGACGAGACGTTTGGTCTCAGCCGGCCAGCCCAGGGCCTCGACCACGCGCCGCAACTGGGCGTTGTCACCAAGTTTGTCGCTGACCAGCAGCCAGGTGCGCGGCGCGCCGCCCGGCCCCGCCTGGCGCAATGCTGCCGCGGCCCCCGCCCGGCGTGCCTCCGTGTCATCCGTCATCCGCCCGTTGCTCTCTCGCTCGGCATCACGTCGCGCACTCATGCTGCTACCGAAACACGCCCTCGCGGTACAGTCGCCAGGCGAAGCCGGGGAGAAACAGCCAGGGCCAGCGTCGCACCCGAGCCGGAACCTCGATCCGTCGACCGGAATGACGGGCGAGCTTCCAGACCACGTAATCGAGGCCTCCCTCGAAGGTGAACAGCGCTTTTACCAGACGCAGCAACGACAACAGCTTTCCCCACAGCTGGCGAACCCGCCACACGAACGCCGCGCTGCGCTTGCGCCACGCAGCGACGGGCGTTGCCGGCGCGATGCCCGCAAGCGCCTCGGGCGTGACGCGCTCGAACCAGTCCGGGTCCGCCGATAGCAGCTCGTCCGCGCGCTGCGCCGACTCGGCGCGCAGCTCCGCGGCGATGGTCAGCGATAATCCCGTGCGCCAAAGGCGGGTGACATCCACCTCGGGCCACGCCACGGGCCAGACCCGGTCGAGAAAAGTCACTATCGCCTGTGCGGCGACGACGGCGATACGATCGCGGACCGCCTCGTCGCGCACCCACAGCACCGCCGTAGGCTGGGCGAAACGGGCCCAAAAGAACGAGTGAAACGCCCGCTTCGAGGTGAGGTGCTCCAAGTGGTCCAAGGACACCACATTGCACTTGTAGCGCAGCGGCCGGCCCGGATCGCCCACCTCGGCATAGAAGACGTTGGGGGGCAGCACACGGTTGGCCAGCGCCAGGGGCCAGAGCCGGTACGCGTCGCGGTAGCGGCTCACCACCACGTGCACGTCGACGACACCTTCGAGCGGGTTCCCCGAACGGAGGCAGGAACCATAGTACAGTACGGCGAGCACAGCGGGGCCGAAGCGCGCCGCGACGTCGTCACGCACCGCATCGAGACCCCTCGGCGCGGCCCGGGCGAGCGCCTTGCCGATTATGTTTATCAGGGGTGGCGGCGGATGCATCGGCATCGGCATCGTCACACTCGAGATGGGGCCGTCATGCCCGACGCGCACACACGGCCTCGTGCCGGCGCCCAGCCCGGTGATGGCGTACAATCCGACGGCGCTGCGGCCACCGCGCGCGGACCGGCGCCCGGCGGTGGGGGCCGCTGGAGCGGACGCGTCTCGCGAGCAACGGGCACGAGCGATCGATGGGTCTTACGATTTCCGAGGTAACCAACCGCGCTGAGCTGAAGCGCTGGGTCGAATTTCCCTACTCCCACTACCGCCGCCACCCCTACTGGGTGCCACCGTTGCGCCGTGATGAGCTCGCCTTCTTCGATGCTCGGCGCAATCCGGCATTCGAGGTCGCCGACGTCAAACTGTTGCTGGCGCTCGCAGGCACCCGCGCCGTGGGCCGCATCTGCGGCATCATCAATCCGCTCGAGACCCGCAAACTGGGCCGCAAGCGGGGCCGCTTCGGCTGGTTCGAGACCATCGACGACGCGCATGTGGCCAGCGCGCTGCTCGACAGCGTCCGCTCCTGGCTCAATGCGCAGGGCTGCCACGAGATGACCGGTCCGCACGGCTTCAGCGATCTCGACGTCGAGGGGCTGCTCGTCGAAGGCTTCGACGCGCTGCCCACGATCAGTGGCAGCTACAACTATCCCTACTACCGACCGCTGATCGAGAACTACGGCTTCGAGAAGGCCGTCGACTACGTCGAGTACCGCAATACCGTGCCGACCGAGCTGCCGCTGCTCGAGCGGCTGCGGGCACGCTATGGCGACAGCGATGCGTACCGCGTTGTCACCTGCTCGAGCCGCAAGGCGCTGTTGTCCCACACCGAGCAGCTGTGGCAGCTGCTGGAGCAGGCCTTCACCCCGCTCTACGGCGTCGTGCCGCTGACCGCCCGACAGACCGCGTACTACACGAAGAGGTACTTCGGCTTCCTCGACCCGGATTTCGTCAAACTGACCTTCTCGCGTGACGGCGAGCTGGTCGGCTTCTTCATCGCCATGCCTAATCTCAGCACGGCCTTCAAAAAGGCCGCTGGCCGTCTCTTCCCGCTCGGTCTCTGGCATATCCTTCGCGCGCTGCGTCGCCCTCAGACCGTGGATTTTCTGCTCGCCGGCGTCAAGCCCGGCGAGCCCACCGGTATTATCACCGCCGTTACGCTCATCGACATGTACGACACGCTGCGCCGGCGTGGCGTCCGTTATACGGAAACCAACCACGAGCTCGAAGACAACACCACCGTCAATCGCATCTGGTCGAAGTTCGAGACCGTATACTTTCGCCGCTCGCGCATCTTTCGTTTGCCTTTGCCGTAGCGCCACACAAGGGCGTCGCCGACTGCGCCGCCCGTGGAACCGTCGCGCCTGGGAGTCATCGTGCGTCGAGCCGCAGAAACGGCATCGGGGCGGTCGCCCGCACGGACACCACCCCGTCGGCCGGCCTCGCGAACACTTCGCCGTCGAGCGCAAATGCCTCTCCGCGGCACAGCTCGAAGCCGCGCACCTCCGCACTGCGGTAGCCATTCTCCGGCGAGAGCAACGGATGACGCCTGCCACGCAGCAGCGCCGGCGCCAGACGCAGCAGCGCCTTGGGCCGTCGGCCCACACTCGTGAGATGAATGGGACCCGGGCCGTCGCCCCACCAGGGCCGCAGGCCGAGCAGCAATCGCTCGAGGGTTGTGGCCATCACGACGGCGCTGTCCACCGGCGCATCCTCATCACCCAGAGCGTGCACCGCCACCGCGTGGCCGGCCCCCCAGTCCGGCTCCCCACGCGCCAGACCGGCGAGTCCGCGCAGCACCGAGACGCCGGCCGCCCGCTCGTCGATCAGCCCGCGCGACGCGAGGTGCTGGCGGAAGTGACGCATCCCCTGCAGCACCGCGCCGGCGCCGAAAAAAAAACCGTACTGCGTCGACGCGGCGCCCGCGGTCACCGCGAGCAGCGGGCGGGAAATCCGGCGGCGTGCGTCGGGCTCGCATGCGGCCTGCTCGAAGACAACCTGCAGCGCACGCTCGAGAGGAATTCGCCCGCTCAGGTCATTGGCGGTCATGTTCGTCGTTCCGCCCGGAACGATCGCCAGCTCGGGCATGACGTCACGCAGCTTCATGAGCTCAGTGATTACGGCATGCGCGGTCCCGTCGCCCCCGTTGACCGCCAGCACATCGACCTCCCGTGCCATCATCTCGCGCGTCGCTTCGCCTATCGAGGCCAAATCACCGACCTCGAGCACCTCCGTCGCCCTGCGGCGGACCAGCGCCCGCACTTGCGCTAGGCGTTTGCGATTGCGCCCGGCCTCGACGTTGTTGATGATGCCGACTCGTGCCATGCGTGCCCTATAATCGGCCGCTCCGCTCCGCGGTGCAGCACCGCCCATGACGTCTTCGTACACCCTGGCTCATCTCTCCGACCCGCACCTCACCTCGCTGCACGGCGTGCACGCGAGGCAGCTCATGAACAAGCGGCTGCTCGGCTATCTTTCCTGGCGCAGTCGCCGCCGCAACGAGCATCGCCGTGAGGTCCTCGACGCGCTCACCGATGACCTCAAGGCACAGCGGCCGGATCACGTCGCGGTCACCGGCGATCTCACCCACGTCGGTCTGCCGAGCGAGTACCGGGCCGTCGGCGAGTGGCTTACCGGCTTCGGCACCCCAGCGGCGATAACGGTGATTCCGGGCAACCACGATAGCTATGTCGCCGAGCCATGGTCGGAAACCGGTTCGCTCTGGGAGGCGTATCTGGCCTCCGACGGCTCTGGCCGCTGGGCGCAGAGCAGCTTCCCTAGCGTGCGGCGACGCGACGCGGTAGCACTGGTCGGCGTCAACACGGCGGTGCCCTCCGCGCCGCTGTTCGCCACCGGCCGCGTCGGGCTGGACCAACGTCGCCGGCTCGGCGACGTGCTGCAGGCGCTGGGGCGCGAGGGCGTGTTCCGGATCGTGCTGATCCACCACTCGCCGGTACCCGGCGCCGACCGCTGGCGCAAGCGCCTCACTGACGCCGCTCCGGTCATGGCGACTCTCGAGGCGGCCGGCGCCGAGTTGGTCCTCCACGGCCACGGTCACCGGGCCGCCTGGCGGGAGGTCTCGACGTCCGCGGGTACGTTGCCCGTGGTATCGGTGCCATCGGCGTCGGCCGCAAGCGAACGTCACGAGCGCGCGGCCGCTTACAATCTCTACCGAATCAGCCGCGCCGTCGATGGCTGGCAGCTGGCGGTGCGCACCCGGCGCTACGATGCGCGCTCGGGCGCCGTCATCGAGATGCGGCCGCGCGAGGTGAGGCTGCGCCGTGATCACGGCAAACCGCTCGCGGGTGCGGTCCCGTAGAGTCGATTGGCGAGCCGCCAGTCGTCCACCGTGTCGACGTCGAGCGCGGCCATGGCGAACGGCAGAATGCACGGCGCGATCTCCAGGCCGAAGCGTTTGGAGAGGCGTCGGAAGGCGTCCTCGAGGAGCAGTCCTCCGCAGGCGTAGCGCGCCAGCGTCGACAGCCCCGCCGTGCGCACGATCCGCCAGGGTCGCTTGCGGTGCGCCTCGACCTGCTGCCACTGCGCCGGCAGGCGGCGGCCGGCGGCGCTGCGCAGCACGTACACATTGCAGCCGCAGTAGACGCCATCGCGGAATCGCCATCGCGTACAGCGCGCATGCGGCACGGCGCGCACTACCTCCTGATAACGCACCAAAGCGACCATGACGTCGCAGGCCGTGCGGTCGGCCTCGTCGCACACTTGACGTATGGCGGCCGCCGCCAGCAGCGGATGGTCACCGGTCGTGATCAGCAACGGCGCCTCGGCGGCCAGCTCGCCGGCGACGCGTGCAACGCTGGCGGCCGGCGTCTCCGCCCCATCGCGCCACCGACATCGGGGGTTGTCCGCCATCAGCGCGGCGAAGTGACCGCGATCCGACGCACCCCCCACGACCACACACTGACCCACTCTGGCTGAGCCGTGCAGGGCCCGGATGACGTGTTGGAGCATGGGCTCGGCGCCAACCTCGGCGAGCACCTTGCGCGCGACGCCCGCGGCAGCGGCCACGGGGCTCGGCCCCGGGCGCTCCCCGGCGAGGATGATCCCGGTGTAGTGCGGCCCCGCCGTCATCGCCGATCTGTGCTCCATCGCGCGGAAGCCTTCATCGGGTGGCGCCGACCCGCGACGGCAGCCCGCCGAGCATCAGCCGGGACGTCGCAGCGAGCGTGGCCTGGGCGCATCGAGCTTCGCTCCGCCGTCCTCGAGCCGATAGACGCGATCGGCGACATCGACCAACGCCGACTCGTGCGACACCGCGAGGATGGTCAGCTCGCCGCGCAGCGTCTCCAACGTGGCGCACACCGCGGCTTCGCTCGAGGGGTCGAGGGCGCTCGTGGCCTCATCCAGTATCAGCAGGCGCGGCCGGTGTGCCAGCGCCCTTGCCAGCATGATGCGCTGGCGCTGACCGCCCGAGAGTCGCGCGCCGCGTTCTCCGACCGTTGCCTGCAGAGCACCGGGAAAACGCCGCACGAACTCCCAGGCGCCGGCCGCCCGCAGCGCGCGCTCGGCGTCGGCCTCGTCGAGCTCGGGATCACCGAGCGTCACGTTGTGCAGCACCGTGTCGTGCAGCAGCAGGTTCTCCTGCGGGACGTAGCCGATCATGCGTCGCCAGCCCCTGAGATCGACATCAGCCAGGGACACGCCGTCGACGGTGACCCGACCCGCCTGCGGTACATGCAGGCCGGTGATCAGATCGATGACGGTGGTCTTGCCGACACCGGAGCGCCCCACCAGTGCCGTCAGGGACCCCGCCGGCACCGTGAGCGACAGCCCGTCGAACAGCGGCTGCTCGCCGTGGGCGAATGACACTTCCTCGAGGGCGACGGCGTCTTTCAGCGCGGCCGCCGTGCCGCCATGCGAGACCTCGGCGGCCCGTTCCGCCTGGGAGAGGGTGTCGCGCAGCGACCAATAGGCACTCTCACAAACCATCATCTTCTGGTAGTGTTTCTGGACCTTGCCCAGCGAGTTCAACACCCTCGTGAGCACCAGCACCAGCACCATGACGGTGGGAAGGGGCATGTCGAACCGCTGCAGGGCCAGATAGATGCCACCGGCGATGACGACGGCGAAGATCGGTTCCTGGACCGCGCCGAGCACGGCTTTGCTGAACACCTCGCGCTGCAGGGCACGGTTCAGCTTGTCCGTCTCCCCACGCAGCACCTCGTCCGCCAGATTCTCTCGCCCCATCGCCTTGAGCGGCTTCACCGACTGCAGCGTGTCGGTGAGGCGGGCGAGCAGGGAGATCAAAAGCTGTGTCTGTCGGCGCCCTGCCTGCTTGGCCATCCTTAGCAGCCAGTAGAAGCTGAACGTCACCAGCGCGCCGGCGAGCAGGCATACGAGCGTCGCCTTCCACGACACCAGGAAGGCGATGCCCGCGTAGACGACCGTCTGCACGGTCAACGCCACCATGGTCATGCCGAACACGTAGCCGTCGGCCGCTCGTATGGCCTCCGTCGCCATGGCGTTCGACAGCTTGCCCACGGGCTGATGTATGAAATAGGCCCATCGCGAGGCCATCATGGCGCGCAGCAGATCGAGGCGCAGACCCGTGGTGACCTGGGCGGCGATATAGCCGATGCGCTTGTTCGTGAACAGCAGCAGCAGGTTCTTGACCGCCAGGCCGATGACGATAACGACCAGCAGCGCGCCGATCGACGGTGCGATGCCGAAGCCGTCGAGCAAGTCGGTCGCGAAGCGCGCGATGCCGCCGCCCACCTCGGCCACCGCTCCATCACCCATCATGGTGTTGAGCAGCGGCAGCAGCGCCGTGACGCTCACCCCTTCGACCGCGCCCGCGAGCAGCAGCGCCAGCAGCATGATCAGGCTGGCGCCCGGGTAGGCCCTGAGCAGCGTGTAGAGAAACTGCACCGTTATGCCTCGCGGCCGTCAGCGCCCGCGCCCAGCGCCATCTGGCCCCGCCACTCGACATCCTTGGCGAAGCGGCGCTTGATGCACAGCCACTGCCCCGGCCGCTCGCTGATCCACGCCTCGAGCAGCGCGTGGAAGGCCTCGGTGATGGCGTCCGCATCGAGCTCGCCGTGGTCCCGCTCACTGCCGATCGGCGCCATGAGACTGACGCGGAAAGCAGCGTCTCCGAGCCGCTCGACGCGCCCGGGAATGACCGGGCAGCCGACCTTGGCGGCCACGCGCGCCGGTGCCGTGGTCGACGGCGCCGCACGGCCAAGAAGCGGCAACGTCTTACCGGAATCCACTCGCTGATCGGGCAGCAGGCCCACCGAGCGCCCCTTGCGCAGCTCGCGCAGCAGCGACCGTACGGCCTCATCCTTTCTGAGAAAAGAACATCCCAGCGCACGCCGGAAGCGCTGCAGCATGCGATTCACGAGCGGATTGGACTGCGGCGAGTACACGGCCGTGAGCGGAACGCCCAGCCGCACCAACACGCCCGCTATAATCTCCCAGTTGGCGAGATGTCCCGCGAGTATCATGAGCGGCGTACCCTCTTCGATGAGCCGGCGCACCGCTGGATCCACCTCGACTTCGATCCTGCCGTCCCGGCCGCCGGGCGACGCCATCAACGTAGCGAGATGCGGGTACTCGGCGAGCACCGCACCGGCATTGGCCCACACCTCTCGCGCTACCGCGTCGCGACGCTCAGCGGTCCAATCGGGAAAAGCGAGGGCGAGATTCGCGGTGACGTGACGGTTCTTGTAGAGCCGGGGCCCGAGGGCACCGGCGACCCGGGCCCCCAGCCGCGACGCCGTGGTGACGGGCAGCAGCGCACTGAGGAGCCAGAAGGTGCCCACCAGCGCCGCCTCCAGCATCCACACCGGATAGGCCAGCCACTCGCGCTGCTTGAGATGAGGGCGGATACGTTTGACTAGCAGTGACCGGGCCATACCCTCCACCCCACGCGGGGATCGCGCGCGTGTCGTTCTCGGCCTGCGCGGCACCGCGTGATAACACGGGCACGGCTGGCCGCGGGAGTGTATCCATGAGCGCCACCGGGCCATCCGCCGCCAAGTCCGGCAGCGACGTGCCGCCGAGGGTTTGGCTGCTGCTCGGAAGCAAGGCGGGCGACAACAACCAGGTGCAGGCCCTGGCCGAAGCGCTGGGCTGGCCGCACGAAGAGAAACACCTCCGCTATCGCCGCACCGAGCTGCTCAGCAATGTCCTGCTGCCGCCGAACCTCTACGGCATTCGCCGAGGTGCGGCGAGATCCCTGGCCCCGCCTTGGCCCGAGCTGGTCATCAGCGCCGGCCGCCGCAACGAGCCCGTCGCGCGCTGGATCAAGAAGCAGGCCGGCGGCCGGACGCGAATCGTGCACCTGGGTCGACCATGGGCCTCGCCGGCGGCGTTCGACCTCGTCGTCACGACGCCACAATACCGGGTGCCGCCGGCGCCGAACGTATTGCTGAACGAGCTGCCCCTGCACCGCATCTCCCGATCGGCACTGGCTCAGGCGCGCACCCTCTGGGCGCCCCGCCTCGCATATCTGCCGCGACCGCGCATTGCCGTACTCCTCGGCGGACATAGCGGACCGTTCACCTTCGATGTCGCCACCGCTCGCCGGCTGGGTCAAGCCGTGCAGGCGCTCGCCGACGATCTGCACGCCTCGGTGATGATCAGCACGAGCCGCCGTACACCGCCTGCGGCGGCGGCCGCCGTTCACGATTGTCTCTCCGTCCCCACGCATACGTATCTCTGGACCCCGGCCGCCGAGCATAACCCCTATCTCGGCTACCTGGCCGTCGCCGACGCCGTCGTGGTCACCGGCGAAAGCATGTCGATGCTCGCCGAGGCCTGTGCGACGGCCAAGCCGGTCTACATCTTCGATCTCGACGGCCACCCGGTGACACTCCCCGGCGAGACCGTACCCGACGGCGCCAGCCGGCGGCGCCGGGGATTCGATCTCAACCGCTGTCGCTGGGCACCCCTCACGCATAGGCTGGCCATGGCGCTCGCCCCCACCCGCATGCAACGGGACGTCAGCGTGCTGCACCGCAAACTGGTCGAGAGCGGCCGCGCCGCCTGGCTGGGCGAGGCGCTCTTCGAGCCGCGGCCGGTGCAGGTCGACGGTGACCTGCAGCGTGCCGCAGCGCGCGTCCGCGCCTTGTTCCGCCGCTGAGCGCTCACCCCGCGGGCAGCTGCAGCGGCGGCTGCGCGTCCCGCGCCAGCGGCGCCGTGCGCTCGAGCACATCGAGCGCGTCGTGGCGCACGTGGTCTCGGCGCATCTCGTTGCGCAAAATCGCCTCGCTCACCACGCCCTGCTCCAGACACTCCTTGAGCAGCCCGAAGAAGTAGCGTTCCTGGTTCGGATCGGGATGCGGTTTGTACTTGCCGAGCAGCCCGTACTCCCCGAACAGGCGGCGCCGGGCTCGCATCAGCCACGCAGCGGGGGGGAACAGCCGAAACTTCTCCGCCGGTCGCCAATCGACCTGAAGCCCGGTCTTCCAGGGCTGCGTACGCCTGCGCGTGTTGTGAACCATCTTGGTCTTCGCCGTCAGACGATCGAAGTCGTTCCACTCGTTCTCCAGCAGGCCAATCGTCTCCCGCGGTTCGCGCTTCAGACATATCCAGGGTTGATAATCGCGTTCGAACGCGAACATCTCCCGGAATTCCCGCTCGGCGTCCCAGTGCGTGAGCCTGGCGTTGTCGAGGAGCATGACGCTGCTCGCCAGACAGCGGTCGATGTAGCCCTTGGGTCCCGAGCGCGCCCGACACATGATTGCCTTACCCTGCATATCGCGGGAGAGAAGCTCCCACACGTCGCCGACGGCGAAGATATCGGGATCGATGACCACCGCACGCCCGTGATACCCCATCAGCTTTGGCGGCACAAAGCGCAGAGGTGTAAAAGACTGCAGGTCGTCGTACAGCCATACCCGCTTGACGCCGTCGCGCAAGTAAAGCTGGCCATCAAACTCCCGCAACCAAGGGTAATCCTCGGTTTGGATGATCCTCACCTCGAACTTGTCATTGTGTGTCGAGTTGCGCCTCAGCGCGTACTCCGCCACCTTCGCCCCGACGATCTGCTTGTGATTGGTATGAATGAAAACGCAATAGTCCATGGCGACTTTCCTCTACTCACCGATCACGCCGTCAGCACCGCGCTCGGCTGCGCTGGCGTCGTGCAACCCTGGTAACCAAAACGCTCCGAAAGCGTGCGCTCGATCAAACCCTCGATGGCCCGCACCTGCTCGTCAGAGAAGTAGTCGCGGTAGCCGCCAACCTTGGCGCGGCGCACCTTGTACGAGTCGGGGTTGGCGCGGTCGCCCGGCCGCATGCGGCGACCCGCGAACCGAAAAAGGCCCCTGTGCTCGAGGCCCTTCATGTTCTCGAACGCGGCGAACGCCACCGCCTCGCCAATCGCCTCATCAGACGCCGGCATGCCCAGGAAGCCGACCACCCGTGCGAGCTCCCGCGCCGGGGCCGCCCGCATGTCCTCATAACGCACGATCAGCAGATCTCGCATACGGCTCGCCGCATCGGCCCAGAGGTTCAGAAAGGCGATGATTTTCGGCAAACCCGCCTGCTCGCCCATGACGAAGTCGATCAGGCTGACGTCGGCACCGTGAGCGGGATAGCCGTTGAGGCGCTTTTTGTGGGGGGTCATTCGGTACCGCCACTGGTAGTACTGGGAGACGGCGATGTCGGCAGGGTGCCGCACCAGCAGCACGACCTTGTGGTCGAAATAGTCCTGCTTCGAGTCACAATGTCCGGTGTAGTCCTTGAGGTAGTTGTCGTGCGTGAAAAAGAGCTTGGGAACGCGGGCGTCGCGCCTGTGCATGTTGTCGAAGCCGATCAGCACATGCTGCGGAAGATCGAAGCTGAGCTGAAAGTACCGCGACAGCATTACTCGCAACCAGGTACGGCCGCTCTTTCCAAAAGAGACGATCGCGGCATCCGAGCGGCCGAGCAACCTGTAGTCGTCGCGGCCGCGAAGACGTCGCTCGACGGCCAGGCGCCGCTGCGGCGACAGGTAGAAGAGCCCCGCGATGCAGAGGATGCGCTTGGCTTTGGTCAACAGCACACGCATGACGTCGGCTCCCCCCACAGGATGGGTCGGGCTCTGCTCTGGCGCACTTTCACCGCCTCTTCATGGCTCCGCTTTACGGAATACCACCTGATACCAGTGGTCTCGGCGGATCGTGCCGAGGTCGCAGGTCGACTCCCTGCGCAGACCGCCCAGGCGGGCGATGCGCTCGGCAAACTCCTCGAGCGAGCGCCAGTGCAGCGACTCGTACTCGCCGGCCACGAAACCTTCGGCGAAACCCGGCAACAGGTCCGCGACGAACACCCCCTTGTCAACCAGCAGCCGGCGCACCTCGGAGAGCACCTGTTCGAGATCGAACACATGGTCCAAAGCGTTCGTGTAGATGGCGTCGATGCTGGCGTCCGGAAACACCAAGTGTTGAAAATCACCATAAACGACGTATGGGTTCTGCGGTCCGGGGTTGAGGTCGATTCCCACCGCAAAGAGCCCCATCTCGTGAAGCACCCGCACCTCGGTCCCCAGCCGGGCGCCGAGACAGAGCACGCTGTGCACACCCTCGACGTCCTTAAACTGCCGGAACACCGCCAATCGATGTCGAAAAAACCCGAGGTCCTCGGGTTCCTTCTCCTTGAGCCGCTCGTAGATGCCTTCGAGCTTGGCGGACTGGTGGGCAACATAGTCTTCGTAAGCGTCGTAGCGTCTGCTGGCGATGTCCTCCTTCTTGCGCCATAGGTCGGAGTCGAACCTGCTCTGCCGCTCACGGGCCTTGCCGGCCCACTTTCTCTGCTTGCGCCCCGGGCCCAGGCCGTACTTGAAAAAATTGACAATTTTACCAAATGCAGCCATATTTCGGCCTTTTATGCAACGCATGGGCCGCCAGCATCGCTGGGGCAAGGGGGGACTGGATGCGCGGCAACGACGCCCTTGCGACCGCTGCGCGTGCTGTGACGCGAGACGGGCGGGCGCCGGTTCGGGGGCTTTGCTGCCCGTCACAGCGCGACTCCGGCCGTCCATGGCGCGCAGCGCACATTCGTCCATGGTGATGCATTCTCCCATATCCGACCTGCGGACGGCTTGAAATTTGCCAGCCGAACGGGACCGACACGCGCACGCGGCGCGGTGCTGGAGCGGGTGTTTCAAGAGCTTGACCGCGCGGCGCATGCCGGCCGCCTCGATGGAGGTGGACTCGGAAGGGGGGCGCCGGCGTCGGGCACGGCCGCTGCAGCCTGGGGGCGCTCGCGCGAGTTCAGGGGGGTACGGCCCGTTTTGCCCGCGCCCGCCAAGATCCGCATGCCAACCTTGGTGATTTCTGATTTCCTCAAGGTAATCGAGGAGATAAGAATTCCTTAAGAAAAATTAAGGTATACTCAGCGCAGCAGGGGGGGCGCGTTGGCGGCGCCCGGGTAAGCGCGATCAGGCGTTACCGGGTAGGCCGTACAGACAGACGCGAAAAGACAAGCGCAAGACGTGGCACAGCCTAGCGAAATCGCACTGATCGACTAGTCTACGGGGACCGCAAGTCCATACCTCACTAAGGGCAGACATGACAACGAAGAAGCAGTCGTCAGCGGGGGCGCTTCGTCCCACGCCGACGGGCAGCGACCTCGCTTTCAGACCCGGTAATTTTGACTCCCTCGCCGCGGCGCTCGACTACGCGGCGCAGAGCGTTACCGGGCTGAATTTCTATGACGGCAAGGGGCAGCTGCAGACGGTGATGCCGTACGTCCAGCTGCGCGAGGACGCCATCGCGCACGCCCGGCGTCTGGGGACAATGGGTCTGCCGCGTGGTGCCCGTATCGCGCTGATCGCGGAGACCACCGCGGACTTCGTCACGTTTTTCTTCGCAGCCCAGTACGCCGGCATGGTGCCGGTTCCGCTGCCCGTTCCGCTCGGTCTGGGAAAACGGGACATCTACGTCCACCAGCTGCGCAACCTGCTCGGCAGTGCAGTCCCAGACGTACTGGTGGCCGGCGCGTCCCTCATCGCCGTGGCACGTGAAGCGGCCAGTCGGCTGCCGCTGCGCTTCATCGGCACACCGGCGACATTCGCGGAGCTACCCTGTGCGCCCGACCCCCTGACGCCGTCGCGGTGCGATGAGGTCGCCTACATACAGTACACGTCGGGGAGCACGCAGATGCCCCGAGGTGTGCTGGTAACGCAGCGAGCCGTGCTTTCCAATCTGCAGGGAATCATCAACCACGGCGTTCGCATTCACGGTGAAGACCGCATGGTGTCGTGGCTTCCGTTCTGCCATGACATGGGCCTCGTGGGGCTGGTGCTGGTGCCTGTAGCCACGCAGCGCTCGGTCGATTACTTGGCCACGTCGACGTTCGCGATGCGTCCCAGACTGTGGCTCGAGCTGCTGAGCCGCACGCGTGCCACGATTTCGTTCAGCCCACCGTTCGGCTACGAGCTCTGCGCGCGCCGCGTCGGCCCCATCGACGTCGGTGCATACGACCTCTCGCACTGGCGCGTCGCCGGTGTCGGCGCCGAGATGATTCGCTCCGATACCCTCGAGCAATTCGCCGAGACGCTGGCGCCGGCAGGTTTCAGAGCAGAGTCGTTCCTGCCATGCTACGGCATGGCCGAGCACTCGCTCGCCATCAGCTTTGCGCCGCTCGGCGAGGGTATGCGCGTCGATCACATCGATCGCGATGTCTATGCGCAGACCCGCATTGCCCGACCTGTCGATCCACGGACAACCAGACAGCCGCTGCGAGCGTTCGTGGATTGCGGCGAACCATTGCCCGGGCACGAGATCCAGGTTCGGGATGAAGACGGGCTCGAGCTACCGGAGCGACACACCGGCGCCATCTACGCGCGCGGACCGAGCGTCATGGCCGGCTACTTCAATCACCCGGTCGCGTCGGCGTCGGCGCTGTCGGCCGATGGCTGGCTCAACACCGGCGATCTGGGGTACCGAATCGGCCAGCGCTTGATAATCACCGGCCGCAGCAAGGACCTGATCATCGTCCACGGCCGCAACATATGGCCCCAGGACCTCGAGTACGTGGCCGAGCAGCAGCCCGGCGTCCGCACCAACGATGCCTTGGCGTTCAGCGTCTCGGCCGATGGCTGCAGCGATCTGGTCGTCGTCGTGATTCAGTCCCGGGAGCAGGATCGGCGCAAGCGCCTCGATCTCATGGCGAACGTGCGCAATCGTATTCGCAGCGAGTTCGCGGTCGACAGCCACGTCGTGTTGGTGCCACCGCATACGCTGCCGCGTACCACGTCTGGAAAGCTGTCGCGGTCGCGCGCCCGCATTGAGTTCCTCGAATCGGAGGCCTGGGAGCAGTTTCGCTCGACCGCCGCCTGACTTCGGTAGGCGTGGCGACCCAGGCGCGTGCGACCCGCCCGCAGGGTCGCTGCAGAGCGGACCCGGCTTTCTGATTTACGCCATACAGTCCAGCGCCGACCGCATACGCGCGGTTGCGAGAACTCGCGTTCGGCGTGGGCATCAAGCGGTGCCACGCCGGTAGTCTCCGATTGGTTCACCATGCCGTTGCCATAACCGGAGCCAGCGGTTTCATCGGCTCACGCATTGTCCGCGCGCTGGCCGGGCGCGGCGTGCGCGTGCGCGCACTCGTGAGACCGGGCGGCTTACTCCCCGGCGGGCCTCACGTCGAACCCATCACGGGTTCGCTCGAGGACGACGCCGCGCTGGCGGAACTCGTCGAGGGCGCTTTCGCAGTCGTTCACTGCGCGGGCGTCGTACGCGGCACGGACTACGCCAGCTTCGGTCGAGTAAACGTGGAGGGCACCCGGAGGATGGTCCGCGCAGCGCTCGCCGCCCGCTGCCAGCGCTTCGTGCTGATCTCCTCGTTGGCTGCGCGCGAGCCTTCCATCTCCCCCTATGCGGCCAGCAAGCACGCAGCCGAGCTGATGCTTCAGGAGACGGCGGCGGATCTCAGCTGGACCATTGTCCGGCCACCCGCGGTGTACGGGCCCGGTGACAAGGAGCTCACGCCTTTGTTCCGCCTCATGTCGCGAGGTCTGGCGCTTCAATTTGGTCCCCATGACGGCCGCTTTTCGCTGCTGCATGTCGATGACCTCGCCGATGCCGTCGCGGCGTGCGTCCACGGCGACGTCGGCCAGAGCGTGCTCACGCTGGACGATGGGCGCCCGGGCGGCTACGCCTGGCAATCCGTCATCGGTATCGCGGAATCGCTGTGGGGACGGCGTATTCTGCGTCTGCCCCTGCCCAAGTCGCTCATGTGGCTGCCGGCCGCCGGCAACTACCTGGCCGGCCGCCTGCTGCCCTACCGTCCCATGCTCACCCCCGGCAAGCTGCGGGAGTTCCATCACCGCGATTGGGTGTGCGGCAACGATCTCATCACCGCAAAGACCGGCTGGCGACCTCGCCGGGACCTCGCCGAGGGACTTCGATCTCTGCGGCTTCGCTGAGGCCCAGAGCTGCGGATGTCGGAGACGCATCGGTCCACCCGCCGATAAAGAATATCCACCTGGCCCTCATGGCGAGAACTCCTCGAAACGTTCGATCGCCTGCCGATCATAACCGCGACTCGCGACCAGCAATTGCTGCGTGTAGCGATGGGTCGCCGTGCTGCGCCGCAGCTGCTCGACATCGAGGTACTCGACCACGGTCCCGTGCTGCATCACGGCCAACCGCTCGCACATGTGACTGACCACGGCCAGATCGTGACTGACGAGCACGTAAGTCAGCTGGCGTTCTCGGCGCAACCGACCGAGCAGATTGAGCACCTCGGCCTGGACAGAGACGTCGAGCGCCGATGTCGGTTCGTCGAGCAGCACCACCGTTGGCTCGATGATCAGAGACCGCGCGACCGATACGCGCTGACGCTGTCCACCAGACAGCTGATGCGCGTAGCGGAAGCGAAACGACGTGTCCAGACCGACCTCCTCGAGCACCTGCGCGACGCGCTCTTTTATCCTGTCGAGGCGGTGGATACGTGCCGGCTCGCTGACGATCTGGTCAACGGTGTGGCGGGGATGTAGCGAGCCGTAGGGGTCCTGAAACACCATCTGGACGCGCCGCCGGAATCTGCGCGAGCGTCCGCGGCCGAGCACCTCCCCATCGACCTCGAGGCGTCCCGTCACCTGGGCGATGTGACCGAGCAGCCCGGCGAGCGCCCGGAGTACGGTCGTTTTTCCCGAGCCCGACTCGCCCACGAGGCCAAAGCTCAGACCGCGCGGTACGGTGAAAGTGACGTCCTTCACGGCGTGAAACCCCGCCGCGCCACGGCCGAACACAACGTCGAGATGGGCGACGTCGATCACACCGGGCTGTCAGCGTCGCGGGCCCACGCCGGATCGCGCTCGAGCGTGGGCAGCTCGCCACGATGCGCGTCGACGCTTGGAAGGCAGTTGAGCAATCCCCGCGTATAGGGGTGCTCGGCATTGCTCAGGTCGCGGGCGTCCCGCGTCTCGACCACGCGCCCCGCGTACATGACCACTACCCGGTCGCAGAACGACGCCACCAAACCGAGATCGTGGCTGATGAAGATCAGACCCATGCCGCGCTCGGAGACCATGTCGTCGAGGATGGACAGCACTTGTAGCTGCACTGTGACATCGAGCGCCGAGGTCGGCTCGTCGGCAATGATGATGTCGGGCTCGGGAATCATCATCATCGCGATCATGACTCGCTGACCCATGCCGCCGGACACCTCGTGGGGATAGCTCCTGGCCACCCGCTCGGGATCGCGAATGCGCACGGATTCGAGCATGGCGAGGGCTCGCCGGCGGGCCTCGCGCCGCGAACTCTTGCGGTGCACCCGGAATGCCTCTTCGATCTGACGCCCAACGGTCATCACGGGGTTGAGCGAGTACTTGGGATCCTGCAGTACCATGGAGATTCGGTCGCCTCGGATCGAGCGCAGCGTCGCCTCGTCAGCCGTCAGCAGATCGATGCCTCGGAAGACGAGGCGCCTGGCCCGCACCCTCGCATGCTTTCCGGTCAACCTCAGGATGGCCCGCCCGGTCTGCGACTTGCCCGACCCCGATTCGCCGACGATGCCCAGCTTCTCACGACCGAGCGTCAGGCTCGCGCCGCGCACCGCGTGCACCACGCCCCTGGGGGTCGGATACTCCACGTGGAGATCCTCAACCTCGAGCAGCGGCGCGCTCACGGATCCCGTCTCAGCGCTCGCTTTTCGGATCGAGCACATCGCGCAAGCCGTCTCCGAGCAGGTTGAAGCCGAGGCTGACCACGAAAATGGCGATACCCGGAACGGTGGGCACCCACCATTGGTCGAGCAGGAACTGACGTCCATTGGAGATCATCGCTCCCCATTCAGGCGTGGGGGGCTGGGCGCCCAGTCCGAGAAAACCGAGGCCGGCGGCCGTCAGGATAATGCCCGCCATGTCGAGGGTGAGCCGCACGATGACCGACGACAAACACAGCGGCATCACGTGTCGGTACAGAATGCCCACCGTGCCGGCACCCTGCACGCGCGCTGCCATGATGAACTCACTGTTACGGATTGTGAGCGCCTCCGCACGGGCGATGCGCGCGTAGGGCGACCACGTCGTCAGTGCGATGGCCAGCACGGCATTCTCGAGACCCGGACCGAGCGCGGCGACGAATGCCAGCGCCAGGATCAGCCGCGGGAACGCCAGGAAGATATCCGTGATGCGCATCAGCACGTTGTCCACCATGCCGCCAACGAAACCCGCCACCGTTCCGATGAGGAGGCCGACCGGGACCACGATAACGGCGACCAATCCGACGATGTACAGCGTGATACGCGATCCCCAGACGATACGGTCGAAGATGTCGCGCCCGAGCTGATCGGTGCCAAACCAGTGCTCGCTGCTGAAGGGCTGCAGGCGCGCGTCGAGATCGGGATCCACGCCGTTGCTCGAGGCGATCCACGGCGCGAGCAGCGCCACCACGACCAGCCCCGCGACAATCACCAGCCCGAGCATGGCGACGGGGTTGGCGAAAAAAGCGAGCCAAGAGATATAAAAACGCTGGCAGCGTGCCTGCAGCGCCGATCGTGGACTGCTCGCGAGCAGCCACGCGCGCACGCCGTGTCGTGTTTCGACGAGTTCGCTCATCGTGCCCGCGGGTCCACCATCCGGTAGAGCAGATCAGAGAGCATGTTGATCCCCACAAAACAGACGCCGACCACGATAGTGCCTCCGATCACTGCATTCATGTCGTTTTTGAACAGTGAAGCGGTGATGTACTGACCGATGCCCGGCCACGCGAACACGGTCTCGGTGAGTACCGAGCCCTCAAGCAGAGAGGCGTACGTGAGCCCGATGATCGTGATCAGCTGCACGAGCACATTGCGAAACGCGTGGCGCCATATCACCCATTTTTCGGAGACACCCTTTACGCGTGCGGTCAAAACGTACTCCTGGCTCAGCTGATCTAGCATGAAGCTGCGCGTCATTCGAGCGATATACGCGAGGGTGTACGTAGCGAGGATCGATGCTGGCAGCACGAGGTGGGACACGGCGTTGTCGAATATCTCCCACTCGCCGGCCAGCGCGGCATCCACCAATATCGAACCTGTCACCGGCTCGACGATACCGTCGTAAAACACGTCTATTCGACCGGGGCCGGCCACCCAGCCCAACTTGGCGTAGAAAATCAGCAGACCCACCATACCGAGCCAGAACACGGGAACCGAGTAGCCGAACAGGCCGACCATCCGCACCAGGTGATCGGGCCAGCGACCTCGTTTCACCGCCGCCAGCACGCCCATGGGCACCCCCAGCAAGACCCCGGCCAACGTCGCCACCGACGCCAGCTCGAGGGTTGCCGGAAAAAACCGCAACAGGTCGGCCATCACCGGCTGCGCCGTCATGATCGACACGCCCAGATCACCCTGCGCGAGCTGACCGAGATAGCGCAGATACTGGGTGTACAGCGGCTGATCCAGCCCGAGCTGACGGTAGACCTGATCGTAGACGTCCTGCGCCGCCCGATCGCCGACGATCGCCAGCACGGGATCGACAGGCATCACCCGGGCGATGACGAAGGTGATCGCGGTAAGCCCCAGGAAGGTGAGGGCGAGGGTGAACGCAACCCCTGCCACTGACCCGAGCAGGCCGAGCCCGAACGGGCGCGACCTGCCGGAGACGCTAACTGCCGGCGTGGCGTCGACCATGCGGTGGCGTCACGGGCAGCGCGCCGTCACTTGGTCACATTGCGATAGTAGACTTGATCGAAGTTGGATCCGGAAACAAAACCATTCACGTTTTTCTGCCGCACCACCTGCTCGTTCTGCTGGAACATGATCACATACGGCCCCATGTGCTGAAGCCGGCGCTGCAACTCGAGATACAGACCTTCACGCTTGGCGAGATCGAGCTCGTTGCGCGCCTGCACGGCCAACGCATTCGTCTCGTCATCGGCCCAGGCGTTGCGCCAGGCGAGCACACCAGTCAGCTTTGCCTCGAGCCGGTTGTCCGGATTGTGCGCGAACGCGTCGGCATTGGAGTGCGGATCGACGTAGTCGGGAGACCACCGCGCAAGGATGAGCTCGTGCTTGCGGGCGCGGTATTTGGGCCACAGCGCAGAGCCTTCGAACGTCAGAATCTCGGCTTTGATGCCTGCCTGCGCAAGCGTCGCCTGAATAGACTGAGCGATCTCAGGAAACGGCGCGTTGCTCAGCGTCTCAATGCGCACGGAGAAACCGTCGCCGTGACCGGCATCGGCCAGCAGCGCCTTGGCCTTGTCCACGTCGACCGAGAATGGTTTCTCCTCGAGCGCACCCCACAGCCCCCCCGGCCAGAACGCCTGATGCACGACGAACTGACCGGCCAGCAGCGAGCCGGTCATGCCTTCGTAGTCAACCAGGTTACGCAGCGCCTCCGTGACGCCGGCCTTGCCGAGAACGGGGTGCGCCATGTTGGCAGCCATATAGACGAGCGTGCCCTTGGGATATCCGTCGACAGCGAGGTCGGTGTTCCCAACCACCCCCTTTATCTGATCGGGCGTAAGGTTGCGCGCCATGTCGACATCGCCTTTCTCGACCAGCAGCCTCTGGGCGGACGGCTCCGGAACATGGCGCACGATGATGCGCGCCATGGCGGGCGCGCCGTGGCGATAGCCTGCGAAGGCTTCCATACTCACCAGCTCGTTCGCCTTCCAGGACGTCAGCCGGAACGGGCCGGAGCCTGCGCTGTTCGACTTGAGCCACTCATAGCCCATATCGCCGTTCTGCTCGTGCTCCATGACGAGTTTCTTGTCTACCACCGAGGCGACGCCGGCGGACAGCGCGTTCAGCACCAGGCCCGGAGAGAAATCCTCGACGATGGTGACGCTCACTCGCTCGTCGTCGACCACCTTGACGAGATCGTCCACGTTGTCGGGTTTCCACCCGAACTGGCTGATGATGAAGGCGGGGGTCTTGTTGAGCTTGACGACCCGCTGCAGCGACCAGGCTACATCCTCCGGCGTTACGGGATTGCCAGAGTGAAACTTGAGACCCGGCCGGATCCTGAAGACGATGGTCCTGCCGTCGTCGCTGACTTCCCAACTCTCGGCGACCCCCCCGACGAGCTCGGTCAGCTTCTCCGGCTCGAACATCATGATGCGGTCGTAGATGTTGGCGATGAGCTCACCCGTCGTCAGCTCGAATACCTCGGCGGGATCCATCGTGATGATGTCGGCGATGTCCTTGGCCATCACAAAGGTATTTGCGGGCGTGGCGCTCACGGCGGTCCCTGGGCCAGCGCCAAGCGCGGCGATCGATGCAAAAGCGAAAAGAAATCTCCTCAACCTGATCTTCATCAATTGCTCCTCTGCTCAGAACGGCGTTGAAGCCCGCGCCCCGCGTAACGGTCCGACCGGGCTTCGTGTTGAGCGACCGACATCATCATAGGCGTCGCCTGCGGCCGGCGAGCCCTGCGGACAGGGCAGCGTACGTTAGGCGCCAGCGGACGGTCAAGCCGCCGTGCGTAGCGCCTGAGCGCCGCTCCTCACCACTCGTTTGAGGACGAATCGTATTGCCGTCCACGCGGCAGCCACGGCGTCGTGACGCCTGCCCCGCGAGAGCAGTGGCACGCGTCGCGACTCCGCCATGGCATCGACGCCGGGCGCGGCGCGCGGCGCCTACGTCGTGGCTGCGCGCCCCGCGCGCCCTGCACAGGTACGGGAAGTGTGCCGTGCGACGGCGGGCATCGCTCAGCGTGCGCGCAGGACACCGTGAGCCCGAAGCAACTCACGGAGGCGGTCGTGCGGCAGCGCTCTGACCGTGACGCCGTCGCGACCGCTCATGGTCTCGTTGGCGACCATTGAATCGACGATCGCCTCGTCGGTAGCCTGCACGACGGCGTGGAACAGCGGATCCAATGCGGTGTTGGCCAGATAGTGCACTTCGCGCAGCGCAACCCCGGCATCCATCGCCGCGACACCGTGGGTCGTGAAGGCAATGAAGAGATCGCCGGAGCTGTTGGCCGATATCGCACCCGAACGAGCGACGCCGAGACCGACGCGCCTCGCCAGCCGCTTGAGCTGATGCGGCAACAAGGGCGCGTCGGTCGCCACCACAGCGATGATGGAGCCCCTGTCTGCCGAGCGCACCTCGCCGCCGCCCATATGGCGCCCCACCGCAACACCGGCGATCACCAGCTCCCGGCGCAGACCGAAGTTAGCCTGAACGAAAACACCGACACGGTAGCGCCCACCGCCGATCTCGACGACACGCGAAGCGGTGCCCGACCCACCTTTGAAGTCGTAGCAGATCATGCCGGTGCCACCGCCGACGCTGCCGAGCTCGATCGGCCCGCACGCCGCAGCGTCGATGGCCGCCATGACGTCGTCGGTGGTGACGTGAAAGCCGTTGATGTCGTTCAGCTCTCCGTCGTACGTCTCGCCGGCGACCGGCAAGACCCAACGATCTACCTTGTCGGGGTGACGCGCGAGCAGCCAGCGGACCGTCGCGTCACGCGCAATCCCGCACGAGTGCGTGTTGGTGATGGTGATCGGACCTTCGCACTGACCGGACTCTTCGATCCAGTGACAACCCGAGAGCTCGCCTGCGCCATTGAGTGTGTGACAGCCCGCGAAGACGGGCACGCCGCCGTCGTCGAGCCCGCGCGGGAGGATGGCCGTAACGCCGGTGCGCACCGGTCCGCGACCGACGACCAGCGGACCGTCGCCGCGGATCAGGGTGACGTAGCCGACGGCCACGCCGGGAACGTCGGTGATGGCATTCCAGCGGTCCGGCTGGCCGTCGAACGGGATGCCGATCGCCCGCGCCCGCGGCCGGCCGGAGGGTGTGACATCGTTTCGCTCGTCGGTCATCTCCCGCTCCGGTCACCGGGCCCCAGACCGGCTGGCGTCCGCCGCAGCCGTGCTCGCGGGTCGATGGCAGGCGCCGCGGTGCGCGAAGCGTCGAGCCGCTCAGCGCCCGTTGCGCCCACGGATCTCCTCGAGCAGTGAATCGATCCGCGCGAGACCGGCGCGCAGATAATCGTGCGGCAGGCCGAAACTGATTCGCAGAAAACCGTCCATGCCGAAATGGTCACCTGGAACGATGAGCACGCTCTTCTCCGTGTAAAGCCGTTCGACGAGCTCCGTCGAATTGACGTCGAGTCGATAACGGACGAAGGCGATGGCGGCTGCCTGCGGTGGAGACAGGCTGAACAGATCTCCGTGCTCGCGCAGCCAGTCTTCGAGGATCGGATAGCCTTCGCGGATGAATCGGCGCGTGCGCGCGAGCAAACGCGGGCGTACACCGGGCGACAATGCGATCGTCGCCAGCTCGTTGGCGAGCATCGTCGCCGCGATGGTCGTGTACTCGTGCCGGCGCCAGATCGCGTCCACCGTCGCGGCCGGGCCCACTACCCAGCCGGTGCGCAGACCGGGAAGCCCGTACGCCTTGCTGAGGCTGCCTATCGCGAGCACTTTGTCGTAGCGGCCGAAAAACGACGGCGTCTCGGCATCGGTATTTCGCTCGGCGCCGCTGTAGACCTCGTCGGCCAGAATCCAGGCGCCGACCCGCTCGGCGGCGTCGACGACCGCCTGCCTCTCAGCATCGCTCATGATCCGGCCCGTCGGGTTGTTCGGGTTGCAGATCGCGACGAGCTTCGTCTTCCCGGTCACCGCCGTTGCCAGCTCGTCGAGATCGAGGGCAAAGCCGGCGTCCTCGCGAAGACGCAAGGGTCTGACGACGACGCCGCGATTGTGCGAGACGCCCCAAATCTGCATGTAGTTCGGCAGCATCATGACGATTTCGTCGCCCGCCTCGAGCAGCGTTTGGATGGCGAGATAGTTAGCCTCGGCCGCCCCGACGGTGACCAGGACATTGTCCGGGGCTGCGCCTTCATAGAGCGCTGCGATCCGCTCGCGCAGCGCAACGATGCCATTGGCCTGCGGATAGTTCAGCTCCACGCCCAGCAGCGCGTCGATTCGCTCCGCATCATCGGCGAGAAGCTCTCGCAAGGACACGGGGTGAACACCGCTTTCAGAGAGGTTGTAGTCGACGAGGTTCTCCCACCTCGACATCATGCGTTCCATCAAAAACGGCTGGAACTCGCTCAACGCGGGATCTCCTCGCTGGCGGTAGCGGAACGAGCGGCGCCGGCGCGCATCACGTCGGCGAGTAGCCGCGCAACGGCGTCGAGCTGCTCATAGGAGATGACCAGCGGCGGCAACAGGCGAATCACCGTCGGTCCCGCAGACAAAGCGATCACCCCCCGGTCGAGGAGCGCGGCGAGGTAGGGAGTCGCTTTCTCCTTGAGCTCGATGCCGATCATCAGCCCGAGATGACGTATCTCGCGGACCGTGCCCGTCAGCGACGGCGCGAGCCGGCGCACGAAGTAGTCACCCTTCTCCGCTGCCTGCTCCCACAAAGCCTGCTCCTCCATGAAACCGATGGCGGCCAACGCCGCAGCACATGCGAGCGGGTTGCCGCCGAACGTCGTGCCGTGGCGACCGACCGGTGCTCTGACGCGTTCGCTGCAAAGCGTCGCGCCGATGGGCATGCCGCCCGCCATCGCTTTGGCGAGGCACATGATGTCGGGCACCAGAGCGAAGTGCTCGCAGGCGAACATTCTGCCGGTGCGGCAGAAACCGGTCTGCACTTCGTCGACGATCAGAAGCACGCCGCGCTCGTCGCACAGCCCACGCAATTTGCGCACGAACTCAGCATCCGCCACGCGGATACCGCCCTCGCCCTGCACTAGCTCGACGATCACTGCCGCAGTGCGATCCGTCACCGCGGCGGCCATCTTCTCGAGATCGTTGAATGGCACGTACGAGAACCCCGGAACGACCGGCGCGAACGGCTCGCGATATTCCTTCTTGAACGTCGCGCTAAGCGAGCCCAGGGTGCGGCCGTGAAAACCGCGCATGCAGCTGACGAAGTCGGTCCTGCCGGTGGTGAAACGGGCAAATTTGATAGCCGCCTCGATGCTTTCGGTGCCCGAATTGCACAAGAACGCCCGGCTGAGCCCCTTCGGTGCGATACCGATCAGCTTCTCCAGAAAGCGCGCACGGACGTCGTTGTAGAAGGAGCCCGGGCACGTGATCAGGGTGTCGGCCTGCGCCGCAATGGCCGCAGCCACCTTGCCATTGGCGTGACCGACGCTGGCGACCCCGATCCCCGCCGCGCAATCGATATATTCGCGCCCCATGTCGTCCCACACAGTGGCACCCTCGCCACGGACCAGGGTGACATCGCGCTTGGTGTAGACCTCGAACCCGTACCGCCGCTCCAGCTCGCGATAGCTCATCGAATCACCGTGCCCTTCCCTGCGAGGGCAGCATGCAAAGGCCGCTCTACGCGGCCGTCGCCGACGATCACCTCGGCGGCCCCCGCCGCGAGCAAGCGCGAGAGCGCCAACAGCTTGCGCTTCATGCGTCCCTCCGCCCTTCGCTCGCGCTCGTCGAGCTGGGCACGATTCATGGTGGTGACCAAAGACGCGGGGTCGTCGCCGTCATCGAGAACGCCGGGGGCCTCGATCAGCTGGACGACGACCTCGGCGTGAAGAGCGCGCTGCAGTACATTGACGATGTCATCGTTCTCGGAGTTGATGGCGAATCCGTTCTCGTCGACGATCGGAATACTCAACACCGGCAGGTAGCCGTGCTCGAGCAGCTGCTCCAGCAATTCGACATTCACGGTCTGCGGTTTGCCGGAAAAGTCCCGCTTGAGAATGGTCTTGCCGCCTTCGCGAACACGGATACCCCGGTTGCGCTCCCCCTGCACCAGCCGACCGTCGATGCCCGATAGTCCCACTGCGTTTATGCCGTGCCGCTGGCACAGCTCGACCAGACGCTTCGAGCGCAGTCCGGCGTAGCACATCATTATGACGTCCAGCGCGGCCTCATCGGAGTAGACACTGCTGTAGCCCGAAACAGAGGTCAACACGCGCTTGGGTGAGCCGAGGCGGGTGGCGATCTCATCACGCAGCGCATTGGCGCCAAGCACGACTACACATCGAGCATCGAGCTCGGCCAGATCTTTGACGACACCTTCCAGGTTGATGCCGGCGCCGCCACCGATTTTCACGATATAGGGGTTGTGGCCCACGAATCGCTCACACCGGCGCTTCCGGCCCGGGTCTGCCACGCCCGTGGGCCGCACGCGCGAGCGACGGATAGAGTCTGCCACCGACGGCCTCGGCCATTGGCGCGGAATTGGGGCGTCTCAGACGGCGGCCGCGTCCACGGCCTCTTCACCGACCCGCAGGTGCTCGCAGCAGTTGAGCCGCTGCACCGTCCACGGCGGCGTCCCGCGGACGACGGTCACGGACGTGTTGCGAAAGTCTCGGCGTGCCTGCGCGCCTGCCGGCAGCGACCAGTGGCGGAGGGCGAGGGAGAAGCAGACCAGGCCGTGGGTGACGACGGCGAGACGTTCATCCGCGGCCAGATCCTGCGTGAGCCGTTGCCATGCTTGGTCGACCCGCTCGTGGAAGACCGCCCAACTCTCGCCGCCCGGCGGCTCGAGCCCTGCTGCGTAGAGATCGCCGATCTCGTCATGCGGCCGCCCGCGCAGCTCACCGAAGTTGCGTTCCCTGAGCAGCGGATCGATCGCGAGCGGCGCGCCCGTCGCCTGCGCCACCGCATCCGCCGTCAGGCGCGCGCGCACGTAGTCGCTGGCGATTATTCGATCCACGCCTTCGGCTGCCAAGCGCTTGCCCAGTCGCGCAGCCTGTCGCAGCCCGCGCGCGTTGAGCGGTACGTCCGGCGTCTGGACGATACGCCCCGCGTTGTAGGCGGTTTCCCCGTGACGTATTACGAAAATCGGCAAACGACTCCTCCCCTTGGCGCGGCAAGCGCGCGCAAAAATTGCAAACGTCGATTCTACCCGAATTTGATCGCTCCCGGCGTCGGCGCTGCTGTGCCATGCGCCCACAACCGAGCGGCCTCGTCAACGGCGGCACGGGGCAGTCGCCGCGGCGGCACGCCGCGCCCTCACAGTGCTCGGGTTGCGCCCAACGACCGCACGCGGCCGCCGCTAACCAGGCGCGCCGAGCTCCAGCACGGCGTTTGCGGCAGTGGTCGCGACTACATGTCGTGGATAGTGGCGGGCGTGGGCGAGCGGGTTGCGCACAGCAATACTCGACGCCGCCTCTTCGTGGGTCAGCCCACTCGCCGAGAGCGCCTGCTCGAACTCTCGGCAGGCGCGCTGGCGCGCTCTGAAGAGCGCCATCTGGACGCGGCTGTAAACGTTAACCGCGCCATCGCCCGACGTCTCGATGGGCAGGAAATCCGTGTTGGTATGACGCGCCGTGACGAGCGCCTGGACACCATCGGAGACGCCTGAAGAGGGCATACAGCCAAACGGCTTGACGCTCAGAACCAAATGCGCCTTGTTGCCTTCGGAGGTCTGAATGAACTTGCCGACTTCCATGTGCCCCTCGCCGCCCCGCAGCTCGATGGCGTAATGCGGGCGGCTCACTCTGGCGAGCTCGGCCATGTTCGGCAGGTGAAACCCTTCCAAGCCCACCGCCCGGGCGAACACCGAGAACATGGTCTCCAGCGCCCAGCGGCCGGCCGCCGCGGCGGCGAGCCGCCGGCGCAGCGCTCCGCCGGTGGTCCCTTGCAAGCGCATTCGCTCACGCGTGTCGTGCTCGATCTGCCAAACGCCGTAGAGCACAAAAGCGGCGATAGGCTGCACTTCGCACTCCGCTCCCTCTGACTCCAAGAACCGCTGCAGGCGGTAATTGCCCTCGCCCTCGGTGGTCATCGCCCAGAACTCGCCAATGACGGATACCTTGGCCTTGGGCCGCAGCCGGTCGACCTCGATGTCCTGCAGCACCCGCCGGCTCCAGTGCAGGGCCCGCACGACGCTCTTTCCCGCCGCCAGCGCCGAGGCGACGATATCGCGGCACTGGGACAGCGCTGCATCCGTGCTGCCGGCGACTCGCTCGTAGGGCCGCGTGCGGTAACCGAACGCGACGAGCACATCGGCGGCGACGATGGCCTTCAACAGCGTTACGAAAAACCGCGGTGTCAGAGCAAGGCCCGTACCGCCACTCGACCGCTGCCAGAGACTACCGGAGTTCTGAAATGTCAATACGCGGAAACCTTCGAAGCCGGCGTCACGCAATGCCTTGCGATACTCCGTGACGTACATGCCGAAGCGGCAAGGTCCGCAAGCGCCTGCGGTGACGAACGCGTAATCGCGAACGATGCGCTCGGTGCTCAGTCCGTCCTCGTCGCGCAGCGCAATCAGATACCGCAGCAGATTTCCTACCGTGAAGTACGTCGGGTTGCACTGCCCCCGATTACCGAACTCCTTGCCCACCCGCAGCGACTCGGCGTCCGGGCACGGCAGCGCCCGCGCCCGATAACCGAGCCCTTTCAGCCCCGATTCGATGAGCCGGTCGTGAAGCGTCGTTGCGCCGCCGAACAGTATCGTCGTGGCTTCGCGGTCGGCACTCGTGAAGCGCTGCGGATGCGCGTCATACCAGTGCTCGGGCCGGCGCTCGAGCGGGGCGGCGTCCGGCCCTTGGCCGGGGGAATCGACAGCGCGCCGCGGGTGGGCGTCCCGGATCATGCGGGCACTGCCTCTTGCTGCTCGCGCCGGACTGCGCCATGCGCCGGCGTACGGCACGGCGCGGCGGGCGTCGGACACGACGGCTCGAGCGGGCCGCCATGCAGCTGCTCCCGAAACCGATCGAGCGCGTAAGCAAATGTCTTGACACGGATCCCGAATGATCCGGCTGGGCGGTTGGCATCGATGTCGTGAAGTGTCAGGTGCGGCGTCCTACTGACCACCATGATCGGATCGATGATGCCGTAGGTCGGGGCATCGTGGCCGCACTTGAAGCTCGACAGGTCCACGGCGGCGAGATGGGGATGGCGCGCCACGAGTTTGGCCGCCCACACCTTTTGCGTGCTGTTCGTCGAGTAGTTCTCCGGCCAGACATCACGTATGTCGAAGACGCTATCGATTCGCCCCGCCGCGAGGTCGTCGCGAAAGAACCCTGCCAGGTACTCGGGATCCCGGGGCAGAGAGCGTATCGACAGGATCGGATAACCCAACGACTGAAACTCCGCCAGCACGCCGTGATTGAGCCCCGGGTCGTTGTGGTAGGGGCGCCCCAGCAGGACGAGCGCGACGCCGTGCTCGCGTTCCACCTGCTCCAGAACCTCGCGGCCGCGTCGCTGGAGCGCTGCGTCCACCGCCTCGAGTGCGGCCCATCCCTGACTGCACGCCCAGTCGCTTTCATCGCGTGTGACACCGATTCGATCGCCCCAGCATTCGTAGAGCTGGTGAGAGAGCAGCTGACGGTCGTCGAAGTCGAGCACTTCGTCGATGTATTCGACGCCGGCCTGCGCAAAGAAGTCTTTCTCCTTGGTGAAGGCGGCGCGTACCACTTTGGGCGTGCCGGCGACGATGGGACATGTCGAGCGGCCGCGCGTGTGCGCGACAAAGGTGTCGATGTGGGTGATGCAGGGAAACCACAGATAATTGAGCGGCTTGCGGGTCTGCTTGCGGTGCAGCAGATTGTGCACGTGGGCCAGCGAGACTTTGGCGGGAAAACACGGATCGATAGCGTTGTAGCGGCCGCCCTCGAGCCACAGCTCCTCGGACGTCTCGTCCGAAAAAACGATCGCGCGCGGATCGACACCGAGAGTTTCGAGATAGGCCCGCAGGAACGGGGCCACCATGTGCACATTGAGCGCTCTCGGTATACCGACGCGCAAGCTCTCCCGTCGGCGTTGCGCCTCGGCGGAGCTGCGCGCGAACGGTCGGCGGCGCACGGAGCCGCGGAGACGGTCGCGCCAGCCCCGCGCCGCCTTGGTATCGGCGACGGTGCTCTCGGCCCCTGGTAGCGCCGCGGGCGTGAACACCCGTCGGAATACCAGACTCGCTTCCTCATCGACCAGATTGGGGAAGCGGTCCTGGAGCTGTCGCCGCTGCCGGGTCAGCGCCACGACCTCCTGCTTCGACTCGACCGTCCCTTTCTCGCACGAAAATCCGGCAATGTACCGCGTGATTTCCCCCTCCGGGGTGCAGGTGTCGATAAACGTCCTCGAGCAGTGGTTCTCGCAGAACGTGCAGCGAGTCGCCGCGTCGGTGCGGGTGCTGTAGCTCAGATCGATCGCGGCATCCAGCCCGATGAAGCGCGTCGGGCCGTCTTGCGCGATGACGCGTCGCGCCTCGATGGCGGCGCCGATGGCGCCTGCCTCGCCGCAGTGCGGGTGGACGACGACCTCAGCATCGGGCACGCGCCGCATGATGTAGTCGACCTGTGCCTTTACGGCGGCGAGGTTGTACTGGGTGCCGCCCTGCAAGACGAACTTCCGACCGAGCTCACCGAGGCGCGGGATCTGCACGACGTACTGCCAAATGTTCTTGGGCAGCACCATCGCCAGACCGGCAAAAAGCTCCTCGCGCGAAAAACCCTCTTTCTGGAAGTTGACGCGATCGGAATCCAGGAACACCGCGCATCCATAGCTGAACTTCGGAGACAGCTCGGCCGCGAACGCGATATCGGCGTAGTCGCGAACATCGACGTTGAATTGATCGGCCATCGCCTGCAGCAGCATGCCGTTGCCGGCCGAGCACTGGTTCGAGAGCCGGAAGTTCTTCACTTCACCGTGCTGAAGGAACAGCACCTTGATGTCTTGACCGCCGACGTCGCAGATGACGTCGATATCGGGCCCGCAGAAGTGCGTCGCGCTTTGCATATGGGCCACGGTCTCGACGATGTTGGCATCGGCGCGCAGCGCACGGTCGAGCACTTCCGCGGCATAGCCGGTGGTGCCCAAACCGAGTACCTCGAGGTGACAGCCTTGCTCGGTGACAAAACGCTTGATGCGCGAGAAGATGTCCTTCGCGTCCTGCAGCGGATTTCCCTGCGACAGTCGGTAGGCCTTGAACAGCAGTTCTCCATCCTCGTCGAGCAGCACCCCCTTCGAGCTCGTCGAGCCGCCATCGAGACCAATAAAGCCGCGCACCGATGTCGCCGTCTGAAGCACGGCTGGCTCAAATGCCGGCACGGAATAGCGAGCTCGGAAGCGGGCCTGTTCATCAGCCGGAGCGGCCAGCGCCGGGCCCGCCGACTCCCCCAGCCGCGCTGCGCGGCCGTGGGTCAGAAACGCCTCGAGCGACTGCGCGCCGCGATAGGTCGTCCGGGCCCCTGCTTCCTGCATGCCAAATACGACGGCGCCGTACGCCGCATAGTACTGTGCGTTATCGGGCACCGCGATCAGCCGTTCTACGGAGTCGTCCGGCGGGGGGCAGTAGCCGCGCTGCGACCAGGTCTCGGGTATACGCAAACGCCAGCATTCCTGGAGAAAGGGCAGGTACGTGTTCGGACCACCCAGCAACAGGACGCCCGCCCGCAGCGTATTGCCCCGCGTCAGCACCGAGAGGTTCTGCATAACGATCGCGTCGGCCAGCGAATTCATCACCTCCGGTGCCGGGACGCCCGCCTTGGTGAGGTTGACGATGTCCGTCTCGGCAAAAACACCGCATTTGGCAGCGACGTGATGAAGCTTTCCGGCATCGAAATGCAGCGCGCCGAGCTCGTCACGCGACATGCCGATCTTGAGAACACACTTGTCGATGGTGGCGCCTGTTCCCGATGCACATTTGTCGTTCATCGTCGAGATCACCCTTCGCTCGCCGGTTCCGGCTGCGTGCTGGAAGAGGATGATCTTGGCATCCTGACCGCCGAGTTCGATGACGCTGTTCACCTCCGGATGCAGACGCTCCACCGCGAGCGTTACGGCGTTGACCTCCTGCACGAACCGCGCACCCACCGCCTCGGCGAGAGACCCGCCACCCGAACCGGTGATAAAGGCGCAGACGTCGCCAGGACCATCGCCGAATTGCGCCTCCATCTCAGCGAGCATCTCGATGAGCTTGTGCGCCTGACGGCCGTCGTGTCGCTCATAGCGGCACCAGACCATCTCCATGGTGGCTGGGAGCACGACGATGCACTTGACGGTGGTCGAGCCGACGTCGATGCCGACGAGCAGGCCGCCGTCCGTCGCGGGGCCCGTTGTGATGGCGCGCCGCTGATCCTCGCCGAGTTCTCTATGCTGGGAATCCACGGTCGTGGCTGCGCCTCTGTATCTCATTGAATTCGACACCGCTCCGCCAGCGGCCGACCCGGACGACCGCGCGCCGGGCCGTATTCCCGCGAGCTTCGCGCTGAACGCGCCTTGCGGGGCGGCTTCCCGGCGCGCGGGGAGGATAGCTTGTCACGTAGCGCCCGCCGTTTGCCGGCGCCCGCCCGGGGCTTGCCAAGTGCCTCGTTCGCTCCCGGTGGCGCCTGTCAACAGCAGGCTAGCCCCGTTCCGGCAATGCGATCTTGATCGACGTCAAGATGGGGGTTGGGAGTCTTCGCATGGCACGGCGGCGGCGCGCGCCCCGCCAGCGGCGGGGAAACAGCGAATGCTTCCGCTGCCGATGGGAGACCATGGACCGATCTCGGGATACCGTTGCGAGCAGATGACGTGGGCGCCGTCGCTCGCGCAGTGCTGCAGCTCGAAGTAGTCGCGATCCTCGTTGAACAGCGAGCTCACGTGAACGTTGTCGGCATCGGCAACGACGATGTTCATTGCCCGCACGTAGCGCGTTCGCGAGACGATCATGGGTAACGCCCGCGTGAGCGCTGCGCCCAAGTCTCCCTTATCAAATCGCTTGACGTAGTTGAAGACCTTCTCGGCACCGATCCGTCCGTGCTCTCTGATTCGTACACCCCGCAGCTCGCCGTTGAATGCGAACACGTAGCGGCCGTCGAAAAACGGCATGTTGTTGTGCACGTAGATACCCTCGTCGCGATATGCGCTGCGCGCGTGCGCAACCAACAAACGGCTCATGGGGAAGCGCTCGAGGTCGTCGAGCCAAACCGGCTCGATGGTCCGATACAGCCGCCAGGCTTCGTCTTCGAGCCACGCGCAGCCCCAGCCGTGGCCCTGGTACTCCTTGCTCTGCCGGGAAAGCCGCGCGAACGCGCGCAGGTGGGGCCGCATATCGATGGCGCTCTCCGCCATCACGCACAGTAGCCGGCACACCGCTTCGCCGCCCTGGCCTCAGACCGGATGCAGCCCCGGGAATTCCAGCCCGGTGGTTTCGTTGAGACCGTACATGATGTTGAAGCACTGCAGCGCCTGACCCGCCGCACCCTTCATCAGATTGTCGATGGCGCTCAGTACGACCACTCGATTCGAATCGGGATCGCGCTCGAAGCCGATGTCGCAGTAGTTGCTGCCCGAGAGAATCTTGGGCTCGGGATAGCGGTAGATGCCGCTGCGCTCCTTGACGATGCGCACGAACGGTTCGTCACGGTAATGCTGACGATAGAGCCGCCAAAGCGCTTTCTCGTCCAGCGGCTCGCTCAAGAACACGTGGCACGTGGCCAGGATGCCCCTGACCATCTCGATGGACGTGGCCGAGAAATGGATATCGCTCGTGCCGAGCTCTTGGATGATTTCCGCGACGTGTCGATGGCGGGTCGGGCGGTAGGAGCGTACCGCGCCGCTGCGCTCGGGGTGGTGCGTTGCCTCGGAGACGCGGTTGCCGCCTTCGCTGGAGCCCGCCTTCACCTCGACGATCGCTTGCTCGGCAATGCCCGCTCGATAGAGCGGCGCCAACGCGAGCAGCGTCGCGGTCGCATTGCAACCCGCCGCGGCGACGCAGCGCGCCCGACGAATCCTCTCGCGGTGCAGCTCCGGTATCCCGTAGACGAACTCGTCCAAGAGCTCCGGCCGCGGGTGTGAATGCCCGTACCAGCGCAGGTAGTCGTCGGCGCGCCGCAGGCGATAGTCGCTCGAAAGATCCACCAACCGCTCGGTCACCCCCCGCAAGGTATCGATCTGGGATAACCCCTCACCGTGGGGAAGGCACGAAAACAGCACGTCGCAGGGCTCGAGGTCGCCGATGGAGCAGAACTTTAGCGAGCTCACCCGGCGCAGGTTGGGGTGGGCATTATGGACGAACTTGCCGGCCAACCGTTCCGAGGTAACCTGTCCGATCTCGACGTCGGGATGAAAGCGCAAAAGGCGCAGAAGCTCTCCCCCCGTGTAGCCCGAGCCGCCGACGATCGATGCGCGGATCAACGAGCGGCCACCTCGAGCACGTAGTCGACGATGCGACCGGGAATGTTGACGCCGGTGGTATCGATGCTGTTCTTGAACTCCATCGTGTAGTTGACTTCGTTGACCAGCAGCCCACTCGGTGTTTCGAACAGATCGACAGCTACGACACCCCCGCCAACGGCATCGGCGGCACGCAGCGACAGCTCTGCGATTTCGTTGCTCACCGGACAGTTTGTTGCCACGCCGCCGCGCGCGGTGTTCGTGATCCAGTGATCGGAGGTACGATAGATGGCGGCGATACACTCGTCGCCGACCACGAAGCTGCGGATATCACGCCCGCGTTTCGCGACATAGCGCTGAATGTAGAAGATCGAATGGTGATAGCTTCCAAGGATGCTTTTGTGCTCGAGAATCGACTCTGCGGCCTCCCGGTCGTTGACCTTGGCCAAGAGCCGCCCCCACGACCCAACCGCCGGTTTGAGGACTACCGGATAACCAAGCTCCTCGATGGCGTCCAGTGCCGACGACTCAGTGAATGCGATGCGAAGCTCCGGCTGCGGCACGCTGTGCTCAGCGAGAGCGACGGATGTCAGAATCTTGTCTCCACAAAGCTGGGCGACACTGGATCTGTTGACACAGCGTATGCCGACGCTCTCGAGCAGCCGCAGCGCGTGCACGGCCCGCGAGTGATTGATGCACCGCTCGAGCACGACGTCCATCTCGGACTGGCGGTGAAGGTCGAAAACGAGCACGCGATCGTCGAGCATGACGATCTCCGCCCCGGGGCGTTTGCCGAGCTCGTCGAGAAGCAGTTTCTCGTCTTTGCGGATGAGAGAATGCAGAAATCCGATCTTCACTCGCCCCAGTCTTCCTCGGTTTCCGGCGCTTCACCGAGCTTGGCGGGATTGGTTTCGAGAACCTCGAGCTCCGTACCGCAGTCCTCGCACTCGAGCAGCTCACCGACGACGAGGTCGGACGACAGTGACATCTCGACCCCACAGACAGGACACTCGGCCATTTCAATCCTCCCAGACGCCAATTCGTTATCGCAGCAGAGCACGGTTTCGCAGCGCCGCGCCCGCGATTATGATGCAAAGGAAATCCTGGCTTCCAGCCCTGCGGCGGCGTGATCGGGAACTTATGCGGTGGTTTTCCGGTCCATGCTGACAGGGCGTCGTCACCTGAGGTAAACGTTTATATGGCAATCAACAGTTGGCTTCCAATCGCCAGCGACGGGCGTCGCCGCTTCATATTGCGCGCACGCCGTATGCTGCTTGCGTCATGGTTGGGGCTGCCTCTCATGGCGGTTGGGCAGCGCAGCGCCCGGGCGCAGCCCAAAGGCGATCACGCCCCGGATTTCACCATGACACTGTTTCGGCCCCGGTCGCAGGGTAACGCCGATACGGTGCGCTTGTCCGCGCTGCGGGGCAGGGTAGTGGTGCTCAACTTCTGGGCAGCGCTGTGCCCACCCTGCCGCCTAGAGATGCCCGAGTTCGAGCGGTTTCATCGCGAGTTCGCCGATCGCCTCACCGTGTTGGGACTGGATGTCGGTACGCTGACGGGCCTCGGTTCACACGACGATGCCAAACGGCTGATCGATGAGCTCGACATCACGTACGCCACCGGCTTCAGCGACGATACGAATCTGCTCAACGCCTACGGCGTCATCGCCATGCCGACGACGGTGTTCATCGGAACCGACGGTCGCGTCTACGAGAAGTGGAGCGGGCCGCTTAATCACGACATGCTCGTCACTATGACCAATGAAGCGATTGATCGGTAGGTCGGCGCCCTTACAGCCGCTGGGGCGGCCGCTGCGGCACGCCAAGGATAGACAGCGGATGGCGCCCCGCAACGTGGAACGGCCGCAGGTGGACGGAGGAGCACGATGTTGAGGGTAATGGCAGCATTGCTCGCGGTTATGGGCTGCAACCTGGCCGGCGCGGCGGTTCCCGCCGACTGGCAGATTGAATGGCCCAAGACCGATTTCGAGAAGACCAGCGTCGCTTTCAGCGAAATCATCAGTGGCGGCCCGCCCAAAGACGGAATTCCACCCATCGACGATCCCCAGTTCGTGACCGTCGACGAGGTGGAGGACCTCCCGGACACTGAACCCGTGATCGGTCTTACGATCGACGGCGAGATGAAAGCCTATCCGCTGCGCATACTGATGTGGCACGAAATCGTGAACGACGTGCTCGCCGGCGTACCGGTGACGGTCACGTTCTGTCCGCTATGCAACGCCACCATCGTCTTCGACCGCCGCGTGGGGGAGCAGGTGCTCGATTTCGGCACCACCGGGAAGCTGCGCAAAAGCGATCTGGTCATGTGGGACCGTCAAACCGAGAGCTGGTGGCAGCAGGCACTGGGCAGAGCGATCGTGGGCCATTACACCGGCACCCAGCTCGCTCTCATCCCAAGCAGGTTGGAGAGCTGGTCGAACTTCAAGACGCGCGCCAACACCAGCGCCCGGGTGCTCATCCCCAACACGCCGTCGCTGCGTGCGTACGGGCGCAACCCGTATGCCGGCTACGACAGCGGCTTTCCGTTCCTCTACCGCGGCACGCTGCCCGAGGGCATCGAACCGCTTGCTCGCGTGGTGACGTTGGAGGGCCGCAAGGAAGCCTGGACTCTCGAGCTGCTGCGTGAGAAGGGAAGCGTCGTAACCGACGACGGCGTGCGGCTGTCGTGGACGCCGGGCCAGAACAGCGCCCTGGACACCAGCCGCATCGCGCAGGGTCGGGACGTCGGCAACGTCACGGCGGTCCGCGACGGCCGGGACGTGGTGTACTTCGTTGACTTTGCCTTCGTTTTCCACGCGTTCGCCCCGGACGCGCCTCTGCATCGGTAGCCAACTGCCCGGTCGCCGATTCACCGGGCGGCTGATCCGTTCCGGGTGGCGAGCAAGAAGCCGTGTGAAATGAGCGTCTTACGGCACGATCGGGCGGCGCGCGCTAATGGGCCAGCGTTCCGTCCACGCCGAGACGTTTGTGCATGAGCGGGCTGGTGGTGGTGTATTGCAGCCGCTGCTTGGCTTCGGGGTCGAGGTGGCGCTGAATTGCGAAAGCGGCCAACGCCGCTTCGTGAAAACCGCTGAGGATGAGCTTCTTCTTCCCGGGATAGGTATTTATGTCGCCCACGGCAAAGACGCCGGGAATGTTGGTCTGGTATGTCTCGGTGCTCACGACGATATGTCGCTTGTCGATCTCGAGACCCCAATCGGCGATCGGCCCCAGGTTCGGCGAAAGACCATAGAAGATCAGCAGCTCGTCGAGGGGTACGGTCTCCCGGCGGGGGGGGTCGTCGAATGAGGCGACATTGACACCGATCAGCCGACCGTCGGCTTCCTCGAGCCCCGTCACGCGACCGATAAGGTAGGCCATACCACCTTCCGCCGCCGACGCGAGCCGCTTCATTATGTTCACTGACGCCGGCGCTGCACGGAACTCCTCTCGACGGTGCACGAGCGTAATCGTCTCCGCAACACCGTGGAGCTCGAGCGCCCAGTCGAGCGCCGAGTCGCCGCCGCCGAGGATGACGACCCGCTTGCCGGCGTACTTTTGCTTGTCGGTAACTTTGTAGTTGAGATTTACGCCCTCGTAGCGCTCGGCCTGGCTGAGACGCAGCGGCCGCGGCAGGAAAGCGCCAAGACCGGCGGCAATGACGGCCGCGCCCGTATCGAACGTGATGCCCTTGTCCGTCGCGATCCGCAGCCGGCCGTTCTCACGCGTCTCGAGCAGCGTCACCTCTTCCCCAAGGTGGAAGTGCGGTCCGAAAGGCTCGATCTGCTTCGCCAGGCGGTCGATCAGCTCCTGCGCACCGACGACCGGCAGCGCCGGGATGTCGTAGATCGGCTTCTCGGGGTAGAGCGCCGAGCATTGGCCGCCAATTTGCCCCTGAGCGTCCACAACGTGGGCTTCGATGCCGAGAAGACCCAGCTCGAAAACCTGGAACAACCCGCAGGGCCCGGCACCGATGATGACGACGTCCGTTTCGATGCTCACGACGTGCAGTCCGACGCTCCTGGTATCCCTATGCGTACAGTGAGACGCTGACCTGCCCGAATGGCCCGAATTCGGCGACCACCTCATCGCCCGCCGCGATCGGCACCGGACGTCCGCAGACGCCGGTGGTTACGATGTCACCGGGCGCAAGTCCCTGCCCGCGCAGCCGATGCGCATTGGCTATCCACGTCAGCGCCGCGCGGGGATCGCCGAGCACGTCGCTCCCTCTGCCGCGGGTTGCGACGTCACCGTTGACCGTTACCGATACCGCATGCTGGGCCAAGTCAACGGCCCGCCAGTCGCTGGCCACCGCCGGCCCGAGAACGAAAAGGTGTGCGCAGGCATCGTCGGCAGCAAGCTGCGGCGCCCCCGCCGCCGTGAAATCGGCGAAGCGGGAATTGGGCAGCTCTATGGCGATGTGCAGCGCCTCGACGCAGCGCATCACCTCCTGCTGCTCATAGTGCGTTTCCGTGGGGGGCAGCGCAGTGCCGAGCACGAAGGCGAACTCCGCTTCGGCGACACGCATACGGTTGCCCTCTATCGACAGGGCCGCCCCGCTCCGATGAAGCTTGGATGCGAACAGCCGTCCCGCCAGCGGACTGTCAACATTGATGTGGCGTTGGCCGGCTTCGCTGGTAGCGGCTATCTTCCAGCCCACCACCCCGTCCCCGCACACCTCGGCTAGCGCCGCCTGCACGGCATAGCCCTGCTCCACGGACAGCGGCCGACAGCTCTCGGGCAGCTCGTCGATAACGGTGCCGGTACACCAGTGCCGCCAGAGCAGCTCCGCAGCCTGTCGGGTTTGCGCTGGTATCATCGGGTTCCGTCTATTTTGCTCACCACCGAACCTGCCGCGCCCCTTCGCGCAGTCGTCTCCGCGAAACCCCCTCCACGGCCCCCGCAGCAGAGCGCGTGCGGGGTGGGCTCATACTACGGGCAACGCACCGCGGCCAGCAAGACGTCACCGGTTCACTGCCGCAGCGCCCGCTCGTCGCCCGGGCCTCGGGTGGGGTGCCGCAGCAAGCCTGTCGGCGCAGCGGCGGACACGTTGCCCGAGCGCGCACCAATGCCACGTCGCCCTGCCGCTCTGCACCACGACTAGCGGGCCGTGTAGCCGGCATCAACGCTTACCAGCGAGCCGGTCACGTAGCTCGCGTCCTCGGAAGCGAGAAACACCACTACCTTGGCAACCTCGCTCGGGTCGGCGAGGCGTTTCATTGGGATGGTCCGCTCGGCCAAATCCCGCAGTTCATCGGGTGTCGGTGGTCGCGGACGCCCATATCGCAGCATCGGCGTGTCGACTTCCCCGGGGCACACCGCATTGACGCGGATTCCGTCCTCGACGTGGTCGAGTGCCATCGCCCGGGTGATCTGGTGGACGGCTCCTTTGCTCGCGCAGTACGCGAGCACGCCGGACGCGCCCACGTTTCCCCAAATCGACCCAAAGTTCACGATGACGCCTGCACCCTGGCGTCGCATGGGTGCGACAGCTGCACGCGACATGAAGAATACACCGTTCACGTTGATGTCCATTACTTCGCGCCAAGCGTCGTCGGTCGTACCCGTGGCATCGCTGCGGACGATGATGCCGGCGGCGTTGACCAGCACGTCGAGCCGGCCGTGGCGCTCGATGACTTCGGCCACCGCGGCGTCGCAGAAGCCCGAATCGGAGACGTCGCCGGCGATGACTTCGCCGACACCGATGTCGCGTGCGACCTCCGCCGCCAATTCTGCGTTACGGTCGATGATCACGACGCGGGCTCGCCGGTGCGCGAACTCGCGCGCCGATGCGGCGCCCATCCCGGACGCCCCCCCGGTGAGCAACACGATCTTGCCGGCGAAACTCATGGCGGGTTACGACTGCACGCGAGCACGGGAAGCGGGGACACGCCGGCTGAGCCGTCGGCTGGCGACCTCTTGCGCAGCGCCCGCGCCTGTTACGCTTTAGGGCTGGTGGCCGCCACCCGCTGCACGGGCAGCAGGGGGAGAAGCTCGATTCCCGGCGGCGCCCCGTTGGTCCTGTCCAAGCGCGGCTGCGACGAGCGGGCCCTGCTGGCGCACGTGGCGCCGGACTCGGCTTCAGCACGGCATTCGAGTCGCGCCACGAGACTGGCCCCCAAGCACGCGAACAGCACGCCGTTGACGAAGAAGGCGAGGCACGACAGCCCGAGCTCGTAGCTGACGATCACCCCCACCCAGAACATGGCGAAGAAAGCCCCGACGCCCAGCATCGGATAGATGAGCCTGTCGTTACCGTACATCTGCGCCTCCCCATAGTTGCTTTTCGCCATCCACCCTCCCCGCGCCACGTCGCCGCCGCGCCCGGCACGTCCGGTCGCGGATGGCGGGCCCTCCGGCCAGGACCTCGACTCCGGGCGGTGGCGTCAGCCGCAAGCGGCCCGGGGTCCGCTCGAGGAGGGCGCAGCGCCGCCACCCGCGCAAGCGTTTTCAGTCGAGGCCTTGCATATACGTCGCGAGCGCCTTGATCTGCGACCCCGAGAGGCGAAACGCGATGTCGTTCATGATGGCGTTGGTCCGCTCACCCGATTTGTAGGCGAGCAATGTGCTCTCGAGATAAGCGGCGTGCTGACCCGCGACGCGCGGATACAGCGGCGGGATGCCACTGCCCGTCGGACCGTGACAGCTCATGCAGGCAGCGATCTCCATGGGGCGGTAGCCGCCGCGAAATACTTTCTCCCCCTCTCGAGCGAGCTCCACATTCGCCTCCGAGACGGCCCCCGGCGTCGCGCTCCGGCTGGCGTAATAGGCGTCGAGATTGCGCATGTCCTCGTCGGACAACGGAGCGGCCATCCCGGCCATGATGGCGTTGTTCGCCCGTGCGCCGGACTTGAAGGCGGCGAGCTGGGCGGCGATGTAACCGGGAACCTGTGCGGCGAGCTTGGGGTTGTTGGGATCAGCGCTGTTGCCGTCGGCACCGTGGCAGGCGGCGCACGCTTGGGCTTTCGCCTGACCGGCTTCGGGATCCCCGGCCGCCCGTGCGGCCGTCGCGACGACGGCCAAAAGCGATGCTGCGGCGACGAGAGATGGGAAACTCCTCATGCGTTGACTCCTCACGCTCCTGGTGTAACGGGGGGTTGGCGCGCCCAGCACTGCGGGGCACCGACGGCAGACGGCTCGTATAGCCGATTTCCCCCGAACCGTCAAATAGACGCCCGTCCCGATCCGCGGGTGCGCGGCACCGCCCACCGACACCTGGCAGCCCAGCGGGACAACCGCCATAATGCCTGCCCCCGTGAGAGCCGAGCGTGCGGGGCGAGGGCGTATAGATAGTCATGAAAAGCAGGGGCCGCGGTCGAGGTAACGCACGGACGCACTCGGCGGCCGGTTATCGAGCTTTTGCGCTGAGGGCGGGCCGGGCCGCAGAGAAATCATCGGCCACGGCTTAACGCGGACTGCCGCACCACGGAGCAGCCCCGACCCGGACGAGCGGGCAGCGGCTGGCGCGGCTGCGAGAACGCCGCCCCGGCGATGGGGGCCCCGGTGCCTCCACGGGGGAGAGGCAGTGGTGCAGACCGAAGGCCCCAATTTGCGGGCGGCGCGATTTCTGACCAGCGCCCACACGCCAGCGCAGTGGCCCGCCGACACAGGCTGCGAGGTGGCGTTTGCCGGTCGCTCGAATGTCGGTAAGTCGAGCGCGCTCAATGCCATCTTGGGTCGCCGGGGCCTGGCGCGCACGAGCAAAACCCCCGGCCGCACCCAGCAGATCATCTTCTTCACCATCGACCGCGAGCGCAGGCTCGTCGATCTGCCCGGATACGGCTACGCCAAGGTCCCCGAGGCGGTGCGCCGGCACTGGGGCCGCACGGTGTCGCGTTATCTCGGCTCGCGACGCAGCTTGCGCGGCGTGGTCGTGGCCATGGATGCGCGGCGGCCAATGACAGAGCTCGACGTACGCATGCTCGAATGGAGCCTGGAGCACGGTCTCCCTATCCACATCCTGCTCACGAAGTCCGACAAGCTCTCCCGCGGACAAGCGGCGGCCACGATGCAGCGCCTCGGCCGCGAGCTGTCGGGGTGCGGACACGTTTCCGTCCAGCTTTTCTCCGCCCGCACCGGGCTGGGCGTCGAGAGCGCCCGCGACATCGTCACCGCCTGGCTGGCTGCCGAGGACGCCGGTGTGTTTCAGCATCAGCCTACGGGCGCAAACCCCAGCGAGCAATAAAAAAGGCCCCGGGAAAAAGGGGAGGAGTCCCCGGGGCCTATGACAATATACGATCTCGGTTCGCACCGAGATCCCCCGCTCAGGGAGGAGGAGCGGGAAAGACGGCACTCCCTGCCGTCTCCTCGAAGTATAGACCACCGCCCGCAGCGTTGGTTCCCCGCCCGAGCGAGCGCCTGGGTCTTGCCGCCGGCGACCCCCCGAGCAGCGCCGGTGGGGGACTTCGCCTACGAGTGTGCCTGCGCCCAGTTCTCACCGACACCGGTGTCGACGACCAGCGGCACGGCGAGCTGCGCTACCCCGCTCATCAGCCCAACGATGTTGTCCCGGACGGTCTCCACCGCAGCTTCGGCCACCTCCAGCACCAGCTCATCATGCACTTGAAGTATGACGCGTGCGTCGACACCGCTTTCGCCGAGCCAGTGATCGACCGCCAGCATGGCCATCTTGATCAGATCGGCCGCGGTACCCTGCATCGGGGCGTTGATGGCAGTGCGTTCGGCGTACTGACGGCGGCTGAAATTGCTGGCGTTGATGTCGGGAACGTATAGCCGGCGTCCGAACAGGGTCTCCACGAAACCCCGTTCGCGCGCAGCGGCGCGGGTGCTGTCCATAAACGCCTTCACACCGGGATAACGCGTGAAGTAGAGCTCCACGTACGCCTGTGCGCTCCCTCGATCTATGCGCAACTGCCGGGCAAGGCCGAATGCCGACATGCCGTAGATGAGGCCGAAGTTGATGGCTTTCGCGTGGCGCCTCTGTTCGTCGCTCACGTCCTGCGGTGTGACACCGAAAACTTCGGCCGCCGTCGCGCGATGCACGTCGTGCCCTTGGGCGAAAGCGTCCACGAGGCCCTCGTCGCCGGAGAGATGGGCCATGATGCGCAGCTCGATCTGTGAATAGTCCGCTGAAAGCAGACGATATCCGGGCTCCGGCACGAACGCTTCCCGGATGCGCCGGCCTTCGGGGGTGCGCACGGGTATGTTCTGCAGATTTGGATCGGACGAAGCAAGCCGGCCGGTCGCTGCCACGGCCTGGTGGTACGACGTATGAAGGCGGCCCGTACGCGGATTGATCAGCTCCGGCAGCTTGTCCGTGTAGGTGGACTTGAGCTTCGCCAACGCGCGATGCTCGAGAATCAGCCGCGGCAGCTCGTAGTCAACGGCCAGGTCCTGCAGCACACTCTCTGCGGTCGACGGCTGACCTTTGGGTGTCTTTTGGGTGACGGGCAGCGCCAGACGCTCGAAGAGTATCTCCTGAATCTGCTTTGGCGAAGCGATGTTGAAAACCGCGCCGGCCTCCTTGTAGGCGTGTTCCTCGACCTCGACCAGCCGTTGGCTCAGCTCCTGGCTCTGCCGGCGCAGCATCTCGCCGGCAATGCGCACGCCGTTGCGCTCGATTCGCGACAACACGGGGACCAGCGGCATCTCGATCGTCTCGAACAGACGGCGCAGCGGCGGATCGCCCTGGAGCTTCGGCCACAGCGCCTCATGGAGTCGCAGCGTGATATCGGCGTCCTCGGCGGCGTACTGGGCAGCCGCCTCGATCGGCACCTGGTCGAAGCACAGCTGCGCCTTGCCCTTGCCGGCAACCTCTTCGTACTTGATGGTTTTATAGCCCAAATACTTGAGCGCCAGACTGTCCATGTCGTGGCGCACCGCCGTGCTGTCGAGAACATAGGATTCGAGCATGGTGTCGAACCTCATACCGGCGAGGTCGATACCGTAGCTCGCCAGCACCGTGCAGTCGTACTTGAAGTTCTGACCGACCTTGGCTTGCCCCGGATCCTCGAGCAAGGGCCTGAGACGCTCGAGCACGAGATCGCGGCTGAGCTGTCCGGGCGCGCCCGGATACTCGTGAGCGAGTGGCACATACGCCGCGGCCCCGGCAGCATCCGTGAACGATACGCCCACGATTTCTGCGCTCATCGCGTCGAGCGACGTGGTTTCGGTATCGAAGGCAAACAGCGGGGCTTCGCGAAGGCGCGCGAGCCATGCATCGAGGCTTCGCTCATCGAAGATCGTCTCATAGCGGGCGCTCTCGCCGCGATCGCTCTCCGCTGTCGAGAGACCTCCCAGCTCATCAAGCCAGCTGCGAAACTCGAGCCGGGCATAAAGCTGGCGCAACGCACTCTTGTCCGGGTCCCGGCGCTGGAGCGACCGTGGCTCGACGTCGAGGGAAACGTCGAGCTTGATCCTGGCGAGCGCAAGCGACAGCGCCAGCTGCCCCAGGCACCCGCGCAGATTCTCGCCGACCTTGCCGCCGATCTCATCGGCGTGCTCGATGACGCCATCGAGCGAGCCGTACTGCGTGAGCCACTTCGCGGCCGTCTTCGGTCCAACTTTCGGAACACCGGGTATGTTGTCGGAGGTGTCACCGACAAGGGCGAGCAGATCGGCAATCTGCTCGGGCGCGACGCCGAATTTCTTTTCGACGCCGACTCGGTCGTAGACTGCCTCCTGCATCGTGTCCACGAGCTTGACATGGTCGTCGACGAGTTGCGCCATATCCTTGTCACCCGTCGAGATCAGGGTGTCGAAACCGCTGCGAGCCGCCTCGGTTGCCAGCGTTCCGATCACATCGTCGGCTTCCACACCCGGTTCGACCAGCAGCGGGATCCCCATTGCCTCGACGACTTGATGGACGAGCGGGATCTGGGAGCTGAGATCCTCGGGCATCGGCGGCCGATTGGCCTTGTACTGCGGGTACAGGTCGTCGCGGAACGTCTTGCCTTTGGCGTCAAAGACGACGGCGATGTATTGCGGATCGTAGTCCGCCAGCAGCCGTCGCAGCATGTTGGCCATGCCGTACACGGCGCCGGTGGGCTGCCCCGCCGAGTTGCTCAGGCTGGGCATGGCGTGGAAGGCGCGGTACAGATACGACGACCCGTCGACGAGGACGAGCTGCCTGCGTTGGGTCACTGGCCTGAATCTCCCCGGCGGTCTCAGCGCAGCGCGCTGCGCACGCCCCGCGCCGCGCGTGCTCTCGTCTGCCGCGCTGGCTGGATCACGGCTTTCGTAGCGGGTCGTTGTATCGCATCGGCGGGGATTTTGCCAATGCGCCGCAGGGCGGGGCGGCAAAGGATGACGCCGTGCCTGGTCCGTGATGGGCTGCGCACGGCATGGCCGAGCCCTCGCTTCGGCTAGCGCGAACCTCCCCTGGCGGAGCGCTGCAAGAGGAGATCCGGGGTCCGATGTCGGGCCGCCGGACGAGTTGTTTTTTCGGCGCAGCGGCTGCATCTGTATACTTAGCGGAAACATCGGCGGGCTGCCCGCTTTGGCAGCGGAGTGAAAATGAAACCCAGCGTAGCTTTTGCCATATTGGCCCTGTTCAGCGCGGCAAGTCTCGCCCAGGAGCTCGAGCCCGTTCCCGAACCACCACCGTTGCCCTCTGGTCCGACCATCCGCGACGGCCAGCCCATCACCGAGGGTGACGCGAAGGAGCGGCCGGCAGCGCCGGCGACCGAGCCGGACGTCAAGACCATCGCCGAGGGCATAGAGGAGTACAGCGTCAAGGGCCGGCGGCTCGGGATGAAGATCACGCCCAATCAGGGTCCGTCCTACTACATCTTCGATCCCACCGGCGACGGCAGCATGCAGGAGAGCAGTCTCGATGACCTCGACGGCTACCGCAACATCACCAAGTGGCGCATAGGCAAGTGGTGAGGGGCGCGCCGCGGTCCGACAGCGGTCTGCGGGTCGTGCAGCATGGGTCTCCCGTGCGCCCGCTCGCCGAGCCAGCGCCGCCGCCGGCGGCTTGCGCGGGTCGGCGGGGATCATGACGCTGATAATCAGGCCATACCATGCGCTCGCCGTGTCGTGCGTCGTCGCCCTGATGCTGGCCCTACCGGCTCAGGGGGACGTGCGGTTTTACCGCACCAACAAGAAAGGACAGGAAACGGAGTCCGAGTTCGTGTTCAACGCCGATGAACGCGGTTGCCACAACTTTCCGCTGTCCCGCAAGGTTCACCGCGTCGCTCAGGTCCGCTTCGAGTACTGTGAGGTGTTCACGGAGTCCGATTGCCGTGACGACAGCATCGTCACCGCTCGTTGGGCGGGAAAGCGCAAGAGGAGTCCCGACAAGAAAGAGCCGACCACGCGCCTGAGTCCGGGTGCGATGTGGGTGCTGTCCGAGGAGGGCAACGTCAAGATCAGGTCGTGGCGATGCCAGTAGCGGCCGGTGGGCACCACGCACACGACTCCCTTGCCCCTCACGCCCGGTCCGTGAGCCTTGGTCGCCGTCTACGTCGGCGACGAGCTCGCTAGCTACGCTTTCGGCAACGGGCATCCGTTCGGACCCGATCGCCTGCCCGCGTTTTGGGACGAGGTCGTGCGATCAGGCCTCGATCGACGTCTGGGACTGCTGCCGCCCGTAACCTGCACGGAGCAGGATCTGCTGCTGTTCCACGATGCCCCCTACGTGGATCGGGTCCGCCACGCGTCAACGTCGGGGGGCGGCTACCTGGACTGCGGCGACACGCCGGCCTTCCAAGGCGTCTTCGAAGCGGCCTGCTGGGTGGTGGGGTCGACGCTCGACGCCATCCGACAGGTCCTCGTCGGCGCCGAGCAGCGGGTCTTTGTTCCCATTGCCGGTCTCCACCACGCGCGCCGCGGTCGCGCAGGCGGCTTTTGCGTGTTCAACGACGTCGGCATAGCGATCGAAGCCCTGCGGCGCCGCTATGGAGTGAGACGAATCGCCTACGTCGATATCGACGCCCACCATGGGGACGGCGTCTTTTACAGCTTCGAGGACGATCCCGACCTGATCATTGCGGACGTCCACGAGGACGGTCATTTTCTGTATCCCGGCTCCGGCTCGGCGCAGGAGCGCGGGCGCGGTCCCGCCGTGGGCACCAAGATGAATGTGCCGCTGGCCCCCGGCAGTGACGACAAGGATTTTCACCGGCTATGGCCCGAGCTCGAGACTTTCGTCCGGGAGCACGCCCCGGAGATCGTGCTGCTGCAAGCCGGTGCCGACAGTCTCGCCGGCGATCCGATCGCTGACCTCGCTTTCTCACCGGCGGCACACTACCACGCGGCGTCGCGCCTGTGTCGGGTTGCTGATGACTTCTGCGCAGGCCGACTGGTGGCCATGGGTGGCGGGGGATACCACCGTGGCAATCTCGCCCGGGCCTGGACGGAGGTGTTGCGGGCGCTGCTCGAGCAGCACTGAATCGAGACAGGCAACGGCGCCACCCGCGCTCCCCGAAGCGTGCTTACGACCCGTGCGCGCTTACCAAGCGATCGAGCGGGGTGGTCAGGATACGTGTGTTTTCGCGGTGCCGGCGTTTGTCAGGATCCTGCACCGCCGGTACCGCCTCGATCGTACCCACGTACTCGGCGGGCAATCCATGACGGCGGGCACCTTCGGCTACGAAGTCACGATACCAAGAGAACGGTACTGCACGCGGGTCCACGTACTCGCTCTGGGCCAGGTAGATCAATGCCCGAATCGCGCCGCCGCTCACGTCTTCCGCGGGCGACGTGACATCGACGACCGCCTTGACGGTGTGCATCGCGTACCCGAATCCTACACCCTCGTAGCGGTCGAGAACCGCCTTCTGCTCCGCGGTGATCTCATAGATCACCCCGCGCACCCGGTCGAGGGAATCACCCGTGTGGTGAGCGTCGCACTTGGCCGAACCGTCGGCGCCCCGCTTGTGAAAAGCGAGGCGGTAGCCGCTCAGCGTCGCCGTGGCCCGGACCTGGCACATGCCGATGCGAGCCACCAGCCGCGAATGGGTCAGATTCGAGCCGTAGGCGAAGTAGCTAATGAAGGGTGACATTGTCGACATTGTAGCCCGACGGCTGAGCGACCACGCGGTTGTGGCCTTGCTTCTTCGCCTGCTCCAGAGCGTCCCCGACGCGGGTAAGCAGCATGTCCATATCCTCGCCGGAGCGATGCTCGGTGACCCCGACGCTCACCGTCAGCTGCAGCCTCTTCCGCGCCGTCACCGCCAGCTCGGCGCCCGCCACCGCCTCCCGCACGCGCTCGGCAATCAGCTTCGCACCGGCAGCATCCGTCTCCGGCAGCAGCAGCAGAAAGCGTGCCTCGTCGCAGCGGCCAATTCGATCCGGCATCCGCACCAGATCGCCCATCGTCTCGGCGACCTTGCGCACCACACTGTCGGCGGCCGCACGACCGAACTGCCGAAGGACGTCTTCGAGATGGTCAATCTCGAAAAGGGCGACGGCAAGCCGGTGTCCGTAGCGGTTGGCCAGCGCCATCAGCTCCAGAAGGCCGACCGTGATTCCTCGTTCGTTGAGGGTGCGACTGACCGCGTCGATCGTCGGCCAATCCGGCAATGCCTCCGCCTGATCGGCCGCAGCGGGTTGGTGTCGAGCGGTCGTTCCTCTGTGGCCCAGCAACTCGACGGCGGGAACGACCAGCAGCGCGATCAGCGCCGCCTGCAGCGCGACTGCGGCGAGCCCGACGGGCGGCTCCGCGACGTAAGCGCCGATGCCGAGCACAGCCGCGGCCGCTGCGAACACGATGGCCGCGAGCAGCCCGACGCGCTTCCAGGCTGCGACGCCCCGATCACCGCTTTGCTGCTGCATCGACCCGCTATCCATTCGCCAACGCCGTTCGGCCGGGGAAACCCGGTGCAAAAGGTATATCGGCTGGAAGTGCAGTTTGCAAGCGGTGTCCGCGTCAGAGGCTTTCGAGATTGGCATACGCGAGCACCAGCCACTTGGCGCCCACATCCTCGAAGTTGACCTGAACCCGCGCGTACTCTCCCTCACCTTCCAGCGTGAGAACGGTGCCGTCGCCGAACTTCGCGTGCCGCACCCGCGTGCCAAGCTTTACCCCGGCAGGCGGCGCCAGCCCGGTAGGCGCGGGGGCTATCGCCGGACCGCGGGCGATGGGCCGGCGGCGCGCGGCTGAACGAACGTCCTCGAGCAGCTGTGCCGGGATTTCCGCCAGAAAACGCGACGGTTCGGTGTAGCGCTCACGGCCGTGCAGGCGCCGCGTCTCGGCATACGTCAGGTACAGCTGCTTCATGGCACGGGTCATACCGACGTAGCACAGCCTCCGTTCCTCCTCGAGGCGGCCCGCTTCCTCGAGAGATCGCTGATGCGGAAACAAACCCTCCTCCATGCCGCAGAGAAAGATCAACGGGAACTCGAGACCCTTCGCCGCGTGAAGGCTCATCAGCTGCACACAGTCCTCCCACGCCTCCGCCTGCCCTTCGCCCGCCTCGAGCGCAGCGTGCGCGAGAAACGCCGACAGCGTGTCGAGCCCGTCCTCCTCGTCGTGACGAAAGTTGCGCGCGGCGTTCACCAGCTCTTCGAGGTTCTCGACCCTCGCTTCACCCTTCTCGCCGCCTTCCTTTCGGTAGTGTCCCACCAGACCGCTCGATCGAATAACCGTATCGACCTTCTCTGCAAGGCCCAGGTGCTGTGTGGCGCGGTCGAGCTCCTCGACCAACCGCAGAAAACCCGCCAGCGCACCGACCGCCCGGCCGGCGAGCTGCCCGCCCTCGAGCAGCCTCATTGCCGCCGCCCACAACGATGCCCCGTCATGGCGCGCATCGTCCCGCACCCTATCGAGCGTTTTGTTGCCGACCCCCCGCGTCGGCACGTTGACCACGCGCTCGAACGCCGGATCCGAATCACGGCTCGCCAGCAGGCGGAGGTAGGCAAGCGCGTCCTTGATTTCCGCGCGCTCGAAAAAACGCAGCCCGCCGTAGACGCGGTAGGGAATGCCCACGTCGAGCAGCACCTCCTCGAAGGTTCGCGACTGGGCGTTGGAGCGGTAGAGAATTGCAATCGCGTCGCGGCGGTTGCCGTGCTCGATCCAATCTTGCACGCGATCGATGACGAAACGCGCCTCGTCGAGCTCGTTGAACGCGGCATAGATTCGAATAGCGTCGCCGCCCGCGTCGCTCGTCCAGAGCTTCTTGCCGAGCCGCCCCTGATTGCGGTCGATAACCGCATTTGCGGCATCGAGTATGGTTCGTGTCGAGCGGTAATTCTGCTCCAGGCGAACGACTCGCGTACCGGGAAAGTCGCGCTCGAAGTTGAGCATGTTCTCCACGCGCGCCCCGCGCCATCCGTATATCGATTGATCATCGTCGCCGACGGCCATGACGTTGGCGCGGGAGCCGGAAAACAGCTTGAGCCACTGATACTGCAGCGCATTGGTGTCCTGGAATTCGTCCACCAGAATGTGCTGGAAACGCCCCTGATATGTCTCCCGCAGAGACTCGTTATTCGACATGAGCTCGACCGTGCGCAGCAGCAGCTCGGCAAAATCGACGAGACCGAGGCGCACACACATCTCTTCGTATTTCGCATAGACATTCTTGAGCTGGATCGCCTGGGTGTCGTGGCCTGCCTGGAGAGAATGCGGTCGCCTGCCTTCCTCCTTGTGGCCGTTGATGAACCACTGGGTCTGTTTGGGTGGCCAGTAGCCCTCATCGAGATTGAGCTCCTTGAGAACACGCCGTATCAAACGCAGCTGATCGTCGCTGTCGAGTATCTCGAAGGATTCGCTGAGCCCCGCCTCTCGCCAGTGGGCCCGCAACAGCCGGTGAGAAAGACCGTGGAATGTGCCCATCCACATGCCACGCACTGGAAATCCGAGCAGCTCCTCGATACGACCGCGCATCTCCAAGCTCGCCTTGTTGGTGAAGGTCACCGCCAAGATGGACAACGGCGATACACCGAGCGCCTGGACCAGCCACGCCACGCGGTAGGTGAGAACACGGGTCTTGCCGCTGCCCGCTCCGGCGAGCACGAGTATCGGTCCGGGCGCGGCACCGACCGCCTCGCCCTGCGCGTCGTTCAGATTGTCGAAGATGTGCGAGACGTCCACGATCCGTTCACATCACTGCCGCTCGTCGTGCCATCGATACTCGGCCTTCGGGCAACGCTTATCGCCGGCAGCGGCGGCGCCTCGAGCGCTGTTGGCGCCGAGGGTGCCTCGCCGACATGGGGCTAACCATCAGCGCCGCACTGTGGGGGCACTGCGTAGCGGACTGCTAAGAACACTCCATCCACTCGGCGTGTCGGGTGTGGGCACCGAGCCCGGTAATTCACAACATCCATGGCAAGAGTTTCGCATACCCCGCCGCCGGTCGTTAATCGTTGCCGTCCAGCGATAGCGGCGGCGGCATGAGACCGCAGAACAACCCACATCGCCGCGCGATGCAGCCAGAGGCCGGCTCACTCCGACATTGGCGTTCGAGCCAGTCCGCGGGAGAAGCCGCCATTTTCTCGTGACGCCGGAACATTCTCCGGCGGTGTTTCGTGGTCAGGCGCCGTGCGTTTCCAATGCGAGAGAAGTCGGGGCCTCGTCGCTGAAACCAAGGCTCGGCCCGCTCAACCGGCGAAGCACACGCGTCGAGCCGATGACCCGCCAACGAGGTTATTCCACCGTTACCGACTTGGCGAGGTTGCGGGGTTTATCGACGTCCGTGCCTTTTATGAGCGCCACATGATATGCGAGAAGCTGCAGCGGAATCGTATACGTAATGGGCGACACGACGTCGTCCACGGGCGCTACGTTGACCACCGTCAAGTCGTCGTCCTGCTCGATGCCCGCAGCAGGATCTGCGAACACGATCAGTCGCCCACCACGCGCGCGCACCTCCTGGAGGTTCGACTTCAGCTTTTCCAGCAGCATATTGTTCGGTGCCACCGCGATAACCGGCATCTGCGCATCCACCAGCGCAAGCGGGCCATGCTTGAGTTCGCCCGCCGGGTAGGCTTCGGCATGAATGTACGAGATCTCCTTGAGCTTCAGCGCGCCCTCGAGCGCGATGGGGTAGTGCGCACCGCGACCCAGAAAGAGGGCGTGATGCTTGTCCGCGAAGCGCTCGGCGATTCTCCGAATCTCGTCGTCGAGCTTGAGTACGCTGCCGATCTGCGCGGGCAGGCTGCGCAGCTCGGACACGATCTTGGCCTCTGTGGCGCCGGACATTCCGCGGCGGCGGCCGACGGCAATCACGAGCATCATGAGGGCCACGAGCTGGGTGGTGAATGCCTTGGTCGAAGCGACGCCGATTTCCGGACCGGCATGGGTCAGCAACGTAAGATCGCTTTCACGCACGAGCGAGCTCTCCGGTACGTTGCAAATCGCCAGGCTGTGCGCGTAGCCGATGCGTTTCGCCTCGGCGAGCGCCGCAAGCGTGTCAGCGGTCTCCCCCGATTGCGAAATCGCCACAACGAGCGAATCGCTGGGCACTACGTGGCGGCGGTATCTAAACTCGCTCGCGATCTCGACGTCACACGAGACGCCGTGCGACTCGAACCAATGGCGCGCCACGAGCCCGGCGTGGTAGCTGGTGCCGCAGGCGATGATCTTCAGCCCCGCGGTGGCGTCGAAAATGCTCTCGCTGCCCGGTCCAAACACGTGCTCGAGAAGCCGATCGCCTGTGATGCGCGCTTCCAGCGTGTCCGCCGCCGCGCCCACCTGCTCGAAGATCTCTTTTTGCATATAGTGGCGGTATTCGCCGAGATCGATGGCGTCGGCCCGCAGCGTGCTGATCATGACGGGACGATCCACGGAACGACCATCGGCGTCGTAGAGGCGTACGGCACCCCCAGCGATCTCCACCACATCGCCGTCGTGCAGCGCTATGAACCGCTGCGTGATGGGCAGCAGCGCCGCAACGTCCGAGGCGATGAACGCCTCGCCGTCGGTCAGCCCGACGACCAACGGACTGCCCCGGCGCGCACCAATCAATCGACTCGGCTCCGCGGTGCTGATGACGCCGATGGCGTAGGCGCCTTCGAGATCCTTGACCGCACTTTGCACGGCGCCCAGCAGGCCGAGGCCCTGATCCATGTAGCCGTAGATCTGATGGACGATGACTTCGGTGTCCGTTTCGGAGGTGAAATCGTAGCCGTGCAGAGCCTGCTCTCGACGCAGCTGCTCGAAGTTCTCGACGATTCCGTTACAGACCACCGCCACCTTTTTGCGACAGATGTGCGGGTGCGCGTTCTGCGCACTGGGCTTCCCGTGCGTCGCCCAGCGCGTGTGTGCGATGCCGGTGCTTCCATGTAACTCGCCGCCGTTGCTCAGCGCCTTTTCGAGCTCCTTCACCTTGCCCACGGTGCGCTCACGCGCGAACTGCTGCGCGTCGTTGATCACCGCGAGCCCCGAGGAATCGTATCCCCGGTACTCGAGACGCCGCAGACCCTCGATCAACACCGGCACGACGTCGCGCCTGCCTACTGCTCCAACGATTCCGCACATCGATGTCACCCTCTGCCCAGTCGTGGGCGCCTGGCAGCGTCTGCCACCAACAGGTTACTCACCCTCGGATTTGCGCGGCCGTCGCCAGCCGCGAATGGTCTTCTGCGGAGCGCGCGATACGGTAAGCGCATCGGGTGCAGCATCGCGCGTCACGGTTGAGCCGGCTGCGATGGTAGCGCCCTCGCCGACATGGACGGGGGCGATGAGCTGGCTGTCGGAACCGATGAAGGCACCGTCGTCGATTATGGTGCGATGCTTATTCGCGCCGTCGTAGTTGCAGGTGATCACGCCGGCGCCGATGTTGACGTTGCGCCCGATCGTGCTATCGCCGATGTAGCTCAAATGGTTGGCTTTGGTGCCCCTCGCCAAGGAGGACTTCTTGACCTCCACGAAGTTGCCGACGCGCACGTCCTGCTCGAGGCGCGTTTCCGGTCGCAGACGGGCAAACGGCCCGATCACGCAGCCGGGGCCAACGAGCACGCCGTCGAGGACACAGTTCGCCTCGATGATGACATCGGACTCGAGTGTGGTGTTGCGGAGCACGGTATTGGGACCCACCCGCACCCGGTCCCCGATTCGGACATCGCCCTCCAGTATGACGTTGACGTCGAGCTCGCAGTCGACGCCCATCACCCACTCGCCGCGCACGTCGATGCGCGCGGGATCGCGCAGCGTCACACCCGCATCCAGGAGCCGCTCGGCCTGCCGTTGCTGAAAAAGACGCTCGAGTCGAGCAAGCTCGCCCTTGCTGTTGACACCGAGCAGCTCCGCGGGCTTCTCCGCCCGCCGATCCGCGATGCGCCCACCCTCCGCCACGGCCATCGAGATGACGTCGGTCAAGTAGTATTCACCCTGAGCATTGTCGCGCCGCAGCTGAGACAGCCAGCCCGCCAGCGGAGCGCAGCGTGCGCACAGGAACCCCGTGTTGATTTCGTTGACTTCGCGCTCGGTGCCGGACGCATCCTTGTGCTCCACGATACGGACCACGCGCCCCTCCGTGTCGCGAAGCACGCGACCGTAGCCGCTCGCGTCGGGAAGCTCCGCCGTCAACAGCGCGAGATCTGCGTCGCGGGCCGCGTCGGCGAGCGTCAGCAACGTTGCCGCTTGGACGAGCGGTACGTCGCCGTACATCACCAGCACCAAAGCGTCCGGTCGCACTCCGCCGAGGGCCTGGGCCACCGCATGGCCGGTGCCAAGCTGGGGCTCCTGCAGGATCCAGGTGACGGGGGCATCGGCGAAGTGCTGGCGAACCATCTCGCCGCCGTGACCGTAGACGATGTGAATCGCGGCCGCGTTCATGGCCCGCGCTGTCGTTATGACATGGCCCAGCAATGGCGCCCCGCCGATCGCGTGCATCACTTTGGGCAACGCAGACCGCATACGCGTGCCTTTGCCTGCGGCGAGTATGACGATCTCAAGCGTCATCACGATCAACGATGGCAGGTGGGACCATTGCCCGGCGGCGCTCCTGCGCTACGACATGCGCCAATGACATCGACAAAGCGGCCCGACGGCTGCTCCGCCGTTACCCCACGAGTCTACACCCACGGCGGAAACGCTCGAAAGAGAACCTCGATGGACTGTCGATGTGAGCGGACCGATCCGACCCCGTGCGGAGGGCATTGAGGTGCTGTTCGACCGCCTCGGCAGAAGGCGATCAGCCAGCATAGAGGGCGACCGTCACTTCGTCGTTGCGGCGCTGCCAGCGTGCCACCGGGTCGAGAGCGCGCCGCCGCGCAGTCCCGATACGGGCCGCGGTCGCGGCGCTGCTTCACGGCGCCCGCCGTGGCACCGCACGATGCGCGTTACGGAAGACGGCGGCCCGGCTCTGGGCCCTGACGCTGACCCAGGTATGCACCCGCGTGAGCGCCTAACCACCAAGAGTAGAGCACGACGGCAAGCTAGCGACGTTGGCGCAGCTTCTGTATGGCCCGCAGCTGAGCCGCGGCGGCGACGAGCTCCGCCTTGGCTTTGGCGTATTCGAAATCCGAGCGCCGATCGGCAAGGGCCTGCTCGGCCCGTCGCTTTGCCTCGAGGGCCGCCGACTCATCCAGGTCCTTAGCCCGGATCGCGGTATCCGAAAGCACGGTCACGACGTGAGGCTGCACCTCGAGAATGCCGCCCGAGACGAAGAAGAGCTGCTCTTCGCCCTGCTGATCGCGCACCCGCACCTCTCCCGGCTGCAAACGGGTCAGCAGCGGCGTATGACGCGGGGTGATTCCCACTTCACCCATCTCGGCGGGCGCGAAGACCATCGTCGCCGTGCCGGAGAAGATCTCTTCCTCGGCACTGACAATATCCACATGCATGGTCATAGCCATATTCGATCCTCCCGGCGGGACTGCGTCAAGTCAGCGCCTTTGCCTTTTCGGCAGCCTCCTCGATCATACCCACCATGTAGAAGGCCTGCTCGGGAAGATGATCGTACTCGCCGTCAACAATGGCCTTGAAGCCGCGAATGGTTTCTTTCAGCGGCACATATTTCCCAGGCGTGCCGGTGAACGTCTCGGCGACGAAGAATGGCTGGGAGAGGAAGCGCTGTATCTTGCGGGCCCGCGAGACCATCAGCTTGTCCTCCTCGGACAGCTCGTCCATACCGAGAATCGCGATGATATCGCGCAGCTCCTTGTAGCGTTGCAGAGTACCCTGCACGGCGCGTGCCACGTCGTAGTGCTCCTGGCCGACGACGAGAGGGTCCAGCTGCCGACTCGTGGAGTCGAGAGGATCCACAGCAGGATAGATGCCGAGCTCGGCGATCTGCCTGGACAACACCAACGTCGCATCGAGATGGGCGAATGTCGTCGCCGGCGACGGATCCGTCAGGTCGTCTGCAGGCACGTAGACAGCCTGAATCGACGTGATCGATCCGGTTCGGGTGGAGGTGATCCGCTCTTGGAGCACGCCCATCTCGGCGGCCAGTGTCGGCTGATAACCCACGGCGGAGGGCATGCGACCGAGCAGCGCCGAAACCTCCGTGCCGGCGAGCGTGTAGCGATAGATATTGTCGATGAACAGCAGCACGTCTCGTCCTTCGTCCCGGAAGTACTCTGCCATGGTCAGACCGGTCAGACCGACACGCAGTCTATTTCCGGGGGGTTCGTTCATCTGCCCATAGACCAGGGCGACCTTGTCGAGCACACCGGAGTCCTTCATCTCGTGATAGAAGTCGTTGCCCTCCCGTGTGCGTTCGCCGACGCCGGCGAACACCGAATAGCCGGCGTGCTCGAGGGCGATGTTGCGAATCAGCTCCATCAGCGTCACCGTCTTGCCGACGCCGGCACCGCCGAACAGACCGACCTTGCCGCCCTTGGCAAAGGGGATGATCAAGTCGATGACCTTGATGCCTGTTTCGAGAACTTCCACGGTAGCGGCCTGGTCGGCGTAGCCGGGCGCTTTGCGGTGAATCGCCCAGTGCTCTTCTGCTTCGACCGGTCCCGCCTCGTCCACGGGCTCACCCAGCACGTTCATGATTCTTCCGAGAGTCGGTTGGCCCACCGGCACGGAGATCGGGGCACCGGTGTCGGACACCTTGAGACCGCGCCTGAGACCGTCCGTCGAGCCCATGGCGATGGTGCGCACGACCCCGTCGCCCATCTGCTGCTGCACTTCCAGAGTCAATGCCGCTTCATCGACGCGCAAGGCGTGGTGAACGTTGGGGATACCCTCGCGCGGGAACTGAACGTCGACGACGGCACCGATGATTTCGACGATATTTCCGTTACTCATGATGGCTGTGATCCTCTTGTTCCCGCCCTGTCGTGAACCGGCCTCGGCATCTCGACCAGCGGTTCTGTCAAACGACGTCGCAGCCGGCACCGCGCTCCGCGATCGGCCAGACCATCCGTCGCGCGCCTGAGGTCATCAGACCGCGGCCGCACCGCCAACGATCTCGGCGATCTCCTGGGTGATCGCCGCCTGTCGCGCTTTGTTGTAGGCAAGCTGCAACTCGTCGATGAGATTGCCGGCGTTGTCCGACGCCGCCTTCATGGCAACCATACGCGCGGCCATCTCGCAGGCCACGTTCTCGACGACTCCCTGATAAACCAGCGATTCGATGTATCGCGTCATCAACCCGTCGACCACCTCTACCGAGTCGGGTTCGTAAAGATAGTCCCAGTAGTGCCGGAGCTCTTGTTCGGGCTCGACCGCGTGGATGGGCAGCAGCTGCTCCACCGAGGCCTGCTGGGTCATGGTATTCACGAATTTGTTGTGAACCATGAAAAGACGGTCGATCCGCTCTTCGCTGTAGGCATCGAGCATCACCTTGACCGTGCCGATGAGAGCCGTGAGCGCGGGCGCGTCGCCGAGATGAACGGCTTCGGAGACGATCTGACCACCGAGACGCTTGAAGAACATCAGACCCTTGTTGCCGATGGTCGTGAGGTCTACGCCGACCTGGCGTTCGTTCCACTGCTGCATTGCGGCGATGGTGGCGCGAAACAGGTTGACGTTGAGCCCCCCGCACAGGCCGCGATCGGTGGACACCACGATAAAGCCGACCCGCCTCGCCTCGCGCTCCACCGTGTAGGGGTGACTGTATTCGAGATGTGCCTGCGAGAGGTGCGCAACGACATTACGCATCTTGCGAGCATATGGTCGAGCCTGGTTCATTCTTTCCTGAGCACGACGCATCTTGCTCGCCGCCACCATTTCCATGGCTTTGGTAATCTTCTGAGTATTCTGGATACTCTTGATCTTGGTGCGGATCTCTTTCGCGCCGGCCATCTTCGTATGTACCTAGTGCGTCGAGGTCAACATCGAGCCGTCGCCGAACTCACCAGCTGTGATTTTCCTTGAAGTCCTTGAGCGCCGCGTGAAGCGTCCGCTCGACCTCTTCGTTGTACTCGCACGTCTCGTTGATCTCGGCGAGAAACTCCTGCTGGCTGGACCGCATGTACGCCTGCAACGCCTGTTCGAAATCAACCACTTTCTTGACGTCGACGTCGTCGAGGTAACCCTCGTTGACGGCGAACAGCGACACAGCCATCTCGGCCACCGACATCGGCGAGTACTGCTTCTGCTTCATCATCTCCGTAACCCGCTCGCCGCGTTCGAGTTGCCGGCGGGTCGCTTCATCGAGGTCGGAGGCAAACTGGGAGAAGGCGGCCAGCTCCCGGAACTGAGCGAGCGCCAGTCTGACGCCGCCGCCCAGCTTCTTGACGATGTTCGTCTGCGCCGCGCCGCCGACCCGTGAGACGGACAGCCCGGCGTTGATCGCCGGCCGGATACCGGCGTTGAACAGATCACTCTCGAGGTAGATCTGTCCGTCGGTTATGGAGATGACGTTAGTAGGCACGAATGCGGATACGTCGCCGGCCTGCGTCTCGATGATCGGCAGGGCAGTGAGCGAACCGGTTCGGCCCGTGACGGCGCCTTCGGTGATTGACTCGATGTACTGGGCATTGACGCGCGCCGCCCGCTCGAGGAGCCGCGAATGCAGGTAGAAGACATCACCGGGATACGCCTCTCGACCCGGGGGACGTCGCAGTAACAGCGACACCTGCCGGTAGGCCCAGGCCTGCTTGGTGAGGTCGTCGTAGATGATCAGCGCGTCCTCGCCCCGGTCACGGAAGTACTCTCCCATCGCGCATCCGGCGTAGGGCGCGATGTACTGCATCGCTGCGGACATTGCCGCCGACGCGGAGACCACGACGGTGTGCTCCATCGCGCCGTGCTCCTCGAGTTTGCGCACCACGTTGGCAATCGAAGACGCCTTCTGGCCGATGGCAACGTAGATGCACTTAATGCCGGTGCCTTTCTGGTTGATGATGGTGTCGATGGCGACCGCCGTCTTGCCCGTCTGACGGTCGCCAATGATGAGCTCGCGCTGCCCGCGCCCGATGGGCACCATGGCGTCGATCGACTTGAGGCCGGTCTGCACCGGCTGCGATACCGATTGGCGGGCGATCACACCGGGCGCCACTTTCTCGATGGGCGACGTGCCCTCCGACGTAACCGGCCCCTTGCCGTCCACGGGCTCGCCGAGGGCGTCGACCACGCGACCGAGCAGCCCGGAGCCGACGGGCACCTCGAGGATGCGGCCCGTACATTTGACGGTGTCCCCTTCGACGATATGCTCGTAATCACCGAGAATCACCGCACCAACGGAGTCTTTCTCGAGATTCAAGGCGAGCCCGAAAGTATCCTGCGGGAACTCGAGCATCTCGCCCTGCATGGCGTCGGCCAGACCGTGAATGCGCACGATGCCGTCGGTCAAGGTGACGACCGTGCCCTCGGTGCGCGCTTCGGCGACGGTTTCAAAATCCTTGATGCGCGCCTTGATCAGTTCGCTGATTTCGGAAGGGTTGAGCTGTATGGTCATGGCCTAGTGTCCCTGTACAGTCTGATGCAATGTGCAGATCAGGCGCCGAGCGCGCCAGCGAGTTTTGCCAGGCGCGCGCGAGCAGAACCGTCGATCACCCAGTCTCCCGCACGAATCACCGCACCGCTGATCAAGCTCTCGTCCGTCGTGCAGCGAAGATTCACGGAGCTACCGAAGCGACGCTCGAGCGCCGCCGCAACACGCGCTCGCTGCTCTTCGCTCGCCGGCCGCGCCGTGATCAGCTCGGCATCGACGATTCCCTCGGCTTCGGCCCGCAGATGATCGTATTGCTCCGCGATGGCCGGTAGCAGCTCGAGACGGTCGTTTCCCGCCAACAGGCGCACCACGTTCCTGCCGAGATCGTCGAGGCGCTCTGCACAGACGTCGATGATCAGCGTCGCAAGCTCTTCGCTTTTCACGCGCGGGCTGTGGATCAGCGCCAGCATGGTGGGGTCCCGTGTCACCGCCACGAGCAGCGCCAGAGTCTCCGACCACTGCCCGTAGACCCCGGCGTCGCGCGCGAGTTCGAAGATCGCCTGCGCGTAGGGTCTTGCGACGGTCGCGTTCTCCGCCATCGGTAGTCTCAGAGCCGTGCCACGAGCTCGTCGAGCATCGTCTCGTGGCTGGACGCATCGACCTCTCGGCCGAGGATACGCTCGGCGCCGGCGACGGCCAGCGACGCTACCTGGCTGCGCAGCTCTTCCTTGGCGCGATTCACCTCCTGCTCGATGTCGGCCCGCGCCGCGTTTAGGATGCGCTCGCCCTCGACGCGCGCTTCCGATTTCGCCTCCTCGACGATCTCGGTGGCGCGCTTCTCGCCGCGAGCAATGATCTCCTGTGCCTGGCCGCGGGCCTCTTTGAGCACATCGGCCGCGCGTTGCTCGGCCAGCTCCTGCTCACGGCGACCGCGCTCCGCCGCAGCGAGTCCGTCGGCAATCCGTTTGCTGCGCTCGCTCATCAGCCGCGTTAGCGGATCCCACAGGAATCGCCAAACGAAGTACACCAGCACCGCAAAGGTGCCCATTTGTCCGAGTAGAGTCAGGTTCACCGTCTCGCCCTCAGCGGTTGATCAGCCCGGCATGCCGGCCCACCGCGCTTGGGTCTCAACCCAAGCCCCGGATGGCATCCAGTGCTCCGCCCACGAAGGGGTTGGCAAACGTAAAGTACATGGCGAAAGCGAGCACGATGAAAGGAAACGACTCCATCAGACCCGCCGTAATGAACATCTGCACGCGCAGAGACGGCAGCATCTCCGGCTGACGTGCTATGCCCTCCATGTATTTGGCGCAGATGAGACCCCAACCGAGAGCCGACCCCAAGCCGGCCGCGGCGAGGATGATTCCCACGCCGAGCGCGGTGAATGCATAGACGTTACTTATCGTGTTGATGAGATTTGCGTCAGCCATGTTGTTGCTCCTAGTAACGAATCCAGTTCAAAACCGCACCGCCCCGAATTTTCGGCATCCAATCAGTGCTCGTCGTGGCTTTCGTGGGCCATGGCGAGATACATGATGGTCAGCATCATGAAGATGAAGGACTGCAATGTGATGACGAGAACGTGGAAAATTGCCCATGCCCCCCCAGGCAGCCACTGAATCCACCAGGGCAGCAGCGCAATCAGAATGAACACAAGCTCGCCGGCGAACATGTTCCCGAACAGGCGTAATCCGAGACTGAGCGGCTTGGCTATCTCCTCGATGAGTGTCATCAGGATGTTGACGGGAAACAGCCAGATGCCGAAAGGGTGTACCAAGAAACTCTTGAGGTAGCCCAGGCCCTTGATCTTGAAGTTGTAGAAGACGGCCAGGCCGAAGACGGTGAAGGCCATGCCCAGCGTTGCCTGCGGATCCGTCGTCGGCACTACCTTGAGATAGGGAATGCCGACCGCAGCCGCCATGTTCGGTAGCAGATCCACGGGCACCAGATCCATGGTGTTCATGAGGAATATCCACATGAACAGCGTCAGGGCGAGCGGCCCGATCAGCGCATTCTGGCCGGGGAAGGTCGATTTGATCTGATCGTTTACGAACTCGAGAAGTGCCTCGAGTACGTTCTGAACGCCGCGCGGATTATCGAAGCTCAGATTCTTTCCGATACGCCAGCCCAGGTAGACGATGAGGCCGCCGAGCACCCAGGCAAAGAACAGCGTGTCGAGATTGACGCTCCAGAACCCTTCGCCTCCGACCTTGAGATTGGCGAGATGATGCGTGATGTACTCGACCGGATTCTGCGAACCACTCGCCGCCACTTCCTTCCCTCAACTGATCCTGCTGTCGTGAACGTTACTGCAAACCCCACCATGGTCGGCGACGTTCAGGCCCGGGCCGTGGCTGCGCCCGCCACGAATCCCAGCTGCGTCGCCGCGAATCCCGCTATCAGCGCGAGCGGGTCGAGCTTCAATACGCCGAAGCCGACGGCCAGCAGTGCAAGCACCACTACGAAACGTTGCACCGCGCCAACGTACAAAATCCACTGTGGACGCGAGTCGGCGTGCCGTGCCGAATGCCCCGCTCGCGCGATGCCGCGACCGAGCCACAGCGATGCCACCAGGGTAACCAGACCGCCGTAGAGAGCAGCCCAAGCGGCCGCCCTTCCCTGCATGACCATGAATGCGGCGGCGACGAGTAGGCATACGCAAAGCTGAGCCCAGTAGACTCGGCGGATCCCGATGTCCATTCGCCCCCGATTCGAGTGGGAAAACACCGACCTGCTGCTTCTGTGGGCGCCTCCGCCTAGACGGCAACTTTACGGTGCCCCGTAACAAAAACGCGCAGTATAAGGACCGCTCAGGATGTGGTCAACGGCGAGTCGCGCCCCCGCTACCAACCCCACGCGGCCGACTTCGGGCGCGCTGATCACAGCCGACCGCGCAGCTCGACCCGACCCGGGGTTCACCTAACGATAACGCAACCGAGCGCGCGGGCCGCCGGTCAGCGGATTCTTTCGAGAATACCGTCCAGCTCGTCGAGGCTGTGATACTCGATCGTCAGGCGGCCCTTGCCGCCTCTGTCCCGAATGCGCACCTTGGCCGCCAAGCGCTCCGACAGCTCTTGCTCGAGACGCTCGATGTCGCGATTCGTCGCGGCAGCGCTACGCCGCGCGGCGCGGGCGGGGCTCTGCAACATGCGCCGAACCAGTTGCTCCGTATCGCGCACCGACAGGCCCCGCTCGATCACCGTCTGTGCCGCGGTCAGCTGGTCGGCGGCCGGCAGCGCCAGCAGAGCACGGCCGTGACCCGTGTCCAGCTGACCCTCTTCGACAAAGGTTCGCACCGTCGGGGCCAACGACAGCAGTCGCAGCAGATTCGTCACCGCCGTACGCGATCGTCCAATGCGGTCGGCGATCTCCTGATGGGTCAAGCCGAACTCGTCGATCAGTCGCTTGACGCCGACTGCTTCGTCAATGGCATTGAGATCTTCGCGCTGGATGTTCTCGATCAGCGCCAGTGCCATCGCCATCTCGTCGGGTACGTCGCGAACGATGGCCGGCACGGTTTCCAGGCCCGCCATCTGGGCGGCGCGCCAGCGGCGCTCGCCGGCCACCAGCTCGTAGCCTCCGGCGTCGGTCGCGCGCACGACGATCGGCTGTACCACACCCTGAGCCCGAATCGAATTTGCCAGATCCTCGAGCCGCTCCTTGGGGATCTGGCGGCGGGGTTGGTAGCGCCCACGCTGAATGAGCTCGATGGGCAGCTGGCGCAGCTGCTCGGCAGCCCGACTGTCCTCGCCGAGCGTCTCGCCCAGCAGCGCATCGAGGCCGCGCCCAAGCCTGGCTTTCTTCATGCCGCCTCGTCTCGTCTGAGAAGCTCGCCCGCCAACGCCAAATAAGCCTGCGCACCGACACAACGCTGATCGTACTCGATCACCGGCCGGCCATAGCTCGGCGCTTCAGCCAGGCGCACGTTGCGCGGAATAATGGTTCGATACACCTTGTCGCCGAAATGTTCGCGCAGCTGCTCTGAGACCTCGTGAGCCAGGTTGTTGCGTCCGTCGTACATGGTGCGCAGAAGACCCGCGATCTGCAGCCGTGGATTGAGCGTGTCGCGAATGCGCCGTATGGTGCTGATCAGTGCTGTGAGCCCTTCGAGCGCGAAATATTCGCACTGCATCGGGATCATCACCGCATCGGCAGCCACCAGTGCGTTGAGGGTCAGCAAGTTCAACGCCGGCGGACAGTCGATCAGCACGTAGTCGTAGCGATCGCTTTCAGGATCGAGCGCCCGCCGCAGGCACCGCTCGCGCCCCTCCACGCCGATCAGCTCGATCTGCGCGCCGGCGAGGTCGCCGTTTGCCGGCACGATGTCGTATCCCGACTCCGTGGCCAGCGTGGCCGCCTCGAGCGTCGCCTCACCGAGCAGCACGTGGTAAACGCTACGCTCGAGCTGGCCCTTGTCGATCCCACTGCCAACCGTTGCGTTTGCCTGCGGATCGAGATCGATCAACAGCACTCGGCGGCGCGTCCGGGCCAAGGATGCCGCCAGGTTGATGCCCGTCGTCGTCTTGCCGACGCCGCCTTTCTGGTTGGCGACTGCCAGTATTCTCGCCATGAGCGGTCACTATCCTCTGCGCACGGGCCGGGACATCACGCCGGATTGGTGGTGATGACTATCAAATGCCGATCGGCGTCGACACCAGGCACGCGGAGCCGCTCGATTCGAGCATGCGCGAAGGCGTGCCTCGGCATCGCATCGACCTCGCTCTCGGGATTTCTGCCTTTCAATAAGATCACGCGGCCCCCCGGTCGCACCAGCGATCCTGCTGACGCGATCAGCTTCGGGGCTGACATTAGCGCCCGGCTGACAAGCGTATCAAATTTGTCAGCTGGCCGATAACGTTCGACGCGCTGCTGCACGACGTCGATGTTGGTGATATCGAGCCGAGTTACCGCGTGGCGGAGAAACCGCACTTTCTTCCCATTGCTGTCGAGCAGCGTGATCGTCCAATCGCGACGGGCCACCGCCAGCGGAATGCCGGGTAATCCGGCACCGCTGCCGACATCGAGCACACGCTGCCCTTCGACGAACGGCAGGATCGCCAGGCTGTCGAGCAGATGGTGGGACACCATGCGCCGCGGTTCGCGCACCGCGGTCAGGTTGTAGGCGCGGGCCCATCGTCGCATCAGCGCGATGTACTCGATCAGCACATGCGCCGCCGGCGGCGTCAGCGCGATCCCGAGCGCCGCTGCCCCGTCGATCAACATCGACTGCAGCCGCTCGTCGCCGAGCCGGGCTTGGCCGCGATCGCCGCGCCCTGCTTCCCCGGCCGGCGAAGTGTCGCCGTCAGGCTCCGCCATCATTCGATGTGACGATCCACGACCCCGCCTCCGGCCCGACCCCTGGCCCGGGCAGCCGTCGCCGTCCGACCCGACGCCACGGTCGCCACACCCGCCGTTCATCGCGCCACAGCGGACGTTCCGCAATGCCACGTCCCCGCGGAGGCGTTCGGCCGGTCAGGCGTCGCCACCCTCCGCCGTCAGCGCCTCGGCCAATCCCACGCCCGCGTTCTGGCGCTAACCGCCGGCTCAATCGAACCAGTCGAGCAGGCTGGCGAGGCCACTTTGCCCGGGCGGAAAGGCCTTACATACCCGCACGAGCACCACGGAGATATTGTCCTCGCCACCGTAATCGTTGGCCAGCTGGATCAGGCGCTGCGCTGCGCTATCGAGGCTGCTGGTGCTCCCCCTGAGCGTATCGCGAATCTCGCGGTCATCCACCATGCTGGTCAGGCCGTCCGAGCATAGCAGGTAGAGGTCACCGACCTCGACGGCGAACTCGTGCACTTCGACGTCGACACGCGCCCCGAGCCCGAGCGCTCTGGTCACCAAATTGCGGCTGACCGACGCTTGGGTCTCCTCCGCCGTGTAAGGGCCCTCATCAACGAGCTTCTGGACCATGGAGTGGTCTTTGGTGAGCCGCTCGAGCCGATCACCGCGCAGCCGGTACGCGCGGGCGTCCCCCGCGTGGGCCACGCTCACCGTATCGTTGTGGAACAGTACCGCCACGCAGGTCGTGCCCATACCCTCCTGATCGCCGACGGTTTGTGACGCTTCATAGATCAGGGTGTTGGCCGTGACGACCGCATCGCGCAGCAGCAATGACTCGTGCGTCAGCCCCGACTCCGCATCCCGGCGCCCGGCGCCGACCAGCGCGCCCATCTCGCGCTCAACTTCCTTGACCACCGTGGTGACGGCGACGGCACTGGCTACCTCACCGGCCCGATATCCCCCCATGCCGTCCGCGACCACGGCCAGACCCAAAGCGGGGGTCAGGGCCGTGCTGTCCTCGTTGTTGGAGCGCTGCCGCCCGGGATCGGTGGCCTGGACGGCCTCGAGCACGTCATCGAGACTCATTACTTTCTCGACTTTCTCGCAAGCCCCGGCGCCGCGGCCGCCCGTCGATTCGCCGGGATCATCGCCAGAGCGGGGGGATGGTGGCGGCCTGTCGGCTCCGCACGGTGTCGCCGGTGAGGCGTCACGCCGCCGAGCCCACCGATCGCCGTTTCAGATGCACGAGCAGCAGCGAGACGTCCGCCGGCGTGACACCCGCGACACGGGACGCCTGCCCGATCGTGGCGGGTCGATGTTGCTCGAGCTTCTGCACGGCCTCCGTGGACAGGCCCGGGACGCATCGATAATCGATTTGCGCCGGCAACGGTGTTCGTTCGGAACGACGGCGGCGCTCGATTTCCTCGAGCTGGCGGTCGATGTAGCCTGCGTAGTGCGCGCGAATCTCCAGCTGTTCGATGACCGCACGGTCCTGGATGCCGGGTCCCACGTCCGGTAAGGTCATCAACGCGGCGTAACTGACCTCCGGTCTACGCAGCAAGTCGGCCAGACGTGCGGCACGGGTCAGCGGCTGCCCCAGTGCCCGTTGCGCCGCCTCCCTATCTAGCCGCCGGGGATCGACCCAGGTGGCACGCAGCCGCTGCTCTTCGCCCGCCAATGCCTCGCGCTTGCTCTCGAAGCTCCGCCATCGCGCCTCGTCAACGATGCCCAGCTCGCGGCCCTTGGGCGTCAAGCGCATATCGGCATTGTCCTCGCGAAGCTGTAGCCGATACTCGGCCCGTGACGTGAACATTCGATACGGTTCGGTTGTGCCACAGGTGACGAGGTCATCGATCAGAACCCCGATATAGGCTTCATCGCGACCAGGCCACCAGGGTTCTTTTCCCTGGGACGTCCGTGCCGCATTGACGCCTGCCACAACCCCCTGGCCCGCCGCCTCTTCGTAGCCGGTAGTCCCGTTGATCTGCCCGGCCAGAAACAGCCCGCCGATGTGTTTGGACTCGAGCCAGGGTGTCAGGTCTCTCGGATCGAAGAAGTCGTACTCGATGGCGTAGCCGGGCCGGGTGATGACCGCCTCGGTCAATCCCTCGATGGTGCGCACCAGCTCGCACTGTACATCGAACGGCAGGCTGGTCGAGATGCCGTTGGGATAGACTTCGCGGGTGTCGAGCCCTTCGGGCTCGACGAAGATCTGATGCGCCGTCCTATCGGCAAATCGAACCACCTTGTCTTCGACGGACGGGCAATAGCGCGGACCGACAGACTCGATAACGCCGCTGTAGATCGGCGAGCGATCGAGGGCGCCGCGAATCACCTCGTGGGTGCGCTCGTTCGTGTACGTGATATGGCAGCACACCTGCCTCGGGTGTTCGCTCGGCCGACCGAGAAACGAGAACACGGGCAGCGGCTCGTCGCCGTGCTGTTTCTCGAGCCGTTCGTAGTCGATGGTGCGCCCGTCGATGCGCGGCGGCGTTCCGGTCTTCAGGCGGTCGACGCGAAAAGGCAAATCGCGCAGCCTCTGCGCCAGCGCGTTCGCTGGCGGGTCGCCGGCGCGACCCCCCTGATGGCTGCTCAGACCGACATGGACTTTGCCACCGAGAAAAGTACCCGTGGTGAGGACCACTGCCGTTGCCCGCACCTGCAAGCCCATCTGCGTGACAACGCCGCCGATTCGCCCATTCTCGATAAGCAGATCGTCGACGCTCTGCTGGAACAGGCTGAGCCGCTGCTGCTCATCCAGAATGCGGCGTATCGCTCGCTTGTACAGCACCCGATCGGCCTGGGCGCGGGTGGCGCGCACCGCCGGTCCTTTTCGCGCATTGAGAACCCGGAACTGGATGCCACTGGCGTCGATGGCCCGACCCATGGCGCCCCCGAGAGCGTCGATCTCCTTGACGATGTGTCCCTTGCCGATGCCGCCAATGGCCGGATTGCAGGACATCTGGCCGATCGTTTCGAGGTTCTGCGTCAGCAGCAGAGTCCGGCAGCCGGCCCGAGCCGCGGCCAGCGCCGCCTCGGTGCCGGCATGGCCGCCGCCGACGACGACGACGTCGAAGCTCTCGGTGTGGATCATGACTGAGGGACGCTGTGAACCTCTCGCTGCAGACGATCATAAACCCTGCTCAACGCAAAATGAACCGCGGAACATGGTGGCAGCGCCCGCGCGTCGCAAAGGCGCGCTGATCCGCCCACGGCCGACGCCGCGCAGTCTACACTTCTACGCTGAGACGTCGTCTTGCGCGACGGCCAGTCATCGGATCGCTGCGGCCACGCAGCGGGCCCATGCGCGGTAACGGTATAGTCTGAGAATGCCCCCGATGGAGACGACCAAGACTGAAGCGCTGGGCGGGTCAACCGTCGTCAAACTGCTCGACCGGGCCGTCGATCAGATCAATGGCGTTATCGTGGGTAAGGAAGGCGCTGTCCGCCTAGCGGTGTGCTGCCTGCTTGCCCGCGGCCATCTGCTCATTGAAGACGTCCCAGGGGTCGGCAAGACGACCCTGGCCCACGCGCTCGCCAAGGTGCTCGGGCTCGACTTCAGGCGAATTCAGTTCACCAGCGATCTGCTGCCTGCCGACATCATCGGCGTGTCCGTCTTCGATGCCGGCGAGCAGGCATTCCGCTTTCATCCCGGCCCCGTCTTCACCTCCGTCGTGCTCGGCGACGAGATCAACCGCGCGACGCCAAAGGCGCAGAGCGCTCTGCTCGAGGCCATGGAAGAACGCCAGGTAACCACCGAAGGCGTCACACATCGACTGCCGTCGCCGTTCTTCGTCGTCGCCACTCAGAATCCGCGTCATCAAATCGGGACCTTCCCGCTGCCCGAGTCGCAGCTCGACCGCTTTCTCATGCGCATTGCCATCGGCTTCCCGGATCACGCCGCCGAGCGCGAGTTGCTGCGGGGGAAGGATCGGCGCCATGTGCTGGAAACGCTCAACCCTGTCCTCAACGATCGGATTCTGCTACGCCTGCAGCAGGCCGTTTCGGAGATCCGCTGCAGCGAGGCACTGCTCGACTACATTCAGGCGCTGCTGGCGTACAGCCGTGAGGCCCAGTGGCTCACCCGCGGGCTGTCGCCGCGGGCCGGTCTGGCATTGACCCAGGCGGCGCGCGCCTGGGCGCTGCTCGGCGGCCGCCGCTTCGTCCTTCCCGAGGACGTCCAAGCGGTGACCCCGAGCGTCATCGGACATCGCTTGCAGCCGGCCGACGACGGCAACGCCGCCGGAGCGGCGGAGCTCTGCGACCGACTGCTGCAGGCGGTAGCAGTAGCTTGAAGAGCATTGCCTGCCCGGCAGCGGGCCTGGTTCTCGGTCGCCGGCAGCTCTACATGCTGCCGACCCGGCACGGTCTGTACTTCGCGTGTGCGCTCACCGCCATGCTGCTGATGGCGGTCAACTACAGCAACGGGCTGGCTTACCTGTTCACGTTTCTGCTCGGCTCGACGGCCGTCGTCTCCATGCTGTACACGCACCGCAATGTCGCCGGGCTGCGTTTCGGCGGCGGTGGGGCGACACCGGTGTTCGTCGACCAGGATGCCTGTTTCAGGGTCCGCGTGGAGAACCCTGATGCGCTGCGCCGCCCTGCCGTATGGCTTCACCAGCAAGAGCGCGCGCGGCGCGTGGATTTCGCACCCGGCGAGACCACGGAGGTCGCGTTCCACGTAACGGCCCGCCAGCGCGGGTTTCTCGAGCTCGGCCCGGTGGCCGTTTCGAGTGCTTTTCCGCTCGGCATTCTTTACACATGGTCGAGGTGGATCGACCTCGGGCTGCGCTGCCTGGTGTATCCCCGGCCGGTGTCCCTGCGTCCGCTGCCGCAGTCGCCCCCGCGGCCGGGCTGGACGGAGGCCGGCCAACATGCAGAGGGCGACGATTTCGTCGGCCTCAGGGACTTCCGCGAAGGCGATCCTCCGCGGCATGTTCACTGGAAAGCCGCGGCACGCGGCCAAGGTCTGGTCACCAAGCAGTTCGGGGGCGCCGCAGGCGGCGAGCTCTGGATCGACTGGGACACGCTCGAGGGGCTCGACGGTGAGACGCGCTTGAGCCAGATGACACGTTGGGTGCTCGATGCCGACAGCGCGAAGCTCCGCTACGGGCTGCGGCTGCCGGGGCGGGAGATCGGCCCGAACCGTGGCCAGGGCCATTACCACCAGTGCCTGAGGACACTCGCACTGTGGCGCTGAAACGACCGCGCCAGCCCAGAGCGCGTCCGCCTGAGCAGGACCCACCGCGTCACGCCGTCAATCTGCTGCTGGTATCCACCGTGGCGGCGGTACTGCCTCACGCACCCGTGCTGCCGGCGTGGCTCGTGCTGCTCACCCTCTGCCTGGTCGCCTGGCGGTTCCTCGTGGAGAACCGCGGCTGGCGGGTCCCCGGCAAGCTCCTCCGTGTGCTCGCCGTCGCTCTCGCAGTCTACGCGGTATACCGCAACTACGGCACGTTGCTGGGACGTGACGCAGGCATCGCTTTGCTGGTGGTGTTGACCGGGCTCAAGATGCTCGAGCTGCGGAAGCTCCGCGATCACATCTCGGCCGTGCTGCTGCTCTACTTTCTGACGCTTGGCGCCTTTCTCTACTCACAATCGTTCTGGCTCGGTCTCTACGCGTTCTGCGTCGCGTTCGCGAGCACCCTCAGTCTGATCAAACTCAGCCAACCGCAGACCGTTCCGCTGTCGGAGGCGGCGCGCACGACGCTCGGTCTGTTGGCGAGGGCGCTCCCGCTCATGCTCATCGTCTACATGCTGTTTCCACGCATTCAAGGGAGCATCTGGGGACTGCCGGACGACGCATTTGCCGGGCGCTCGGGCATGAGCGACGAGCTCAGCCCCGGCTCGATCAATGAGCTCGTCATGAGCGACGCCGTCGCCTTTCGCGTTGCGTTCGAAGGGGCACCGCCGCCCAACGCCGAGCTGTACTGGCGCGCGATGGTGCTGCCCGACACGGACGGACGCACCTGGCGACAGGGCGCGGCCTACCCACTATCGAGGGACCCCATCGAGTACAGCGCCCGACCGGTGCGCTACACGGTGACTTTGGAGCCTACCCATCAACGCTGGCTGGTGGCGCTCACCGCGCCGGTGAGCGCGCCTTCGGGCGCCGCGCGCACGGCGGGGCTCGCTCTGAGGCTGCACCGTCCGGCCGATCAGCGGATGCGCTACCAGGTCGAATCCCACCTGAGCTACACGACCGGCGCGCTGCACCCGGCCCTGGCGCAGCGCACGTTGGCGCTGGGCGCCGAGCCCAGCGTACGGACCCGCGAGCTCGTGGACCGTTGGCGAAAGGCGTCGGCTACGCCGCGCGAGCTGGTTTCCAGGGCGCTCGCTCACTTCAGGCAAGAGCCGTTCGTGTACACGTTGACCCCCCCGTTGCTCGGTGATGACCCCGTCGACAGCTTTCTCTTCGAAACTCAGGCCGGATTCTGTGAGCACTTCGCAGCGACTTTCGCCACCCTGATGCGTATCGCGGGTATTCCGAGCCGCGTCGTGGTGGGCTATCAGGGCGGAGAGATGAACGATGCCGGCAACTACCTGATCGTGCGCCAGCGTGATGCCCATGCCTGGACCGACGTTTGGCTCGATGGCGAAGGATGGTTTCGGGTCGATCCCACGGCAGCCGTCGCGCCCGAGCGGGTCGAGGTCGGTCTCGAAGCCGTCCGCCAGCTGAGCCGCCACGGGCTGAGCGCCGGAGCGCTGCCAAGCAGCGAGGTGCGCACGCTGCTGCGCAGCAACTGGCTCGGCCGCCAGTGGACCCGTGTCGCCCACTACTGGGACGCGTTGAACAACGCCTGGAACAGCCTGGTGCTGGACTACGGACCCCGCCAGCAACGCAGTCTGATGCGATGGTTAGGCTTCTCGAGCCCCAGCTGGACCAGTATGGCGGCGACACTGCTCGCCGCCGCGGCGCTGGTGGTCCTGATCCTCGCGGTGCTCATGCTGGTGCCACGGCAACGACAGGACCCCGCCGTACGCTGCTATGGAAAGTTCTGCGGGCGGCTCGCTCGCCTGGGCATCGAACGCGCGGCGCACGAGGGACCCGCCGCTTTCGCGAAACGCGCGTCGCGCCGTCGCCCTGATATCGCCGACAGCGTTGACGCTATCACCGAGGCCTACATCCTGGTCCGCTACGGCGAGGGGCCTTCTCACCTCGCCGAGCTCCGGCGGCTGGTACGGGGTTTCAGACCGGCGCGCGTGTGAGGGTGGTCGGTATGCCCTCGGGCGTCGCCGTCACTGGTAGTAGTAGTCGTACCGATTGAGGACGTCGTTGGTGAAGTCCCAGGCTTCATTGAAGGACAGTCCGCTTTCCTCCGGCAGGATGATACGTGTGTACAGACCCTCCTCGCGGCTGGTGCTCAGCTCGTCGAGCCGCCCGTACAACGCCTCCTGTGTGACCACCCGGAAACTCTCCTCACCGGGTTCTCGCATCTCGATGACGTTTTGCTCACCCCGCTTTAGATAGCGAATCTCGACGACATAGCGGCCGTTCGCGCTGCGCGCCGGGCGCACCAGCCGGTCGTATTTCTGCTGCAACGAAGAGAAATCCGCGCGCAGCGAAGCCAGCTGCTCGTCACGCTGCCGATAGCCACCTTCGGCCTCCGACAGCTCGTCGAGCAGCTGTCTTATGCGGTCTTTGAGCTGCTCGTTGTCCGCCGAAAGCGCGCGCTGCCTGTCGTCGGAGTCGGCGAGCCGGTCCTGGAGCGTGTTCTGCCGAGCGAGCGTCTCCGCCTGCGCCCGCTCCAGCGTCGCCTTCTCTTCCTCGAGCAGAGCGTAGACCAGCCTGAGCTCCTCCAAATTGAGTCGCAGCTCTTCGCTGCGCTCGCTGATCTGCCGGGTTCGCTGCTCGAGCTCACTCTTATCGACGACGAGCGTGTCTCGCTCGGCAAGCAGCGATGCGTAGACTTCTTCCAACTGTCCGACACGCGCCGCTAGATCGTCGCTGCGCACGAGCAATGTATCGCGCTCCGTCGCCAGCGCTTGGCTCGACGACGCGAGCTCCGCGGATTGCGACTGCAGCCGATCGCGGTCGGCGGTGAGCTCGTCGCGCTCCGCTTCCAGATTCTCCAGACGCCCGATGACGATGACTTGCTGGCGCGCCAGGTCGTCCCGGTCCAGCTGCAGCGTCTGGTAGCGGTCGCTCAGCGCCGCGTAGTCTCGGCCGAGCCGGGTGTTCTCCTCGACGAGCTTCTGGCGCAGCGCTTCGAGCCCGGCGATGTCCGCCCGCAGGGAGCTGAGCGCCTGATCCTGCTCAGTGAGCTGTGCAGCGGATTGCTCGCGCATGCGCTCGCTTACCGTCAGATTTGCCCGCAGATCCGCAACCAGGCGTTCGAGCCGCTCGAGACGCACGGACAGGGCGTCCTTGGTGGCCGCCGCGGATCGCTCCGCCTCCATGGTCGCTCGCAGCTGCTGCACCAGCTCGACGTTGCGCAGCAGAATCACCACCAGAGCCATCAAAAAGATCATCACGACCACGGTCATGATGTCCGTGAACGACGGCCAGACGCTGTCATCGTTGTAGCTGCCGTCGCGCCCGGGGTGGACACGCAAATCGACAAAACCCTGGGTCGGCAGCGCGCTCATTCCTCACCCGCCGGCAGACGGAAGCCGGAACGCAGCAGCTGGCGGATATCATCCAAGGCGTTGCGACCGTGGCGAATCTCGCCAACATAGTGCTCGAGCGAGGTTTCCATTCGCTCGGCAAGCGCCGTGAACTGCGCCTGTGCTTCCTCGAAGCGCTGGGTCAACGCGGTAGCGGCTCGGATCAGATCGGCAAAATCCTTGAGCACCGCCTCAGGCTCTGCCTGGTAACGCGGCAGCAGCACCGTCATTGTCACGTGTTCGACGCGACTGATGACGTAAGACTGAGTATCGGTGAGTTTGAGGTAGAAGTAGCCGAAGAACAGATAGGCCAATATTGCCGTCATGGTCGTCGAAAGCGCCGTCGACATACCGTGAATGATCGTGCCCAGGCTACCGATCTCGCTGGCCGCACTGATCATCTCCGAAGCGCCGAGCAGGGCGATCGACAGCGAAACAATGGTGCCGAACACGCCCGTAAGAATCAGCACATTGTTGACGAACTTGGGAAAGCTGTTGTGGCTGGTCTCGGCCGCCACGAGCGTCGCCGCCAGTGCACTTTGGTTGATGGCCGCGCGGCGGGCGTGGAGTTCGAGCATGATGCGATACCGCTGGCCGATGATCGAGGTGGCCGGGACATCGTCCCAGGGTTCCCTGGCACGATGAATGTTGCTCACGAACCGGCTGATGGCCCTTTCTTCTCCGGCGTACCGGAAGAAGAGCTGCACCAAACGCGCCATGCCGAGGACGAACAGTACTACGATGCCGCCATTGATCGCCCAGCCTACGTAGGTGACCTGATTCTCCAGATAGACCTCGGCGAGGAAGTCTCTCTGCCACAGCACGACAGCGGCCGCCAGCGCCAGCGCCAGCGCCAGGTGCACCAGAATCCGGTAGGTGTAGATCTTGTCGCTGCCCAGTAGAGTCATGCTCTGATCGTTCGCGTCGATGTCGCAGAATCGCGGCTATTTAAGCGTCGCCTTCCCGGGCACGCAACAATAAAGAGCCGGCGGTCATCGCATCCGCCAGAGGAACCGGCCGGGCGATCTCCGCCGGGCGCCCGGCGAGAGCCGTGTGCAGCAGCCGGCGACCGACCCGCATCCGTAACGCCACCAGCGAGACCCGCGGCGACCGGTGAGGGCCGGCGGTCGCGTGCTTCTCCTTGGCAAGGCTTCGCGCGACGTGATGCGCCTCTCACTTACCGATACAAAAAGCGCCGAAGATTCGCCCAAGCAGGTCCTCGCTGGTGACGGCGCCGGTAATCTCGCCAAGGAATTGCTGAGCGCTGCGCAGCTCCTCGGCCACCAGCTCGCCCGCGCTGTCCTCACGCAGCCGCCGCGCCGCGAGCTCGATGGCGCCGCGAGCTCGATCGATCGCTTCTACGTGGCGACGCCGTGCAATAAACGTCGACTCTCCCTGTGACAGGTAGCCCGCCCTCGCCTTGAGCGCTTCGCCCAGCTGGCACAGCCCGGCGCCGGTCCTTGCCGAGACGGCCAGCTCGCTGCGGGCGCCATCGCCAACGGGGCCGGGCGCACGCCCGCTCAGGTCAATCTTGTTGCGCACGACGATGACGTCGGCACCGCCCGGCAGCTCGCCGGCAAGGGCGCCGTCGTCGGCCTCGGGCGCTTCGGTGTCATCGACTACCAGAATAACAAGATCGGCCCGGGAGATTGCCGCGCGTGCGCGTCGCACTCCCTCGCCTTCGATTTCGTTATCAGCCTCCCGCAGACCGGCCGTGTCGGTGAGCTGCACGGGAAGTCCGTCGATCTGAATGGACTGCTCGAGCAGATCCCGCGTCGTGCCGGGGACGGGGCTCACGATGGCCCGGTCGCGCTGAGCCAGGGCATTGAGCAGGCTCGATTTCCCGACGTTCGGCGCACCGGCGATCACCACATCGATACCTTCACCGAGCAGACAACCCTGGCGAGTCGTGACGACCAGTGCCTCGATATCCGCGATCAGCTCGGCCAGGCGTCGTTGTGCTTCGCCATCGGAGAGAAAATCGATCTCCTCCTCGGGGAAATCGATGGCTGCCTCCACGTACATGCGAAGATCCGTGAGACGGCCGACCGCTGCGTGGACGCGGTCGGAGAACTCGCCCTGCAGCGACCGCATCGCCGATCGTGCCGCCTGCTGGCTGCCGGCCGCGATCAGATCCGCCACGGCCTCGGCCTGGCTCAGATCGAGCTTGCCGTTCAGAAACGCGCGCTCCGTGAACTCGCCCGCTCGCGCACGTCGCACACCGAGGCGCACGATCCGTTCCACCAGCAGGTTCATCACCACTGGACCGCCGTGGCCGTGCAACTCGAGGACATGCTCGCCCGTGTACGAGCGTGGCGATTGAAAATACAGAGCAATCCCTTCGTCCAACACCGAGCCATCGGCGTCGCGGAATGCTCTGAGCACGGCACGTCGCGGGGGCGGCAGCGCTCCGAGCACGGCCTCGGCGATATGTCCGACCTGGGCGCCGGATACCCGGATCACCCCGACGCCGCCGCGACCCGGCGGCGTCGCCACAGCCACGATGGTGTCCACGCTATCGGCCCGCGCCGATACGCCTGGCTGCCGGCCGTCTAAGACGTCGAACTGGCGTCCCAAATCCACGCGTCAACCCTCCTGAGGCCCGCTCCTGGCGCGACCGACCACGCGGGCCGGCGCCCGTGGGCGATCGCTTTCCGCCACGGTACCCCGGCCAGCGCTGCCGGCACCACTCTGCGCGCTCGCCCGGTACCTGCTACCGCTGGCGCCCACCGCGCGTCGTTGGCAGCGCCGCGGAGCTCAAGGCTGCGATTCAGCTGCCTTTTTCCTGCAGAGAATGGGTGATGTACCACTGCTGCGCGATGGACAGAACGTTGTTGACGAGCCAGTAAAGCACCAGACCGGCGGGGAACCACAGGAAGAAAACGGTGAACACCACGGGCAGCGCCATCATTACTTTTTTCTGAATGGGATCGAGCGGCGCGGGGTTGAGCAGCTGCTGGCCGAACATGGAGGCCCCCATGAGGATGGGCAGCACGTAGTAAGGATCGGGGAGCGACAAATCGTCGAGCCACATTATCCAGCTCGCCTGCCGCAGCTCCACGCTCTCGAGTAGCACCCAGTACAGGGCGATGAACACGGGGATCTGGATGACGATGGGAAGACAACCACCGAGCGGATTGATCTTGTCCTTCTTGTACAGCTCCATCATCGCCTGATTGAGTTTCTGTCGATCGTTGCCGTATCGTTCCTTGAGCGTCTTCAGCCGGGGCTGGAGCTTCTTCATTTTGGCCATCGACTTGTAGCTCGCCGCCGAGAGTGGGTAAAAAATCAGTTTTATAAGCAGCGTAAGCAGGATGATCGCCCACCCCCAGTTACCGACCACCTTGTGTATGGCGTTGAGGATCCAGAACAGCGGTGAGGCGATCGGCGTGAGCCAGCCGTAGTCGACGGTGAGAATCAAACCCTCCGCCGGCTGCTTGAGTCGATCCTGTTCCTTCGGCCCGATGTACAGGCGCGTCCCCACGCGCCCGCTATCGCCGGCGTCCACGAGCAGCGGCTGCAGCGTCTTGTAGCCGAGGTTGTAGCGGGGCGCCGTGGCGCGCGACAGCACCCGGCTGTAGAACTGATACGCCCCTTGGGGCTCGACGAGCCAGGCCCCGACGAAATAGTGCTGCAGCATGGCCACCCAGCCCGACGCGCTGTTGCGCTCAAGGTCTGCGTCCTGCATATCGTCGAAGCCGATCTTCTCGTAACGCTCCTCCGGAGTGTAGATGGCGCCGCCCTTGTAGCTCGGCAGCGCCTGCACGAACGCCAGCCCTCCCCGGTCCTCGACGATCTGTGTGCGTTGAAACTGCGCGTACAGGTACCCGGTCCAGTCGCTCGCGGAAGCATTGACCACATCGAACTCGATGTCGATCAGATAGCTATCGCGTCGAAACGTGAAGGTCTTCGTGTACTCGACACCGTCCGGCGCGGTCCAGCGCAGCGGAACCCGCAGCGTGTCCTCGCCATCCGGCAGCCTGAACCGAGATTGATCGGCGCGAAACGTGACTTTGTGGCTGGGGTATTCGCGACCGCTGCCGATGAGACCGGTCTGGCCCACGAAGATGTCGACCCCGTCATCCTTCATGAGCGCAAACGGCTCATCCGGACGGTCAACGCTCACGGGATAGCCCAGGAGACTGACGCTGCGAAGATCACCGCCGACGGTATCGATGCCGACCTTCATCAGGTCCGTCTCCACGATCAGCTGCTGCCCCGCGGCTTCAGGCTCAGCCGCCTCGTCGGCGGGCCCAGCGCCGCGTACGATCTCCTTGGCCGTCGGCACATCGGGCACATCGCCCTCCACCGCGACGGGCGGTAGCGCGCCCGGCACCGCTGGCGCACCCGCCGGGGCCGGCAGCTTGCTGCGCTCGTGCTCGAGCCATGCCTGCCACAGGAACATCAAGACCACCGCAAGCGCTATCAGCAGAACGCTGCGCTGCACGTCCATCAGCGGCCGTCCTGCAGCTCGGGCACCGGGTCGACGCCGCCGGGATGCCACGGGTGACAGCGCAGCAGCCGCCTCAGTCCCATCCAGCTGCCGCGCAGCGTACCGAAGCGTTCAACGGCCTCGAGCGCATACTCGGAACAGCTCGGATGGAACCGGCAGCTCGGACCGAGCAGCGGACTCAACAGATAGCGGTAGCCGCGCAGCGCGGCGATCAAACACTTTTGCATTGCGAGCTGATCCTGTTCCAGTGCCGCTCGAGCGAGGCGCGCAGACGAGCAGTGCTCTGCTCGGCGCAGGCCGGCTGGGCGACGACGACGATGTCGAGCCCGGCAAGCTCATGCTGCCGATGGCGAAACGTCTCTCGAATTTGTCGGCGAATTCGATTGCGCACCGTTGCGCGGGGTGAAACACGCCGCGACACAGCGATACCGAGCCGTGCGAAGTCGAGTGCGTTCGGCGACACGAAAACCCCCATCAGCGCGTCCCGGCTCTTGCGGCCCTCCCGGAACACTGATCGGAATTGCGCCGGACTCAACAGGCGTTGGCGCTTCGCGAAGGCCGACGAAGGCGACGCCACGCCGTTGCAGAGCGGCTCAGGCGGTCAGGCGAGCCCGTCCCTTGGCTCGACGCGCCTTGATGACGGCGCGTCCCCCGCGCGTTCTCATCCGCGCTCGGAAACCGTGGTTCCTCTTGCGCTTGAGCTCACTGGGTTGGAAAGTGCGTTTCATATCGGTATCGTGTCAAGGGCTGCCGGAGCAAAACGAAAAAAGGTAAATGTATTCAGGATCTTTGTCAACAGCTCCCGGCACCCGCCGCAGGCGGGCGAGCCGGCCGTCGCCACGGTTGCCGACAGCCGGCCGCGCCAGCGCGGGACCTTGGACCGACGACTGCGGCCGCGACGGATCACTTGCCCGTACGCGGTCGAGTTGATACAAAGAGCACGGCAGGGATGCCGGTCGATTCGTCGACCACGACAACGATACACTATCCCGTTGCGACCCCAAAAGTGGACCTTGCGCGTTGACCTGTCCCGTCGTCTGGCAAAAGTGTCTCGACCGCCTGGAGGTCGAGCTGCCCTCACAGCAATTCAACACCTGGATCAGGCCTCTGCACGCGGTTGAGGAGGACAGCGGCGGACTTCGCTTGCTCGCCCCCAATCGGTTCGTCATGGACTGGGTGCGCCAGCAGTACCTGGAGCGCTTGCGCGAGCTCGCCACGGATTACCGTTCGGGGCCCGTTGCGATCTCCATCGAGATCGGCAGTCAGCGGCCAGCGGCCGAGTCGCCGCCGCCGGCGCAGCGCAGAGACGAGCGTCGCGATCATCACCAACCCTACGGCCCGGGGCGGCTCAATGCGGCGTTCACTTTCGACACCCACGTCGAGGGCAAATCGAATCAGCTGGCACGGGCCGCCGCCATGCAGGTCGGCGAGAATCCCGGTCTCGCTTACAACCCGCTGTTCCTCTATGGAGGCGTCGGGCTCGGCAAGACACACCTCATGCAGGCCGCCGGCAATCTCATCGTCGCCCGGGATCCGGCGGCGAAAGTCGCCTACGTCCACTCCGAGCGCTTCGTGGCGGATATGGTGAAAGCGCTGCAACACAACGCCATCAACGATTTCAAGCGGCACTATCGCTCACTCGACGCTCTGCTCATCGACGACATCCAGTTTTTTGTCGGGAAGTCCCATTCGCAGGAGGAGTTCTTTCATACCTTCAACACGTTGCTCGAAGGACAGCGCCAGGTGGTCATCACCAGCGACCGATTTCCCAAGGAGATCACCGGTGTGCAGGAACGCCTCATTTCCCGCTTCGGCTCCGGGCTTACGGTGCCGATCGACACGCCGGAGCTCGAGACCCGCGTCGCGATTCTCAACAAGAAGGCTCGGGTGCTGGGCACGGACATGCCTGATGAGGTGGCGTTCTTTATCGCCAAGCAAATCCGCTCCAACGTCCGAGAGCTCGAGGGCGCTCTGCACCGCGTCGTTGCCAGCGCCCGCTTCACCGGCCGCGCCATCGATATCGAATTGGCCCGCGACGCGCTCAAAGACCTGCTCGTCTTTCAGGAACGCCAGGTTACGGTGCAGAACATCCAGCGGACCGTCGCTGAGTACTTCAAGATGCGCGTTTCTGATCTGCACTCCAAGCGGCGCAATAGACAGATCACCCGTCCACGACAGATCGCTATGGCGCTTGCCAAGGAACTCACCAACCTGAGCTTGCCCGAGATCGGTGACGCATTCGGCGGCCGTGACCACACGACGGTAATCCACGCCTGTCGCAAGATCGACGAACTTCTGCACAATGACGCGAAGATAAAGGAAGATTACGACAATTTGCAGAAATTACTCAGCGGCTGAGGTTGCCAGGGACTCCTTGTGGATAACATCGCTTCTGTGGTTTTCGCCTGGCGTCCCACCGAACGACACACCTGATATACAATCGTTGTGGTATGTTTTTCTCACAAAAAGAAAAAACGTAACTAACTGAAAATGAATGATATTATTTGTTTATCCACACTCGACAGCCGGTTAACATGAATATCGCTTTTTTCAGAACTCTATGAAAATTGAATTAGAGCGCGGAAAACTTCTTAAACCGCTGAACATTGTGGCGAGCGTCGTCGAACGTCGTCAAACGCTCCCTATCCTCGCCAATATTCTTTTTCGGCAAGACGCTGGGCGCCTGATGCTCACGGGCACGGACCTCGAGATTGAAGTAACGAACACGCTAGACGGTGTCGAGGGAGAGGACGGGGCCTGCACCGTCACCGCTCGAAAAATAGTAGACATCTGTCGAGCGTTGCCAGAAGGCGCGATCGTAAAGCTAGATCTCGAGGGCGATAAAGCCGTTGTCCGTTCGGGACGCAGCCGATTTTCCTTGCAGGTGCTGTCGGCAGAGGATTTTCCGACGCTCGAGACCGAGCAGTGGCAGTGCCGCTTTACGACGCCCCAGGGGCGTTTGAAAGGACTCCTGGACCAGACTGCCTTCTCGATGGCGCATCAGGACGTGCGGTACTACTTGAACGGGCTGTTGTTCGACATCGTCGATTCGAGCCTCTGTGCGGTCGCGACTGACGGCCACCGGTTGGCCAAGGCTGAAATCGCCATCCATGGCGATGGCGTCGCCGATAGGCAGGCCATCATCCCGCGTAAAGCGGTGCTGGAGATCAGCCGATTTCTGGAAGACGCCGATGATCCGGTCGAGGTGGCGTTGAATCCCAACCATATTCGTTTCGTCTGTGGAAGCTCGGTGTTTACCTCAAAGCTGATCGACGGCCGGTTCCCGGATTACAAGGCCGTAATGGCTACGGTGCTGCCGGTGCTGCTGACAATGAATCGGGGCGAGCTGCACGAGACGCTGATGCGCGCTTCGATCCTGACCAACGAGAAATTTCGGGGCGTTCGCATCAATATCGGGGACGGTCGTTTTCAGGTAACTGCCCATAACCCAGAGCAGGAAGAGGCAACGGATGAAATGCCTGTCGACTACAGTGGCGACGAAATCGAAATCGGCTTCAATGTCAGCTACCTGATGGATGCCCTGAAGGCGCTGCACAGTGACGACGTCGAAATGCGCCTGCAGGATGGCAACAGCAGCTGCACGTTCAATGCCCCGGGTGATCAGCAGACCCGCTATCTGGTGATGCCGATGCGATTGTAGCGCGCCTAGCGCCAATCCGTTGCGTCAACGGGCCTTCGCCCCCATCTATCCGTAGTAGGCAGGTATCCCGAAATGTGCAGATGTTTCACGTGAAACATCTGAGTCCCCATCCGCCGACGACCACTCGGTTGGTGACCGAATCGAGTAGGTAGTGGCTCTCCAGGAGTTCGTGATGGCGCTCGAGCAAGTATACGATTCCAGTAGCATCAAGGTCTTAAAAGGTCTCGACGCTGTTCGCAAGCGACCCGGAATGTACATCGGGGACACCGATGACGGCACCGGCCTTCATCAGATGGTCTTCGAGGTGGTCGATAATTCCATCGACGAGGCGGTGGCTGGTTTTGGCAACGCGATCGATGTGGTCATACATGCGGACGAGTCTGTCACGGTGCGCGACGATGGCCGTGGCATCCCGATTGGCGTCATCGAGGAGGAAGGTCGTTCGGCTGCCGAGGTCATCATGACCGTGCTCCACGCGGGCGGTAAATTCGACCGCAACTCGTACAAAGTCTCCGGGGGCCTGCACGGCGTCGGTGTTTCTGTCGTCAATGCGCTGTCCGATTTTCTGCATCTGAAGATTTGTCGCGAGGGCAAGCTGTATCAGCAGGAGTACCGCCTCGGCGTGCCCCAGGCCCCGCTGGCGCTGGTCGGGGAGGCCGACAGCACGGGCACCGAGATTCATTTCAAGCCCAGCTCATTGGTCTTCAGCGACCTCGTCCTTCACCACGACATATTGGCCAAAAGGCTGCGCGAGCTCTCTTTTCTCAACTCAGGAGTACGCGTGTCGTTGCGTGACGAGCGATCCGGTAGCGAGGACAATTTCGAATATCAAGGCGGTATAGCCGCCTTCGTGGAGCACCTCAATCGCAACAAGAACCCGCTGCACCGAAAGGTGATCCACATTGCCGGCGAGAAGGATGAAGTGCAGGTTGAGCTGGCGATGCAGTGGAACGATTCCTATCAGGAGAACACGTTCTGCTACACCAATAACATCCCGCAACGGGATGGCGGAACGCATTTGGCTGGTCTGCGCGCGGCAATGACGCGAACTCTGAATCAGCACATCGAGGCGCTCGGCGCTGCCAAGCGGGCCAAGATTTCGGTGAGCGGCGACGACGCACGGGAAGGTTTGACGGCAGTGCTGTCCGTAAAGGCCCCCGATCCGAAATTCTCGTCCCAGACGAAAGACAAGCTTGTCTCGTCGGAAGTCAAAGGCGCTGTCGAGTCGATCGTTGCCGAGCATCTGTCCAACTATTTGCTCGAGAATCCCGCGGAAACCCGCGTCATAGTGGAGCGCATCATCGAGGCGGCCCGAGCTCGGGAGGCAGCCCGCAAAGCGCGGGAGATGACGCGTCGCAAGAGCGCGCTCGATCTGGGCGGGCTGCCTGGAAAACTGGCCGACTGCCAGGAAAGGGATCCCGCGCTTTGCGAAATCTACCTCGTCGAGGGGGATTCCGCAGGGGGCTCTGCAAAACAGGCCCGAGACCGTCGATTCCAGGCAGTACTGCCACTGAAAGGCAAGATTCTCAACGTCGAGAAAGCACGCTTCGACAAAATGTTGTCTTCAGAGGAGGTGACAACACTTATCACCGCTCTGGGAACCGGTATCGGAATCGACGACTTCGACATATCTAAGCTCCGTTACCATCGCGTGATCATCATGACCGACGCCGACGTGGACGGCTCCCACATACGCACTCTCCTGCTGACCTTCTTCTACCGACAGATGCCTGAACTCCTCGAGCGCGGGTACGTTTACATTGCCCAGCCGCCGCTGTACAAGATCTCTGCCAAGAAGAAGGAGTCCTATCTGAAGGATGATGACGAGTTGCAGAGGCATCTGCTGCGCATCGCCCTCGATGGCGCCAGCGTTCGCGGCGAGCATCGCGACGTAGCGGTCGAAGGCCAGGCATTGCAGGCCCTGTGCCTGGACTATCTCAGCGTTGACAAGACTATTCAGCGACTGACCCGCCGGCATGACGAGGTGTTGCTGCGGAGCCTGCTCTACGTGCCACGCATTACGCGCGCGACGCTGTCCGACCGCGACGCCGCCACCGCCATCGCCGACAGCGTCGGCGCGAGGCTGCGACGCCGCCAAGGCGATAGCGTGGTGTACGAATGCTCGGTGAGGAGCGAAGAAGCAGGCACCTGGCAGCTGGTCGTGGCGCGACGTCAGCACGGCACTGTCTCCGAGGACTGCATCGGTGTCGACTTCGTCGCATCCAGAGAGTACGAGCTAATGTGTCTGCTCGGCGAGCACGTTCAGGGACGTGTCGGCGAGAGAGTGAACGTCCGCCGTGGTGAGCGGAGTCACGACGCGGACGATTTTGGCGACGTCATTGCGTGGCTGCTGGCCGAAGCCAAACGGGGACTCACCATTCAGCGCTACAAAGGCCTGGGCGAGATGAACCCCGAGCAGCTCTGGGAGACGACGATGGACATCGAGCGCCGACGCCTGTTGCGGGTGAACGTCGAAGACGGCGTCGCCGCGGACGAGACCTTCACCATGCTGATGGGTGATCAGGTCGAGCCGCGTCGCGCATTCATTGAGAAAAATGCCTTCGCCGTGGCCAACCTTGATGTATAAAATTATTATAAATCAATAACTTAATTTAATGAAGCGCCTGCTGCGCGCGCAGCGTGAAGGCGGGTATTTCAGCATCGAAGCGAGTGCCGTCATCGGCGAGCATTTGATAGCTGCCGCGCATGGTGCCGAAAGGAGTCGCCAGGACGGTCCCGCTCGTGTAACGGTACTGTGCCCCTGGTGACAGCCGCGGTTTCTCGCCGACGACGCCCTCGCCACGCACCTCCTGGACACTGCTCGCGGCGTCGGTAATGATCCAGTGGCGGGTCAGCAGCTGGGCGCCCACCGAGCCGCTGTTGGTCATGGTTACGGTGTAAGCGAAGACGTAACGACCTGCCGACGGCTCCGACTGATCTTCGATGTACCTGGTCGTCACTTCGACGTCCACTGCGTATTTGTTTCGCTGCATCAGTTCATCCTTCAACGCAAGCGCGTCATGTGGCTGCGTGGTGGCACCGCTCGACGCCATCAACAACGGCTGTCGCACGCCACGCTGTAGAACTGTACCGGATCCGAGTCCAGCCGCACCGCTGTCAGTCGGCGGCCCCAAACGCAGCCCGTGTCGAGACCGATGACGCCATTCTCGTGCCACAGTCCGAGCGTGGACCAGTGCCCAAAAACAACGCGCGCGGCAACGCTGCGCCGTCCCGGCGCTGCGAACCACGGCACCAACTGCGACGGCTGAGAGCCGGGTGCACCCTTGTGGCGCAGATCAAGGCGACCATCGCGTGTGACGAAACGACCTCGGGTCAGCACGTTGGTGATGAAGCGCAGCCGAGGCCAGCCAGCAAGTTCCTCGTCCCACCGGTCGGGTAGATCGCCGTACATGCGGTGCAGGAAGCTCTCCCCGTCCTCACCGCGCAGCACCCGCTCGACCTCGCCAGCCAGCCCCCGCGCCCGCGCCGCGTCCCAATCGGGATGCAGGGCGGCATGTACCAATACCGTATCGAGCCCGCCATCGTGCACGAGCAGGGGTCGGCGGCGCAACCAGCCCACCAGCCCATCGCGATCGACAGCCTCGAGCACGTCCTGCAGGCTGTCCGAGGGACGTATTTTCTGCGCGCCGACCATGACCGCCAAGAGATGAAGATCGTGATTGCCAAGCACGCTTTCGGCCGTCGAGCCAAGATCAGCCACCAGGCGGAGCACGTCGGCCGATCGCCGACCGCGATTGACCAGGTCGCCTGTGAAGAGCAGCCGGTCGCTGCTCGGCTTAAAGGGCAGCCGCTTGAGCAATCCCTGCAGGGATGCTGCGCAACCCTGCACGTCGCCCACCGCATAGACCGCCATTGTCGCGGCCGCCTCAGCCCGGCGTTGGCTGCCAACGATCCATGGCGGGCCCCCACCGGCCGACGCCGGCCGGCGCCGCGTTCATCGGTTGTGCTGCGGCCTCACTGGGGCTCTTCGAACGTCTCGAGTGGAGGATTGCCGTCATGGATGAGGTTTAGCCGGCGCTGGCGGTAGCTCTCGCGCAGGAACAAATAGGGGTCGAGCTGCAGGTCGAGAACCCGTGTGGCGCCCAGCAGATTGGAGCGGGTATCGATGACGTCCCAGAGCAACAGCCCCCAATAGATATTGTTATCGTCGAGCTGTATGCGCGGGTCGAGGTAGTAGAATTGCGGAATTAATCCGATGCCGTCGCGAACGTTGGTGGGTCCGTAGAACGGCACTACGAGGTAAGGGCCGGCGCCAATCCCCCATACGGCAAACGTTTGGCCGAAATCTTCTTGGTGTCGCGGCAGGCCGATCTTGGAGGCGAGATCGAACATACCCAGTAGTCCCACGGTGCTGTTGATGCCGAATCGGAAGGTGTCGTTGATTGCCTGAAGGAACTTGCCCTGCAACACGCCGTTCACGATAGTGGTGGGCTCGAGCAAGTTCAGAAACACATTGCGGAAACGGTTGCGCAGGAACTGTGGCAGCACCTTGATATATCCGCGCGCGATCGGTTCCAGCAGGACGTCGTCGACGCCCTCGTTGAAGCGAAATATCGCCCGGTTGAAACCTTCGAACGGATCGTTCTCGGCTGCCGCTAGCTCGCGCTCTGCTGCCGGTTTCGCGAGCGAGCTGCAGCCCCCGCTGACGCTCACCACGACGACGAGCGCGAGCGACAGAATTATCGTCCTGAGTCGCGCCATGGTCCGTATGGTTGAGGCCCTGGGGCAGCCGCCGGGGCGGCGCTAGCCCGTGACGTCCTGGTTGAGGCTGTACGTGCCGGTGAGCCTCGCCGACTCCAGCACGTGCTGGGCGATGGCGGCAATCACGTCGCTGCCGCGGAACCGGCCTTCGACCGGACTCCGGGGAACGTCGAGCGCATAAAGCGTGAAGACGTAGTGATGAACGATGCTGTCGTTCCATGGCGGACACGGCCCGTCATAGCCGTAGTAGTCGCCCTGCATTTCCGCGTCATCGGCGAACCATTGCGTGTAGTCGTTGATTCCATGCCGCATCGGGCCGCCCGCTTGGGGTCCCTGTTTGCCTCTGGGCAGGACGGCATTCGATTGCGCACCATCGGCGATCTCGCGCACGTCGGGGGGGATGTCGACGAGCACCCAGTGGTAAAAGTCGATGCGAGGCAGGTCGGCGGAAATCACCCGTCCCTCCTTGTTGACATCCTCTCCGCTGCTCGGTACATCAGGATCGTGGCAGATCAGCGCCAGCGAGCGGGTTCCCGCCGGAATGTCTGACCACGACAGGTGTGGGTTGCGATTCGACGACAGCGCGACCCGATTGACCTTATCCGGCGCACAAAACGCGTACTCAGAAGGTATGGGGTGGTTGTCATGGAAGCTGTTGCTGAACAGTTTCACGATGCTTCTCCAGTGACCAACGTCCGGCCGCGGCGGCTCGCGCCGCCGGCGAGGGCGTTAACGGTGCGGAGGCGTGTATGGTGACCGCGACGAGCGTCTGCGGCGCGATCTTCAAAGCGGTGCACAGCTTAAGCGCATTGGGGGAACTGCTCAAGGGTCGGGCGCCGGCTTCGTCGATCAGCGGTAGCAGAGGTGCCCCGGGGATGGTGTGGATAGCGGTCCTGGCTTGGCTCACGGCCGCACCGGCGTTCGCACAGCAGACAGAGTCGCCCGACTCGGATGTCGAAACGTTCGCGGACTGGGGGCTTCGCTGTCGGAGCGACGATGCGGGCGGCAGGCATTGCTACCTTTTCCAGAACATTCTGTTGCGCGAGGGTCGGCAGCGTATTTTCCACATCGCCGTAGGGTATCGAGTCGATGACCAGCAGGCGATGGCGCTCTTGACCGCTCCCCTTGGGACATACCTGCCACCCGGTGTCACGCTGCAGGTCGATGAAGGCGAGCCGTTCAGAGTGTATTTCGAACACTGTAATCCGGATGGATGCCACGCCAGTCTGCCCCTGGACGCCAAGCAGGTGGACGCTTGGAAACGCGGTCTCAACATTGGCGTGGCCATCCACGACGCTGCCGGGCGCCGCGTTGGATTCCCGGTGTCGCTGAAGGGTTTTACACGAGGCTACGAGGCGCTGCAGACAACCAACAACTGAACGAGCGACCGGGCCGTTTTTAGCATTCTTCCTCGTGCGGGTGCCGGTCGGCGTCGTCGGCCGGCGCAGCCTGATCCGGAAGTTTTGCTAACGATCCGAACTACGTGCGGCGAAGTGTCTCCCAGGGCGGTGTTCCGACAAGCCGGCGGGTGCCCCAGAATCCGGTGACGGCGACGAGCACGCTCCCGACTGCGAAGCCCGCTGCCCCCATGGCGACGTTCAGCCGATAGTCGAGACCGAGCAGGGTCTCGGCAACGATTACGCCGACGGCACTGGCGCCTATGGCGCCGATGACGCCGGCAACGGCGCCCAGCACCGCATACTCGGCCAACAGCGCCTGCGACAGTCGCCGGCGGCGGACACCGACCGTTCGTAGCACGGCGATCTCACGCCGCCGCTCTGCCTGACTGGCGCGGATGGCGCTGGCGAGAACTACGATGCCGGCGGCGATGGTGAAGAGGAAGACGAATTCGAGCGCCGTGTTGAGCCTATCCATGAGACGCCGTACCTGGGTCAATATGGCGCCGACGTCGATGTCGGTCAGATTGGGAAAACGGCCGCTGACATCGCCCAGAAAGCGGTGGTCGCCCGGTGGAACGAAGACGCTGGTCATCAAGGTCGCCGGAAACTGCTCCATGACGCCGGGCGGCACCAGCAGAAAGAAGTTGGGCCGAAACGAGTCCCAGGACACCTCGCGGAGGTTGACCACTTCGAGCGCAATGCGATCGCTGCCGACTTGGTAGGTGAGGCGATCGCCGATACCGATGCCGAGCGCGGCGGCGTATTCCCGCTCGACGGAAAGCAGCTTGCTGCCGACGTCCTGCGCCGACCACCAGCGGCCGGCCGCGAGCCGATTGTCGTCCTGCAGCGCGAGCCGCCACGACAGATTGGCTGCCCGCTCGAGAGAGCGACGCGCGAACGGATCGCTGAACTCCGAGGGGCGCACCGTATCGCCGTTGATCTCGAGCAGCCGGGCGCGCACCAGCGGGCTGAACATTTCGGGGTGCAGACCGCGCTCGGTGAGGAATGCCTCCACCTCGGCGCGCTGCTCCGGAAGCACATTGATGAGGAAGTGGTTGGGCGTATCCGGTGGTAACCGGTTCTCCCAACTGCGGAACAGGTCGCCTCGCACGACCGTCAGCAGCAGCATGGCCATGATGCCCAAACCGATGGCGACGGCCTGTCCCGACGAGGTCGCGATGCGACGGGCGAGGTTGGCGAGCGCGAAGCGCCAGACGGAGCCCGCGCGCAGAGGCAAGCGGGCCATGGCGCGGATGACGCCGTAGGCGATGCCGGCCAGAGCGACGATGGTCGCGAAGGCGCCACCGAGCACGTAGAGCGTCAACAGCCAGTCGCGCGCTGCCCACATGATCAGGCCGGCCAGCACGCTACCCGCGCCGAGATAGAGCGACAGTGTGCGCACCGGAATGTGGCCGAGGTCGCGGCGCAGCACGCGCAGCGGCGGAACCCGCCGCAGCCGCATGATCGGGGGAAGGCCAAAGCCAATCAGCAGCACCAGACCTATGGCCATGCCCGTCAAGGCGGGTGCGGGACCCGGCCACGGCAACACGCCGCCGAACACGGCGGGCAGCAGCATGACGAGTAGCTGCTGGCCGGCGTAGCCGAGCGCAGCGCCGAGGATGCCGCCGCCGGCGCCGGCGCCGAGCAGCTGCGCGGCGTGGAGAACCACGACATCGCGTTGCGAGGCACCGAGACAACGCATGATAGCGGCGGCATCGAGACTGCGTTCGGCGTACTGGCGGGCGCCCCAGGCAATGGACACGCCAGCGAGCAGAACGCTGACCAGAGTGCACAGCGAGAGAAACCGCTCTGCCCTGTCCAATGCCAAACGCATCCGCGGGCGCGCATCGGAGACGTCTTGCAGGCGAACGCCCGTTCCGAGTAGCGGTTCCAGCCAGTGCCTGAAGCGACGCACCTCGTCGTCTTCGCCGGATACCAACAGTCGATACGACACAATGCTGCCAGGCCCAATCAGCCCAGTGGCGTCGAGGTCCGAGCGGTTCATGAGCAGCCGCGGGGCAATGACGAATGCGCTTGCCCCCCGATCCGGCTCCACGGTCACAATACGGGCGACGGCCAGCTCGCTGTTGCCCACCCTCACGCTGTCGCCAACTTCGAGCTCGAGCAGGGCGAGCAGTTGATGGTCGATCCAGACGCTGCCCGGTGGTGGGACCTCGTCGGTCACGGCGTCGACGGCGCCCGGCCGGGTCGCCGTGCGCAGGCGCCCGCGCAGAGGATAGCCTGGATCGACGGCCTTCACCTCGGCCAGCTGAGCTCGCTTCCCGACCGCGACCACGCTGCGGAATGAGTCCGTTCGGGTTGTTGCCAGGCCGCGTCGTCCCGCCTCGACGGCCCATGTGGGGTCAGGCGGGAATGACGAACGCACCACGAGATCAGCGCCCAGCAGCTCGTTGCCCTGACGCTCGAGCGCCTTGTGTAGGCGATCGGAGAAGGCCGTCACGGACGTGAGACAGCCGATGGCAATGACTACCGCGATGACGACGAGCCGCAGATCACCCGCCCGCCACTCCCGGCGCAGCGCTCGGAATGCGAAGGACAGGGTGTTCATCGCTGCGGTGTCGCGAGGCGGCCACTGTCGAGAGATAGGCGTGATTCGCAGCGACCGGCCAGCGATTCATCGTGGGTGACGAGCACGAGCGTGGTGCCGTGCTCACGATTGAGCGAAAAAAGCAGCTCGATGATCTTGCCGCCCGTCTCGCGGTCCAGGTTACCGGTGGGCTCGTCGGCGAAAAGTATCGCAGGCTCGGTCACGAATGCGCGGGCGATCGCGACGCGCTGCTGCTCGCCGCCCGAGAGCTGGGCGGGGCAGTGACGCAAGCGATCGCTGAGCCCCACGCGAGCGAGCACGGCGCGTGCACGATCGGCGGCCGCCGCGTGACCCGGGCGCCCGCCCTCGAGCTCGAGCGGGAGCATGACGTTCTCGAGCGCTGTCAGGCTGGCCAACAAATGAAAGTGCTGGAAAACAAAGCCCACACGCCGCGCCCGCAGCCGCGCCCGGCCGTCTTCGCTGAGCGTTGCCAGGTCCGTGCCGAGTAGGCGGACGCAGCCGCTGGTGGGGGTGTCCAGACCGGCGAGCAGGGCCAGCAGCGTGGACTTGCCGGAGCCCGAGACGCCGACGACGGCCAGGGTCTCGCCCGCGGACACGCTGAGCGTGACGTCATCGAGTATCGTCAGTAACCCACCGGGGCTGTCGACTTGCTTGCCCAATGCCTCGGCTTGCACAATCGGTGCCGAGGGTGTGGTGGCTATGCGCACACTGTTGCTATTTTCACTGATATTGCTCGCGTCGCCGTTGCCGGCCAATCCGGCGCCGACGATACTCGTGCTCGGCGACAGCCTCAGTGCCGCGTACGGCATGGATCTTGAGCAAGGGTGGGTGGAGTTGTTGGGGGTCCGACTGGGACAGCAAGGCTACCCGTATCGCGTCGTCAATTCCAGTATCTCTGGCGACACCACGTCGTCGGCGCTGGTACGCCTCGAGCGGGAGCTCGATCGCCACCGGCCGGCTATCGTGTTGGTGGCGCTGGGCGGCAACGACGGGCTGCGCAGCTTGCCGCTCGAGAGCGTCAGCAGCAATCTCTCGCAGATAATCGAACGGGCACTGGCCAGCGGGGCCGACGTGGCATTGGCCGCGATGCGGCTACCGCCCAACTACGGGCCGCTCTACGTCGACGCCTTCGAGGCCTTGTTCGGGGCTCTCGCCCGGCGCCATGCCGTTACGTTGATACCGTTTCTGCTCGACGGTGTGGCGACCGTACCCGGAATGATGCAGGACGACGGGGTACATCCCGCTGCTGAGGCCCAGCCCCTGATCCTCGACAACGTCTGGCCGTACCTGGAGCCGGTCCTGCAACGCCGGGCGCAGGCCCCGCGCACGAACACAAGCCTGTCTGGACGCTGAGCGGAACGCCGTCGATGATCAATTTCAACCGCATCCTTCCGGAGCTGTTCCTGGGCACTCATCCGCGCACCACCGTCGATGTGCAGCGCCTGCACGGCGCCTTGCGCGTGAGCGCGGTGTTGAATCTGCAGACCGACGAGGATTTCGCACGCTGGCGCGTCGACTGGGCGCGGCTGCAACGGACGTACCTCGAAAAGGAGATAGTGGTCGAGCGCGTCCCAATCGTGGACTTCGATGCGGACGACCTCCGCGCTCGCCTCGCTGAGGCGGTCGACGCACTCGACGAGATGTTGCGTGCAGAGCACGTGGTGTACCTTCACTGCACGGCAGGCGCCGGCAGGGCACCGGCTACGGCGATCGCCTATCTGGCCTGGTGCCGGGGCTGGTCGATCGATCGAGCGCACAGCTTCGTCACCGAGCGCCGCACGTGCTCGCCCAGCATGGAGGCGATCCGACTGGCGGCGGCGGACAGAGCGGCGACGCTGCGTCCGCAGTGAGATGACGGCGGCCCCGTCGTCCCCGACGAGCGTGATCCGTGCCCGGGGGCTAGCGAAATCCTATGGGGGTCGGTCGGTGGTGCACGGCCTCGACCTCGATGTTCCCGCAGTCGGCTGTTTCGGTCTTCTCGGACCCAACGGCGCCGGAAAGACGACCACGCTGCGCATGATACTCGGCCAGTCGCCACCAAGCGCCGGCACGCTCGAGGTATTCGGCCTGCCAATGCCCGCCGCCAGCCGAGAGATACGGGCCCGGGTCGGCGTCGTGCCGCAGACCGACAATCTCGATCCCGACTTCACGGTGCTGGAGAACCTGCGTGTGTACGCGGGCTACTTTCGCCTGGGGGGTCCTGCCCTGCGCGGCCGCATGGAGAGTCTGCTCGATCTGGTGGATCTCCAGGATCGCGCTGACACGCCGATCAACGACCTCTCCGGCGGCATGCGTCGACGACTTTCGATTGCACGGGCACTCATCAACAGCCCGGAGATGCTCGTGCTCGACGAGCCCACAACGGGTCTCGACCCCCAGGTCCGGCACATGATCTGGGCGCGGCTGCGGGAGCTGAAACGGCACGGTACGACGCTGCTCTTGACGACCCACTACATGGAGGAGGCCGAGCGATTGTGCGACGAGTTGGTTATCATGGACCACGGTGCCATCGTCATTCAGGGCTCCCCCCAGGCGCTGATTCGCCGTCACGTGGAGCCCGAGGTGATCGAGGTCCACGCCGACCCGGACGAGGTGCGGCATATTCTGGGCCGTCACGCGGCGCCGCGCATAGAAGCCGTCGGCGAGAGCGTCTACTGCTATACGCGGGACGCGAGACGGCTCACCTCGGCCCTGGAGCAGCACGGCGATATTTCCTATCTGCACCGACCGGCCAACCTCGAAGACGTATTTCTCAAATTGACGGGACGAGAGCTGCGTGAATGATGACCCCGGGGACGGGTCCGTTTCGGCTGCCCCGCGTGAATACCGGGGCGCTCGCGGTCTGGCGCCGCAACGCGCTCGTGTGGCGCAAGCTGATCGGGCCAAGCCTGTTCATCAACTTCGGCGAGCCGTTCGTGTATCTGCTGGGACTCGGGTTCGGACTTGGTCGGTTCATCGGCGAGATCGGCGGCATGCCGTACTTCACGTTCCTGGCCTCCGGTCTCGTTGCCTCTTCGGCGATGAATACCGCAAGCTTCGAGGGCACCTACTCGGTGCACACGCGCATGGTTCCGCAACGGACCTACGAAGCCATGCTGGCGACGCCGCTCGCCGTTGACGACATCGTTGCCGGCGAGATGCTCTGGTGTGCGACGAAGGGGCTGCTCAGCAGCACCGCCATATTCATCGTCGCCCTGCTTTTGGGGGCTGTCGCCGACGCCCGGGCTGCGCTCGCCGTGCCTGTCTTCTTCCTGATTGCGCTGTGCTTCTCTGCGCCCGCGCTCGTGGTGAGCGCGGTGTCGCCGTCTTATGATTTCTTCAGCTACTACTTCACACTGGTCATAACCCCGATGTTCATCTTCTGCGGCGTTTTCTACCCGGTGACCACGCTGCCTGACATGGTGCAGACGGCCGTCGAGGCGCTGCCCCTTACCCATGCCATCGCGCTGGTGAGGCCTCTGATTGCGGGCGAGCCGCTCACCGAGCCGGCGCTGCACGTTGCCGTGCTGCTGGGCTACGCGGCGATTGGCTATTACGCGGCCGTCGTCCTCGTGCGACGCCGTCTCATCGTCTGACGGAACCTAAGACAGTGGTGAGCTGGTGCCCGAGGGCAAGTCGCAGAGCCGAGGTCGAGCGCACGCCGTGCGGGCACACGGGGCTATGCGCCGCGCTGGGCCGGCGATGAGGCTGGGCGGGCTTACGCGGGGGCGGATACTCTCGCGCTACAAGCGATTCCTTGCCGATGTCGAGCTCGAGGACGGCCGTCGCGTTACCGTGCATTGCCCCAACACGGGCTCCATGGCGAGCTGTTGGGCGCCGGGCGCACCGGTCGAGGTGAGTCGCAGCCACAACGCCAACCGGAAATATCCCTGGACACTCGAGCGCGTCGACATGGGCAGCGGATGGATCGGTGTCAACACAGCGCGGGTGAACGCCGTGATCGAGAACGGTGTGCGTGACGGCCGTCTGCCGCACCTCGACGGCTACCGAGCGCTCAAACGCGAACCAGCGTTCGCCGTCGAGGGTCGACCCCGCTCCCGATTCGACTTGCTTTTGAGCGACGGTGGCCGCCCCGACGCGTATGTGGAGGTCAAGAACACGACGCTGCTGGTGGGCGACACCGTGGCATTTCCCGACGCCGTCACGGTGCGGGGACGCAAGCACCTCGAGCTGCTGGCGATCGCCGTCGAGCGCGGCTACCGGGGGGTGATCGTGTTTGCCGTCAATCGGCCCGAGGGTGCTTACTTCGCACCGGCGTCGCACATCGATCCCGCCTATGCGGAGTGCCTCGAGGACGTGGTCCGGCGCGGCGTGGAGGTCATTGTCGCGCGACTTCGCCACACGCCGGACGCCATCGAGGTGGCCGCCAGCCTGGCGTATTGCCGTGACCCGCGGTGACGAGCCAGAGGTCGCGGCGCGGCGCTCACCGTCCCCCGACGCGCCGCGCGGACGCGTCGAGCTGCTCGGCGTCTGGAAGTCCTACCTCGAGGGTGGACGTCGGCGAACGGTGTTGCGTGGCATCGACGCCGTATTCGAGCCGGGGGAGTTCGTTGCCGTTCTAGGACGCAGTGGTTCAGGCAAGTCCACGCTGCTCAACCTGATCGCGGGCATAGACATGGCCGATGACGGTGACGTCGTGATCGGAGGTACGACGCTGTCCGCGCTTGGCGAATCCGCGCGCACGCGCCTTCGCCGTCGGCACCTCGGTTTCGTCTTCCAGTTCTTCCAGCTCATTCCCACCTTGACCGTGGGGGAGAACATCGGGCTGCCGCTGGAACTCGTCGGGCTGGCGCGCGATGACGCCGAGCGCCGCATCGAGGCTCTGCTGGAGCGCGTCGGCTTGGCCGATCGCCGCGGGAGCTTTCCAGACGCCCTCTCCGGTGGCGAGCAGCAGCGCGTCGCGGTGGCGCGGGCGATCGTGCATCGCCCTGCCGTCATTCTCGCCGATGAGCCCACCGGCAATCTCGATTCGCGGGCAGGCGCTTCGGTGCTGTCGCTGCTGCGCGAGCTCACGCTCGAGGTGGGCTCCACCGTCGTCATGGCTACCCACAGCCGCGCGGCAGCCCGGCAAGCCGATCGGGTTGCGCTCATCGAAGATGGTCAGCTGCGGGCGATGGACGCGCGCGCGTTGCCCGCCCTGTGATTCTCTACCGCGCTCACCTGCGCTCGCTCTCGACACGGCCTTGGCAGTCCGTGGCATCGGTCGTCGGTATCGCCCTGGGCGTCGCCGTCGTGGTGGCGATCGACATGGTCAACAGCAGCGCCCAGCGAGGTTTCGAGATCGCCAACCAAGCCTTGGCCGGGGCAGCGACACATCGAATCGTGGGCGGGCCCGCCGGTCTCGACGAGGCGATCTACCGGTCTCTGCGCGTCGAGCACGGGTTGCGCCGCGTTGCGCCCGTCGTGGAAGGACGCGTTCGCATCGCCGGCGCGGAAGGGCTGTGGTACCGCGTCATCGGTATCGACCCCTTCGCCGAGTCGGGCTTTCGCTCCTACGGGTCGAACGGGGCGCTCGACCCGGTAGACCTCTTGAGGGTTCCCGACAGCGTCTACCTCACCACCGACGGGGCGCGGCAGCTCGGTACGCGCGCGGGCGACGCGCTCGATGTGCTCTCCGGCGCCCGGCGCCTTCGGCTCGAGGTGATCGGTGTGCTCGAGTCGGGCGCGGGCGGTACCGGCGCGCTCGGTCGCGTCATCGTCTGCGACATCGCGACGGCCCAGGCCATCCTCGGCATGCGGGGCCGGCTCTCACACATAGATCTGACGTCCGACAGCAGCGAGATCGGCGCTATCGAAGCGTCGTTGCCGCCGGTGGCGACCGTGGTCACGGTACAGTCCTCCGCCACCGCACGTTCGCGGATGAGCGAGGCGTTCGAGATCAACTTGACCGCACTCAGCCTGCTGGCGCTCGTGATCGGCATGTTTCTGATTTACAACACGATGACCTTCTCGGTGGTCAGGCGGCGCGAGCAGATCGGCGTGCTGCGAACGCTCGGTGTCACCCGCGCGGAGGTGTTCCGGGGCGTGTTGTTCGAAGCGTTCGTCATCGGCTGCGTGGCCACCGCCACGGGCATCGTTGGCGGCGCCGTGCTGGCGCAGGGGCTGCTCAAGATCGTCACCCGAACGCTCAATGACCTGTATTTCGAGGTGGAGGTCGCCCGTGCCACCGTCGGCCCGGTGGGTTTGGCGAAAGCCGTGGCGATCGGCATTGCGGCGACGCTGGCCGCGGCGGGCCTTCCTGCGCTCGAGGCGATGCGCGCGCCGCCGCGGGGGCTGCTCAGCCGCTCGATCCTGGAGCGCCGGGCCCGGACTGTATCGCGATTCGCGGTCGCTTTCGGTCTCGTGGTAGTCGGCGCGGGAACGGCGGTCTTGACGCTGTCTCCCGACGAGCTGCTGCTCGGATTCCTGGGGCTGTTTCTGCTCATGTTCGGCTACGCCGCACTCGTGCCCTTCGCCACGACGTTACTGATGGCGGGGGCCGGCGCGCTGGCTCGGCGCACCGCCGGCATCGTCACGCGCATGGCCATAGGCAGCGTCAGCGCCGCGCTGAGCCGTACCGGCCTGGCTGTGGCCGCACTCGCGGTTGCCCTCTCGGCGACCGTCGGTGTCGGCGTCATGATCGGCAGCTTTCGTCTTTCGGTCGAGCGCTGGCTGCACAGCTACCTGAGAGCCGATGTCTACATATCGGTGGCGGCGGAAAGCAGCGGCGTCGACAGCCGCCTCGTCGAGCGCGTGCGGGCGCTGCCCGCTGTGGCGTCGGTCGGCATGGGCCGGCGTGTCCGGCTCGAGGAGCAGGGCCGTCTGCTCGAGCTGTTCGCGCTCGATGTCGACAGGCGGGGTTTCGCGGGTTTCCAGTTCACGGAAGGCGATCCCGACCGCGCCTGGGTGGCTTTCCGCGACGAAGCGGCGGTGATCGTTTCCGAGCCCTTCGCCTATCGCCGAGGAGTGGGCGTCGGCGACGAGATCACGCTGCGAACCGTCGTTGGCGAGCGGTCATTCCCGGTGCAGGGCGTCTATCGCGACTACGGCTCGGATCAGGGTGTCATCACGATGAGTCGCGATACCTACCTCGAGCACTGGCAGGATCCGGTCATCTCGGCGCTGTCGCTCTATCTGGTGGACGGGGCGACGCCCGAGGAGGTGACGGATCAGCTGCTCGCGGAGAGCGAGGCGTCGGCCGATCTGCGCATTGCCTCCGTTGGCGCGCTTCGCGAGGCGTCGCTTACGGTGTTCGATCGAACGTTCACGGTGACGACGGTGCTGCGCGTAATCGCTATCGTCGTGGCCGCCGTCGGCATACTGGCCGCGCTCATGGCCATTCAGCTCGAGCGCTCCCGCGAGTTCTCCGTGCTTCGCGTGCTCGGCTTCGGGCCGGCCCAGCTCTGGAAGATGATTCTCGGCGAGACGGCGATGATGGGTCTCACAGCGGGTCTCCTCGCCCTTCCACTCGGCGTCGCCACCGCCTTCGCCCTCGTGCACGTCATCAATCGCCGCTCCTTCGGCTGGGCCATGGATTTCATTGCCGAGCCGGGCCTGCTGTTGGAGGCCGTGGCGCTGGGTCTGGGCGCCGCGCTGGTCGCGGGCGTCTATCCGGCATACCGCCTCACCCGGGCGGCCCCGGCGGCGGGTCTGCGCGAGGAATAGCCGGTTGGCGGCCGCGACCAAGGTGACACTGGCCGCCGTCGCGGTGCTGACGTCCGCCGTGGTCGCCAGCTATCTGTGGTTCAGACCGCAGGCGCCCGCCGGCTCGGCGAACGCGCTCGCACGCGTGCTCGCCAATCCCGACAACGCGGGCTTCGCCCTCGCCTTGGCACCCCGAGTCTTCGAGTTTCCGCGCGATCACGGGCCGCACCCCGAATTCAAGACGGAGTGGTGGTACTTCACCGGCAACCTGGCCAGCGCTTCGGGGCGACGTTTCGGCTATCAGCTCACGTTCTTTCGCTCAGGCCTGCATCGCTCCGGCATCGATCTCAGCCGCTCGGCGTGGGCCACCGATCAGGCGTACATGGCGCACTTTGCGCTATCCGATGCCGCTGGTGGGCGGTTTCGTCACTGGGAGCGCTTCAGTCGCGGTGCCGCCGGGTTGGCGGGGGCGAGCGCTGCGCCGCTGCGGGTCTGGCTCGACGACTGGTCGGTTCAGCAGAGCGCACCCGGTGGACCGCTGGGCAGACTCACCCTGCAGCTGCGGGCGCGGGAAGCGGGCGTCGAGATCGCGCTCGAGCTTGGCAGCGATAAGCCGGCCGTGCTGCAGGGGGATCGCGGGCTCAGTCGCAAGGGCGCGACGCCCGGACAGGCGTCGTACTACTACTCGCTCACACGCATGCCGACGCGCGGCAGCGTGCGCGTCGACTCGGTCACCCACGCCGTCGAGGGCACGAGCTGGCTCGATCGGGAGTGGTCGACCTCGTCGCTCGAGCCGGATCAACAGGGCTGGGACTGGTTCGCCCTGCACCTCAATGATGGCCGGGAGCTGATGTTTTACCATCTGAGGCGCAAAGACGGCGGCATCGATCCGTTCAGCGCGGGCGTCATGGTCGACAGCGACGGCCGGGCGACCCGTCTGGCCCCCGAAGACGTCGAACTCGTTGTCGAGCGACATTGGCGCAGCACCGTCACCGGTGTGCGCTATCCCGGCGGCTGGCGTCTGCAGGTACCGTCGGTGGCGCTCGATCTGACGTTGACGCCGCTGCTGCCCAACCAGGAGTGGGACGCGGCCTTCCGTTATTGGGAAGGGGCGGTCGTCGTCTCTGGGCGCGAGCCGTCCGCTGCGACGCTCGGTTACGGCTACGTGGAGCTGGTGGGCTACGAGTAGGCAGACGGCGCGGCGATCCGCGACGCTCGACATCGTACCGAGCGCAGCAAATCGAGCAGCGCCCGGGGTCATGTCGACGCTGTCCGCCGGGCACACCGCCGCATTCCTCGATGAGGGGTCGCACGCGTCGTTCAGCGCCGCTGCGCATCGTCGCGATCGGGTCCCGCCGACGACGGCAGAGCCAGGCTGGGCGGGAACGTGCCTCGTTTCCGGCCGGGGCCGATGGCATGATATGACCGTGAGCGGTGCCTTGGAACAGCCCGGCGGCGCGCGACGCCCGCCGCGTACGCGATGAACTATTGCAGCCACTGCGGCGCCTCGGTGACGCATCGAGTGCCGGTGGGTGACAATCTCCCGCGTCACGTGTGCGACCAGTGCGGTCGGGTGCATTACCAGAATCCGAAGATCGTGGCCGGCTGTGTGGTCGAGTGCGGATCCCGGCTGCTGCTGTGCCGCCGCGCAATTGAGCCGCGGCGCGGGCTGTGGACCATACCCGCGGGTTTCATGGAAAACGGTGAGACGGCGACGCAGGCCGCCGTTCGCGAGACGCTCGAAGAGGCCTGTGCCCGCGTCGAGGCGGTGAGTCTCTACGGCGTCTATAACATTCCCCATATCAACCAGGTCTATCTGATGTTTCGCGCGCGCCTCGCCACGGCCGACTTCGCGCCGGGTCCCGAGAGCCTGGACGTGACGTTGTTTGCAGAGCAGGAAATCCCGTGGGACGAGCTGGCCTTCGGGGTGGTCGCCCGCATGCTGCGTCGCTACTACGAGGACCGGCGCAGCGGGGTGTTTACGGCGCACGTCGACGACCTGTTGCGCTAGCGCGCCGCGCTGGACTGCTTACCCGGAAGCAGGGTGTCGCCACGCATGACCCGCCTGAGCAATGGGCGCCGAGCGTTCCGGGCGCCGGGTTACAGCGGTGACAGCTCCGGCGGGGGTTGCCTGGGTGTGCCCAACTTCAGCAGGGCGTCGCGGGCGGCGGACTGCAGCGCTTCCTCGACGGTCGGGTGATAAAACGGCAGCCGCAGCATGTCGAGAACCGTCAGCCCACGTTCGATGCACCACGCGAGCAGATGCCCCAGGTGCTCGGCGTTCGGTGCCACCATGGCGCCGCCGAGCAGTTTTGCGGAGTGCTTGTCGACGTAAAGGCGTACGATGCCCTTGTTCCTCGCCATGATCAGGGCACGGCCGAGCGGCCCCAGGCGCATCTCGCCGACGACGATCCCATCGGGATCGAGCTCGCTGTAAGGGGTGCCGACCTCGCACAGAGCGGGGTCCGTGAAGGTGATGGCGAGAGGCGTCAGGGGCTTGAACGCCACCGGCTCTGGCTGCACGGCATTGAAGCCGGCGATGCGGCCTTGGTGGGCGGCTTCGTGCAGAATCGCTCGCGTCCCCGTCACGTCGCCGGCGATGAACACGGGCAGCGTGCCCACCTGCATGGTGTGCGGGTCGAACTCCGGAACCCCATCGGGCCCAAGATCGACACCGAGTTTGTCGAGGGCGAGCTTATCGACGTTGGGCCTGCGTCCGAGGCTGGCCAGCACCCGGTCGACCTCCAACGACACGTCGCGGGCCGTGATGGCCAGCTTCGCCTCGCTCTCGCGCAATGTCACCTCACTGCCGAGGTGCATCGGCAGCTCCTGACCGATGATCTCCGCCGCCAGCCGCGCCACGACGGGATCGCGCATGCCCCCGCATGTGGTGGCCGCGTCGAAACCGACGGCGTCGCTGCCCAAGCGGGCGACCGCCTGTCCCAGCTCGAGACCCACTGCACCCAGCCCGACGACGGCGATGCTCGCAGCCAGCGACTGCTGTTCGAAAAAGTCGTCCGTGGTGAGGACACGTGCGCCGAAGCGCTGCCAAGCGGCTGGCACCACGGGCCGGCTACCGGTGGCGATCACGACACGCTTCGCGCTCAGAATCAGGTCGTCCACGCGAAGCAGGTCGGGCGCCAGAAACTCGGCGTAGCCGTCGATGAACCTGTCGCCGAGAATGTCGACAGAGCCGGCGAGGACGCGATCGACAAAAATGTCGCGGAGATGCTGGACGTGCTCGAGGGCCTGCTCGTCATCGATGCGGAGCTGCGCACCGCCGCCGATACCCAGACGATCGAACACCTTCCGTCGGGCGTAATCGTCTGCCACCTGAACGATGGCTTTCGACGGCATGCAGCCCACACGGGCGCAGGTCGTGCCCGGCTCGCCCCCGTTCACAAGCACCACGTCGTCGGTCGCGCGTTGGGCGACGTTGAGCGCGGACAGCCCTGCCGTGCCGGCTCCGAGAATGGCTACGTCGACGCTGCGCCGCATGGCGCCTTGCGCTCGCTGGAAGAAGACGCTGGAGGGTCGGACATTGCGATAGCTAACCGAGTCGCTGCGCGTGGAAGCTTAGCACGTGGGCGGGATCGACAGGCCCCGCTAGCTACGGTCTCAGAGCGCTTGGGGCGACTGCCGATCGCTGTCAGTGTCCCAGCTCGGCCAGCAGCTGCTCGATCATCGAACGGGCTGGCGGCGGGCAACTCGACCCGAAGACGCCCGTATCGTTCGACACGTGTGTCGCGAACACCGCCGAAGCGAGGAACGGTCGTTGGCGGCATCGTTGCGAGCTGGCGTGCCAGCCGCTCTGACGTCACTGGGCAGGCGTATCGCAGCTCGAGATGCTCGATCACGGAGTCGTCGCAGCGGGTGGCGACGCAACATAGGTACGAACCGATCTTTGGGTGGCTTTGCAGAAAACGAACCTAACGTACTGAATGAACGAGCGCGCTCGGCGTCGGCACGGCCTGCGCCGACACGCCGACGCCTTCGATTTATGCACAATACCTGCCGCGCGTCGGCGACTGGTTCGGCGGCGCCTGGGAAAGCCACGGTTTTCTTATCAATATATTGATTTTATTGATAAAATTACAGATCGGCCTGTGTCGCTCAAGGCTTGAGCAAGTCGTCCCCGTAGCGGTCCCATACGAGAACACCCTTTTATGCACAGAGTTATCCACAGCTGTGTTCGGCATAAAGCCCAAGCCCTTGCCTAGCAATGGATCGAGGGTTGGCGCGGCGGGCGCTGTGATACAGTGACCACGATGCCCGCCGGCTCACCGCATGCCGAATCGATCGCTCGCGTTGCCGTACCGGTGCCGGTGCGCCGTCTGTTCGACTACCTCTGCGACCCTGCGGCACTCCCCGCTCGCGGGGCCCGCGTCGTCGTGCCTTTCGGGCGTCACACACTCATCGGCATCGTTCTCGAGATCGCTGCCACGAGCAGTCATCCCACGGCCCGCCTCAAGCGGGTTGCTCGCGTGCTGGACGACGAGGCGGTGCTCGGCGAGCCGCTGACCGCGCTGTTGGAGTGGAGCGCTCGGTACTACCACTACCCCGTCGGCGAGGTGCTCCATGCGGCGCTGCCCGCCGCGGCGCGCCGCGGCGCGCCGCTGGCGCCGTCGACGCCGGCGGTGTACCGCGTGACGGAGCGTGTTGAGCGTTGCGCGGCCGCCGAACTCAAGCGAGCCCCCGTGCAATACGAGGTGCTCCGCCTCGTTGTCGGTCGCGGCGGGGTGGCGCGACTCGCCGATATCGCCGGGGAGGTCGGCGGTGCCCGCCGGGCGGTCGCGGCACTGGTCTCCAAGGGGTGGCTGCGCCGCGAGGAGGGCGGACCGCCGGCCGCGCCGGCGGCGGCGGCAAGCGGCCCGGGCCCCGTGCTCTCGCAGGACCAGCAACGGGCCCGGCAGCAGATCATCGATGCGCTGGGGCATTTCCAGGTGTTGGTTCTCCACGGCGTGACGGGTAGCGGCAAGACCGAGGTCTACTTGCATGTCGTGAAGGCCGCGCTGCAACGCGGCGGCCAGGCTCTCGTGCTGGTGCCTGAGATTGCGTTGACGCCGCAGCTTGTGGCGCGCTTCCGCCAGCGTGTCGGCGTCAGCATCGCGGTGATGCACTCGGGGCTCTCGGACCGCGAACGCCACGACGCCTGGTGGGCGGCTCGCGGCGGCGCCGCTGCCGTCGTGCTCGGCACCCGCTCAGCGGTGTTCGCCCCCATGCCGCGGCTCGGCGTCATCATCATCGACGAAGAGCACGATGCGTCCTACAAACAGCAGGAGGGCTTTCGCTATCACGCGCGGGACATTGCCATCATGCGCGCCCGTCGCGCAGAGGTGCCGGTCATACTCGGTTCCGCGACCCCCTCTCTGGAGACGCTCGTCCACGCTGACAGTGGACGTTATCGGCTGCTGGAGCTGCCGTCGCGCGCGGGCAGAGCCGCGCTGCCGCGGGTCACGCTGCTCGATCTCAGACGACTACCGGCGCCCGACGGACTGAGCCCCGTACTGCTCGACGCGGTCGAGCGCTGCCTGGGCCGCGGCGAGCAGTGTCTGATCTTCATCAATCGGCGGGGCTTCGCTCCCGTGGTGATGTGTGCCGGCTGCGGCTGGCAGGCCCAGTGCCGGCGATGCGATGCCCGGCTGACGTTGCACAAGCGCAGCGCGCGACTGCGCTGCCACCACTGCGGAGCCGACCTTCCGGCGCCGAAGCAGTGCCCCGGCTGCGGCAGCGACGCCCTCTATCGTGTGGGCACCGGCACGCAACGCGTCGAGGAAGCGCTGGCGAAGCGTTTCCCGAAGGCGCGGCTGGTGCGCGTCGACCGCGATACGACGTCGGGACGGGGTCAGCTCGAAGCGCAGCTCAACGACATCGCGGAGGGCAGCGCCGACATTCTGATCGGTACCCAGATGCTCTCCAAAGGTCATGACTTTCCCGGATTGACGCTGGTTGGTATCGTCAATGTCGATCAGGGCCTGTACAGCCTGGATTTTCGAGCTCCCGAGCGTCTCTTTCAGCAGCTCGTGCAGGTCGCGGGACGCGCGGGCCGAGGCCAGCGCGCCGGCCACGTACTCGTGCAGACATTGCATCCCGAGAATCCGTATTTCGAGCCTATAGTGCGCCACGACTACCGGGGCCTGGCGGCGCTCGCCCTGCAAGAGCGTCGCCAGGCCCACTACCCGCCGTTCTCTCACCTCGCGCTGCTGCGCGCGGACTCCTCACGGGCGGAAGAAGCGCTTGCTTTCCTCCGCGAGGCACGCTCGTGCGGCAGGCGGGTGCTCGATGGTCGGCCCGGCGTCGCCGTCATGGACCCGGTGCCCTCGCCAATGGAGCGTCGGGCGGGACGTTATCGCGCTCAGCTGCTGGTCGTCGCGCAACGGCGCCAGGCGTTGCACCCGTTCTTGGACGAATGGCTGGACGAGCTGGACGCGCGGCCGGGCTCGCGGCGGCTGCGCTGGTCGCTCGATGTCGATCCACTCGAGATGTACTGATGACTCCGTCGACGGACAGCCAGTCCACCCTGCCGGCGAAGCCGGGCAGCGTGGAAACGGCGCCGGCGTTCGCGCCGGAGCGCCGTGTGCGGATCGTCGTCAATGCCGCGATCACGGCTGCCCTGCTGGCCTTGCTGGTGGGTATCACCGCCCCCATGCTGACGCTCAAGAAGCTCGTCTGGATCAGCAACACGTTCTCGCTGCTTTCCGGTGTCGCCGCGCTGTGGTCGGAAGGCCAGTACCTGCTGTTTCTGATCATCGGTGGATTCAGCGTAGTGTTGCCGCTGCTGAAAATAGCCCTGCTGTATCGGGTCTGGAACACGCGCGCCGAGCGACTGCCGTTATCGATGCGCTATTTCCGGTGGCTTGCGGCGCTCGGCAGATGGTCGATGCTGGACGTCTTCGTGGTGGCGGTGCTGCTGGCGAGCGTGAAGCTCGGTGCGCTGGCCAGCGTCGAGGTGCATCTCGGACTGTATGCGTTCGCGATTGCAGTCGTGTTGACCATGATGGTGACGCACCGTGTGACGCACTACGCGCATGGCGCGGCCCCTCGCTCTTACTCAGAGCGGTGACGGCGGGGCTGTCCGCGTGCGCGGGTTGGTCTGACGGGTCGGCTAGCGTTAGAATGCGCGCGGCCGTCCCCGTTCCCATGGTCCACAGACAGGCCGCACTCAGACGCCTGCACCGCGGTGGCAGTGCCGGTTTGTCTGCCTGATCACCCGCCGGATCGGGGCTCGATCCGGCTCACATCGTCGTTCAGGCTGTTCCGGCGTGAAGAACGAGATTAGACAGCTCATCACCGGGGCGCTGCGCCGGCTCGCGTCCGAGGGTGTCGTGCCCGCCGGGTTGCCGTCCGACGTCCACGTAGAGCGAACGCGTCACGCGAAGCACGGCGACTTCGCCAGCAACGTCGCGCTGACTCTGGCCAAACAGGCCGGGGTGCAGCCGCGGGCGCTGACCGAGCGACTGGTGGCCAACCTGCCCTCCTCGGACATCGTCGAACGCGCCGTTATCGCCGGCCCGGGTTTCGTCAATTTCTTCCTCAGCCTTCATGCCTATCAGCAGCTCGTTCCGCGGATCCTCGACAGCGCAACGGCCTACGGCGGGGGTGACGTGGGCGGCGGTACGCGGGTGCTGGTCGAGTACGTATCCGCCAATCCAACGGGCCCGCTGCACGTCGGTCATGGGCGCGGCGCCGCCTACGGGGACTCGTTGGTGCGCGTGCTGCGCGCGGCCGGGTTCGACGTTCGGGCGGAGTACTACGTCAACGATGCCGGTCGCCAGATGGATATCCTCGCGGTCAGCGTGTGGCTGCGCTACCTGGAGCTGTGCGGAGAGGTGCTGGAGTTTCCGACCAACGCCTATCAGGGGGACTACATCTACGACATTGCGGCTGCCGTTCATCGCAGCGACGGTGAGCGTTGGCGCCGCGATGCGGCCGTGCTCTTCGGGGCGTTGCCGATGGAGCCGGAGGCGAGGCTCGATGCTCTTATCGATCGGTCTCGGCGAGAGCTCGACACGGACGGGTTCGAGCGAGTACTGGCGCTGGCGCGAGAGGTAATGTTGGAGAACATCCGCAGCGATCTCGAGCAGTTCGGGGTCCACCACGACGAATGGTTCTCGGAGCGCGAGCTGTTTCGGGGCGGGGCGGTCGATCGCGCTATCGAGCGGCTGCGTGCAAGCGAGCACCTCTATCAATCGGGAGGGGCATGGTGGTTCCGTTCGACCCAATTCGGCGACGAGAAGGATCGGGTGGTGCTGCGCGCCAGTGGCGCTCCCACCTATTTCGCCTCTGACATCGCCTACCACATCGACAAAGCAGATCGAGGCTATCAGCGCTGCATCGATGTCTGGGGTGCCGACCACCACGGCCACATTGTGCGCATGAAGGCCGCGCTGGCCGCGCTGGGCGGGGATCCCGACGCGCTCACGGTGCTGCTGGTGCAGTTCGCCAATCTGTACCGTGGCAGCGAGCGCGTCTCGATGTCTACGCGCGGCGGCGAGTTCGTCACGCTGCGCGAGCTGCGCAACGAGGTCGGTAATGACGCCGCACGGTTCTTCTACGTGCTGCGCAAGCCCGAGCAGCATATGGATTTCGATCTCGAGCTGGCGAAGTCGCAGTCGAACGACAACCCCGTCTACTACGTGCAATATGCCCACGCACGCATATGCAGTGTCTTCCGTCAGCTTGCCGAGCGCGGTCTGGCGAGCGATGGCGAGGCCGACTATGGTCTGCTCTGCGAAGATGACGAAGCGTCGCTGCTGGGCGCGCTGTCGCGTTTCCCGGAAGTCGTCGAAAATGCGGCGCTGGCCTATGCGCCGCACCAGGTGGCGTACTACCTGCGGGAGCTCGCTACGGAGTTTCACGCGTACTACAACGCCCATCCCTTTATCGCCGCAGAGCCGGCCCTGCGCCAGGCTCGACTCGGCTTGATCGACGCAACGCGGCAGGTCCTCGCGAACGGCCTGGCTCTGCTGGGTGTTTCCGCGCCAGAACGGATGTGACAGCGATGGGTCGGGCACGACGACGCGGCCGCCCGTCGCGGAGCGCGAGGGTCGGAACCGCCGCCGCGGCGGGCCGCTCGAGTTTTCTGATGCTGGTGATCGGCCTCGTCACCGGTTCCGTGCTGACCGCGCTCGTTTTCGGTATGCGCGAGGGCGGCTCGTCGGATATCGGCAGCGGCCTGAAGAGCCTGGTCGAGTCCTCGCGCTCGCAGCGGGACCGCGAGCAGACCGCCGCCGCGGCGCCCGAGCGCCGCGAGCAGCCGCCGACGAAGTTCGATTTCTACACGGTGCTCCCGGAGATCGAATCCGTGCTGCCGAGCGAGGCGGCGCCCTCGGACGCCGCGCCCGCCGAGCCGGCGCCACCGGCGCGGACCGAGGAAGGTGTTTTCTACATGCTCCAGGCCGGTTCCTACGCGAGCTACGCGGATGCCGACCGCCTCAAGGCGCGTCTCGCCCTGCTCGGTCTCGCAGCGCACATCCAGAAGGTCTCGGTCGAGAACCGGGGCAACTTTTTCCGGGTACGCCTCGGCCCGTTCATCGATCTGAACAAGCTCGCCGCCGTTGACAGGCAGCTCTCCGCCGAAGGGATTCGCGCTCTGCGGCTGAAGATCGAGCGCGGCGCTGCCGGCTGACGCCGGCGGACCCACTGGTCGCGGCGCTCAGCGCGCCCGCGCCACGCGGTGGGCCGATTCCGTCCCCCGTCCTTCCCGCGACGCGCCAGCGCGTACCGAGCGGTAGGCCGCTCGTCATGGATCGGCTGCGGCGAGCCCCAACCCGACCGTGATCGGGCGGCGCTGGCGACTTCGACGCCGGGCCGTGTCGCCGAGCGCAAGCTGGCCCGGCCGCGGTGACGACTAGGGCGGTGTGCCGCGAAGCCAGCCGGCGATGGCGGGGGGGATCTGTCGTTGGGCCCGGGCGCTCACATAGATGCCGATATGACCGCCTTGGAACGCGAGCTCGCTGTACCGTGCGGCGGGGACATGATTGGCCAGTGCCCGCGCGGCCTTGGGTGGGACCAGATGGTCTTCGGTAGCGTAGACATTGAGGATGGGCATGGGCAAAGCCCCCAGATCGACGCGCCGCCCGCCGAGCTCGACAGCCCCCGCCACCAGCTTGTTGTGCTGAAAGAAGTCCTTGACGAACTCTCCGAAGGCCGCGCCGGCCTGGTCCGGACTGTCGAATATCCACTTCTCCATGCGCAGAAAGTTCTCGAGCTTTTCCCGATCGTCCAACACTTCCACAAGATCGAGATATTTTTGTCCCATGAGACGGAAGGGCTTGAGCGCCAGAAACGTCCAATTGAGCAGCTCACCTGGTACGTTGCCGACGGTGTCGACCAACTGGTCGACGTCGATGTGACGCATCCATTTCGACAGGAGATTGTCCGGGGTGTGGAAATCCACCGGCGTCACCATGGTGACGAGCTTGCCCACTTTCCCGGAGTGCAGCGATGCATAGCAGAGACTGAAGGTTCCGCCCTGGCAAATCCCCAGAATATCGATCTGGGGCAGGTCGTGCCGCCGGCGCACTTCGTCGACACAGCGGTCCACGTAGCCGTTGATGTAGTCGTCGAGCGTCAAGAAGCGGTCCGCCTGATCCGGGTAGCCCCAGTCGATCAGGTAAACGTCGATGCCGGCATCGAGTAGGCCGCCCACCAGCGAACGGTCAGCCTGAAGGTCGGTCATGTAAGGGCGGTTGACCAGCGCGTAGACGATGAGCAGCGGCACCGTGTGCCGAGGGCTTTTACCTCGCCTACCTCGCCGAACGAAGCGGTACAGGGTCAGCTTATCCTCCTGGTAGACGACCTCTTTCGGCGTCACGCCGTCCGGGGCCTCGCGAAGCTCAGCGAGGTGCCGCAATCCGCTGGCGAGCTTGCCATTGAAGGCGAGCAGCTCTTCGATTGCCGCGTCAGGGCTTATGCGTATCGGCTGCACGGGTGACGCGCCTGCGCGTTCGGCGGGATGTCGGTTTGGGCGCCGTCCGCGAAGCGCGGCCGGGCCGAGGCGTGGCGGGGACGAGGCCGGCCTCGAGCGCGCTGACACGTGCGTCGAGCGAGGCCAGATCGGCCCGGCAGCGCCGCAGCTCGCGGCGCGACTGCGCCAAGTGCTGCTGAAGTGTTTCGAGCTCGTTGCGGCCGGGAAGATCGAGGGGCGCCATTACCTCCTCGAGGACGCGCCGGCTTTGACCCTTGAGCGCGATGAGTGAATTGATGAGCCGGCCGTAGAGCTCGGCGTAGCGGGTGGTCGACACCATGTCCGCATAAACGTCCTCGCAACAATCCACCCACAGGTCGTAGAGCTCACGGGTCGACCCAATCGATGCGTTTCTCTCCGCCATTCCGGCCAGGCTCTGGCGCAGCCGTGCCACCGCTTCGACGCCGGTTTGGCTGAACAGCGCCGTGTACTCGCGCAGCGCCTGTTCGTGCTCGAGCGCGAGCTTCGCCAATCGCTGCAGCTGGGCCTGATTTTCCCGCGTGTACCCGAGAGTGGGCGCCGACAGCGCCTCCCGCAGATGCGCGTGTGGGTCCGCTGCCGCCGCCTGCACCTGTCGCACGTAGTCGCCACGCCAACCGATGAGGGAAGCGGCGGCACGCTGCCAGGTGTCGAGCGGCAGCGCCCACGCCCCGAGCAGCGAGCCCGTGGCCGCCCGGCTCGGATCGTCGTCCGCTGGGGCGGCGAACGCGCCGCTCATCGCCTCGAGTGCGGTGTCGAGCGCGGCGCGCCAGTCCCCCGCGGCACCGGACGACGCGCCGGCGTCCTCGCCGCGGTCGTCGAAGCGGACCCCCAGCAGCTCCACCAGTCGAAAATAGGCGCCGCCGAGCTCGACGAGATGAGCGTAAAAATCCTGTGTGGCGGGCTCGGCGGCCGGCGCGACGGTGCGCCACCAGTGGTCGAGGACGCTCGCCGCGTCGCTGTCGGGCAACGTGCGCAGGGCCTCGAGGTACGCGCGCTGACTGCGCAGCCAGGCGTCGCTCCAGAAAGGCGTCTCGGATTGCGTCATATCACAGCGAGGCCGCGGTAGCGTCGGGCCGGCGCGCCCGACGAAGGTCGCCCCGGCGCTGCGTCATGGTTGAATTCTAGCGCATTTGGCTGTATTGTGCAGTGCAGCAAATCGGGCGCAGCGAGCCCATCGAGGCAGTTTGACGTTCAATTTTCGTAGCGCGGATGTGCAGGAGATTCCGTCATGGTAGATAACGTCGTGATTATTGACGCCGGGCGCACGGCGATCGGCTCGTTCAACGGGGCGCTCTCGGGCGTTCCCGCGAGCACCCTGGGTGCCAGGGTGATCGCTGGGCTGTTGCAGCGCACCGGTCTGGCAACCGATCAGGTCGACGAGGTCATCATGGGACAGGTGCTCACGGCCGGGTGTGGCCAGAATCCGGCGCGGCAGGCCAGCATCGAGGCGGGGCTGCCGCACGGTGTGCCGGCGATGACCATCAACAAAGTCTGCGGCAGCGGCCTCAAAGCGGTGCACCTCGCCGCGCAGGCGCTGAAGTGCGGCGATGCGGAAGTGATCATCGCCGGCGGCCAGGAGAACATGAGCCTCGCTCCGCACGCGCTGCCGAATTCCCGCGCCGGCACGAAAATGGGCGACTGGAGCCTGCGGGACACGATGATCGTCGACGGCCTCTGGGACGCCTTCAACAAGTACCACATGGGGAACACGGCCGAGAACATAGCTCGGCTGCACGAGATCGACCGCGCGGCTCAGGACGAGTTCGCCGCGGGCTCACAGGCCAAGGCCGAGGCGGCTCAGCTCGCCGGGCGTTTCGACGACGAGATCATCGCGGTCGAAATCCCGCAGCGCAAGGGCGATGCGCTGGTCGTCAATCGCGACGAGTACCCGCGACCAGGGACCACGGCAGAGGGCTTGGCCAAGCTGCGGCCGGCATTCGATCGCGAGGGCTCGGTGACGGCCGGGAACGCATCGGGCATCAACGACGGCGCGGCCGCCGTGGTGGTGACCACGGAGGCGCGCGCCCGAGCGCTCGGCGTAGAGCCCATGGCCAGGATCGTTGCCTACGCGAGTGCCGGCGTCGATCCGGCCATCATGGGCACGGGACCGATCCCGGCGTCGACGCGCTGCCTCGAGAAGGCGGGCTGGCGCGTCAGCGATCTCGACCTCGTCGAGGCCAATGAGGCGTTTGCGGCGCAAGCCATCTGTGTCAACAACGGGCTGGGCTGGGATACCGAGAAAGTCAACGTCAACGGCGGGGCGATCGCCCTGGGGCACCCGATCGGGGCGTCCGGCGCGCGGATTCTCGTCACGCTGCTGCACGAGATGCGCAGGCGCGACGCCCGTCGTGGTCTGGCAACGCTGTGCATCGGCGGCGGTCAGGGCGTGGCTCTCGCCGTCGAGCGCTGAGGGAGACGTGGTCCGATACGGTACACTGGTGCTGCACAGCAAATTGAGTGTTGAGCTGACCATGAGGAGGAGCGACGCATGGCACGCGTAGCAGTGGTAACCGGCGGCACGCGGGGTATCGGCGAGGCGATCAGCAGCGCCCTCGACGGGGCTGGATACCAGGTAGCCGCCAATTATGGGTCGAACGATGAGCGAGCGCGGGCGTTCTCGGAGCGTACCGGGATCGCGATTTACAAGTTCGATGTCGCCGATTTTGGCGCCTGTGCCGACGGCATCCGGCGAATCGAGCAGGATCTCGGTCCTGTGGAAGTGCTCGTCAACAACGCCGGCATCACCCGCGACGGCACCCTGCACAAGATGAAGTCAGAACAGTGGGACTTGGTTCTGCAGACCAACCTGACCTCGTGTTTCAACATGTGCCGGGCAGTGATCGAAGGGATGCGCGAGCGCAACTTCGGGCGCATCGTCAACATAGGCTCGATCAATGGACAGGCCGGTCAGTACGGTCAAGTGAATTACGCGGCTGCCAAATCGGGTATTCATGGTTTTACCAAAGCGCTGGCGCTGGAAGGCGCTTCGAAGCACATTACCGTGAACGCCATCGCACCGGGCTACGTCGACACCGACATGGTGCGTGCGGTGCCACAGAATGTGCTCGAGAAGATCATCGCGACGATCCCTGTCGGGCGTCTGGGACGCGCGGAGGACATAGCACGCTGCGTCTTGTTCCTGGTGGCGGACGATGCGGATTTCATCACCGGCTCGACCCTGAGCATCAATGGCGGCCAGCACATGTATTGAGGCCGCGGGCGGGAGAATGGTCAATGGCTGTTGCCGAGCGTAGCGATGTCCGCGGTGCGACACCGCCAGCTGTCAGTGCGACAGCGCTGCGCCTTTGGCGGCGCTGCGCACCGCTCGTTCGGCCGCACCGGTGCACCGACGTGCCGCGGAGGCTTGCATCCATCGGCCGACCGGCAGCGAGGGGGGCTCGGCGGGGCGCAGCCCATGCACATCGAGGGACGCCTGGTGGCTGAAACACGCGTCATCAAGAAGTATCCCAACCGGCGCCTCTACGATACAGAGCAGAGCCGGTACATCACGCTAGCCGATCTACGGGAGCTGATCGTCGACGGCGTGGACTTCGTGGTGCAGGACACCAGCTCGGGCGAGGACATCACGCGCAACATCTTGCTGCAAATCATCACGGAGCAGGAGTCGGCCGGGAAACCGCTTTTCAGCGCGGAGCAGCTGACCCAGATGATCCGTTTCTACGGCGGTGCGTCCCAGGAAGTGTTCAGCGATTATCTGGCTCGCAGCCTAGACCTTTTCGTCAGGCAACAACGCGCCTTCCAGCAGCAGCTCGGTACCATGTCGGCGAGTCCGATGACCATGTGGTCCGAGCTGGCGAGACGTAATCTGGAAATCTGGCGAGAGGTACAGGATAGCTTCTTGAAAGCGGCGGCCCCGGCTTCTGCCAAGCACAAGAAAAAAGATACCCGCAAGTCATCGCGGGGCCGCTAGCGTTCCCTCCGGCTGATCGGTCGCGTCGCCCCGGCGCAAGCGCCGTCGCCCGGTAATGAGTGCCACTCGGCCGCCGCGTTGCCGGCGGTCGCCGGATTGAGCGCGTACGTCTCGCAAGATAGCCGGCCTGGCCCCCGCACATGACATTCGTGCGTCAAAAAGGGCATTTTTCCTTAGTTGACACGGCTCCGCAGCGTGGATTATTGTGCAGCGCACCATTGGTGCACTGCATCATGTAAGCGGCTCGACAGTGCCCCATGGTCGGGGGTGCGTGGTGCGTTGTGCGCTGCGCCGACGCTGCGGAGAGCAACATGAGCATAGTGCGCCAAGACGAGTTTCCTGGTCTCCGCCTGTCCGCCCATCGCCCCCCCACCGATCATCACCGCCGGTCGGCGACGTTCAAGCCGGAAACTCAAGTGTTGGCGCGCTCGCTATGAGCGCGAAAGTGGCGCTGGTCACGGGTGGAATCGGCGGCATCGGCACCGAGGTCTGCAAAGCCCTCTCCAGGCGGGGCAGGCGCGTCGTCGCCGGACACCTGCCCGAGGAGATCGATGCGGCGACGCAGTGGAAGTGCCAGCTGCGCGAGCACGACTGCGCTGTTGAAACCGTCGCCGGCGACGTAGCGTGCTTCGAATCGAGCCGGGCAATGATCGAGGAGGTCGTAGCGCGGTTCGGCACCGTTCAGATACTCGTCAACTGCGCCGGCATCACCCGCGACCGAACGTTGCGCAGGATGGAGGCACAGGACTGGCAAGCGGTGATGGCCACGAATCTGGACAGCGTGTTCAACGTGACGCGCCACGTGGTGGAAGGGATGGTCGAGCAGGGTTTCGGGCGCGTGATCAATATCTCTTCGGTCAACGGTCAGAAAGGGCAGTTCGGTCAGACGAACTACTCGGCGTCGAAAGCGGGTGTGCATGGGTTCACGATGGCGCTGGCGCAGGAGGTGGCGAGTAAAGGCATCACGGTCAACACCGTCTCTCCCGGCTACGTGGCCACGCCGATGACCGACGCGGTTCCCGAGGAGATCCGGAGCAAGATCGTCGAGTCCATTCCGGTGGGGCGCTTCGGTGAGCCCCACGAGATTGCTCATGTCATCGCATTTCTTAGCGACGAGGAATCCGGTTACATCACCGGCGCCAATATTCCCATCAACGGCGGGCTGTACATGTGCTACTGAGCAAGCGTCGTGGCGAGCATGCCCGCGCGCTCGGGTGGTTTGCCTGTTCTCAGCGCCGCAAGCGGTCCAAACGCAGTCGTTCGCGTTCGTCGAACAGCCGCCGTGAGCCGACGGCCACCGCGATCGCGGCGCCGATGCCGCTGCCGACGCTGATCAGAAACATGATCAGTATCTGATACTTAACTGCTTCCAAGGGCGGGCTGCCTGCCAGTATCTGTCCCGTCATCATGCCGGGCAGGCTGACCAAACCGGCGGCCGCCATTGCGTTGATCGTTGGTACCAGACCCACGCGGATGCTGTCGCGGCGAATCTCCTCGATGGCAGTTCGCCAACCGTCACCGAGCGCCAGCCGCGCTTCGATTACGTTCCACCGCTTGCTGGCCGACTCGGTGAGATGATCCGCTGTCAGAGCGACCGACGTCATGGTATTGCCAAGAATCATGCCGAGCAGCGGAATAGCATACTGAGGCATGTACCAGGGTTCCGGCGCAACGATCGCGGCCAGCGCGAACACCGTGACGCTGAAGCCAGAGACAAACATGGCGCTCGCGCCAATCCCGTAACCCCACAAACCGATAAATGGGTTCCGCTGGCGCGCCTTCACTTCGCGACCGGCAACGGCCAGCATGACGATGGCGATGAGCGCGACCCAACCCAAGTGCGCATGGGCGAACAAGCTCTTCAGCACGAAGCCAATCAGCAGCAGCTGCACCGCCGTCCGCACTCCGGCGACCAGCAGCTGCGCGCCGACACCGAGGCGCATCAAGTGCGACGTGGCGGCCAAGGCCACCACCAGCGCTGCCGCAACGGACAGATCGAAGGCGCTAAGAGGAATAATCTGCATCGCTTTGAGGCGTCGGCGTCACGGTTGCTTCCGGCAAGTGGAGAACGCGGGCTCCGAGCCGTCGTATCTGGGCTCGATCGTGCGTCACCCACAGCACGGCCATCCCGTGGACCGTCAGGCAGCCGTGGACGAGTCTCTCGACGGCTGTCACGGCGTCGCGGTCCAGCGCGGCCGTCGGTTCATCGAGAAGCAATGCCTGCGGTTGCCGAGCGAGCAGGCGCAACAGCGCCAGCCGTTGGCGTTCCCCCGTCGACAAGCGGTCGACGGGACGATCGAGCGTCGCCTGCGTGAAGCCCAGCGCGGCGAGCTGCTCGCTGGAGACGTCGGAGAGATGCGCCCGGACGTTGGGCGCCCACCAGGCAGGCTCGGCGGCGAGGTAAGCGACTCGGCGGCGCCAGGCCGGACCCGTGAACCGACAACGCTCGACGTCATCGAGATAGACGTTTCCACTGCTGGGGTCGAGATCGGCAACTGCCCGCAGAAACAGTGTTTTGCCGCTGCCGGAGGCTCCGGCGATGCACAAGCACTCGCCGTCGTCTACATTTATGGAGACGGGAGGTAGACGCGGCAGGTGTCGGGCGTCTGCGGGGTGCGTCAAATTGCGCAGGTTTACGGTGCGCAGCCGGGACATTGTATCGAATCGGTGCCTTGTGCCGTCGCTCTTGCCAAGGCCGGTCCAGGGATCGGATCCGGGTCGGCGCCGTGCGTCGGGCGTGGAGTTTACACTAGCGCGGGCACTGCCGTAGGGGTAGACCAAAAGGGTTTTCCGTTTGCTGGCCCGGCCGGGTCATAGCGTGCAACGGTAAGAGGACGAACGAGCGATGAAAAAACTTGTGGGCTTAATCGTCGTAGTGACGCTGCTCGGCGGAGTGGCCGCCGGGCTGCCGTACTGGATCGGCATGCGTACGGAGCAGGTCTACAACGACTACCTGGATGCGGTCGATCGCGAAGGACGTCTCGCCGTGCGCGAGCGCAGCTTCCAACGCGGTTGGCTCGAGTCCACGGGCGTGTCTGTGCTCGCCGCGACCGACCGGCCGTTCGAGCTGCAGATCACCCATCGCATCAGCCACGGTCCCTTTCCGGTCGATCGCTTCTGGGAGCGTGTCACACGCTTCGCTCCCGTCCAGGCGACGGTCACGAGCCGGGTCGTGGCGGCGTACGGCTCGGGCGCTGACCGTATCCGCCTAGCCCAGCCGCTGAAAGTGGACTCGGTGGTGGACATCGACGGCAACGTGACGAGTCGGCTGTTGCTGTCTCAGTCCGAAGCCCGGCTCGACGACGGGCTGCGCGTGAGCTGGGAATCTGCCAGCGGCAGCCTGCGATACACCGCCCGCAGCACGGAGCTGCAGGGCAGCATGAAGGCGCCGTCCATCACGGTCGACGGCCCCATGGGTCGGATCACGATGAGCGAGGTGGTGGGCGACTATCAGGCCGGCAGCGACTCCGCGTTGGGCGGCATGGATATTCAGATCGAACGGGTCGTCATGGAGGCGTCCGAGGGTGACGAGCAAGACGTGACCGTAGAGGGGGTCGGATTCGTGACGACCAGCAGCCAGGAGCAGGGGTTGATCGACTACCAGGTCGACCTAGCCGTTGCCAAGCTCGCTGTGGGCGGTGACGACTACGGACCCGGGAAATTTCGCCTTCGCTTCGGCGGGCTAGACGCCTCTGCTCTGCGCGCCACCCAGCAGGCGGGCCGCGGCGCGTCGCCCGCGGGCACTCTGGCCGCGATGCCCTTGGGTGTGCTGCTGAGCGCGATCACGGATGGCCAGCCGGTGCTCGAGCTCAGCGTCGATGTCGACACGCCCGGCGGAAAGCTCGAGGGCAACGGCACCGTGAGCCTGGCGCCGACGCCGGCGAGCCCTGCGACGTCGCCGCTGGCACTGCTGGGAGCGCTCCGCGTCAAGGCGTCGGCATCGTTTCCCGAGGCGGTTACGCTGAAGGTGCTCGAGCGACGCGTGCGCACCGAACTCGATGCGCTCACCGCCGCAGGTAAGGTCCCCGAGATATCGCCCGCGCAGGAGCAGGAGATCGTCGCCAAGGCGGTGACGAGCCAACTCGACGCCCTGCTTTCGACGAACAAGCTGCTCGCCGACGGTGACCATCGTCACCAACTGACCATGGCCTTCGAGGCAGGCGAGCTGTCGGTCAACGGCGAGCTGACCTCGCTGCCCATCGGCTACTGAGGCGATCGCGACAGCGGAAGCACGAGCGGGGCGCGATCGTCCCGGCGCCGGTATCTTCTCGTGAAGGGCCATCGTCCCCGCAAGCGTTTCGGGCAGCATTTCCTGCATGACCGTGCGATTCTGCGTCGCATCGTCGAGTGCGTGAATCCGCGGGCCGGGGAGCTGATCGTCGAGATCGGACCCGGCCGGGGTGCATTGACCCGCGAGCTGCTCGCGAGCGGTGTGGCGCTGCACGTCGTGGAGATCGACCGCGACCTCGCCCGGGGACTGCGGGCGGAGTTCCCACCCGGCTCTGGGCTAACCGTTCACGAGGGGGACGCACTGGAGTTCGATTTTCGCGGCCTGCGCGGCCCGGGCGACCCGCTGCTGCGCATTATCGGCAATCTCCCCTACAACGTGTCGACACCGCTTCTGTTGAAGCTGATGAACATCGCAGACGACATCCGCGACATGTGTTTCATGATGCAGCGCGAGGTCGTCGACCGCCTGGTGGCGCGGCCGGGCAGCAAACAATTCGGTCGCCTCACCGTGATGACCCAGTGGCGCTGTGACACCCGCCGGCTGTTCACCGTCGGTCCCGGCGCCTTCGTGCCGCCGCCCAGGGTTGAGTCCAGTCTGGTAGAATTGAGGCCGGTTCGGCAGCGGGCGCCTGTCGATCCCGCCGTCATGGAGAGGCTCGTTCGCGAGGCGTTCTCGAGCCGCCGCAAGACATTGCGCAACGCGCTCAAGCGCGTAATGGACGAGACTGCCATATCGGCCGCGGGTGTCGATCCTTATACGCGACCGGAGGACGTCTCCGTCGGCCAATACGTCGAGCTGGCAAACATCGCTGCTCAGGCCAGCGCGTCGTGAGTCGACGAGTCCTCGCCGGGCGGTCGCGCCTTTGCTCTGCGGTCGCCGCGTCGGGAAGGGACGCCGAGGCTTTGCCCCCGTCTGGGCGCATGGAGTGCGATACGACGCTTTGACTGATTCTTCTATGAAACAGCCGCTCCGTGTGATGCGTGTCTTGGTGCCGCTGATTGGCCTGTGGGGAGGTATTACCGAAGCGGGTTATTTCGACTGCAACGTGGTGTACGACGAGTTCGATCAGCTCATGAGCAAGCAGTTTCTGGTCGAGCCCGATCGTTACGTTGCAACCATCGAAAATCGACTCACACGCAAAGAGTTTCTCGAGCTTCAGCAGGGCAGATTCACACTGCACCCCGAGCGCAAGGGTTTCGGTGTGGCCGTGGTGCGCACGAACCGCAACATTCATGGCAAGTTCGTGTTCAGCTGGGAGCAGTCGCCCCGAGAAGATTGGCTGCCGCTGATTGTGCAGGAGGCGATTCTCTACGGCCGCGTCAGCGATGGCTATGCGCCGCGTCGCTTGGAGCCGCTATTCGTTAAACCCGCCTCGGCCGTCGACCTCGACGAGGCACGGGTCATCGAAGTCGGCGAGCCTGCCGCGGATCTGCTGTACGACGTGGCGGACGGTGTCTTCTATATCGAGGCGATCAACGGCGCGAGTCTGTCTTTTCCGGTCGAGTCGATGTGCCACGCGCCCTCCGGATAGCGACGCGCTGGGCGCGTGCGTCCACCCTGCTCCCCCTTAGGCGCTGGGCAGTGTCTGCATCGTCGCTTCGATCCACCGCTCCGCCTCAGCGTTGAGCTGCTTGGGTCGTTTTCCCTGCGGATCGAGGGGCGACCCGATGACGACCTGGATCACCCCCGGCTTTTTGAGGAACCCCCGGCGCGGCCAGTACACACCGGCGTTGTGCGCGACGGGTACGACGGGAACAGCGGCTCTCACCGCGAGCAGCGCGCCACCGGGGTTGTAGCGGCCGCGGCGACCGGGGCCCACGCGCGTCCCCTCGGGAAACACGACCACCCAGCGGCCCTGCTCGAGGCGCTCGATACCTTGCTCGACGAGACTTTCCAGTGCGCGGCGTCCGCCCGCCCGGTCGATAGCCACGGGCTGTGAGGCGGCCAGGCCCCAGCCAAAGAAGGGAATCACCAGCAACTCGCGCTTGAGCACCCAGGCCTGCGGCGGAAAAATCAGCTGGAACGCTATGGTTTCCCATGCCGACTGATGTTTCGACAATACCACCGATGGGGTCGCCGGCAGGTTCTCCTTGCCGCGAACATCGAAGCGCAGCTTGCAGCTCACGCCGAGCCACCAGATGACGAAATGCGCCCAAAGGCCTATGACGCGCGATCGCGTCAGGGGCGGCAACGGATAAGCGAGCATCGTCACGGGCCAGAAGAGCACTGCGGACGCCCATTGCCCGGCGGCGAAGGCGAGCGACCGCAGCCAGATCATCGCCGCCGATTCACCTCGCGGCGCCGACGGTCAAAGCCGCAATGGCATCGGCGAGCTCTCCGCGCAGCAGCGCGTCGGCAAACGTGGAGAGGTCTCGAAAGACCGGTGTGTGGGCCAATTCCGGCTCGCTGATAATCCGCTCGGCGGTCGTAACAGGCGCCTTCTTGCCGGTCAGGACCAGCACGGGGAGGGCATTGACCGCCTGCGCCGCCTGCAAATCGCGCATGGCGTCGCCGACGACGGGGACGCCGGCGAGGCTGGTCTTCAGTCGTTTGGCGATGTCTTCGAGCATGCCCGGCCGGGGCTTGCGGCATGTGCAGTCGTCCGCCGGCGTGTGCGGGCAAAAAAAGACGGCGTCGATGTCACCGCCTTTTTTGCGCACGCGCTCGAGCATGCGCCGATGGATGCGGTTGAGGGTCGAGACATCCAACAGTCCCCGCCCGACGCCCGACTGATTGGTGGCGACGATTACTCTGTAATCCTCGCGGCACAGCCGGGCAATCGCTTCTAGGCTGCCCGGGATGGGACGCCATTCCTCCGGAGAGCGGATGTAGGCGTCGCGATCGAAATTGATCACGCCGTCGCGATCGAGAATAACCAGGCGCATCGTTCACCTCTCCCGGACGCCCGAGAAAGGCGCCCGGCACATTGGCCCGCCGCCGCATGTCCCCAGGGCGCTCGGGCGTTGTCCTGGGCGGCGTCCACGGCGTCGCCGAACGGCGCGTCCCACCACCATCCGAAGGCGTCGGCAGCCGGGCCAGACGCCGCGAAGCGTGGTCGTCTTCGCAGCGCTGCGTGGCAGAGATGCGTCCGCGCGCCGCGCGGGTTCGCTGCCCGGCTCCGCTGCGACGTCGCAGGAAGTGTCAGGGCGGCGCATCGCCTGCGCGGCATCGTTCAGTCGCTGTTCTCGTCCACCCCGGCGAAGTCTGACACTCGAATGCGACCGCCCACCGTGCGAGCGCCGCGGCCCTCGAGTTTGGTCATCTTCGCCCAGAAAGCCGCCTGAAGGTCGAAGTCGGCAGCAATGGCGGTGCCCAGCAGAAGTATGAGCAGATCCGCACACTCCTCAGCCAGCAGCGACTTGTGCTTGCCCTTGGTCACGCATGCGGATATCTCGCCGAGCTCCTCGACCATCAGCGCCACCCGGTGATCGAGATCCTCGCCGCCGTGCTCGCGCAGCCCGTGGCGGTCGTGGAAATCCTGCACGGCCCCCAGCATGTCGTGGAAAGCGTCGCGGTTCACGCCACGATTCTAACCTTGCAGCTTCGAGATGTCCGCGATCGCGGCGAACAAACGCTCCACCGCAGCGAGCAACGCCAGGCGATTGCTGCGCAGGGCAGGATCATCGGTCATCACCATGACGTCGTCGAAAAAACGATCGATCGGGTCGCGGAGGCCAGCCAGTGCGGTCAACGCCTCGCCGTAGGCCCCTCTCGCCAACAGCGGCTCGACGGCGCCGGCGAGTGCCCCGATGCGCTCGGCGAGCCGCTGTTCGGCGGGCTCGCTATAGCGGGACGGATCGGCAGACGAGGGCGGCGTCTCGTTCGCTTTGCGCAGGATGTTTCGAATGCGTTTGTTGGCTTGGGTCAACGCCTGCGCCTCGGCAAGACGGCGGAATTGCGCAACGGCGCGCAGCCTGCGGTCGAAGTCGTGCGGCCGGGTCGGACGGCAGGCGCGCACCGCCGCTATCTCGTCGGCGGTGAACCCCGCGTCGGCGTAGTAGCCGTGCAGCCGATCGAGAAAAAACTCGACGATGCGCCCATGGGTGTCCTGATTCAGGGCAGCGCGGACCGCGGCGTCGGGCAGGGCGGCGGCGTGGGCGGTGTACACCGCGATGGTCTCGGCAATGAGCTGTTCGAGATCCAGATCCATCGCTTGCTCGATGAGGATGCGCAGCACACCGAGGGCGTTGCGGCGCAGCGCGAAGGGATCACGATCCCCGCTGGGCTCCTCGCCGGTGGCAAAGATGCCGACGAGGGTGTCGAGCTTGTCCGCCAATGCGACCACACTTCCCGTGGCGGTCGTCGGCAGCGCGTCACCGGCGAAGCGCGGTCTGTAATGATCCTCGATCGCCTTCGCGACCGCCTCGGGTTCGCCGTCGTGGGCGGCGTAGTAGCGGCCCATCGTTCCCTGCAGACCGGGGAATTCAGCGACCATGTCCGAGACGAGATCTGCCTTCGACAGAAAAGCCGCCCGCTCGGCGCTGGCAGCGTCGCTCGCGGCGAGCTCAGCGAATCGACGAGCCAGTTCGCACAGCCGCACCGTCTTGTCGTGCACCGTCCCGAGCTTGTCGTGAAACAGCACCTGGTTCAGTGCCGCTACCCGGGACGCCAGCGGTGTCTGGCGGTCGGTGACCCAGAAGAACTTGGCGTCGGCTAGCCGTGCACGGAGCACGCGCTCGTTGCCTTCGCGAACGCGCCGGGGTCGCTTGCTTCTGATGTTGCTTACCGCGATGAAATGCGGCGCCAGTCGACCGGTCTCGTCGGTCAGGTGGAAGTACTTTTGATGGTCCTGCATGGAGCTGACCAGCACTTCCTCGGGCACCACCATGAACTGTGGATCGATGTTTCCCAGCATGGCTCGCGGCAGCTCGACGAGACCGCTCACCTCATCGAGCAGCGCCTCGTCGATGACGACGCGGCTGCCGCATCGCGCCGCCTGCCGTCCCAGCTGGCGTCGGATTCGCGCGCGGCGCTGGTCGAAATCCGGGACGACGTGGCCGAGCTTTGCGAGCGTCTGTGCATACTCGTCGGCCGCGCCGATCTTCAGCGGGTCGGGCGCGTGGTAGCGATGGCCGCGGCTGAAACGGCCGGTGGGCACCGACAACACCGTAGCGGGCACGACGCGGCTTCCGTGCAGGAGCACTACCCAGTGCACTGGCCTGACAAACTCCGCGGAGCCGGCGCCCCATCTCATGCGTTTTGGTATCGGAAGGCGGCCGAGCGCCTGATTGACACAGTCGGGGATGAGCTGCGCCGCGGGTTCCCCGCGGCGGATCTCCCGGTAGCCGAGCCAGCTGCCCTTCTCGGACTCGATGCGCTCGAGCTGCTCGACGGGGACGCCGCACGAGCGGGCGAACCCGAGCGCGGCCTTGGTCGGCGCTCCGGTGGCGTCGAATGCCGCACTGAGCGCCGGCCCGCGCCGCTCGACGACGTGGTCGGACTGCCTGGTGAGAACCCCGGGGATGAGGACGGCCAGACGTCGTGGCGTCGCAAACCAGCGCTGGCCCTGACCGGAATCGGCGCCCAGCAGACCGGCGTCCTGCAGCGCCTCGTGAAGGGCCGCCGCGAGCGCTATGCCGAGACTGCGCAGGGCTTTGGGCGGCAGCTCCTCGGTGCCGAGCTCGAGGAGCAGACTGGGCGCCGCCGCGCGCCGGGTTGCATCGCGAGCGGGCGCGCTCACGAGCGGTTCGCCGCAATGCGACTGGCGCTGCTGCGGGGAAAGCCGGCGCGCTCGCGCGCGACGTAGTAGCTCTCGGCCACGGCACGGGCCAGGGCCCGCACACGGCCGATGTAGCGCGCCCGCTCGGTCACGCCAATGGCGTGCCGCGCATCGAGCAGGTTGAACGCGTGCGACGCCTTGAGCACCTTCTCGTACGCGGGCAGCGGCAGCTCAAGCGCAACCAGCCTCTCGCAGTCCGACTCGAATGCGTCGAACTGCCGAATCAGCTCGGCCACGTCGGCGTGTTCGAAGTTGTACGCGGATTGCTCGATCTCGTTCTGGCGGAACAGCGCGCCGTAGGTATACCCGGGAGTCCATACGAGGTCGAACAGGTTGTCGACGCCCTGCAAGTACATTGCGATGCGCTCGAGGCCGTAGGTGAGCTCGCCGGTCACCGGCCGGCAGTCAAGTCCGCCGACCTGCTGGAAGTAGGTGAATTGCGTAATCTCCATGCCGTTCAGCCACACCTCCCAGCCGAGACCCCAGGCGCCCAGCGTCGGTGACTCCCAGTCGTCCTCCACGAAGCGCACGTCGTCGCTCTCGAAGTCGACGCCGAGTCTGGCGATGGAGCCGAGGTAGAGCTGCTGGAAATCCGGCGGCGAGGGCTTGAGCACCACCTGGAACTGAAAGTAATGCTGCAAACGGTTGGGGTTCTCTCCGTAGCGGCCGTCGGTCGGTCGTCGCGAGGGTTGCACGTAGGCGGCGTGCATCGGCTCCGGGCCAACGGCGCCGAGAAATGTGGCGGTGTGAAATGTGCCCGCCCCCACCTCCATGTCGTAGGGCTGCAGGATCATGCAGCCCTGCTCGGCCCAGTAGTCCTGGAGCGTGGATATGAGATCTTGAAATGTCACGGGGTGAGCGCGCCGCAGACCGGGACAGAAGAAGGACGCGCGGATTATACCTCGGCGTCTGCAGCGCACGCAGGTCACCGAAGCACGAGCTGTTGCGGCGGGCGGCGAAGACCCGCTCGATCTGTTCTACAGTCGTTGCCGCAGCCGTTGATAGATCCGCGACGAGCGAACATCGAAGCCTTCGCCGCGCCGAGCGGGATTGCCCGCCCGGGGCGCCGGCAGCGATGCCGCAAGCTCTGCCACTTGACGCAAGGAGAGCGTCGACACGGGCTGTCCCCAGTACGTGCGCGCCGCAGCATCGACCCCATAGATGCCGACGCCGAACTCCGCGACATTGAGATAGATCTCGAGAATTCGCCGCTTCGGGAGCGCCGTTTCCAAAACCACCGTCAGCAGCAGCTCATGCCATTTGCGCAGCACGCTGCGCTCCGGGCTCAAGAACAAATTCTTTGCCGTCTGCTGGCTGATAGTGCTGGCCCCGCGGCTGAGGCGTCTTCGCTCCCAGCTGGCGGTCAGCGCGGCGCGGATCTCGATGAGATCGAAGCCCGAGTGGCTGAAAAAGCGGTCGTCCTCCCCGATCAGCACGGCCTGCACCACCTGCGGCGGCATGTGCTCCATCGGCAGCGGTTGCCAGCGTAGCAGCGGCAGCGCGGGGTCGTCTCCCTGCGCACGGACGTAGCTGCGCATGAATTCGGAAACCGGGATGGGACCGCGGTCGAGGTCGTCGTACTGGTTCCAGAGCAGGTACACGAATGCCGCGTCGATCACCACGGCGGCGAGCACCAGCCGCACCATGACGCCGAGGGCGCGCACCTCAGGCGGAACGCGCCGACGGTGCGCTGAGCGCCATGGCGAACTGCCCCCGCCTGCGTGGAGCGCGCTCAGCCGGAAAGACGACGCTAGCACCGCTGTGTGACGCGCCCCCGGTGTTAGACATGATGCGTATTTTTGGCTATCGTTGCCGCTCTGGGAAGCAAGACGCGCCCAAGCCACCGAGGAGGAGGTTGGCCCTGGACGGGGCCGGAGCGAGCGCCGCGGAGGCGCTCGCGGGAGTGGCCGCCGTGCATCGCCTGTCCTGGCCCAAGCAGCTGAACCAGCGCGCTCTTCTCATAGCCCCATGATCCACCCCCAGCGAAAAGCAGTGGCGCTTATCTCCGGGGGGCTCGATTCGATGCTCGCGGCCAAGTTGGTTCTCGAGCAGGGGATCTGGGTTGAAGGCTTGAACTTCTTCACGGGTTTCTGCGTAGAGGGCCACACCCACGCCATCCGCCACCGACCTGGCCAAAAGCCCAAGCGTAACAACGCGCTGTGGGTGGCCGAGCAGCTCGGTATACGACTTCATCTGGTGGACGTCATCGAGGAGTACAAGGACGTCGTTCTAAATCCTAAGCACGGCTATGGGGCCAATCTCAATCCGTGCATCGACTGCAAGTCGTTCATGGTGGCGCAGGCGCGCGAGTGGATGACGCGCAACGGCTTTGATTTCATCATCACCGGCGAGGTGCTCGGGCAGCGCCCAAAATCGCAGCGGCGCGACACGTTCCCGATCATTGCACGCGAATCGGGCGCCTGCGATCGTCTACTGCGGCCGCTCAGCGCGAAGCTGCTGCCGCCGACGCTGCCGGAAGCCGAGGGCTGGGTGGAGCGCAGCAAACTCTGTGGCTTTTCGGGCCGTGGTCGGGGTCCGCAGATCGGGCTGGCGGCGGGGTTCGGGTTCACCGACTACGCCCAGCCGGCGGGCGGCTGCTGCTTTCTGACCGATCGTGCCTACGCGCGGAAGCTGCGCGATTTGTGGGAGGTCCGTGGTGAGAAGAGCTATGACTTCGACGACGTCATGCTGCTCAAGATAGGGCGGCATCTGCGGCCCAGTCCTCGCTTCAAGCTCATTATTGCCCGTGATCAGGGCGAAACCCGTTATCTCGGCGGCTACCGGCAGCGTTTTGTGCACATGTGGCCGACACGCCACGGCGGACCGCTGACGCTGGTGCAGGGTGAGGTCAGCGACCCCGATCTCGAGCTTGCGGCGCGCATCACTGCCCGCTTCTGCAAAAGCCGCCGAGCGGCTCAGGTGCGGATCGAGGTGGTGACGCCCGAGCGCGGGAGCTACGCAATGAGCGTGGCGCCGCTGTCCGCCGACGAGATTCCGGGAAAATGGTATCTGTGAGCCGCCATGTGCTCGATGCGCGCAATCTGTTGTGCCCGATGCCCGTCATCCGCACCCAGCAAACGGCGGCGACGCTCGCTGTCGGCGAGGTGCTCGAGGTCCACTGCACCGACCCCGGGGCGCTCGTGGATATTCCGGCGTGGTGTCGGGTCCACGGCCACACTCTTCTCGACACCCAGACACACGGTGACGAGCTGGTGATCACGCTGCGCATTGCAGAGCCGAGCAGGCCCGGCTGCTGATCGGTGGCCCGGGAGCAGACGTTGAACGAGGTTGCACAACGGGTGTCGCGCGCCAAGGCGAGCATCGCCAGCGGCGCCCCTGCCGAACGCTCACGCGTCGCCCGCCGCGTGACTCTCGTGGGAGTCGCCGCCAATCTCACGCTGGCGCTGATGCAGGTGGTCATCGGCTGGCTGGGTCGCTCGCAGGCGCTTGTCGCGGACGGTGTCCATACGCTGTCCGATCTCACCACGGATGTCATCGTGCTGCTCGCGGTGGGCAAAGGCGCCAAAGCGGCCGACGAGGAACACCCCTACGGCCACTCGCGGTTCGAGACGCTGGCCACCGCCGCTGTCGGCTTCATACTGATCGCGGTTGCGCTGGGGCTCAGTATCAATGCCGGACGCCGCCTGATGGACCCCGAACATCTCGCCGTCCCCGCCGCCTACACCCTCATCGCGGTGATCATGACCATCGTCACCAAGGAGGGGCTGTATCGCTACGCCATGCGCGCTGCCCGCGAGCACCGCTCCAATCTGCTACGCGCCAACGCGTGGCACTATCGCAGCGACGCCATCTCATCGGTCGTGGTGCTGCTGGGCATCGGTGGAAGCCTGATGGGTTTCCGCTACCTCGATGCCGTGGCGGCGGTTGGTGTGGCGATGATGATCGCAAAGATCGGCTGGGATCTCGCCTGGGAAGCGTTGCAGGAACTCGTCGACAAAGGGCTTAGCGCGGAGGAACGGGCAGCGATCCGCGCCACCATCATGGCGGTGGATGGCGCGAAGGACATGCACCTTCTGCGCACCCGGCGCATGGGTGGCCAGGCTCTGGTGGACGTGCATATCCAGGTCGACGGTGCCATCAGCGTATCGGAGGGACACCACATCAGCGAGATGGTGCGCCACCAGCTCATCGAGCAGCACGAGTCGATCACCGATGTGACGGTGCACATCGACCCCGAGGACGACGAGATCAACCCGAGCAGTCTCGGCCTGCCGCTGCGCAATGAGGTGCTGCGCGAGCTCGAGCGTCGCTTCGAAGGCATCGATGGCGCCCAGCACATCGACGAGGTCATGCTGCATTATCTCGGCGGACGGATTCGCGTCGAGCTGCTGCTGCCGTTCGAGGCGGCGTCGAGCGAGGACCAGCGCCGGCGACTCGGCAGGGCGCTCGGGACGGCGGTGAGCGGGGCCGATTCGCCGCTGCACGAAGTTGTCTCTTCGGTGGAGATACGCTTCCACTGATCGCACAAATTTAGTGCAATCGCCGCCGCGTGTTGCTCTATAATAGGGCGTCAACCGGCGCCAGCCTGTCATATTTGCATCATTTCTGGTCGGTCGTCCGCGATTCGTGCATGGCACGAATTCTGCACAAGGCAATACCGATCTGAACGTTTCGCGAGGGACGGTCGCGGCGCTTGCGCAGCCGGCGCCTTCGCTGTGACGAAGTCGCAATATCCATCCATACATGGGGGGTCCTGACATGTCCGTAGATGAAGTGTTGAAGACGATCGTCGACAAGGGCATTAAATTCGTCGACTACCGGTTCACCGATACGCGGGGCAAGGAGCAGCACGTCTCCGTCCCCGTCTCCCAGGTCGATGAATCCACGTTCGAGGACGGCAAGATGTTCGATGGATCATCGATCGCCGGCTGGAAGGGAATCGCCGAGTCGGACATGATTCTGATGCCCGATCCCGACAGCGCGGTCATCGATCCCTTCATGCAGGAGACCACCCTGCAGCTTCGCTGCGATGTCATCGAGCCGGCGACGATGCAGGGCTACGACCGCGATCCCAGGACAATCGCCAAGCGCGCCGAGGCCTACCTGAAGTCGACGGGCATTGCCGACACCGCCTACTTCGGGCCGGAGGCTGAATTCTTCGTGTTCGACGCGGTGCGTTACGGGGCCGACATGCGGGGCGCGTTCTACGAGATCGAGTCCTCGGAGGCGGCCTGGGCATCAACCCGTGAATTCGAGGAGGGCGGCCACATCGGGCATCGCCCGGCGGTCAAGGGTGGTTACTTTCCGGTGCCGCCGGTCGACTCGCTGCACGACGTGCGTGCCGCAATGTGCTCAGCGATGGAGGAGATGGGACTTGTGGTGGAGGTGCACCATCATGAAGTCGGCACCGCGGGGCAGGGCGAAATCGGCGTGAAGTTTGCCGACCTGGTGCGCAAGGCCGATGAGCTGCAGATCTACAAGTATTGTGTGCACAACGTCGCTCACAACCACGGCATGACGGCCACGTTCATGCCGAAGCCGCTGGTCGGCGACAACGGCACCGGGATGCACGTCCACCAGTCGCTGTTCAAGGCGGGTACGGCGCTATTCAGCGGCGACGACTACGGCGGTCTCAGCGAGATGGCGTTGTACTACATCGGCGGCATCTTCAAGCACGCACGCGCCATAAACGCCTTCACCAATTCGACGACCAACAGCTACAAACGTCTTGTTCCGGGCTTCGAGGCCCCCGTGCTGCTGGCATACTCGGCGCGCAACCGCTCGGCATCCTGTCGCATTCCCTACGTCTCCAATCCCAAGGCAAGACGTGTCGAGGTGCGCTTCCCCGACTCTGCCGGGAATCCCTATTTCACCTTCTCGGCAATGCTCATGGCGGGTCTGGACGGAATCCAGAACAAAATCCATCCGGGCGAGCCGCTCGACAAGGATCTCTACGATCTTCCTCCGGAAGAGGAACGCAAAGTGCCGACCGTTGCCTCCAGCCTGGAGATGTCGCTCAATGCGCTCGACAGCGATCGCGGTTTCCTTACGGCCGGCGGTGTGTTCTCTGACGACATGATCGACGCATACCTCGGATTGAAAACGGAGGAAATCAATCGCTTCAGAATGACCACCCACCCGATCGAGTTCGAGATGTATTACAGCGTCTGACGGCGGGTTCGTCATTGCAGGAGCCGGCGGCGATCACCGACGCCTCGTTTCGGTGGCGCCGCCGACCCGCTCTCATCCGGCCGGGGCTGGCCGTGCTCCGCCAGCGGTACGCCGCGGTGGTGCCGCCAATGGCCGGGTGAGCGCGCGGCAGCAACTGGAATGGCTTTGCGATGAGCCGTGAGTCGCGGATACTGGGTCACCTAAGCACGGCGGTGCTGACGTGCGACAGTCGGCTGCAAATTGGTCTCGTCAACACTGCCGCTGAAAATCTCCTCGGCGTCAGCGCGCACAAGGCGCTCGGCAGGCCGTTGGCCGCATTCGTTGCGACCGCCGACATCATCGCTGCGCTCGAGGGCGCGCACGCCAGCGGACAGCCGGTAACGCTCCGAGAGATCGACATGCGCCTCGCATCTCATCCGACGATTTTAACGGTCGATTGCGTGGTGACACCCATCGCCAAACGCGGCGCACGGGACCGCCTCCTCGTCGAGCTGATTACGATCGACCGGCGTGTGCGGCTCGCGCGCGAGGGCGCTCGGTCGAGCCGATTCAACGTGAGTCAGGCGATTCTGCGGGGGTTGGCGCATGAGATCCGCAATCCCTTGGGAGGGTTGCGCGGGGCGGCGCAGCTGCTCGACCGGGAGCTCGGCACGCGGGAGCTACGGGAGTACACCCGCATCATCATTCACGAGGCCGACCGTCTACGCAATTTGGTCGATCGAATGATGGGGCCTTCGACGCCGCCGACGCGGGCGCCGGTCAATGTACACGAGGTCCTCGAGCATGTTCGGAAGCTCCTGAGCACCGAAGCAACGGCCGCCGGTGTGGTGATCGAGCGAGACTACGACCCGAGTCTCCCTGCCATCTCGGGTGACAGAGAGCAGCTCATCCAGGCGGTGTTGAATATCGCACGCAACGCGCTCGAAGCCATGCCGGACGGCGGCGTGCTGCGTTTTCGTACCCGCATAGAACGGCAGGTGACAGTTGGTCTAGCACGCCATCGACACGCGCTTCGCATCGACATCGAAGATAACGGTCACGGTATCCCGGAGTCGCTGCGCGAGGAGATTTTCTATCCAATGGTAAGCGGTCGGCCGGAAGGCACGGGGCTCGGTTTGTCAATCGCCAACGAAATCATCGCCGCGCACGATGGCATGATCGAGTGCGTGAGCGAGCCGGGTTTGACGCGGTTTTCGCTGCTGCTCCCGGCTCGGGAGGAGCGAGCATGAACGAGGTATGGGTTATCGACGACGACTCGTCGATCCGGTGGGTCCTCGGCAAAGCCCTGCAGCAGGCGGGTATCGGCGTACGAGCGTTCGACAACGGCAACGACGTGCCGTCATTGCTGTCGCAGCGACACCCGGAAGTCATCGTGACGGATATCCGCATGCCGGGGTTGAGTGGTCTCGCGCTGCTGGACTCGATCCGCGAGCACGCGCCGGATGTTCCGGTTATCGTTATGACGGCCCATTCGGATCTCGACAGCGCCGTCTCATCGTACCGACGCGGCGCCTTCGAGTACCTGCCGAAACCGTTCGATGTCGACGACGCCGTACGGCTCATCCAACGCGCCGTCGAGCACGCCGGCAGCCAACAGACCGAGGGCCACGCCGAATCGGCCCGGCCGAGCGACATCGTGGGCGAAGCGCCGGCCATGCAGGAAGTGTTTCGGGCAATTGGTCGGCTCGCCAGCTCGAACATGAGCGTGCTCATCTCGGGCGAATCCGGCACGGGAAAAGAGCTGGTCGCCCGCGCCCTGTTCGAGCACAGCCCCCGCGCGGACCGTCCGTTCATCGCGCTCAATACGGCGGCGATTCCCGCCGAGCTGCTGGAATCCGAGTTGTTCGGTCACGAGAAAGGCGCTTTCACGGGGGCCGTTGCCCAGCGTCGGGGTCGCTTCGAGCAGGCGCACGGCGGGACGCTTTTTCTCGACGAGATCGGCGACATGCCGCCTTCGCTGCAGACGCGCCTGCTGCGCGTGCTCTCCGACGGGCGTTTCTATCGCGTGGGCGGTCACGACCCGCTGCAGGTCGACGTGCGTATCATCGCTGCCACCAACCAGGATCTCGAATCGCGCGTCGCCGAAGGGCGTTTCCGCGAGGACCTGTATCACCGCTTGAATGTGATCCGGATTCGACTGCCTGCGCTGCGTGAGCGGCGTGAAGACATACCGCGACTGGTAGGACACTTTCTTGCCGCCGTGGCCCGCGAGCTGGGTGCCGCGCCAAAGCGCGTCGACGCCGAAGCGATGAGCTGTCTCCAGCGCTACGACTGGCCGGGAAACGTGCGGCAGCTCGAGAACGTCTGCCGTTGGCTCACGGTCATGGCGCCGGCTCAGTTCGTCTCGCCTGTGGATCTGCCGCCGGAGGTCCGCACAGAGGACGGGCCGGCCTCACCGACCGAGGACTGGGAGCGTCCTCTGGGGCGGGTCGTCGAACGTATGCTTACCGACGGTGACCTGGACATTCTGCAGACGCTCGCCCGCCGCTTCGAGGGCGTGCTGCTGGAGACGGCGCTGGCTTTCACCGGCGGGCACAAGCAGCAGGCGGCGGCCCGACTGGGCTGGGGACGCAATACCCTGGCGCGCAAGCTCAGGGAGCTGCGAGGGGAATGACCGACTGATCCCGGCGGTGGCGCCCGCAGCCGGGGGCGCACCACCGTTACTTTACGCTCGTTACGACCCCTGCTCCTGTGCGCTTTGCATCGCGGACCCGCTCCGCCTCCTCCCGAAGTGTTTCGGCATACTCACGAGTGAGTGAGCGAAAACGCGGCGAGAGTCCCGCATCCTCGAAAATGGGGTCCCCGTAATCATCTTCGGACACCACCGCCTTCCCTTTGACGTAGGGTATCGCCGATTCGATCTCATCTACGGCAGCGGAGATCAGATCCGTTATAATCTGCGTCTTGGTGCGCGCGGGAAAGAGGTCGGCCAAAGCCGCAATGCGCGCCGCATCCCACACCGGTAGGCGGACAGAATACTTGCGGGCGGTGAGCTGTTCGGTTGGCTTCTTGGTCCACTCGGACAAGAGATCTTTTACTCGCATGACTGCGCCACCCCCTGGATGGATCGAGCTTTGACGACGTTTATCGCGTACAGCTGCAGAGAAAGAAACTCTGACGTGGCACGATGGCTAATCGTCGCCGGGATTCGTTGACTCAACCTTTACGTCGAACGTGATCGCCAAGCGCAAGGCTATTATCGGCGAGTTCAACCTCCCGCCGGGCACGATCGTCGCCGGAAAATACCATATCGTCGCCTTCCTCGGGGCGGGCTGGGAAGGGGAAGTCTACCTCGTCCGCGAGCGGCCCACGGGCATCGAGCGCACTGCCAAATTCTTCTTCCCCCATCGAAATGAGCGAGACAGGACGTTGAAGTTTTATGCGCGCAAGCTCCACAAACTGCGCCAGTGTCCCGTCGTCATCCAGTATCATACTCAAGATTCGTTCCGGTACGCGGGGGTCCCTATTTCTTTTTTGGTCTCCGATTACGTCGAGGGGGAGCTCCTGACGGACTTCCTCAGGCGTCAGCCCGGCGAGCGTCTGAGCCCTTTCCAGGGGTTGCACCTTTTGCACGCCCTGGCTTCGGGAATCGAATGCATCCATGCGCTCGGCGAGTACCACGGGGATCTGCACACCGACAACGTCATTGTCCAGCGCCACGGCCTCGGATTCGACCTAAAGCTTCTCGACGTGTTCCACTGGGGTGCACCGAGAGCCGAGAACATACGCCACGACGTCATCTGCCTGATACGGATACTGTACGACGCCCTCGGCGGGCAGAAGCGCTACGCCACGCTTCCGCCCGAGATCAAGTCCATCTGCTGCGGACTCAAGCAGTCGCTCATCCTGCAGAAATTTCGTTCGGCCGGAAAGTTGCGTCGCTATATCGAAACCCTGGAGTGGAGCTAGAGGCGATGCCGGAGGTACCCGCCGGCGAGGCGCAGCTGTTCCTCAACCTCGACCTGGATGACGTCGACACGAGGGATTTTCTGGGCGGTACCGCGGCCGTCTACACGACGCGGTCGCCGGGCAAACCCGGGCCCAACGAGGACAGCGCGGCAATCGTACCCTATGACGGAGACGCCGGCGTATTGATCGTCGCCGATGGTCTGGGTGGCATGCCCGCCGGCGCCGACGCATCGCGGGCGGTGATTGAGACGTTGGTCGCCTGCCTCGACAAAGGGCGTGCCGCGGGGGTGAACCTTCGCGACGCCATCCTCGACGGCATCGAGCAGGCAAACCGCTCTCTTCTCGAGCGTGCCGTGGGCAGTGCCGCGACGCTGGCGTTGGTAGAGATCAGCGCTGGGTGTGTGCGGTCTTACCATGTCGGCGACGCAGCAATTCTGCTGACGGGTCAGCGAGGTGCCGTGAAGGTGCAGACGGCGGCCCATTCGCCCGTCGGCTACGCGCTCCAGTCGGGGCTGCTCGACGAGACCGAGGCGATGAGTGACGATAATAGGCACCTGGTTTCGAACATCGTCGGCAGTGCCGACATGCGCATCGAGATCGGAGCCCAGGCAAACCTCGCGCCACGTGATACGCTGCTCGTGGCGAGCGACGGCCTGTTCGACAATCTCTACATCGATGAGATCGTGCAGATGATACGCAAGGGACCACTGCGCCCTGCCGCCGCCGCGTTGCGCAGCAGCGCCGCGGAACGTATGGGCGCGGTCGAGCCTGGGCAACCCTGCCACCCCGACGATCTGACCCTGTTACTTTTTCGACCGGGGCAAACGCGCCGCGATCGTCAGTCGTAACGTCGCAGGACACGTCTGACCGGTCGGGCCGCACTTACCTACGGGGTCGGCCGGCGCACCGGAGAGGACGGCCCGCGGCGCCCAGGCGTTCCGCCCGAGGGACTGCGGCCGGTCAGTCGGACAGCGCCGCGCGCAGCCGCTGCAGCGCCAGGCGTTCCGCCGGCGAGATACGCTTACCCAGTCCGAGGAGACCGCCAGATACCTCGGCCACGGCGCGTGCCCGGGAAAGCATGTCTGCTCGCACGGCCCGGCGGGCGTCGGGAGCGAGGCTGCGAGCCAGGCCGCCGGCGTACTCTGCCCACAGCGCGATCAGGGTGTGGTCCGGCGCCTGCGCCAACCACTGTTCGAGAAGTGCATAGGCCGGGCCGCGCCGCTCGGTGCCGCCCGTGCTCGATGCGGCTTCGAGAATAGCGCGGCGCTCCCTGGTGTCCAGCTCGCCGTCGGCCCACGCCACTGCGAGCAGCGGCACCAGGGCGAGCGCGGCGACCGACTCTGCCTCCAGCCCGGCGTCGAGCAGGTGATCGAGCACCACCTCGTCACCGATGCCTGAGGCGACGGCTAAGGCATCGCGGCGCGCGAGGCGCGCCGCCTCTCGGCGCAACGCCTGTAAGAGCTTGCGATTGTGCTTGGCGAAGAACGACTCCTCGAGTGCACGGCGTCGGGGCTCGAGTATCTGTTCGCTCATCGGCGCTGACGTCGCCGCGGCGACTGCGTTTTCTCAGTGCGAACCAGGTCGGCGGCGAGCACGCAGCGCGTCGCCGACCCGACGTCGTGGACGACTCAGCGCAGTCTGGCGGTCATGTCATTGTGGGCGGCATAGGCGCCGGGACCGTCCAGGCCGCAGGCAAAGTGGGTCTCTGCCCACAGCGTCAGCGTGTCGCCTTGCTTAAACTCGAAAGAGCCCAAATTGATGGGCTCGTAGATGCCGTAGCCGCCGCGCGCGGCGCAATCACTGCACGAGCCGTACTGGGGCACGCGACCACTGGCGACTTGCTTCCCGTTAATCGCAAGCGAATAGGGCGGAGAGCCGGCACATTTGTGGTTGACGCCGTTCCAGGTCAGGTTATAGGTGCCCGTAGACGGAAACGTCCAGTGCCAGGCGCCGTCGCAGATGGCGTGTCCGCACCATACCACCCACCAGCAGTCGCTGCCCCAGCAGCGGTATTGCGCCGCGCCGCTGATCCGCGCCTGACCCGGGTTCAGGTTTACTACCGAGCTCGCGGTCTGCGTGTTTGCCGTCGAAGATTCCGTCGCGCCTGAGCCGCTGGAGGTGTCGCTGTCCTCGCAGGCGGCGAGTACGGCGGCGACGCTGACGAGAAGAACGGTAAGGCCCATGCGGCGGCCGCGCGCAGCGATTGTGTCCATGCTCAATGCTTTGCACCCTTTTTGAATCAATGGGACCGGATGGCGAATGTGAGGTTTGGGATTAAAAGTGACCCACAACCCAGCGGCGTATATACACAAAAGCAGTCGAAAGTGGAATCCCAGTCCGATGAGCGTAGCGGAAGGAGGTGGTGGAGTCCCCGCCGGGGGGGCGGATGCCGATGAGTCTCGGCATGCCGCGCGGGCGAGCTACCTGAAGCAGGCGAGGCGCAGCGCTCAGGCTGGCGGTGCTTCGCTGGTCGCCGTGGGCTCGGGTTCGCGCTCCCGTTGCAGATCGCCGGTCAGGGCGCGAATGGCCTGCTCGTCGAGCGTCTCCTCGGCGAGCAGCGCCACTGCGCAGCGGTCGAGCACGGCGCGATTGCGCTTCAATATGCCGTGCGCCGCGTCGAAGTCTGTCTTGATGATCGCGCGCACCGCGGTATCGATCTCACGCGCCGTTTCTTCGCTGAACTCGCGCGAGGTGGGCGCCCCTGGGAGCTGACCGAGAAAGCCGGGTTTGTCCGACTCGTAGGTGACGTACCCCAATCGGGCGTCCATGCCGTAGCGGGTGACCATGGTGCGCGCAATATCGGTCGCTTTGGCCATGTCGTCCGCGGCGCCGGTCGATAGGTGACCGAACACCAACATCTCGGCGGCACGCCCGCCGAGCAGCACGGCAATCTTGTTATCCAGCTCGCGCCGTGTCATCAGGTAGCGATCCTCGGTGGGTCGCTGAATCGTGTAGCCGAGTGCGCCGATGCCGCGCGGAATAATCGACACCTTGTGAACCGGATCGGTTCCCGGCAACGCCATGGACACGAGCGCGTGTCCCATCTCGTGGAATGCGACGATACGTTTCTCCAGCGGGTTGAGCAGGCGGTTCTTCTTCTCCAGCCCCGCGACGATGCGTTCTATGGCCCGTGTGAAGTCGTCCATGGTGACCGCGTCCGCCCGGCGCCTGGTGGCGAGCAGGGCGGCTTCGTTCACCAAATTCGCCAGATCCGCACCGCTGAACCCGGTTGTGAGGGCAGCGATCTGTTCCGGGTCGACGTCCTCGGCGAGCTTCGCTTTGCGCAAGTGCACCTTGAGAATCTGTATACGACCGATTTTGTCCGGCCGATCGACCAGCACCTGGCGGTCGAAGCGGCCGGCGCGCAATAGCGCAGGATCGAGAATCTCGGGACGATTGGTCGCTGCCAGCAGCACCAGCCCGTGACTCGGATCGAAGCCGTCGAGCTCGCTCAGAAGCTGGTTCAATGTCTGCTCGCGCTCGTCGTGGCCACCGCCGCCCGGAAAAGCGCCGCGTGCACGCCCGAGCGCATCGAGCTCATCGATGAAGATGATGGCCGGCGCCGCCTTACGGCCCTGCTCGAACAGATCGCGTACGCGGGCGGCCCCGACGCCGACGAACATCTCCACGAACTCCGAGCCGTTGATCGAAAAGAAAGCGACGCCCGCCTCTCCCGCGACGGCTCGCGCGAGCAGCGTCTTGCCGGTGCCCGGCGGCCCCACCAGCAGCACACCCTTGGGAATGCGCGCGCCCAGCTTCCCGTAGCGCTCCGGATTCTTCAGGAACTCGACGATCTCCTCGAGCTCGGCCTTCGCCTCGTCGACGCCCGCGACGTCGTCGAACGTGACCTTGGTGTCCTTCTCCATGTAAATCTTCGCCTTGCTCTTGCCGATGGACATGAGCCCACCCATGCCCTGGCGGTCGGCAAGACGGCGAAACAGGAACATCCACAGACCGAAGAACAGCAGCACCGGCAGCACCCAGGAGAGAATGTCGCGCAGCACCGTGCTCTCCACGATGGCGCGATACGTAACGCCCGTCTCCGAGAGCCGCTCGGCGAGGTCGCCGGGCACGCGCGTCGTGACGAACTGACTCTTGCCGTCTTTGGGCGATTTGTAGGTCCCGGTAATGTGGTTTTCGCGGACGACGACTTCGTCGATCAGACCCGCATCGAGATCCTTGAGAAAGTCGCTGTAGGCGATTGGCTCGACCTGCCGGGTCGTCGCCCACCAGCTCTGCAGCATCATCACTAGAAACAGCGCGATGATGAAGTACCAAAGGTTGAATTGTGTCTTCTTCTCGATGGCCATGCGAAGGGGCTCGCGCGCTTATCCCGTTATTGGACTCAACGCCAACTGCAACTCGACCCGTATTATACGACCCGTCTCCGGCTAGCGTGCCCGCTGACAGTGCTGACGTGTGGCCGTCGAGGCACGATCGGGCTGCTCGGGGAGTACATGCTGGTGCAAACGGCGGCGCGACGGACACTTACCTGGCTATGTCGTGCAACGATCGACTTCGAGCATTCTCGAATCCTGCCCTGCGGCCGCGAGCTCGGTTGCTGATCGCCGTGCGGGGCGATCGTCGCTCTTGCCGCGGCGTGCTCCGGTCGCCCGTGGCGCGGTGGGTACCGGTGCGGAGCGCGCCGGATCGGGTGCTGCAATGGCGCCGACCAGCGTCTCGGCAGCCGCCCTCCGCGAGCGCCGCCGGGGCGCTGAGATCATCAGCCGCGCGGACGTCGGCGCGGTGATCGGCGCTCGGCAACGGGTCGGCCACAGGAGCCGACAACCCACCGGCCGCGCCGAGGGCATGGCACTATGCTGCCGGATTCTTCAGGTACTCGAGGGCCCGGACCAGCACCGACTCCGCCCGCAATCGTTCCTGGTCACTCATGCCGTCGACGTCAATATCGATCTTCAGTCCGGCCTGATCTTCGTGGATCACTCGACGCTGCGCGCTGAGATTCTCGTACGCGTCGATCACGCGGTAGGTCGCCACGGGGTAGGCGATGCCTTTGACCGTGATTTCCCCTTCGCTCTCGCAGCAGATCGTGTCTTTGACATGAGCATAAGTCTCGTACGAGAGCAGGATTTCACCTGGCTTGGCGGCAGTCTCCAAACGTGATGCCAGATTTACGCCCCCCCCGATCAGCGTATAGTCCATTCGGTCTTCGCTGCCGAAATTCCCGACTGTACAGTAGCCAGTGTTTATTCCTATCCGGCACTCGAGCGGTTTTTCTATGCCCGCGCCCCGCCAGAGCGACTGAAGCTCCCGCATCCGCTTCTGCATGGCCATCGCCATGGTGACGCAGGCCAACGCATCTTCTTTGACGCCCCTGCTTTCCGGATCGCCGAAGAAGATGACGATGGCGTCGCCCACGTACTTGTCGATGGTGGCGCCGTGTGCAAGCGCGATTTTCGACATCTCCGTCAGATAGTGGTTCAAGAGATCCGTGAGCTCCTCGGATTCGAGCTTATCGGTCGTTTCCGTGAAGCCGGCGATGTCGGAGA
>JBFEOO010000002.1:0-106574 GCA_041550555.1 Arenicellales bacterium
GGGAACCGACGATCCGTGCCGCGGTTTCCGCGCAACCACGACACGCCGTTGACATCGAGCCCGACCCGCGCGTCACGTCGTCCAGAAGGCGCGATGCGGGCTCTTCGCCGCACCTTGCCTCTCATCCCGAGATCGAGGAGCGCGGCCCTGCACGCGCCCGCAGGTGGCCGCTCCGCGGGCGCGCTCACCGACCAGGCTGCGCGGCCTCTCGTCACATCGCAGCGACCACGCTGCCCAGCTCCTCGACGAATTATCCTCGCTGGTCCACCCAAGCACGAGTCTCGCACCCTCGATCTCGCGGTCCCGGCTGGAGCGACTTTCGCTCACCGCCGTTAGGGACTCTCTGCATCACTGTCGCTCGAAGCGTGCTCCGCCCGCTGGGCCGTCTGCACGAAAAGCCGTGCCCGTGACCGTCCCGTCGCAGCGTGCGGTGCCCCATCGGCGAAGCGCTAAGGGTCCCCTCCGCGTTGCGCTTTCTCTGCCACGCCCGACGTACCGAAACGCCGCTCCAGCTCCTGCAGCACCGCCGAAGGACGGACCCCGCAGTGCACCAGCATGACGAGGGTATGAAACCACAGATCCGCCGTTTCATAAACAATTTCCCGTGGCTGCCCGTTCTTGGCCGCCACGATTACCTCGGTGGCCTCCTCGCCTATCTTCCGGGCAATGGCATCGACGCCGCCCCGGTGCAGGCGGGCGACGTAGGATTGCCCGGGCTCGGCAGTTCTCCGCGCCTCGATCACGTCGGCCAGACGTTCCAGTATATCCGAACTCATCGCGTCATCTCGTCAACCGCTCTCGCCGTAGATCTCCGCGGCGTCCTTGAGCACGGCCTCAACCACCCGCCAGGTACCGTCGTCCAGGCGCTGGAAAAAACAGCTGTGGCGCCCGGTATGGCACGCAATGCCGCCCCGCTGCTCGACCTGCAGCAGAATCGCATCGCCGTCGCAGTCGAGGCGAATCTCCCGCACCAGCTGCACGTGGCCCGACTGCTCCCCTTTGCGCCACAGACAGCCTCTGCTTCGAGAAAAAAAGACCGCCCGGCCCTCTGAGACGGTCGCCTGCAAGGCGTCGCGATTCATCCAGGCCATCATCAGCACCTTCCCGGTGGCTGCCTCCTGGGCGATTGCGGGCACCAGCCCCTGGCTGTCCCAGCGCACGCTCTGCAGCAAGCCATCCTCGCCGGGCTCCGCTGCGCTCACAGCCGCACCTCGACGCCGGCGTCGGCCAGCCTGCGTTTGGCCTGGGAGATCGTGTACTCGCCGAAGTGGAAGATGCTGGCGGCGAGCACCGCGTCGGCACGCCCCATGGTGATGCCTTCGACGAGATGGTCGAGATCGCCGACGCCGCCGGAGGCAATGACCGGCACGGGCACCGCCTCGGCCACCGCCCGCGTGAGGTCGAGGTCGAAGCCTGCCCGGGTCCCGTCGCGGTCCATGCTGGTCAGCAGCAGCTCGCCGGCGCCGTACTCGCTCATGCGCCGCGCCCACTCGACCACATCGATGTCCGTCGCATTGCGTCCACCGTGCGTGAAAATACGCCAGCGCGGCGCGGACCCGCCATCGACCTGCTTCGCATCGATGGCCACGACGATGCACTGTGATCCGAAACGTTGCGCCGCCTCCTTGACGAACTCGGGACGCTTCACGGCGGCCGTGTTGATCGAGATCTTGTCGGCGCCAGCGTTCAGCAGCCGTCGCACATCGGCGAGCTGCCGAATGCCACCACCGACGGTCAATGGGATGAACACCTGCTCCGCAACTCGCTCAACGACGTGAACCATGGTGTCGCGGTCATCGGAGCTCGCGGTGATGTCCAGGAACGCGATCTCGTCGGCGCCCTGCTCGTCGTAGCGCCGTGCCACCTCGACCGGATCCCCGGCATCGCGAATGTCCACGAAGCGCACACCCTTGACCACGCGTCCGCGGTCCACATCGAGACAGGGGATGATTCGCTTGGCGAGCGTCATGCGCCTGGACCGCGATCCTCCGCGCCGGCGGACGACCCGAGCTCGTCGGCCAGCTGCTGGCCCGCGGCGAAGTCCAGCGTCCCCTCGTAGAGAGCGCGGCCGGTGATGGCGCCAAGAATGCCTGCCTCGGCCACGGCACACAGCGCGCGGATGTCGTCCAGAGTGTGGATGCCGCCAGCAGCGATGACCGGTATGCGTATCGACGACGCGATCTCGGCGGTGGCCGCGGCATTGACGCCACTCAGCATGCCGTCGCGACCGACGTCCGTATAGATGATTGCCTCCACACCGTCGTCCTCGAAGCGGCGCGCAAGGTCGACGACGTCGTGACCGGACAGCTTGGACCAGCCGTCAACGGCAATGCGGCCGTCCTTGACGTCGAGACCGACGAGTATGTGGCCCAGGAACTCGGAGCAGACGTCGCTTACGAAATGCGGCTCGTTGACCGCCTTGGTGCCGAGAATAACGAATTGGACACCGGCGTCGAGGTAGGCTTGTATCGTATCCTCGTCGCGGATCCCGCCGCCGACCTGGATCGGAATATCGGGATGTGCTGCCGCAATACGGTGGATCAGCTCCGCATTGACGGGTTCCCCGGTGCGGGCACCGTCGAGATCGACGATGTGCAGCCGTCGCGCTCCCTCGCCGACCCACCGATCCGCCATGGCAACCGGATCGTCCGAGAACACCGTCTCGTCATCCATCCGGCCCTGCCGCAGGCGCACACATTTGCCGTCTTTGATGTCGATCGCCGGAATGAGAAGCATGGTGTCACGAAGCTCGTGGGGAAATTCAGCGGCGCGGGGGCGCGACGCTCAGGCGCCGCCGTCCCAGCGCAGGAAGTTCGATAACAGTGTCAAACCTGACCGCTGGCTCTTTTCGGGGTGGAATTGTACCGCGAAAACGTTGCCGCGAGCGGCTGCTGACGTAAAGGTGACGCCGTAGTCCGTCTCGGCGGCGATCTCGTCGGGGTCCTCGCCGTCGGCATAGTAGCTGTGGACGAAGTAAAAGCGGGCGTCGTTCTCTATCTCCCGCCACAGCCGATGTGGGCGCGTCTGACTCACCGTGTTCCACCCCATGTGCGGGATCTTCAGGAGTGCTCCGCCTCGATCACGTGCGACGCCGAAGTGACGCACGCGACCCCTGAGCACCCCTAGACACGCCGTACCGCCGTCCTCTTCGCTGTACTCATAGAGCGCCTGCAGCCCCAGACAAATGCCCAACACGGGCCGGCTCAGCAGCACGTCATCGACGGCTTCGCGCAAGGGCGGCTCGCGCAACGCGGCCATCCAGGTTCCGATGGCGCCCTGACCGGGCAGCACGACACGGCCCGCCGCGCGAATGACGGCGGGATCGCTGCTGACGGAGACGCGCGTGCCCGGCGCCACGTGCTCCAGCGCCTTGGCGACAGAGCGCAGATTCCCAGTTCCGAAATCGACGACCACAACGCTCGTCATGGCGACTACCCGTACCGAAAAAGGTGATTCGCTCGAGAGGTGAAGGTTACGGCGCGCTGCAGTCCCGCCGTGCGTCTAGAGGACCCCTTTGGTCGAAGGTACGGTGTCCGCAAGTCGCGGATCGGCGCTGACAGCCACGCGCAACGCCCGCCCCCACGCCTTGAAAAGCGTCTCTGCGATATGGTGCGCGTTGCGGCCTCGCAGACAGTCCACGTGCAGGGTCGCCTGCGCGTGGTTGCAGAACGCTTGGAAGAATTCGCGGATCAGGTCCACGTCGAAACTGCCGATGCGCGCCCGGGGGTAGGTCACGTGGTACTCGAGCGACGGTCGCCCCGACAGATCGACCACCACGCGGGTCAACGCCTCATCGAGCGGCACGTAGGCGTGCCCGTACCGGCACAAGCCGCGTTTGTCACCCACCGCCTGCGCCAGCGCCTGGCCGAACGCGATGCCGATGTCCTCCACCGTGTGGTGGGCATCGACATGCAGGTCACCACTTGCCTCGATATCGAGGTCGAATGCGCCATGCCGTGCAACCTGCTCCAGCATGTGCTCGAGAAACGGCAGCCCCGTCTCGAGGCGGCTGTTGCCGACGCCGTCGATGTCGAGACGAACGCGGATCCGCGTCTCACGCGTGCTGCGCTCTATCTGTGCGGCTCGCCCCGCCATCATCAACCCTGCCTGTTCTCGCGGTGCCCATCGAACGTGCCTCGCCGCACGGCTCCGAGAACGCTTGCGGCGCATCCGCCGCGCGTACGACGCCTTCCCGTCCGGAAGGTCAAAGCCGGATCGCTGCACTGCTAAATCAGCGGCGACGCTAACTGATCAAAGTATAACAGCCAACGGTGCTCGGCTCTTGCCGGAAACCCAACCCCCTTCTGCCGCCCGCGCCCCAACGCCAACGGCCGGTGTTCATTCGCTATGCGCTCAGCACCGCTCCGAGGGCGGCCAGGAATGCGTCATTCTCCTCTGCGAGCCCCACCGAGACCCGCAGACACCCTGCCAGGGCCGAGCCGGGCCTGCTCAGGTTCTTCACCAACACGCCCCGCTCGCACAGACCGCGGAAAACGGCATCGACGTCCCGTTCTCTGACCCGCAGCAGCAGAAAGTTGGCTCGGCTCGGGTAGACCTCGAGCCCGTCGAGTCGCGAGAGCTGCCCGAACAGCCGATCGCGCTCGGCGCAGATCGCGCTGGCCTGAGCATTCAGGGCGTCGACGTGCCGTAACGCAACGGCCACACTGAGCTGATTGAGCACCCCTATGTTGTAAGGCAGCCGCACTTTGTCGAACTGCTGCACCCAGCCGATCGGCCCGGCAAGCAGACCCACCCGCAGGCCGGCGAGCCCGATCTTGGAGAGCGTCCGCATCACCACCACGTTCTCGTACTGCCCGACACGCGACAGAAAGCTCTCCTTGGCGTAAGCGTGATACGCCTCGTCGATCACCACCAGGCCATCGGTCGCCTCGATCACCGCCTCGACAGCGTCGACGTCGAACAGATTACCGGTCGGATTGTTGGGGTAGGTCAGAAAAACGCAGGCAGGCGTGACCCGTTCAATCGCCTCGAGCATGGCAGGCACATCGAGGCCGAACCGCTCGTCCAGCGGCACTCCCTCGAAGCGTCCTCCGGTCACCGTCGCCGTCATCTCGTACATGGCGAAAGTCGGCACCGGCGCGAGCACGGCCCTGCCCGGCCCGCCGACAACCAGCTGCACGGTTTGGATCAGCTCGTCGGAGCCGTTACCGAGCACGACCTCGACATCGCTCGGGATCGACAGGACGTCGCGCAGCGCCTGTTGGAGCGCCGCCGCTGCGGCATCGGGATAGCGGTTGACCTGCGCGCGGGAGAGAGCCTCCAGCCACTCGCGCCGCATCGCTTCCGGCCAGGGGTAGGGATTTTCCATGGCGTCGAGCTTGATCATGCCGCGCGCGTCCGCGACATGATAGGGTTCGAGGCCCCGGATCTCCGGCCGCACCCAGCGCCGGACGCGCCGCGTCGTTCCCGCCTCGCTCATCAGCGCTGCTTGCGCCCGGCCATGCGAAGCTCCGCGGAGCGCGCGTGAGCGGTAAGCCGCTCGGCACGCGCGAGCACCGACGCGGTTTCCGCCAGGCGGGCTGCTCCCGGTGGCGAGCACATGATGATGCTGGTCCGCTTCTGAAAGTCGTAGACGCCGAGCGGCGAGCTGAAGCGCGCCGTGCCCGCCGTGGGCAGCACGTGGTTGGGCCCCGCACAGTAGTCGCCGAGCACCTCGGCGCTGTGTGCGCCGAGAAATATCGCGCCTGCATGGCGGACCCGCGCCGCCAGCGTTCGCGGATCCGCGACCATCAGCTCGAGGTGCTCCGGCGCGATACGGTCGGCCACGGCAACGGCCTCATCGAGGTCGCGCACCCGTACCAGCGCGCCGTGATTCTCGAGCGCGGCGCGAACGATCTCGCGACGCTCGAGGCTTGGAAGCAAACGCTCGAGCGCCTCGCGCACGGCGCTCAGCAGCCGCGCGCTCGGCGTAAGCAGAATCGACTGGGCCAGCTCGTCGTGCTCGGCCTGCGCGAACAAATCCATGGCCGCCCATCGCGGATCCGCCGTCTCGTCGCAGATCACCACGACCTCCGACGGTCCAGCGACCATGTCGATGCCGACGTGCCCGAAGACGAGCCGCTTGGCAACGGCGACGAAAATGTTGCCGGGACCGACGATCTTGTCCACGCGCGGCACCGTCTGCGTTCCGAAGGCAAGGGCCGCAACCGCCTGGGCGCCGCCGATCGTGAACACGCGGTCCACGCCTGCAACGTGCGCCGCTGCCAGCACCAGCGGATTGACGTCGCCTTCCGGGGCGGGCACGACCATCACGACTTCGCCGACCCCCGCCACCTTGGCCGGTATCGCCGTCATGAGCACGGACGACGGGTAGGCGGCCCGCCCGCCGGGCACGTACAGTCCCACACGCTCGAGCGGCGTAATCGTCTGTCCGAGCACATTGTCGTCGTCGTCCCGGTACTCCCACGACTGCTCCCGCTGTCGCTCGTGGAACGCCCTGATCCGTCCGGCTGCGATCTCGAGCGCGCTGCGCTCGTGGGAAGGCAAGGCGCCCAGCGCGGCGCTCAGCCGCTCGGCCCCCAGCTCGAGGTCACTGAGCCGCTCCGCGGCGAGACCGTCGAAGCGGCGAGAGTAGCTCAGCACGGCCTGATCCCCGTCGCGGCGCACCGCCTCGATGATGGCCCGCACCGCCGACTCGACCTCCGCCCCTGTCTCGCTCGATCGCTCCAGCAGCGCCGTCAGCGCCGCCTCGAAGCCGGGTCGGCTCGTGTCCAGCTCGGTTACCTTCAACGTCGCCATCTGTCCCTCAGTGGACCCCGCGTTCGATGCGGTCGATAAGATGTCGCATCTGCGGCTGCTTGGTGCGCATCGCCGCGATGTTGGCCACCAGTCGTGCGCTGATGTGCGCGATGTGCTCGACCTCCACCAGGGCGTTGGCAGCGAGCGTCTGGCCCGTGCTAACGAGGTCGACGATACGGTCCGCAAGCCCCGACAGGGGCGCGAGCTCCATCGAGCCGTACAGCTTGATCACCTCGGTCTGAATCCCTTTGCTCGCGAAATGGCGCCGCGTCGTATGCGGGTATTTGGTGGCGATGCGCAAACGCGTCCAGCGGCTGGGATCGTCCGCCAGCGCCAACTCGCGCGGCTCGGCCACCACCATGCGGCAGCGTGCGATAGCGAGGTCGATCAGCTCGTAGAGCTCCGTCCCACCGTGCTCCATGAGGACATCCTTGCCCACCACGCCGAGATCGGCCGCTCCGAATTGAACGTAGGTGGGGACGTCGGCCGCCCGCACGATGACCAGCCTCACCGCTGCATCGCTCGACGGCAGGATCAGCTTGCGCGTGACGAGCGGATCCTCCAGGGGAACGATGCCGGCCTGGGCGAGCACCGGCAGGGCTTCCTCGAGGGTTCGCCCTTTCGACACGGCGATGGTCAGTGCGTTGGACACGCTGTCACCCTCGGCGTACGGCCGGTCGCCTCGTCAGGGGCGCAGCCGGCGAGTCGGGACCGTCGGGCGGCACCCGGCGGCGCCCGGTGGGCGCCCGCTTCACCACCGTCGGCTGCGTCGTGCGACTCACAAGGCGGCGAGCTGCCTCAGCATGGCTTCTCCCGGGACGCGCCGGATGCGCGCGCCGAGTTGAGCGAGCTTCTCTTCTATGCACTCGTAGCCCCGGTCTATGTGATAGATGCGATCGATGATCGTCTCGGCTTCGGCCACCAGACCCGCCAGCGCAAGGCAGGCGGATGCCCTGAGGTCGGTGGCCATCACAGGGGCGCCACGCAGCCGTCCGACACCGCGCACCACCGCCGTGTTACCGTGCAGCGCCACGTCTGCCCCCATGCGCTGCAGCTCCTGGACGTGCATGAAGCGATTCTCGAACACCGTTTCGGTTACCGTGGCGGTGCCCTCCGCGATGGAGTTCATGGTCACGAACTGCGCCTGCATGTCCGTCGGGAATGCGGGAAACGGCGCCGTTCGGACGCTCACCGCACGGGGGCGTCGCCCGGACATATCGAGCCGGATCCAAGTGTCGCTGGTCTCGATGTCCGCGCCGGCCTCCTGCAGCTTCTCGAGCACGGCGACGAGCAACTTCGGGCTGACGTCGCGTACCCTCACGTCACCGCCGGTTATTGCGCCCGCAACCAGGTACGTCCCGGCCTCGATGCGGTCGGCGATGATCTGGTGTGACGTGCCGCCCAGCGCGTCGACGCCCTCGATGGTGATGGTGTCGCTGCCGGCCCCGTCGATCCGTGCGCCCATGCTGACGAGACAATCGGCCAGATCGACGACTTCGGGCTCCCGCGCTGCATTCTCGATAATCGTCGTGCCGCGTGCCAGGGTGGCGGCCATCATGAGGTTTTCGGTTCCGGTCACCGACACCAGGTCCATGACGATATGGGCCCCACGCAGACGCTGCGCGCGAGCCTTGATGTACCCAGCGTCAATGCTGATATCGGCGCCCATTTGCCGGAGCCCGTCGATGTGCAGATTCACCGGCCGCGAGCCAATGGCGCAGCCGCCCGGCAGAGACACCTCGGCGCGTCCGAACCGCGCCAGCAGCGGTCCGAGAACCAAAATCGACGCCCGCATGGTCTTCACGAGCTGATACGGCGCACGGTGCTTGCTGACGTCGCCGGCATCGGCCTCGATGGCCATTTTCTCGTCGACCTGCAGATGCACCCCGAGCTGACCCAACAGCTCCATGGTCGTGGTGATGTCGTGCAAATGCGGGACGTTACTGACCCGCAGCCGCTGACCGGTCAACAGCGAAGCAATCAACACCGGCAGCGCCGCGTTCTTGGCGCCCGAGACGCGTACCTCGCCGCACAACCTGCGACCGCCGGCAACGATCAGCTTGTCCATGGGTTTCGTGTTCTAAAGCGGTGAAGGTGGCGTGCAGATCGTGTCGCTGTGGCCATCACCAGCGTGATGCGGAAAGGCCGGGGCGTGGCGGCGGGGCATGGTGTGGCGTTCTCCCGCCCATCGCCGCACGAGTCTCGCTGTCCACGACATCGCACGGTGGTTCCCGATCCCGCGTCCCGCAACCATGGCCGCTCAGCTGTACCTTGCCGACCGCCACACGCGTTCGCCAGCGGGGGACGTTCGTGCGCAACGGGTAGCTCGGGGCCGGCAGCGGCGGATTATAAACGAAGGACACCCGGCGTGCAGAGAAGGCCGAGCAGTATGCGACCGCGATCAACACGCCACCGGCAGGCCATCGCGGACAGGGGCGACGCCGAACATCCGCCGCGACCCGAGCGGCGCCGCCGGCCACTGCCACCAGCGCGCCGCCCAGGAAGGCGCGGGGCGGCACACGAATGAACGGCCCCGCTCGGCCGGTCACAGTCGGGGGACTCGCCGGGGGCGCCGCCGGCGATGGGAGACCTCGGCGCTTAGCTTGCCCCGCCGAGCAGCTTCTGCAGCTCCCCGTTCTGGTACATCTCCATCACGATGTCACTGCCGCCGATGAACTCGCCTTTGATGTAGAGCTGAGGAATGGTCGGCCAGTTGGAGTACTGTTTGATACCCTCGCGGATCTGCGGATCCGCCAACACGTCCACCGCGGCAAACTTGCTGCCGCAGGCCTGCAAGACCTGAACGGTCCGTCCCGAGAAGCCGCACTGCGGAAACTGGGGCGTTCCCTTCATGAACAGGATCACCTCGTTGTTCTCGATGGCTTCCTTGATAGTCTCTTGCACATTCATTGTCGAAACCTCTCTGGTTAACTCCCGAAGCACCGCTGCGGACGCGCTCCCGGCCAGGCGTCGCTATGCCGCCTGCTCGCGGGCCCACTGCTCCGGTGTCAGCGTGCGCATGGACAGGGCGTGGATTTCGCCCTTCATTCGGTCACCGAGCGCGTCATAGACCATGCGATGCTGAGCAATCATGGTCTTTCCGGCAAATCCTTCACAGACGACCACCGCGGAGAAATGCGTTCCGTCCCCTTGAATTTCAACCCGGGAATTCTCAAGGTTTTGTTCGATCCAGCGCTTGATGTCCTGTGGGTCGACCACGTCGGCCTCCTGCGTCGGTAGCTGATTCGATGACAGCAGATTCTATCGTCGAAGGCAACATCGACCCATGTCCCGGGGCGAAGCCCGGGCCAGCTCGGCCGGCGAGCGTAGAGCGCTAGCGCTGCGGGCGCGCGCCCCGCGCAACCCGCCGCCCCTCTGCGCGGGAGCGCGCGCCGCCGGGGCCTCCGCGAGAGCCGGCCCGTGGGAATCCTGCGTCTCGAGCGCCTGCGCGCGTCGGCGCCGCGCACGTCTCTGCGGCCGCGCGCCCGTGACCGCTGCCGGCTTATGCCTCCGCGACAGAGAACAGGTGCGCCACACCGATGACCTTGATCAGGGCGCGCAGCTGCTCCGGCATGCCGACGAACTCGATGCGCCCGCCCGCCAGGCGTGCCGTGCGCTGCCACTCCAACATCAGCGCGAGGCCAGCGCTGTCGGCACGGGTCACGTGTTGAAGATCGATGCGCAGCCGCCCATCGTCGGCCAGCGGCGCCGACTCTCGGCGATAGAGCGTCGCCACCGTGGCGAAGGTCAGAGGCCCGCGGATCTCCAAGTGTCCCGGAGCGAGTCGGGTCACGCTGGGCGGTTGCATGTTCGCCCTAGAGGCGTCGCCGCGTCGGCGTCGCGCGTTTGCTTGAGCGGACGATCGCCCCCGCCGCTCATTGCGGCTGCTGGTTCTTCTCGGCGAGCGAGTCGATCAGTGCCTGCATACCCTGGCTTTGCACGACGCGCGAGTAGCTGGCCCGATAGTTCGTCACCAGGCTCACGTTGTCCACCGTGATGTCGTAGACCTTCCAATGGTCGTCGTTCAGCGCCAGCCGGTAATGCATAGGTACCGCGGGCCCTGAGCCCGCGACGATCTCCGTTCTGACCAGGGCGCGATCGCCCTTGTCGTTGATCTGTACCGCCTTGTAGCGTATGGGCTGGCCCGTGTACTCGAACAACGCCGTCGCATAGGTGCGCACCAGCAGCGTGCGGAATTCGTCGACGAAGCGCACCTGCTGGGCTTCACTGGCGTCGGACCAGTAGCGACCCAATACGAGACGGGACATGCGCTCGAAGTCGAAGTGCGGCAGCACCAGCTCATCGACCAGTGCGTACAGGCGCATGTGGTCCTGCTCGAGCGCTGCCCGCTCAGCGGTGAAGCGCTGCAAGACCTTATCGGTGGTGTCGCGAACGAGCGCGTCCGGTGCCAAACCTGCGCCGGCCGTAGCGCTGCCGCCCAACGCGGTCACCAACATCGCCGTCAACGCCAACAATCGCTTCATTGCCCGCCACCCTCGCTTTGGCTGAATATGAGCTGCCCGATCAACTGCTCGAGAACGACCGCCGACTGCGTCAGGTCGAACTCGTCTCCGTCGTGGAGGAACTCGTCACTGCCGCCAGGCTCGAGTCCGACGTACTGAGCGCCGAGCAGCCCCGCCGTGAGAATCGACGCCGCCGTGTCGCGCGGAATATTGTCGAACTCCTTCTCGATCCTCATCGCCACGACGGCGTTGAAATCGTCGGGGTCGACGTGAATGCCCGTCACGCGTCCGATGCGCACGCCCGCCATGGTGACGGGGGCCTTCACGTTGAGGCCGCCGACATTAACGAACCGGCCGTAGACGGTGTAGCCTCCCTGAATCTCGGTGGTGTTGAGATTGCCGATCCTCAGTGCCAGCATCCCCAAGGCCAGTATGCCCGCGAGAACGAACAGGCCGACAGCCATTTCGATCGCCTTGCTCTGCATTGGTTCAGACTTCTCCGAACATTAGCGCCGTCAAAAGATAATCCAGGCCGAGCACCGCCAGCGATGCCGTCACCACGGTGCGGGTGGTCGCACGACTGACACCCTCGGCCGTCGGTGTCGCGTCGTAGCCTTCGAACACGGCGATCCAGGTCACGGCGAAACCGAACACCACGCTCTTTATAACACCGTTCAGTATGTCATCGTAGACGTCCACACCCTCCTGCATGGACGACCAGTACACGCCGGCGTCGACGCCGAGCTGCACGACACCGACGAAGTGCCCCCCGAATACCCCTATCACCGTAAACATTGCAGCCAGCAGCGGCAGGGCGATGATACCGGCGATGAATCGCGGCGCAACGACGCGCGCCACGGGATCGACCGCCATCATCTCCATGGCGGCGAGCTGCTCTGTCGCCTTCATCAGACCGATCTCGGCGGTCAGCGCAGAGCCTGCCCGCCCCGCGAAGAGCAACGCCGAGAGCACCGGCCCCAGCTCCCGGGTCAGCGTCAGCGCGACCACCAGGCCGAGCTGCGACTCGGCGCCGAAATCGACCAGCGTGTAGTAGCCCTGCAGGCCCAGCACCATTCCGACGAACAGTCCCGCCACGACGATGATCAGCAACGTCAACACGCCCACCGCGTAGACCTGCTGAACCACCAACCCAAACCGCCGCAGGGCAAGGCTCGCGCTCGTCAGCGTGGCATAGAGGAACAGCCCGGCGCGACCTAGACCCGCAACTGCAGCGATACACCAAGCGCCGAGCGCTTGAACGCCCGTCACGATGGGGGGCCCTGCAGCAGATCCTCGAAGAACGGCTTCGCGGGGTAGTGGAACGGTACCGGTCCGTCCGGCAGCCCGTCCATGAACTGACGCACCTGCGGCTCAGTGCTCGCCAGCAGCTCCGCGGGGCTGCCTTGAGCGATAACGCGGCCGCCCCCGAGCAGATAGACGTGCTCGGCGATGCTGCACCCCTCGGCAACATCGTGGGTGACGACGATCGACGTCAGTCCGAGCGCGTCGTTGAGCTCACGCACGAGCTTTGCGATGACACCCATCGAGATCGGATCGAGCCCGGTGAACGGCTCGTCGTACATGACCAAGGCAGGATCCAGCGCGATCGCCCGCGCCAGCGCCACTCGGCGAGCCATCCCCCCCGAGAGCTGTGCCGGCATCAGATTACTGGCGCCGCGCAGCCCCACGAGCTCGAGCTTCATGAGCACCAGATGGCGGATCAGCGCATCGGGCATGTCCGTGTTTTCCCGAATCGGGAAAGCGACATTGTCGAAGACGCTCAGATCCGTCAGCAGCGCGCTAGTCTGGAACATCATGCCCATGCGCCGGCGCAGCGCGTAGAGCGCGCCTTGGCGCAGCTTGCCCACGACGGCGCCGTCGAATGACACCTCGCCGCCATCGGGCTTAAGCCGCCCCCCGATGAGGTTGAGCAGGGTGGACTTGCCGCACCCGCTGGGGCCCATCACCGCGGTGACCTTGCCGCGGGGAATGACCAGATCGAGACCCTCGTAGACCATGCGTGACCTGAACGAGAAGCGAACGTTGCTCACCTCGATCAGATTGTCGGCGGAGGCCGGACGGCTGGGTGCGTTCAAGGAACTAGCTGTGCGATCGCGAGGACGCGCGATTCTAGCAGAGTTGCACGGCTGCGCCAGTGCCGCCTTCGCGCCGAGGGACGGCCGGCCACGACGGCACTGCACGACCGAGCGGCGCGCACCGCTACCGGCGATGTCACATCACCGGCACCGGCTTGCAGCGCAAGGGCTGCGTCACACTCCGCGCTCGGCCACTCCGCATCCGCCGCGCGTCGGCGCGGCCTTGGCTTCGCTAGGAGACGCCGAGCAGCTCCGCCAGCGTTCTGGCCTGCGTCGCCTGGCGATAGGCCGTGGAGAGGTCGTCGAAGTACAGCCCGCCACCGCGTCGTGCATCCATCCAGCGGACCATGGTTTCGACAGCGCCGCGCAGCTGTCGCAGGTCACCCCCTCGCGTCAGCGCAACGAGAAACCGACCCCAGGGGTACGGTCTCGCGTCGCGCTCGGGTCGCCAGACCACGCTTACGCGGGCATCCGCCAGCCAGCGCGCGACAGCGGCTGACAACGGCCTGCCGTCAGCGTCCACGGCGAGGGGTGCCAGATCAGCGAGCGCCTCCACGAGCCGCGCGAGCCACGTCGGCTCGGCGTTGCGACGTGTCCATCCGCAGTCCGTGGGAAGTGGTCTGACGACAAAAGCGCACGTGAGGTGCGCGGCGGGCGCCAACGTCGCTAGGAAGCGCGCCAGCTCCTGGCGCCGATCGGATCGGCCCAGTCGGGGCCGGCAAAGAACCGCCGGCAGCTCGACAACGAAGCTGAACCCGGGATCACAGTCCTCGACCCAGCCGGCGACATCCTCGGCGCTGGCGCGCGTCCACGTCGAGGCCGGCACCACCACGCTGCGGTGCTCGTTGCTGTAGTAGCAGAGACGCCACTCGGCGGGCATCTCCGGGGGGAAAACGTCTGCCGCCCACTGGGCATGATCCCACCCCCAGCAGCCGATCAAGAGTGGCTCGACCATCGCCGTACCCGCTAAACCGTGCGTCCGCTAGCCACCACCGTCTACCCTACCGCCATCTGCTCGGTGCTTACCGCCAGAGAGGGTACCACCCTGATCAGTCTCGCGCTGCAGGCCGGCGGACCGTACCGCGGGGTGCTCATCGGGACGCTCTGCCGGTGCAGCACCAGCGCGTCGGCAACAGCCCGCACCTCGGCCCGTCCGCGCGGTTCCATCTGTTATACTGCGGCGCACCGTGCATCGTCGGGACAGCCGGTGTCGGTCTGCAGATTGCAGCACACCCGATAGCGAACAGCTTGGGCAAGCGCGACGAGATCATGAGCTTGAGTGCGGCGAACCAATCAGAGATTTCCGAAGACGGCTTCGTGCGTGAGGGCCGCAGCGTGCTCGCCATGGAGGCCGACGCGGTGACGCGCCTCGGCGACCGGCTCGGGACTGCATTCGCCGACGCGTGCCGGCTGATTCTGGCCTGTGAAGGCCGGGTCGTGGTGGTGGGCATGGGTAAGTCCGGCCACGTGGGCGGCAAGATCGCCTCCACGCTGGCCAGCACCGGCACCCCAGCGTTTTTCGTGCATCCCGGCGAGGCCAGCCACGGCGACCTCGGCATGATCACGCCGACTGACCTCGTTCTGGCCATTTCCAACTCCGGCGAGACCCCTGAGATTCTTACGATCCTGCCGGTCATCAAGCGCCTCGGGGTGCGACTGCTGGCGCTGACGGGAGCGCTGGACTCCACGTTGGCTCAGCAGGCCGATGTCGCCCTCGATGTCGGCGTCGAGCAGGAGGCCTGCCCCCTCAATCTCGCCCCCACCGCCAGCACCACCGTCACCATGGCCATGGGTGATGCCCTCGCCGTGGCGCTGCTCCGCTCGCGCGGCTTCACCACGGAGGATTTTGCCCGCTCCCATCCGGGAGGGGTGCTTGGGCGCCGCCTGCTGCTCTACGTCAGCGACGTCATGCACACCGGCGACCAGATTCCGCTGGTGAGCGAGAGTGCGACACTGCCCGATGCGCTGCTGGAGATGTCGAGCAAGGGTCTCGGGATGACCGGCGTCGTCGATGCCGACATGCGTCTAGTGGGTATATTCACCGACGGCGATCTGCGCCGCGCCCTCGGCAATTCCATCGACGTGTACGCGAGCCGCATCGACCGGCTGATGACCCGCGGACCGGTGACGATTTCTCCGGACACGCTTGCCGCCGCGGTCGTGCAGATGATGCGCACCCGATCGATCAACGGCGTTTTCGTAACCGACACGCAGCGGCGCGTGCTCGGCGCGCTCAACACCCACGATCTGCTGCGCGCCGGGGTCATGTAGCAGGGTGTTTTCGTGAAGCTCTTCGAAAAAGTTCTGCTGCTCGGCGTCGTCGCGGCGCTCGCCACCCTGAGCTTATGGATGCAGCTCGGCGTGCTGGAGCAGCCGGCCCCGCCGGTCGACGTCACCGAGCGCCACGATCCGGACTACTACATAGAGAACTTCACGGCGTACGGCGTCGACCAGACCGGCCAGCGGAAGTACGTCCTCGAGGCGGAACGCATGGTGCACTATCCCGATGACAACACGGCGTTGCTCGACAAACCCCACGTCATTCAGTACGAGTCGGGCCGGGGCCCGAAGCACGTTTACGCGGATTCGGGCTGGATGTCGATGGACGGCGACGAGGTACTCATGACAGGGAACGTCCGGGTGATTCGCGCCGAGGGCGAAGGGACCGCGCCGGCCGTGACGACCACTGACAAGCTGCACATCAATCTCGAGGAGGACAAGAACCGCAAGAAGTGGAGCGGTTAGACGCCCCACCGCGGGGCCGACCTGTCACGTGTCGCGGTGGCGGGTCTGCAGGCGAGGGTGGCCAGAGCGTGCTGGGGCAGTGATCACGATCTTGGGCCCACTGGCGGAGCACCGCGCTTGCCGCGTGGCGAGGTGTCGTGCAAATCAGATCGATGTGGGGCTTTTTCCGTCGCCGACGATCACCCGGACGGGCGGCTGGCGATGAGAGCTGGATCAACTGCGTTTTTACTTGGATGGCTGGAGCAATGAGTGCAGGAAACTTCAAAATTCTGGTATTGGCTATCGGGACACTGGTCATCACCCCATTGCCGACGAGCGCGGTGGCGTTGAAATCGGACCGCGAGCAGCCCGCAGCCGTTGACGCCGATCAGATCGATTTCGACTTCAAGACCGGGCGCCGAACCTACGAGGGCAACGTGTTCGCCAAGCAGGGCACCACCGAGTTGACGGCGGACAAGATCGTCATGGAGTACGTCGACGACAAGCTCGACAAGGCGGTTGCCTGGGGCAATCCGGCTGTGTTCAGGACACTGCCGGACGGCCAGGAGGACATCGTGACCGGGAAAGGCCAGCGTATCGAGCTGGACAACACCGGACAGGTGGTCACCCTCCACGAGAATGCCGTTATCCAGCAAAGAGAGGATACGGTCACCGGAGAGACCATCGTCTACAACCTGACCACCGAGCAGCTCCAGATCCGTGGTGGATCAAAGGTGCGCAAGATGCCCGACGCGACGGGGACATCCACAGAGCAGGACAGCTCGGGGGAGCGTTCGCGCGTCGTCATCCAGCCGCGGCCCAAGAAGGCACCTGTAACGACCGAGTAAGCGGTGACGCACCGGCCAGCCGTTCGTCGCCACCCGCGCTCACGGACGATCCTCTTCCCGCTCGTACTGCCCGTGCGGCTATCGGCTCTGATGGGGCAAACGTCGTGAGCACGCTCGCAACGCGGGGGTTGGTGAAACAGTACAAGGGTCTGCGGGTCGTCGATGAGGTCGACGTCGACGTGGACAGCGGGGAGGTGGTCGGCCTGCTTGGGCCCAACGGAGCAGGTAAAACGACGTGCTTCTACATGATCGTCGGCCTGATTCGCAGCGATGCCGGTGCCATCCTGCTCGACGACACGGACATCAGCAATCTGCCCATGCACGAGCGGGCGCGTCTCGGCATAGGGTATCTGCCGCAGGAACCCTCGGTCTTCCGCAAGCTCTCAGTCGAGGACAATATCCTCGCCGTTCTGCAGGCCCAGCCGCGGCTCTCGGAAACCGAGCGTCGCCAACGGGCCGAGGAGATGCTCCGTGAGTTCAACATCGCCCACAAACGGGATTCGCTGGGTATCAGCCTCTCGGGCGGAGAGCGTCGCCGCGTGGAAATTGCGCGGGCCCTGTCGCTCGAGCCCTATTTCATTCTCCTCGACGAACCTTTCGCCGGCATCGACCCAATCTCGGTCGTCGATATTCAACACATCATCTCCCATTTGCGCGACATCGGGATCGGCGTCATCATCACCGATCACAACGTGCGCGAGACGCTGGGCATTTGTGACCGCGCCTACATTTTGAGCGAGGGCCGGGTGCTGACCTCTGGAAGTCCCGACGAAATCCTCTACAACGAGGAAGTGCGCGAGATCTACCTCGGATCCGATTTCCGGCTCTGACGGCGCGGCCGCAGGTTTCTTCCAAGAGCCCACCCTGGCGTGCCCCTCCGCGGGGGTGCACCCGCGGCTGTCTGCGTCACAATCTCGGAGCTCGCAGCGTCGGGGGCCATTCGCGACGGCACAGCGGACGTGATCCCCCTCTTTCGTTCTCGGCCAACCGTTAGTGCGGCGGGCGACGCGAGGAGAAGCCTCTCCCATCGCCGGCGAGCCGCAGCGGCCGGACGAGATGCCCGACGACCGGCTCACCCTCAGCCCTCCGAGTGCCTTCCATGACCGAAGAGCATCGCGAAGCATCCGCATTGACTACAATCCGGTAAAATCGTCGGCGCCGTTTGTCGAGGCCACGGCGCAATCACGGCAGTCTTCCGCCGGTGTTCGCCGAGGGCACGTCACGCCGCGGCAGCGGCGCCGGCAGACGACGCTGCACGTCCCAAGGATCATGAAACAGTCACTCGAACTGAAGCTCGGTCAGCGTCTCACCATGACGCCGCAGCTGCAGCACGCCATTCGCTTGCTGCAGCTGTCCGCGGTGGAGCTCGCCAACGAGATTCAGGAGGCTGTGCAGGCAAACCCGCTGCTCGAGGAGACAGACCCGGGGGACGAGGCGGACACCGATGCTGCGGCATCCGCGGAGCATGCTGCAACGCGATCCGATGAAAACGGCGGCGATCTGTTCTCGAAGCTCGCCGAGGGAGACGATGACAGCGATGGGTCACCGGACAGCGCACGCGCCATCGACGAGCAGCTGACCGACGATGTCCGCAGCGATGCTCGCGACGGCGACGACGGCTGGGAGTCGGACGACGACGACTTCATCCAGCGTACCGATGCGCGCGGCGAAAGCGATGCCGCCGATTACGAGACCGACTGGCGCGACAGCGCCGCGACGACCCTGCAGGCGCATCTGCTGTGGCAGATGCGCCTGACCCCCTTCTCCGAGCGCGACGCCTCGATCGCCCAGGCGCTCATCGGCAGCATCGACGCCGACGGCTACCTCAGAGCCAGTCTCCATGAAGTACGCGAGACGGTGCCGAACGGGGACGATATCGACGTGGACGAGATCGAGGCTGTTCTGCACCAGATTCAGAACTTCGATCCGGCCGGGGTGGGGGCGCGCGATCTCGGCGAGTGTCTGGTGCTGCAGCTCAGGCAAATGTCCCTCGACCGGCCCGTGCTGGACAAGGCGATCGCGCTCGCTTCCACCCACCTGCAGCTGCTCGCCGACCACGACTTCGGGCGCCTGCGCAAAGTGCTGACGCTCGACGCGCAGCAGCTTCAAGAGCTCATCGACACCATCCGTGCTCTCAATCCACGCCCGGGCAATGCCATCGGGCCAAGCCCCACCGTCTACGTTACCCCCGATCTCATCGTCAGAAAGGTGAACGGTCGCTGGCGGGCGGCGCTCCACACGAGCGCGCTGCCGGAGATTCGCATCACCCGCCGCTATCAGACCCTTTTGCGGCAGGCAAGCCGCAGCGCGGACCGCAAATATCTCCAGGACCAGCTCCAGGAGGCGCGCTGGTTCTTGAAGAGCCTTCAGAACCGGCACGACACGCTGCTGAAGGTGGCGCGGGAAATCGTAGCGAGGCAATACGGATTCTTCGATCACGGCGAGATCGCGATGCGTCCTCTCGTGCTGGCGGACATCGCCCGTGCCCTGAGCATGCACGAGTCCACCATTTCCCGCGTCACAACGCAGAAGTACATGATGACGCCGCGCGGTATCTTCGAGCTCAAGTATTTCTTCTCGAGCAGCATCGGCACCACTGACGGCGGCTCATGCTCGGCCACGGCAATCCGGTCCCTGATCAAGAAAATGGTCGCAGCCGAGCAGCCCACGCAACCGATCACCGACAGCGAGATCGCCCGTATTCTCGAGCAGCAAGGCATCCGGGTCGCCCGTCGCACCGTCGCCAAATACCGCGACCACATGAACATCCCGCCCTCAAGTCAACGCAAGTCTCTGGGATAGGGGCTGTCCGAGTGATCCTCGTCCACCTAAACGAATGCATCGGCGCCGGGCTGCCACGGCTGCAGTCGGGTACGATGGGTGGGACGGCGCACGTCGAGCGCGGCAGCCCACCGCGCTGCCACCCCGGGCCCCGCGGCGTGTGGCAGCCGATCAGCCCGCAGAACGGCCTCGTGGGTTCGGCCGGCTGAGGAAACGAGACAATGCCAAACAAGGAGCAACGCGTCGACGATGCCCGCTCGGACGCCGCGCCACGCGAAGCGATCGCACGGGAGCGCGATGGGACCCCGGACCTCGGCAGCCTGCTTGTGCCGGCCCGGGTAGCGGTCGATGTGCAGGTCTCGAGCAAGAAGCGGTTGCTCGAGGAATTGGCCGTTCTGTTGCTCAAAGACAATCCGAACCTGGATCGGAGCACCGTTTTCCAGATTCTCAACGAGCGCGAGCGGCTGGGCAGCACCGGCATCGGGGAAGGCGTGGCGTTGCCGCACGGCCGCCTGAACGGAATCGACGAGGCGATCGCTGCGGTGGTGAGACTCAAACGCCCGCTCGATTTCGACGCCGTTGACCAGGAGCCGGTGAGTCTCGTCTTCGGCCTGCTGGTTCCCGCGCAGGCCACCGAGACCCACCTGAAGCTCTTGGCGGCTCTCGCCAAGATGTTGAGTAACCCGCATCTGCGCGGGCAGATCATGCGCGCGCCCGACGCCGATACGCTTTACCGGTGCATCGTCGGCACGACGCGCGGCGCGGACACCGCCTAGGCCGAACGGTGCGCGAAGCGAACCAAGAGCGCAGAGAGCCCCGAACACTCATGAACATCATCATCATCAGCGGCCTTTCCGGCTCCGGCAAGAGCATTGCTCTGCAGGCGCTGGAAGACATGGGCTACTACTGTATCGACAACCTCCCCGCCACGCTGTTACCGCAGCTGGCGGACGAGCTCGCCACTCAGACGGACTGGCAGGTAACCCAGCTGGCGGTCAGCATCGACTCCCGCAATCGGGCCATGCTCGGGCGACTACCCGAAAAATTGCGCGACCTTGGCGCGCTGGGTCTCGACTATCGCATCATTTTCCTGGAGGCCGCCGAGCAAATTCTCATCAAACGGTTCAGCGAGACCCGGCGTCGACATCCGTTGACCGACGACAGCACACCGCTTGTGGAAGGAATCCGTCTGGAGAAGACGCTGCTCGCGCCGCTGCTCGAGAGCGCTTCCACGATCATCGACACTTCGAATGCCACGCCCCATGAGCTGCGTGGCCGGGTTCGCGATTTCGTCGGCGGTGGGGATGCCAAGGGACCATCGCTGCTCTTCGAGTCCTTCGGCTACAAGCACGGCACACCACCCGAGGCGAATTTCGTCTTTGACGTGCGCTGTCTGCCCAATCCCTACTGGGAGACGAGCCTGCGCCGCCTGTGCGGTCTCGACGACGAGGTAGTGGCTTTCCTCGAGAACGACGAGCGGGTGGCACAAATGATCGAACACATCCGCGAGTTCATCGAGACCTGGCTTCCGGACTTCAGCGCCGAGAATCGCAGCTATATCACCGTCGCCGTTGGCTGCACGGGAGGTCGCCACCGATCCGTCTACGTGACCGAACGGCTCGCGAGTCATTTTTCAGCAAAGCAGCTCAACGTGCAGACGCGACACCGGGAGCTGTCGTAAAGACAGCCCGGGCCATGTCCGCCTTCGCCTGATCGATGAGCAAATCCTACGAGGTCGAGGTGATCAACAAGCTCGGATTACATGCCCGAGCGGCAGCCAAACTGGTCAAGCTGGCGACGGGGTTCGAGTCGCGCATCCGGCTGAGCTATCGCGGGCAGGTCGTCGACGCCAAAAGCATCATGGGCATCATGATGCTTGCCGCTGCGCAGGGCGCCCGCATAGAGATCGACATAGAGGGCACGGACGCCGAGGCGGCAGCTGGCCAGATAGAACGGCTGTTCGCGAATCGATTCGGGGAGGAGGAGTGAAAGCATGCTCACGCTGCACGGGTCCGGCGTCGGAAGCGGGATAGCCATCGGCGAGGCCGTCGTCCTCGATCGCGATCGTCCGGAGATTCCAGAGTACCTGGTGCCAGCGGAGCAGATCGAGGCAGAGGTCTCGCGTTTCCAGGCGGCGATAGAACGCGCGGGCGCTGAACTGGCTGCGGTCCGCGACTCCATACCATCGACCGTGCCCTCCGAGACGGCCACGTTCATCGATGCACACATTCTCATGCTGCAGGATCCGGTGCTTGCCGAAGAACCGCTGGCGACGATTCGCGGGCGACGTTGCAACGCCGAGTGGGCGCTCAACGTGCACTGCCAGGCACTCGTCGAGGTGTTCGACGCCATGGAGGATCCCTACCTGCGCAGCAAGAAGAACGATGTCGAGCAGGTGATAAACCGCATATACAAAGAGCTTCTCAACACGCCTGGACGGGATCACGACATCCTGTCGGACGACCTGTCTGGGAAGATCGTGATCACCAACGATCTCACGCCCGCTGACGCCGTGCTGCTGCAGCACCACCACATGAGCGCGTTCGTGACCAACCTCGGTGGACCGATCTCACACACGGCGATCCTCGCGCGTAGCCTGCGCGTACCGGCGGTCGTGGGGCTCCATGGAGCGATTCGCTACATCCGACACGGCGAGCCACTCGTCGTCGACGCCGGTAACGGCATCATCATCGTCAGTCCCGACTCGGCGGTGCTTCGCGAGTACGAGCAGCGACAACGCGAGGAAGATCGGCTGCGCGAGCGGCTGAGCTCGCTGATCGGGCTTGCCGCAAGCACACGTGACGGAACCGCCGTCACTTTGAGCGCGAACATCGAGCTGCCTGGCGACATCGAGGCCGCTGTCAAGGTAGGTGCGAACGGCGTGGGTCTCTATCGCACCGAGTTCTTGTTCATGAATCGATCCGAGCCGCCCGGCGAGGAAGAGCAGTACAGCGCCTACACGACGGTCGTCACTCGGCTGCAGCGACCCGTTACCATTCGCACGCTCGACCTGGGCGCCGACAAGCAGGTCGACGGTGGCCGCAGCGGCGGCAACATCGCCACCAACCCGGCGCTCGGTCTGCGCGCCGTGCGACTGTGCCTGAGCGATCCGGGCCTTTTCCGTCCGCAGCTGCGGGCCATTTTGCGCGCTTCGGCACACGGGCCGGCGGCTATCATGATCCCCATGGTCTCGAGCCTCGATGAGCTCGACCAGGTGCTCGAGATGATACGCGAGACCAAGACCGATCTAAGGCATGAAGGCTACGCCTTCGATCCCGCCATTCCGGTCGGCGGGATGATCGAGGTTCCCGCCGCAGCAATAGCCGCCGATCTATTTGCGGCGAAGCTGGATTTTCTGTCGATCGGAACCAACGACCTGATTCAGTACACGCTGGCCATCGACCGCGTCGACGATGAGGTCAACTACCTCTATGATCCCTTGCACCCCTCGGTGCTCCGGCTCATCTACAGCGTCATCAAGGCGGGTCGCGAAGCGGGAATTCCCGTGTCGATGTGCGGCGAGATGGCGGGAGAAGCCCGTTACACGCGTCTGCTGCTGGGCCTCGGACTGCGCAGTTTCAGCATGGACCCCACCGTCCTGCTGGAGGTCAAGAACACGATCCGCCACAGCCATCTCGGGGAGCTCGAGGAACAGACCCGCGAGATCCTGACACGCAGCGACAGCGGCCGCATTCGCGAGCTGCTCGATCGACTCAACAGCCACTGAGCGTACCCTCTGCGACCCGTACTCATGCCTGCAATCGAACAAGGCGAACTTCGCGAGCGCGTGCTCGAAGCGCTCGAAGCCGGCTCCGAAACCGACATCCGCCACATCATCGCGGAGCTGCATCCAGCCGACGCGGCGGACCTGCTCGAAAGCCTGCCGCCTGACCAACGACGACCGGTATGGTCCGCGGTCGCGGAGGCGAAGATCGGCGAGACGCTCGCCGAGTTGTCGGACGGCGTGCGCAGGACGCTGCTCGCGGAGATGGACGCACAGTCTCTGGTCGCAGCCGTCCGCACGTTGGACATAGACGACATCGCCGATCTCATTCCCGACCTTCCCGAGGAGGTGATCGCCGATCTGCAGCTCGCGGTCGACAAGCAGGCTCGCGAAGGCCTCGACGCCGTTCTGGCCTACCCTGACGATACGGCAGGGGGGCTGATGAACGTCGATACGGTGACCGTCCGGGAGAGTCTGTCGTTGGCTGTCGTGCTGCGCTATCTGCGCCTGCGCGGGGATCTACCCGAGTACACCGACAAGCTGTTCGGGGTCGACCGCAACAATCGCCTCACGGGTGTGCTGTTCGTGTCATCGCTGCTGACACGGGATGCTGCGACCCGGGTCGGCGAGCTGCTCGACAAGGAGCCGATACGATTCACGGCGCTGACGGCAGCCGCCGACGTTGCCGCTGCCTTCGAGCGCTACAACTTGATCTCCGCCCCCGTGGTGGACGACGAGAACAGGCTGCTCGGCCGGATCACCGTCGACGACGTCGTCGACGTCATCCGTGGAGAGGCCGATCACGACGTCATGGCCCGCGCCGGTCTCGACGTGGAGGAGGACATCTTTGCCCCCGTCGCCCGCAGCACCCGCGGCCGGGCGCTGTGGCTGGGCGTCAATCTGATCACGGCATTCATCGCATCGTGGGTGATCCTGCAATTCGAGCGGACCATCGAGCAGCTCGTGGCCCTTGCGGTGCTCATGCCCATCGTCGCCAGCATGGGGGGCAATGCCGGCACGCAGACGCTGACCATCGTCATCCGCGGGCTCGGTACCGGCACTATCCACCCCGCCAATGCCCGGCAGGTGCTGAAGAAAGAGTTCCTGGTCGGCGGCTTGAACGGCTTCATCTGGGCTCTTGCAGTCGCGGTCATCGCCATGCTGTGGTACCAGAACACCGAGCTCGCCCTGATCGTCGGCCTGGCGATGATAATCAACATCATCGCCTCGGCCATCGCCGGCGTACTGCTGCCCGTGACATTGAATCGCATCGGGATCGACCCGGCACTCGCCAGCGGCGTGGCACTCACCACGGTAACCGACGTGGTCGGGTTTCTCTCGGTGCTCGGTCTCGCTGCGCTGTTCCTGCTGTGATGCCGTAACCCGCGTCCGCAACCCGGCCGTGGGGTGTGGGTGACCCGTGCTCCGTCGCAGCGGCGCAGGCGGCAGTTCCGTGCGCAGCGTGCGCGAGGGCTCAGCCGCTATCGGCGTCGGCGACGCGCTGACAGCACCACCAGCAACCCGAGCCCGCACAGCAACAGCGCCGGGCCGTGCCCCCAGCGGACGAACGGGGTGGTGCCCTGCATCGGCTGCACAGCCGTCACCAAGACGAGCCGCTCGAATTGCGGCGATCGCGCCAGCACATCGCCGCGGTGGTCGACGGCCGCAGAAATGCCGGAATTCGCCGCGCGCAGCATTGGCCGACCGGTTTCCCGGGCGCGCATACGGCCCATCTGCAACCGCTGGTGGGAGGCCAGCGAATCTCCGAACCATGCGTCTTCGCTCACGTTCACGAGCACCGTGGCGCCCGGCAGCGCCGCCGTGACCTCCTCGACGAAGGCATCTTCGTAGCAGATCGACACGCCGATCAGCTCGCCGGCGAGGCGCATGGGCGACTGGGTGTCCTCCCAGCGGGCAAAATCCGACATCGGGATATGCAGATAGCGCAGCAGCCAGCCGAGCAGCGGCTTGAGCGGTAGAAACTCGCCGAAGGGGACCAAATGGCGCTTGCGGTACAACTGGCGCTGTTCCCCGACGCCGACCGCGCTGTTGTAGACCTGCTCACCCTCTGCCCGCGTCTGGCGCTCGAGGATGCCGAACACGAAATCGGCCGGGTGGCGCTCGAGCGTCTCCCAGAACGTCTGCGGCAGGGTGTCCAGGTAAGTCGGTAGCGATGCCTCCGGCCACACTATGAGGTCGAGGTCGTCGTGCGGCGCACTGAGATCGAGGTAGAGCTGGGTAATCGCGTCCTTGCCGCCAGGGGCCCATTTCTGCCCGAGCGAGATGTTGGCCTGGACCAGGCCGGCCGTGAGAGGCGCGCCCGCCGGCCGCACCCACTCGAGTCGTGCCAGCGGCACGCCCGCTAGCCAGGCGGCGCCGAGCGCGCCGATCGCAACCCAGGTCAGCGCATCGCGTCTGCGCCACAGCGCCGCCAGGGCGCCGGCCGTGAAAGCGACGATCACGCTCACGCCGTAGACGCCGACGACCGGCGCGTAGGCGAGGAGCGGCGACTCGGTCTGACTGTAGCCGAGACTCAACCAGGGAAAGCCCGACAGCGCCCACTCGCGTGCCCACTCGGCCAGCACCCAGAGCGCAGGGCTCGCGCAGAGCAACCGCAGCGGTGTATCCGGCGCCGTCAGCCTGCCCTGCACATAGCCCGCCAGCGCGGGGAACAGGCTCATCAAGCCGACGAAGATGATCACCGCAACGACGGCCAACGCCCCCGGCATGTTCCCGTAAGTGTGCAGGCTGACGTATACCCACGACACACCCACCCCGAACAGCCCGAAGCCGAACAGGAACCCGCGCCACGCAGAACGCGCCGCGGTGGCCCCAGACCACATCGCAAAGAGCACCGCCACTGCCGCGGGCGCGATGAGCGCCAGATGAAACGGCGCGAAGGCCAACGGCAACGCGGCCCCGGCCAGGAGAGCGCCAGCGTCACCGAGGCGGGTGCGCGTGAGGGGGGTCATGGCAGCGGCCGCGCGGCGGCGCCCGTTCAGTGCACCGATCGCCTGCCCGCCGGGGAGCAGGCGCGGCCCGCCGCCGGGCGATCGCCATAGAGGGCACCGACGCCGCGACACACGGCGCCGCTACTCACTCGGCGATGAAGAGCCGGTCGATTCCTCGCCGAGCTGTCGGAGTCTCAACAGGTGCACCCGCCGGCTGTCGGCGTGGAGAACCTCGAACTCGATGCGGTCGATGACCACCCGCTCCCCGCGACGCGGCATGTGACCGAACCTGCTGAGCACCAAGCCGCCGATGGTGTCGATGCCTTCTGACTCGAAATGGGTGCCAAAACGCTCATTGAAATCTTCGATCTCGAGCAGCGCTTTGACGACGAAGTCGTTCTCGCCGCGCTGCATGACCATACCGGCCTCCTCGTCGATGTCGTGCTCGTCCTCGATCTCGCCCACGATCTGCTCGAGCACGTCCTCGATGGTCACCAGACCGGCCACCCCGCCGTACTCGTCGACCACGATCGCCATGTGGTTACGACTGGCACGAAACTCGGTCAACAGCACGTTGAGGCGCTTGCTCTCGGGAATGAAGACAGCCGGCCGCAGCATTTCGCGCAAGTTGAATCGCGAGCGGTCCTCTCCGTGAAAGTATCTGAGCAGGTCCTTCGCCAGCAGGATGCCGATGACCTTGTCTCTGTCCGTATCGACCACCGGAAAGCGCGAGTGCGCGGTGTCGATGACCACGGGCAGAATCTCGTCGGGGGAGGCATCGCGCGCTATCACGGCCATCTGCGAGCGTGGAATCATGACGTCCCGAACGCGCAGCTCGGAGACCTGGATTACCCGTTCGATCGTGTCGAGCGCATCACGGTCGAGCAGATCCCGCTGCTGGGCGTCGCGCAGAACCTCGACGAGCTGATCCTGCGTAACCGGCTCGCGCCCGAGCAGCTGGGCGATCTTGTCAACCCACAGCGACCACGTCGTCTGTCGGTTTTCAGCATCCCGCGTCATGGTCGATCAGCGAGCCAGTGCCGCCTCACTCCGATAGGGGTCGGGAAGGCCGAGGCGCGCCAGAATGGCGGTCTCGAGCCGCTCCATGGTGCGTGCCTGAGCCCGCTCGAGGTGATCGTAGCCACACAGGTGCAGCACCCCGTGAACGACCATATGGGCCCAGCGCACCGTGGGCTCGACGGCGAAGCGAGCGGCCTCCCGGGCAACCACCGGGGCGCACACCACGACGTCCCCCAGAATCTCGGTCTGTACGCCCGGCGGATCCTGAAACGGAAACGACAGCACATTGGTCGCCGCATCCTGTCTGCGAAAACGTCGGTTGAGGTCCATCATCTCCTGCTCATCGACCACGCGCACGGTCACCTCGCCGGCCGGCCGGCCGACATGCTCGAGCGCTACGCGCACCCATCGTGCGATATCCGCCGCGGACGGATGCTCGGCAGAGACCGTGTGCAGCTGCACCGCGGTATCGATACTCACTCTCCCTCCCGCTCGGAGCGACTGTCGGCCTCGTAGGCCTCTACGATCTTCTGCACGAGTGGATGACGCACGACGTCCTGTGGCTTGAAGCGGGTGACACTAATCCCTTGCACTCCGTCCAGAATCTTGATGGCGTGTGCAAGCCCCGATTTCGATCCGCGTGGGAGGTCGATCTGGGTGATATCGCCGGTAATGACCGCCTTGGAGTCGAAACCGATGCGTGTGAGGAACATCTTCATCTGCTCGACGGTGGTGTTTTGCGCCTCGTCGAGAATCACGAAGGAGTCGTTCAGCGTTCTGCCGCGCATGTAGGCAAGCGGCGCCAGCTCAATCACGCCGCGCTCGAGCAGCTTGCCTACACGATCGAAACCGAACATCTCGTAGAGGGCGTCGTAGAGCGGGCGCAGGTACGGGTCCACCTTCTGGCCGATATCGCCGGGCAGAAAACCGAGCCGTTCACCGGCCTCCACCGCCGGTCGCACCAGCACGATGCGCGTCACGCGATCGTCGACGAGTGCCTGCGCCGCACAGGCCACGGCCAGGTAGGTCTTGCCCGTTCCCGCCGGTCCCACCCCGAAGCTGATGTCGTGCTCGAAGATCTGGCGCAGATACCGGCGCTGGCGACTGTTCTGGCCGCGGACCACCGCCTTGCGCGTCCGCACGACCCGCTCGTCGCTCTCGTCGGCGCCGGCCGGCTCATCTCGGCCGGCGCCGGCCTCGGCCACCGCCATGTGTACGCGGCTGGGCGCGAGCGCTTCGGACTCCGCCGTGTCGGCGTAGAGCGTGCGCAGCACGCGTTCCGCTTCCCGGGCGCGCTCCCCATCGCCGGCGACGCTGAAGACGTTACCGTGGTGACTGATGCGGACGCCGAATGACTCCTCGACGTGCTTGATATTCTCGTTGAGCTGGCCGCACAACCCCGCCAGCCGGCGATTGTCCGCGGGCGTAAGAACGAACGTTAGGGGCGGGTCGCTGGAGCTCAAAACTCGGCGGCGTGGGGTGATAGGATCGGACGAGGCTGCGGTCAGACCACCATCGCCCCGGCCTTTGCCCAGCGGCCGAAGGCGCGACCCCGCAGGGAGTTGGGGAGAGCCTCTGTGATGGTGACGTCCACGAACTGGCCAATCCAGCTCGCTGGACCGTCGAAGTTCACGACACGATTGTTCTCCGTGCGTCCGGCAAGCTGGACGGCGCTCTTGCGCGACGTCCCGTCGACCAGCACGGCCTCCCGGCGACCCACCATGGCGGCACTAATCGCCGTGCTCCTCGCCGTGATGCGGGACTGCAGCAATCTGAGCCGGCGGGATTTCTCCGCCGTCGGAACGTCGTCGGGCAGCGCCGCCGCCGGCGTCCCGGGTCGCGGGCTGTATATGAAGCTGAACGACTGGTCGAAACCGACCTCTTCGATCAGGCGCAGGGTCGCCTGGAAATCGTCGTCGCTCTCGCCCGGAAACCCGACGATGAAATCCGATGATATGGAGATACCCGGACGCCGCTCGCGCACCCGACTCACGATGTCGATATAGTCGCGCACCGAGTAACGCCGCTTCATGAGACCCAATATGCGATCGGAGCCGCTCTGCACCGGCAGGTGCAGATGGTCTACCAACTTGGGCAGCTCGGCGTAGCAGTCGATCAACGCATCGGTGAATTCCACCGGATGCGAGGTCGTGTAGCGAATCCGCTCGATCCCGTCGACTTCGGCCACGTAGTGAAGCAGCAGCGCGAAATCGACGTCGGTGCCGCCGTGCAGCGGAGCGCGGTAGGCATTTACGTTCTGTCCCAGCAGCGTCACCTCTCGCACGCCCTGCTCGGCCAGCTCGACAATCTCGGTGATTACGTCGTCGAACGGTCGGCTGTACTCCATGCCGCGGGTGTAGGGCACCACACAGAATGTGCAGTACTTGCTGCAGCCCTCCATGATGGACACGTAGGCACGAGGTCCGTCGACCCGCGGCGGCGGCAAGTTGTCGAACTTCTCGATTTCGGGGAACGAAACGTCCACCGCCGGCGTGCGCGTGCGCAGAGCCTGCTCATACAGGGCGGGCAGACGGTGGTATGTTTGGGGACCGAAGACGAGATCCACGTACGGCGCTCGCGCCAGGATGGCTCTGCCTTCCTGGCTCGCCACGCAGCCGCCGACACCGATCACGAGGGCAGGGTTCGCCCGCTTCCACTGCCGCCAGCGGCCGAGCTCGGAGAACACCTTCTCCTGGGCCTTGTCGCGGACCGAGCACGTGTTGAGCAGCAGCAGGTCCGCGGTCTCGGGGTTGGTGGTAGCCTCGAAGCCATGGGAGCGCGCGAGCAGCTCCGCCATGCGGGCGGAGTCGTACTCGTTCATCTGGCAGCCGAACGTCTCGATGTAGACTCGGGGGGACATGGACCTCGCTGTTTCGCTGCGAGCGCCTAAGCTACCTACATCGGGATGAAATTTCTAGCCCGCGGGACGCCGCGCCGCGGGCGGTGGCGTCGACGATTCGCCCCGGGGAGTTGCTCTATTGGCCGGCGGTGGCCTGGATTCGCTGCAGCATCTCACGCGAGAGGCGCTGGCTGTCGGCAATCTGACGCGCTGTCATCAACTGCTCGAGCTCGTCGCGCTCGCTACGCGCCGCCGCGTCGCCCTGAGCGGCGGCGAGGTTATACCACAGGTACGCCTGGACGTAGTCTTTCGGCACCCCGATGCCGCGACCGAACATGCGCGCGACCTTGAGCTGCGCCTCCACGGATCCCTCTTCGGCGCGCCGCATGTCGGCGGCCCGTGTCGCGATATCGGGCACCTTGAGCGCGCCCGCCGGTGCCGGCGACTGCTCGTGCTCCATCACCTTGTACTGAGCCTCGACGAGACCCTGCTCAGCCGCTTTCTTGTACCACTTCAGGGCACTCCCGTAGTCGCGCCCCGTGCCGCGGCCGTCCTCGTACATGCGTCCCACCTGAAGCTGGGCTGCGGCGTGGCCGGCCTGGGCGGCCTTCAGGAACCACTCGAAGGCGATCTCGTCGTCCTGCTTGACCGTCTGCTGATGGGCAGTGCGCGTTCGCTCGCGGCACTTGGCCGGTGACGGTGAACGCGTGCACAGCACGGACTCCAGGCCCACCTCGTAATAGCGGCCAAGCTCGTACTGCGCCAGCACGTAGCCCTGTTCAGCGGCCAGCTTGTACCACTCGAATGCCTTCTCGTAGTTCTGCGGGACCTGTACCCCATCGGCGTACAGATTGCCGATGGCAAACTGTGCCTCGACGTGCCCCTGCGCGGCCGCCGCCTTGTACCACTTGTAGGCGACCATCGGATTCGACTCCCGCATCGAGGCGACGCGGAACTGCGCGTCGGCGTGGCCCCCCTCGGCGGCCAGCGTGAACCACCGCAGGGCATCGCCGTCGTTCGCGGGCACGGACTGCCCGCTGGCGTACATCACGCCCAGCATGTACTGGGCCTCTGTGACGCCCCGCTTCGCCGCCGTGCGAAATTCGTCGAATGCGACCGCATATTCCTCGCGCCCATACGCCACGAGCCCCTCTTCGAGGCCCGCGCGTGCGGTGCCCACCAACACTGTTGCCGTCAACAGACTCAGCAGTAATCGCGCCATGGTAGCCCGTAGTCCTGATCGCATGCTCGGTTGTCCTCGTCAAAGTATAGACGCCGACCTATGCATTGCGAATGCCGCCGGTCGACCCCCGCGGCCGCGACAGCGAGCCGCGGAGGGTTCACGATGTCCGCATCGCGACCAGATGGGTGACGGCGAACAGCACGACCGCGGCGACGACGATCGCCGGCCCCGCCGGTGCGTCCCAGGCGAGCGAGGCGAGCAGGCCTGCGCCGACCGAGGCGCAGCCGCCCAACCCGGCGAACACCGCCATCTGCTCGGGCGTCACGGCCAATTTGCGGGCCGTCGCCGCCGGTATGATGAGCAGCGAAACAATGAGCAGTACACCCACGATCTGCATCGCGACGGCGATCACCAGGCTGAGCAGCAGCAGAAACGCGACGTCAACGAAGTGGGTGGGCACGCCCTCGACCCGGGCGATATCCTCATGCACGGTGCTCGCCAGTAGCGGGCGCCACAACGCGGCCAGGGACCCCAGACAGACGGCACCGCCCGCATAGATCCATATCAGATCGATAGGCGCCACCGCCAGGATGTCGCCGAACAGGTAGCCGAGCAAATCCACCCGCAGCGACTCCATGGTCGAGATGACGATGAGTCCGAATGCCAGCGTGCCGTGCGCCAGGATCCCGAGCAGCGTATCGGTGGGCAGCTGACGCTGGCGCTGCAGGGTGAGCAGCAGCAGCGCGACCGCTGGGCTGACGACGAGGATACCCAGCCGCACGTCGATACCGATGACGAGTCCGACGGCAATCCCCAGCAGAGCGGAATGGGAGAGCGCTGCGCCGAAATAGGCCATTCGGCGCCACACCACGAAGCAGCCCAGCGGCGCAGCGATCAGGGCCACCCCCACGCCGGCGACCAGAGCGCGCAGCAGAAAGTCATGCACGGTGGTCGTCTCCCGGCGGCTCGGCGAGCTTCACCTCCCCGCCGAGATCGTGCCGGTGATCGTGACGGTGGCGGTAGACCGCGAGGCGATCCTGCAGGCCGGTGCCGAACAGCGCCAGATACTCCGGATGCCGGCTCACCGCATCGGGACGACCAGCGCAGCAAACATGATGGTTGAGACACACGACGCGATCCGTGGCCGCCATGACGAGGTGCAAATCATGGGAGACGATCAGCACACCGGGTCGACGCCGATCGCGCAGCGCCTGGATCAGCTCGTAGAGCTCGGCCTGCCCGGTGACGTCGACACCCGCCGCCGGCTCATCGAGCACGAGCAAATCCGGCTCACGCAGCATGGCGCGCGCCAGGGCGACACGCCGCGCCTCGCCCCCCGACAGCGTCTGAAACGGCGCATCGGCCAGACTCAGGCAGCCCACTTCGCGCAGGGCTTGCTCGACGCGCTCCGACTCGACCCCCCCTGCCAACGCCAGGAAGCGCCCTACGTTGAGGGGCAACGTGGGGTCGACGTGAACGTGCTGGGGAACATAGCCCAGCCGCAGGCCGGGGCCGCGGACGACGGATCCTGCCGCCGGCGCGAGCAGCCCCAGCACGAGCCGTACCAGCGTGGTCTTGCCCGATCCGTTGGGTCCTATCAGCGACACGATCTCGCCGCGATGCACCGCCAGATCGACGCTGTCGAGAACGCGCCGGCGCCCGAACTCAACCGTGGCACCCTGAACCTCGACCAAGACGTCCGCTGCGCGGTCCGGCGCGGGCTGCTCCAAGACGCGCCCCGCCTCGGGCTCAGCGCGCCGGCGCGGCACGGCGCCGGCTCCCGCCGCAGCTCGGACACAACCCCTCGAGCTCAACCGTCTGGCGCTCCGTGCGGAAGCCTATGGCACCGGCTTTCTGCGCCAATATGCCCGTGATGTCGGTATCGGCGAGCTCCGCGACGGCCTGGCAACGCTTGCAGATCAGAAACTGGCCGCTGTGATCCGCCTCGGGGACCGTGCAGCCGACGTAGGCGTTGAGCGACTCGATGCGGTGGACGAGGCCGTTTTCTGACAGAAACGTGAGCGCCCGGTAGACAGTCGGGGGAGCGGCCCGCGCGCCTTCGAGCCGCAGCCGCTCGAGCAGGTCGTAAGCAAGCACTGGGCCGTGCTGCCCCCAGATCATCTCGAGCACCCGGCGCCGCATCGGCGTCAGCCGGACGTTGCGGGCGGCGCATAACCGCGCCGCCTTGTCCAAGGCCTCGAGGACACAGCGCTCGTGATCGTGACCCTGGGTCGGAAAACTGGCGCGCATCAGCGGGCTGGCCATGAGCGGCGATGCCTCTTGCTCCGTGGGGTTTCTGTTATGTTATAACATTATACCACCACACCCGACGACAACCGCCCGGTGCTCAGCTCACTCCGCCGCACGCGGCGCATCGCCGCCGCTCTCGCCGTCAGCGCAGCCGTGCTGCCCGCTGCCGCAGCCGCCGTCTCGCCTCGCGTGGCGGTGACCATAAAGCCTGTTCACTCGCTGGTGGCGGGGATCATGGGGGACATCGGCGAGCCGGCGCTGCTGCTACATGGTGCGGCGTCACCGCACACGTACACGATGCGGCCGTCGGACTCCCGTCGCCTGGGCGAGGCAAACCTCGTCATTTGGGTCGGCGAGGCACTGGAGACCTTCTTCGCGCGCACGGCGCGTGTGCTGGCGCAGCGTGTCAACGTCGTCGCGCTCATGGACGCCGAAGGCCTGAGCCTTTTGGGGGCCCGCCATGCCGGCGCCTTCGCCGTGGCCGGGCCCGACGCGGACGACCATGCCCACGGGCACCGCTATGATCCGCATTTCTGGCTCGACCCCACCAACGGCCAGGTCATCGTGAAGGTGGTCGCCCGTTCGCTGGCCGAGCAGGACCCCGACAACGCCGGCCGCTACGAGGCCAACGCCGCCTCCCTGGTGCTGGCGCTCGAGCGCCTCGACGCGGAGCTCGAGCTCCGCACGGCGCCCGTCCGCAGCATTCCCTACGTCGTGCTGCACGACGCCTACCAATACTTCGAGCGCCGTTACCGACTCAACGCGGTCGGCGCGCTGAGCGTCGGAACCGATCGCGCCATCGGTGCCCGTCGGGTCACGGAGATTCGCGCCGCAATTGCGAGCAGCGGGGCCGTGTGCGTGTTCGTCGAGCCGCAGTTCGAGCCGCGCCTGGTGCACACCGCCCTCGCAGGCACCGGCGTCAGCATCGGCGTGCTCGATCCGCTCGGCGGCGAGATCCCCGCCGGTCCGTCGGCCTACTTCACACTGCTGCGGCGACTCGCAGACGCGCTCGTCGGCTGTCTGAGCGACCCGTCGGCCGCCGGCCCGCGGCAGCACGGCTGACACGTTAGCGGCGCGAGGCTGGATTCCGGCCGCTTCGATGCCCTACCATCGCGGGCTATGAGCGCGGGGCAACACGACCACGACGCGCCGCTGCCGGAGACGGTGCTGCGGGTGAAGGCGCTCGAGTCGCTGCTCGTCGAGAAGGGGCTCGTCGACCCCGCCGCGCTCGACGTCTTGATCGATACCTACGAGACGAAGGTGGGGCCGCGCAACGGGGCGCGCGTGGTGGCCCGCGCCTGGGCGGACCCCGCGTACCGACGCCGGCTGCTGGAAGACGCCAGCGCGGCCATCGCGGATATGGGCTTCTGCGGACGTCAGGGCGAGGACATGGTCGTGGTGGAGAACACGGACCGTGTGCACAACATGGTGGTGTGCACGCTGTGCTCGTGCTACCCGTGGCCGGTGCTCGGCCTGCCGCCGGTGTGGTACAAGTCGGCCCCCTACCGGGCGCGCGCCGTCGCCGATCCGCGCGGCGTGCTCGCCGAGTTCGGCGTCACCCTCGGCGACGACGTGGAGATACGGGTCTGGGACAGCACTGCCGAGGTCCGCTACCTGGTGCTGCCTCAGCGCCCGGCCGACACGGACGGCTGGAGCGAGGAACGACTCGCCGAGCTCGTCACGCGCGACTCGATGATCGGCGTCGGTCTGCCGGCGCGGCCCCCGCAGGCAGCGTGAACGGCGCCCACGATCTCGGCGGCATGCACGGCTTCGGACCCATCGAAGCGGAGCCCGACGAGCCCGTGTTCCACGCCGAGTGGGAGCGGCGCGCCTTTGCGCTGACGCTCGCCATGGGCGCCCACGGCGCATGGAACATCGACATGTCGCGTTACGCCCGCGAACGTATGGCGCCAGGCGCCTACCTCGCGACGAGCTACTACGAGCACTGGCTACACGGCCTCGAGCTCTTGCTCGTCGAGAAGGGTTTTCTCACCCGCCAGGAGATCGACAGGCGCATGGCGGAGATCGCGGCACAGGAGGCACAGGAGGCGTAGTGCCCGTCTTGACTGCGGATCGGGTCGAGGAGATGCTGCGCCGCGGCACCAGCGCGCGGCTGCCCGAGAATGGCCCGCCACGTTTTCGCCGCGGCGAGCGCGTCGTCGCGCGCAACATCAACCCGGTCACCCACACGCGCGTGCCACGCTACCTGCGGGGACGTGTCGGCACCATCGAGCGTTGTCACGGCGTGTTCATCTTCCCCGACGCACACGCACACGACGGAACCAAGGAGCCGCAACAGCTCTACAGCGTGCGCTTCGAGGCGGCCGAGCTGTGGGGACCGGATGCGCCGGTCGCAACCGATGCCGTATACGTCGATCTGTTCGAACCTTACCTGGCGCCAGCGCCCTAGGGCGGTGTCGCCGCGCACCGCCGCCGCAGCGCCGCCTGGTGCGCTTCCGCCTGACGCCAGCTGTGCCATCCGGCGCCGCGGCGACGCTCGCCATGCCCGCTGCGCCTGATCTCCGCTCGCTGCCGACGCTACCGCAAGACCGCGACGGGCCCGTGTTCGCCGAGCCGTGGCAGGCCCAGGCCTTCGCGCTCACCGTCAAGCTCCACGAGGCCGGTCATTTCACCTGGAGCGAATGGGCAGACGCGCTCGGTGGAGAGATCGCCGCCGCCCGGGCCGCCGGCGATCCCGACCTTGGTGACACCTACTACCTGCACTGGCTGCGCGCGCTCGAAAACCTTGTCGCCCGCAAAGGACTGGCGTCGGCCGCCGAGCTGGCGCGGCGCCAGGCGGAGTGGGACGAGGCGGCGCGGCGCACCGAACACGGGCGACCCATCGAGCTGCCGGGGCGGCGTTAGGCGGCCGGCAACGTCACCGCAGCGCGGCGCACCAGGCAGAGCCTGGACAGCGGCGCGGCGCTGGTCGCACGCCGCCGCCGTCATGGCTCTGGGGGGCGGCGTGCTCGCACGCCGCGCGAGCGCGGCAGCTGCCCGGCGCGAGGGCCCGAGGCACCCGCGACCCGGCGGTGCGAGCGGTGGGTCGCTGCATCGCGGCCAGGCAGCCCGCACGCGCCCTGGCCCGCGCTGTTACCTGAGGCTTTCCGGTCGCGCGACGGTTATCGTCGGACGGGGGGACGCCACCCGCTCACGCGCTGTCTCCGCCTCCCCCGCCCGTGAAGCGCCAGCGCGTGCCTTGCGCCCCGTCCTCGAGGGCGACCCCGCGCTCCAGCAGCTCGTCGCGAATGCGGTCGGCCGTGGCGAAGTCTTTCGCACTGCGCGCCGCGCCGCGGGCCGCGATCAGACGCTCGATCTCATCGATCTCGATCTGCGCGTCGCCGCGCCGCTCGAACCACTCCTCGGGCCTCTGCCCCAACAGACCGAGCACCTCGCCGGCCGCGAGCAGCTGGGCCTTGTAGCGGGCCCGCTCCGCGGAGTCGGCGGCGGCGTTGGCGGCGCGCGTCAGCTCGTGCAGCTCAGCGAACGCCTGCGGCGTGTTGAGGTCATCCTCGAGCGCGGCCATGACGGCCGGGGGCGGCGCCGCATCCGGCGCCGGCGCCACGTCACCGAGATCCCGCAGCGTGCCGTAGAGCCGGTCGAGGCTGCGCTGCGCGCGGGGCAGCGTCTGCGCCGACCAGTCGAGCGGCTTGCGGTAATGAGCGCCCAACAGGGCCGCGCGGACCGTCTCGCCCGGTGCCTGCGCCAACAGGTCCCGCACCAGCAGAACGTTGCCGAGAGACTTGGACATCTTCTCCTGATCGACGTTGACGAAACCATTGTGCACCCAGTGTCGGCAAAACAGTTTGCCGCCGTGCGCGCAAGTGCTCTGCGCGATTTCGTTCTCGTGATGGGGAAAAACCAGATCCTGCCCGCCGCCGTGGATATCGATGGTCTGGCCCAGGTGCGCCTCGATCATGCACGAGCACTCGAGGTGCCAGCCCGGGCGCCCGCGCCCCCAGGGGCTGTCCCAACCGGGGAGATCGTCGGTGGACGGCTTCCAGAGCACGAAGTCGGCCGGGTCGCGCTTGTAGGGGGCCACCTCCACGCGGGCCCCGGCGATCATGTCCTCTCGCGCGCGGCCCGACAGCCGGCCGTAAGCGGCAAACGACGGCACGTGGAACAGCACGTGGCTTTCGACCTCGTAGGCGTGACCTTGCGCGATGAGGCGCTCGACCATGGCGATCATGCCGTCGATGTGGTCGGTCGCCCGCGGCTCGAGCGTAGGCGGCAGGACTGCGAGCGCCTCCATGTCGTGGTGGTAGATCGCCGTGTAGCGGTCACTGACGGCGGTAATCGGCACCCCGGCCTCGGCGGCGGCCGCATTGATCTTGTCGTCGACGTCCGTGATGTTGCGCGCGTAGACGACGCCGTAGTGACGCCGCAACACCCGGAACAGAACGTCGAACACCACCGCCGGACGCGCATTGCCGATATGCGGGTGGCTGTACACGGTCGGCCCGCACACGTACATCGTCACCCGCCCGGGGTCCGCCGGCACCAGCGGCTCCTTGCGACGCGTGAGCGTGTTGTAGAGCTGTATGGCCATGGCGGCGGATTATAATGGCGGCACACGACGTTTCACGAGCCGGTCCGCGGCCGGGCGCGGCGGCGTGACACCGCCATGCGAACAGGGCACGTCCGCCCGCCGGCGCGCAGCGCACGTTTGTGACGGTCCCATTCATGGATAACTCGCACGTGCCCGCGGTGCTCGCGGACGGCACAACACCGCTCTCTGTCGCGGCACTCCTCTGTATGCTCGACGAGCTCGGTGTGGCCCACAGCACCGTCAGCCATCCCCCCCTGTTCACCGTGGAGCAGTCGAAGGCGCTGCGCGGTGAGCTGCAAGGCGCCCACACCAAGAACCTCTTCCTGCGTAACAAGAAGGGCACCATGTGGCTGGTCACCTGCCGCGAGGACTGCCAAATCGACCTCAAACGCCTGGGTGCCGACCTCGGCGCCGGCCGCTTGTCCTTTTGCAGCCCGGAGCGGCTGATGAAGTTCCTCGGCGTCACGCCGGGCGCCGTCTCTCCCTTCGCGGTCGTCAACGACAGGACCGGCTCGGTGCAGGTCGTGCTCGATCGCCGACTGCTGCAGCAGGACCCACTCAACCTGCACCCGCTCGACAACACCCGGACCACCGCCGTGTCCGGCGCCGACCTGCTCAGGCTTCTGGACGCGGTAGAGCATACGCCGCTCGTGCTCGACCTCGACGCGCAGGTCGACGGCGGAACGGCCGCCGCGTCGGCCCGCTGACCACAGGCCGTCGCCGACCACGGCCCCCGACGCGGAACCAGGCTGCCTTGCAATGCCTCGTCTTGCGTTTTGGCAGGCAGACGGCTAGATTTCGGCGAAATCGAGCAAGGCGTTGATAGGGACGAGTAGCCGCGTCGATACAGCGACAGCGAGCGGGGGACGGTGGAAGCCCCGCGCTGTAGCGCGGCGAAAATCACCCTGGAGCCGCTGACCGAACCGCGCCACCGGCGCTGCGCCGGGGTTCGCAGTAGGATCAGCCGGTCGGCCACCGTTATCGGGCCAGGGTGTCGAGCGGGCCGAACCGTCCGTCGTCACCCGCAGAGGCCACCGACTCGTGAGAGGGTGGCGAAACCGGGTGGTACCGCGAACGTCTCGCCCCGGGGATTCCAGCAACGGACCCCGGGGCGTTTTGCTTTTGAGGCACGAGCCGATGAGCTTCAAGGAAGTGTCCGGCCGCTACGACGGCCCGCAACTCGAACAGGAAATTCTCGAACTGTGGCGCGAGCACGATGTCTTCGAGGCGACGCTCCGGCACAGCGAAGGACGGCCGCTTTTTACCTTCAGTGAGGGTCCGCCGACCGCGAACGGACGGCCGGGAATTCATCACGTGCTGGCGCGCACCTTCAAGGACATCTACCCGCGTTACAAGACCATGCGCGGCTATCACGTCCCCCGTAAGGCGGGCTGGGACACGCACGGCCTGCCCGTCGAGCACGAGATCGAGAAAGAGCTGGGCATCTTCGACAAGTCCCGTATCGAAGCGGAGGTCGGCATCGCAGAGTTCACACGGCGCTGCCGCGAGTCCGTGCTTCGCTACATCGGCGACTGGGAGAAGATGACCGAGCGCATGGGTTTCTGGGTCAACATGAAGCAGGCCTACTACACGCTCGACAACGATTACATCGAGTCGGTGTGGTACCTGCTCAAGACGATCTGGGACAAGGGGCTCATCTACCAGGGCTACAAGGTGGTGCCCTACGATCCCCGCATCGGCACCACGCTCTCCTCGCACGAGGTGGCACTCGGCTACAAGGAGGTGGATGACCCCTCGGTCTACGTCCGCTTTCGGCTCATCGAGGAACCCGACACCTCGTTGCTGGTCTGGACGACGACGCCCTGGACGCTGCCGTCGAACCTGGCGCTCGCCGTGCACCCCGACGTCGACTACGCATTCGTCGAGACGGCGGGAGAGGTGCTGGTAATGGCCGCGGAGCGGGTGGACGCCGTGGTGGGCGACACCGAGCGCCCCGTGCGGACCCAGCGCACGGTGAAAGGCAGCATGCTCGTGGGTCAGCGCTACCAGCGCCTGTTCGACTATCTGCCCGTCGAAGGCGACGTCTGCCGGGTGCTGCCTGCGGAGTTCGTCAGCACCGCGGATGGCACGGGCATCGTGCACATCGCGCCCGCCTACGGCGAGGACGATCTCGAGCTCGGACAGCGTTACGACTTGCCGGTGCTGCACGGTGTCGGTCTCGACGGTCACTTCCTGCCAGAGGTCACACCGGTCGCGGGAAAGTTCTTCAAGGATGCCGACCCCACGCTGATCGGGCTGCTCGATGAGCGCGGGCTTCTGTTCCGCGCCGAGACCCACCGGCACAACTATCCCTTCGGGTGGCGCACCGGCGATCCCTTGATCTACTACGCCAAGAACGCCTGGTACATCCGCACCACTGCTTTTCGCGACCGCATGGTCGAGTTGAACAAGACCATCAACTGGGTTCCGGAGTCCATCCGCGAGGGTCGTTTCGGCAATTGGCTCGAGCACAACGTCGACTGGGCGCTGTCCCGCGAACGTTTTTGGGGCACACCGTTGCCGCTGTGGACGGACGGCGCGGGCAGCTACGTGTGCATCGGTTCGGTCGCCGAACTCGAGCAGCTGGCGGGCCGATCCCTCGAGGGGCTCGACCTGCACCGGCCCGCTGTCGACGAGGTGACCTTTCACAAGGACGGCAAAGAGTACCGCCGCGTCGCCGAGGTGATCGACTGCTGGTTCGACTCGGGAGCGATGTCCTACGCCCAGTGGCACTACCCTTTCGAGAACGAGGGCAGTTTCCGCAGCCATTTTCCGGCCACGTACATCTGCGAGGCCATCGACCAGACGCGGGGGTGGTTCTACACCCTACACGCGATCGCCACCATCGTCTCGGACAGCGTGGCATACGAGAACTGCGTGTGCCTGAGCCACATCGTGGATAAGCACGGCAAGAAGATGTCGAAGTCGCTCGGCAACATCGTCAATCCCTACGATGTGTTCGACACCATCGGCGCCGATCCGCTGCGCTGGTATTTTCTGGCCCGCGTAGCCCCCGAGGGCCAGAAGCGCATCTCCGTCGACATCGTCGCCGACGTCGCCAGCTCGTTCCTGAACACGCTTTGGAATGCCTATGCCTTCTTCGTGCTCTACGCGCGCCTCGATCGGGTCGATCTCAGCCACGCCGTTCCGCTTGCCCATCGACCGGAGATCGATCGCTGGGCGTTGGCACTGCTCGAGCAGACCGTGACGACAGCGACCGAGGCGCTCGACCGTTACGACGCCAAGACGGCCGGCGAAGCCATCGAGTCGTTCGTCGACCAGCTGAGCAACTGGTACATCCGCCGTAACCGGCGACGCTTCTGGAAGGCGGAGGCAGGCGCCGACAAGCAGGCCGCCTATCTGACGCTCTACGAATGTCTCGACGTCATCGAGCGCCTGATCGCGCCGTTCATGCCGTTTCTGGCCGAGGCGATGTACCAGAACCTGGGCCGCGCCGCAGCCGCCAGCGTGCACATGACGTCATGGCCTGCACCGGTGGCCGAGCGGCGCAATCCGGCCCTGGTGGAGGAGATCGACATCGTGCAGCGGGTGGTAGGCCTCGGCCGCGCTGCCCGAGAACAGTCGCGGGTGCGCGTGCGTCAGCCGCTCGCCCGACTCCTGCTCCGCGTGCCCGACGATGCCTCAGCCCGGGCGGTCGAACGCCATCGGGGGCAAGTGCTCGAGGAGCTCAACGTCAAGGCGCTGGAATTCATCGCTCGCGACGACGAGTTCGTCAGCTACCGCATCAAGCCCAACTTGCCGCGGCTCGGTAAACGCCTGGGAAAACGTATCCCGGCGATTCGCAGCGCACTCGAGCAGGCCGCCGGCAGTACCATCGCAGCGGCCGTAGCGCTCGGCGAGGGGTTTGCCCTCGAGATCGACGGCGAGTCGCTGGTGTTCGAGCCGGAGGACGTGCTCGTCGAGACCACGTCGGCGCCGGGGTTCGCCTGTGCCGAGAGCGCCGGCTATCTGGCGGCCCTCGATACGACCGTGACGCCTGCGCTGCGGCGCGAAGGGTTGGCGCGGGAGCTCGTGCGCACGGTGCAGGACGCCCGCAAGCAGGCCGGCCTGACGGTGTCCGATCGCATCAGGCTGCGCGTCGACGGTAGCGAAGCGGTGCAGCAGGCGCTGCGCGAGTACCGCCCTTTGATCATGGGGGAGACGTTGGCGTCGGAGTGGGTCGACGGCGAGTTCGAGCCGCACTTCGAAGTCGACCATCGACTCGACGACGAGCACTGGTCCATCGCACTGGCGCGAACGACCCCCTGATCGGGACGATCCGCCGCAGCATCCTCGCACCACCCGCCGCCGCGGCGGTCCCACTGCTGGACTCCCACGGGCCCCGCTTGGCTTGCGGCGGTGCCTTCGCTCGCGCCTGGCGGCCGCGAGCGAAGGCCAACACCCCAGGTTGCACAGGGTTGGACAGGGATGGTTGAAAAAAGAGGATGTATAATTATTTTCTAAAAAATATATTGACATTATCTGAATATTCTGTAGAGTACAGGATGTGGGTAGTAGACAATTCTGGAAATTTTAACGACTGTCTAAAAAAATCTCGAGGAATCAACGCCATGCGCAAACTCATCGCTCTCGCACTCGTCGTAGCCAGCACCGCCGGCGGCCTCTCCGCGCTGGCCAAGGTCGGTTCGGCCCCGGATACCCCTGTCGACGTCGCCAGCGCCGTCCGCGGCTCCGGCGAGCTGGGTCTCTTTGCCGGCGTGCTGCGCGACACGGACGTGAATGCAACGCTCCGCAGCGACAGCGGCTGGACGCTGTTCGTCCCCTCGGACAGCGCGCTGCGCAACGAAGGCGCCGCCTTCCTGCTCGAAGAGGTTCTGCGCGCGCCGGCGAATGCCGGTCGACTGCTCGACCTGGCGAAGTCGCATGTCGTGAAGGGAACGCTGAGTGCCCGCGAGCTCGAGGATCGTGTCGACGTCCCCACCTTGGCTGGTGCGCGGCTGTCGATCGAGCGGGTCGGTGAAGGCCTGCGGGTGGGTGGTCACGCCATGGTCGTCGACCGCGTCGAAACCGCCAACGGTACGGTATACGTTGTCGACCGCCTGCTCTGGCCGCTCGGTTGACCACGCCGCCATGCCGATAGCCTTGCAGCTCCAGCTCATGCGGCAAGGCTCGGGATAACCCCTGCGACGGGTGTGGTGCGACAGCGGCACCCCACTCGGTCAGGAATGTAGGAGCTTTCGGCCGGCGTCGGCGGGATCGAAAGCGACGGCGCCTGTGGCAGCAGCACAGGCGTCGCTTTTCTTGATCAGTTTACTCAGGTATTATCGCTGGCGGGCTTACGTCCGCTCAGCCTCTCCAGCCTCGAGCCCAGCCCGGGACATCCGCCAAGATGCTGCACCCGACATTGACCATTGAGCGAGTTACCGAAGGCTTCGCCCTGATACAGGACTGGGACCAGCGCTACCAGTTCATCATCGACCTCGGCGCCAAGCTGTCGCCCATGGACGAGGATGCGCAGAGCGAGCACAACCGCGTCCAAGGCTGCATGAGCAAGGTCTGGATCAGCGCGCAGCGTGACCCGCGGGATGCCGCGCGGATCGTGCTGCAGGGAGAGAGCGAGACCAGCACCGTCAAGGGCATCGTGGCGATCTTGGTGGCGGTCTACTCTGGCAAGACGCCGGCGGAAATCCAGGCGCTCGACGCCGACGCAGTCTTCGATGGCCTCGGCCTCTTCGACCACCTGAGCCCGACGCGGCACGTCGGCGTGTATGCCATGGTCGAGCACATCAAGCAGCGCAGCGCGGAGGCGGCCACCGGCGACTGCGTGCCATCGGTCGCGGCCAGCGCCTCCCTGCCCACTGGGGCACTTGCCGCCGAGTAGACTCCCCGGCCCCAGCCCGTGTCGTAATCGGCGCGGGCGCCGCCCAGGCGCCTCAGCGGCTGTCGACCGATGCCGCTCTGCCGTACCCGCCCCCTACGGTTTCGATAGCCCGGTGCTAGACTTGTAGGGAGTCAACGGCAAAAACACACAACCGAAAGCCGGTCCGGCACTTTGTCGCCTAACGCGTCGGACGGGCTACAGCGTGGTCGCGGGCGCATCCGCCTCGCCGCGATGCGGCGAGCCGCGGGAGGCTGTCTTTCGCCACGCGCCTGGTCGCGGCCTCGGCCACGAGACCGCACCGGACGGAGGGTAGCGAATGCTTAAGCGTTTGGGGCTCGTCCTCGCCCTGGCGCTCGCCTGCGCGACCGGCGCCTATGCCGGCGATGGCCGATTCCGTTTACTCGTCGCCAACACCGCGGCGGAGACCGGGGTCATGGCACGGCTCGTCGCCGAGTTCGCGAAGCGCCACCCGCAGTATGACGTCGAGATGGAGGTCGCCGGCGGGCTGGTTGTTCTCGAGCGCGCCCGCGAGGGCCGCGCCGACGCCGTGGTGACGCATCATCCGCCCAATGAGCAGCTGTTCATCGCTGACGGCTACGGCGTATCGCGCACGCTCTTCATGTTCAACGATTTCGTGCTGCTCGGTCCACCGGACGATCCGCTCGAAATCCAGCGTGAACGCGATCTCGTTCGGGTACTGAACACCCTCGCCGACGCCGAGGTGAGCTTCATGGTCCAGGGCGAGCGTTCAGGAACCTATCAGAAGCTGGCAGAGCTATGGTCGCTCGCGCAGATCGAGCCTGACTGGATCGGCTACGAGCCCATCGGTACGAGCTCGGCGAGCACGCTGCACGCAGCCGCCGCCATGGGTGCGTACGCATTCGCCGACATCGGGACCTACCTGGCAAACCGCGCGGAGATTCAGGACCAATTGGTGCCGCTCTATCGCGATCACCACGCCCTGCGCAACTTCTACCACTACCTCGTCGTCAACCCGGAGACGATCCCCGCCGCCAACCGAGAGGCCGCAGTGCGCTTCAAGGAGTTCCTCGTATCCGCCGACGGGCAGTCGCTCATCGAGCAGTTCGGCATGGAGGAATTTCAGACGGCGGTCTTCGCGCCCGCCGCTCATCTCGATCCCGGCCTGCAGGCCGAACAAGCCGCCGCCGAGATCCGGCGCCAGCAACGCACCCTCTACACGGTTTCCTCGCTGGCTCTGGTGCTGGCGCTCTCCGGCATCATGACCACGTTCCTCTACGTCCGCGCGCGCAGGGCCGAACGCCGTCGCCATGCCAGCGAACAGCGCTTCAAACGGGCGGTAGCCGGCACCAACGACGGCATCTGGGACTGGGACCTCACGCGGGATCACGCCTATTTCTCTCCCCGCATGCTGCGAATTCTGGGCCTCTCCTCCGATAGCCAGGTCGCGGAGCCGCTTCGTCTATTGCTCGGTGCGGCGCACCCCGATTTTCGTGACGCCCTCGAGCAGACGCTGACGCACCAGCTCGACGACGGCGACCGTACCCTGTTCAGCACCGAGTTCCGCCTGTGCGACGCGGTCAGCGGCGAGACCTGGGTCATGCTGCGCGGGCGCGTGCTGCGCGACGAACAGAGTCGTGCCTTGCGGATGTCGGGCTCGCTGAGCGACATCTCCGCGGCTAAACACCAGCAGGCCGCCATCGAACACCAGGCGCTTCACGACGCCCTCACGGACTTGCCGAACCGCCTGCTGCTCCAGGACCGCCTCGAGCAGAGGATCGGCCAGACGCGCCGCAGCGGCGGCACCTTCGCCCTGCTGATGATGGATCTCGATCGGTTCAAGGAAATCAACGACACCCTCGGTCATCAGATCGGCGACGATATCCTCCAGCAGGTGGCGTTGCGCCTGACGACGATCTTGGGCGACTCGGGCACCGTCGCGCGGCTCGGCGGCGACGAGTTCGCGGTCCTGCTGCCGGAAGTCAGCGAGCGGCGTGCGAAGCACACCGCCGAGAAGATCCGCCTGGCGCTCAAGCGCACCTTCAGCATCAAACACCACAACCTCGTCATCGGGGCCAGCGTCGGCATCGCGATGTACCCCGAGCACGGCGAGACGGTGAACGCATTATTTCAGCATGCCGACGTCGCCATGTATCAGGCCAAGCACAGCAACACCGGCAGCGCCTTCTACGACGTGGCGGTCGATCCGTACAGCATCCAGCGGCTGACGCTCGAGAAAGATCTGAGCGACGCCATCGAGGCGGATGAGCTCGACATCCACTTTCAGCCCAAGATCAACCTGCGTACCAACATGCTCGTTGGCGCCGAAGCGCTGGTGCGCTGGACTCATCGCTCACGCGGTGCCGTCCCGGCCGGGGAGATCATCGAGCTCGCAGAGAAGACGGGTCTCATCAAAAACCTTACCTACTGGATGATCGACAAGGTCTTTCGCCAGTGCGCCGACTGGGCCAAGGAGGGATTCTATCTGCCCGTGGGAATCAACCTCTCGGCGTGGAACGTCCAGGACGCGGCACTCGCGTGGAACGTCGAGAACAAGCTTTCGCAATGGAAGATACTGCCCGACCAGGTGGAGTTCGAGATCACCGAGAGCGCCATGATCTCGGATCCCGCCAGCGTAGAGCAGACGCTCGAACGTTTGAACGACATCGGCATCCGCCTGGCGGTCGACGACTTCGGAACCGGTTTCTCCTCGCTGGCGTACCTGAAGCGTCTGCCGGTGCAAAGCGTCAAGATCGACAAATCCTTCGTCCAGAACATGTGTGCCGACGACAGTGATCGGTCGATCGTGCGATCCACCATCGAGATGTCTCACAGCCTCGGGCTGAACGTCGTCGCGGAGGGCGTAGAGACGGAAGAGACGCTGCGACTGCTTAGCGAGCTCGGCTGCGACATTGCACAGGGCTTCCACATCTCCCACCCCCTCCCCGCCGGGGAGTTCGCGCGCTGGGCTGCGGGCTCCGCCTGGGGATCCCAACCGCTGCACAGCGTTTCGGGAACCGCCTCCTACCGATCAGGAAAAAACCGACTACATTGAAAAAAAGCGCTGCTATAACAGGCGTCACCGACGCCTGAGCGCGACGAAAACAATATCTAGCGCGAGCCCGCAACCGCCGGATCACAGGGTCCCGCGGAGCAAAACGGCGGGCATGTCGGCGATGGCGCGGTAACGGGCTGTTCGTTGTCGACGACTCCGGCCGAACGCCGGATGGGGTAAGCGGTGGCAGATTGTTATGCGACCGGCAGTAGGGTGCCGCCAGCTCCATGGGGGAGTGGGCGGCGCCGAGCTATTGCCGGTGGCAGCGCCGTGCTTCCCCCCTGCGCGACCACCCATTTCTACAACTCAGCAGCAGCTTCAATTACGTCAATTCGCAGCTACAACGAGATCCAAAGCAGCAATCACATACAGCAACAGGAGAAGCAGAAATGTTGGACAACACTGGTGTGTTCGAGACCAATTCGACGTGTTCCGTCTCCCTCGGCGAAATCGAGGCGAAACCCCTGACCAGTTTTTCACACGGCGGCGGCTGCGGCTGCAAGATCGATCCTACTCAGCTCTCGCAGATTCTCGCCAACGTACCCAGGACGACCCCCGATCCGCAGCTGCTGGTCGGTATCGAAAACAGCGACGACGCTGCCGTATACCAGATCAGTGACAGCGAGGCGCTGGTCTTCACCAACGACTTCCACACCCCCACCATCGACGATCCGTATGTCTACGGGCGCGCGGCGGCGGCTAATGCGCTATCCGACATCTACGCCATGGGGGGTCGACCCATCATGGCCACGGCGATCGCCGGCTTTCCCGTCAACGAACTCCAGACCGAGACGCTGCAGGAGGTCATGCGGGGCGGAGTGGATGCCTGCACGGAGGCCGAGGTTGCGCTGAGTGGAGGCCACAGCATCGACAATCCGCAACCGATCTTCGGCTTGGCGGCAATCGGCCGCGTCCACCCGAAACGTATCAAGACGAACGCCGCGGCGAAGCCGGGCGACGAGCTCATCCTCACGCAGCCGCTGGGGATCGGCGTGCTGGCCAGCGCCTACCGCGTCGATATGCTCGACAGCGCTGCCTACGACGAGTTCGTTCGCGCGCTCATGCACATGAACAAGCAGGGCTCTTGGCTCGGGGAGATCGACGACGTTCATGCGATGACGGACGTCACCGGCTTCGGGTTGGCGGGGCATCTCGTGGAGATGGCCCGCGGCGCCCGCGTGACCATGGAGATTGCGGCCGACGTCGTGCCGGTGCTGCCCAGTGCGCTACCGCTCGCCGAAGAAGGCGTCTTCCCCGGCGGCGCGTATCGCAACATGGAGAGCTACAGCGCCGTGCTTTCGTTCGGCGAGGACTGGGACTTAGACCATCAGCTGCTCTTCACGGACCCGCAGACCAATGGCGGGCTGTTGATCGCGGTCGACCCCGGTGCGACCCGCGACGTGCTCAAACGGCTTGCCGACCAGGGCTGCCCGTCGGCCACCGTCATCGGCAGGGTGGCGGCGAAGAGGACCACTGAGCAGCCGCACGTAGCGTTCGTGCGCTAGGAGGCGAGTCACCCTCGAATGGAATTCGCGCTGTATTCGACGCTGTTCGGGCTCGGCTTCGTCGGAGGCCTGTTCTCCGGCCTGCTCGGCATCGGCGGCGGCATCCTGATGGTGCCACTGCTGCTCTACGTGCCGCCGCTGTTCGGCGTGACCGCGTTGGGCATGAAGGTGGTCGCCGGCATGACGGCGGTGCAGAGCTTTGTCGGCGCACTTACCGGCGCCGTTGGCCATCATCGTTACAAGCGCATTCATTTGGGGCTCGCGCTGCATCTCGGCGTGCCTATGGCGATCACCTCGTTGGTCGGATCGATGGCGTCGAAGTACCTCTCCGACACGGTCATACTGATCGTGTTCGCCGCAATGGCTCTTGCGGCAGCGCTGTTGATGTTGGCACCCCCCCGAGCGGAGAGCACCGACGTTCCGCTGGAAGAGGTCGCGTTCAGCCGTTCACTAGCGGTCCTCGTCGGGGTCGTTATCGGCACCCTGTCTGGCATCGTGGGCCAGGGCGGTGCGTTTCTTTTCATTCCTGCTATGCTGTTGTTGCTGCAAATTCCCACCCGGGTCGCGATCGGGACCGCACTGGCGGTCGGGATCGCGGCTTCGGGTGCCGTTTTTTTGGGACGCGTCGGCACGGACCAGATACCATGGGGTTGGTCACTGGCTGTGGTCGCAGGTGTCGTCATCGGCGCACAGCTGGGAAGCAGGCTCAGCCAATACACGCCGCGAACGGTGCTGCGCGAGATACTGGCTGTCATCATCACCGGTTCGGCGATCAAGATCTGCCTGGAAATCGTCTAGGTGTGCGGCGTCAGCGGGCCGGACAACGAGGCCGACTTCACCGCCATACGCTGATGGGTCCCTGCGGCGCTAGGTGACGCAGTGGCTCAGCGAGGAGAACGCAAACCGATACTGCTCACCGGCTTCGAGCCCTTCGGCCGTCACCGCACCAATTCGAGCTGGGAAGCGGTACGCATCGCCGGAGCGGCGCTGGGCCCAGCGGCACACGTCGCCTGCCTGCCGGTTCACCACCACCACGCGCGCGAGCGTCTGCTCTCACTGCTGCATGAACTTCAACCCCCGATCTGCCTGTTGACCGGGCTGGCCACGGGCAGCGCTGTTCGCATCGAGCGACAGGCACGCAAGCCCTCCGAATTCGACATCCTTTCGGGCTCAACGCGTATGAGCGGCCACTGGCCCTGGCGCGAGATGCACCGTGCGGTGCGCCGCGTATTCTCGCCGGTGCGCTTCTCCGACGACGCCGGCGGCTACGTGTGCGAGAGCACCTACTGGTCGCTGCTCGCTCACCGCACAGACTGCGGTGTCCCACACGACGCCGCCTTCGTCCATTTACCGCCGCTCAGCCGCCGCGCGAGTGCTGAGACGCTGGCGAACGTCCTGCTCAGCATCCTCGACGAACACCGCTCGCCCTCTCGTCGTCGACCCAACGCCGCCCTTGGCGGGCAGCGCTCCGCCACCATCCGCTACGCCATCGCGTCACCGCGGCCACACGGCCGATCATGACGACGCCCGACGCGCTGTGGGCGCGTCGCCGACCCGGCGCGCACGGCGGCGCTTAGCGCTTTGCGGTGCCCGGACCTGATCCGGCCGCCCGCTCGTCGCGACCGTAGCGGGCGAAACGCTCGAGCACCTCGCTCATCTCTCGCTGCGACAGCAGTACCGGCCGACCCGCCTGCGAAGCGTGCCAGAACTGGCGTGCCAGCGTCTCGACCTCAACGGCAAGCTCGAGGGCCTCGTCGAGATCGCTACCGAAGCAGATCATCCCGTGATTGGCCAACAGACACGCTCTGCGATCGGACATCGCCTTGAGCATATTCCGCGACAGGGCTTCGGTTCCGAACGTGGCGTAGGCCGCGCAGCGAATGTCAGGGCCGCCGGCGACGGCGACCATGTAGTGAAAGGCCGGGATCCCTCGTCGCAGACACGCAAGGGCCGTGCAGAAGATCGCATGTGCATGCACGACAGCGCCCGCCTCCGGCCGTTCCTGGTAGATGTCGCGATGCATGCGCCACTCGCTCGACGCACGATGCGGACCGTCGACGCGGCCATCCATGTCCACGCGCACGATCTGTGCCGGCAGCATGTCGCCGTAACGGAGCGCGGAAGGTGTGATCAAGAAGCCGTCCTGAACGCGGGCGCTCACGTTCCCTGCCCGGCCCTGGTTGACGCCGAGCGCATTCATGCGCTGCGCGGTCGCAATGACCGCTTTGCGCAGTCGGATGTGTCGCAGCCGCGGCATATCGTCCAACCCACCGTCGATCAACGCGCTTCACCATAGCACAAGACGACGCCCGGCGAGGCGCACGAGCCGGCATCGGCAACACACCCCGCGCGCCGTATCGCGGTCGGGCTGCTGGACCGTCGCCGGCTACAATACCGGCTCGCTAACCACGGAGGCGCTTGAGTGATGACGGACGGCCCGGTGTTGACCCATCTCGACGAGCGCGGCGTCGCGACGCTCACGCTGAACCGACCCGACGCCGGCAACGCCTACAACAGCGAGATGATCGACGCCTTGATAACCGCCTGCGCGCAGGCCTCGCTCGACGACGCCGTGCGGGTCGTCGTGCTGCGCGGCAGTGGCGACCATTTCCAGGTCGGCGCAGATCTCAAGTGGCTGCGCGCGGTGGGACTGCTCGACGAGGCGCACAACGCCGAGGTGTCGCGTCGAACGGCGCTGGCCATGAAGGCGCTCAACGCCTTGCCGAAACCCACCCTGGCCCTGGTCCACGGCGGCTGTTTCGGCGGCGGTGTCGGTCTCGTCGCCTCGTGTGACGTCGTTATCGCCACCCACGACGCCGTGTTCGCCATCACCGAGGTTCGCTGGGGCCTCATCCCCGCGATCATCGTCGCCCAACTCAACGATGCAATCGGCGTGCGCAACGTGCGCCGCTATGCCCTGTCCGGGGAGCGCTTCGACGCCGACACCGCAAAGCGCATCGGCTTGATCCATGAAGTGGCCCGAAGCGGGGCGCTGGACAGCACTGCCTCAGCGCTCATCGACCAGTTTCTGTTGAGTGCGCCGCACGCCGTGGCGCAAACCAAACGCATTGCGCTCGCTCATGCGGACATCCGCCACGACGATGAAGGGTACACCGAGGCGCTGGTCGCCCAACATGCGGCCAAACGCCGCACGGCGGAGGCCGCGGAAGGGCTCAACAGCTTCCGCGAGAAACGCCGGCCCGCCTGGTACCCGGGCGGCACATGCTGAGCCGGAGAAGCCGCATCGCGCCGCCGCCCCCTCCGGGGGACAACAGCGCTGAATCCACGCATAATAAGGCGACCCGGAACCGCCGCAGGAGACCACCATGGCAATCGAGGAAGGCAAGGCTGCCCCCGCATTCACTTTGCCCGACGCCGACGGCAAAAAGGTCAAGCTCGCTGATCTGCGCGGCAAGGACGTGATCGTCTATTTCTATCCACGCGACGATACGCCGGGGTGCACCAAGGAGGCCTGCGGCTTCCGCGATCTGTGGCGGGACATCGAGCGCGCCGGCGCCGTCGTCGTCGGCGTGTCGCCCGACGACGGTGCCTCGCACCGTAAGTTCGCGTCCAAGTACGAGCTGCCCTTCACGCTGCTCTCCGACCCCGACCGGAAGGTGATGACGAGCTACGGCGCCTGGGGCGAGAAGACCATGTATGGCAAGAAGACGACGGGCGTCATCCGCTCGACGGTGTGGATCGGACCCGACGGCAAGGTCAAGAAGCACTGGAAGCGCGTTGCCCAGGCCGCTGACCACCCGCAGCAGGTGCTCGAGGCCCTGACCGCTGAGGCCTGAGACCGAAATCCGGGCCGCACCGCTTCGAAAAGACGGGGTCGGCGGCGACGAAACGGGCTAGCTTGCCGGCAGTATCGAGTGCTCGCGGGCGATGCGCAGCTCGATGAGCGCCGGACGTCCGGCGGCGGACGCGCGCTCGAACGCGGCGGCGAACTGCTCGGTGCGCGTTACCACCTCCCCGTGGGCGCCGTAGGCTTCCGCGAGACGCGCGAAGTCGGGATTCACCACCTCCGTGGCGATGACGCGTCCGGGATAAAGACGCTCCTGGTGTAGCCGTATCGTGCCGTAGGCGGCATTGTTCACCACGATGACGATGACGTTGGCGCGATACTGAACCGCGGTTGCCAGCTCTTGGCCGTTGATCAGGAAACAGCCGTCGCCCGCGAGCGCCACCGCCATGCGCTCCGGGAACAGCCGTTTTGCGGCCACCGCCGCCGGCAGGCCATAGCCCATCGAGCCGGCGGTCGGCGCCAGCTGGGTGCGCCAGCGGCGGAAGCGGTAAAAGCGGTGCAGCCAAGCGCTGTAATGACCGGCACCGTTGCAGACGATGGCGTCTGCGGGCAACGTCTCGCGCAGCCACGTGAACACCTCAGCGAGTTCGAGCTCACCGCCCACGCGCCGCGGCGCGGTCCAGGCCAAGTAGTCCTCGCGGGCCTCCCTGACGCGCGCCGGCAGCGACGCCCGTCCACGCGGTGTCAGCTCTCTGGCCAACCCCGTGAACGCCGCCATGCCGGCATTGACCGCGAGCTCGGCCTGATAGACGCGACCCAGCTCCTCCATGCCCGGATACACATGAATCAGGCGCTGGGAGGTACGCGGAACGCTGAGCAGGGTGTAGCCGGCGGTGGTCATCTCGCCAAGCCGCGCCCCCACTGCGAGCAACACATCGGCCGACCGTATCCGCTCGGCGAGCTTGGGATCGACGCCCAGACCGAGCGTGCCGGCGTAGTTGGGATGCGCGTTGTCGAAGTAGTCCTGGCAGCGGAACGCACTGACCACCGGCAGATCAAACGCCTCGGCGAAGCGCCGGAAATCGTCGCACGCCCCGGCGCTCCACCCCCCTCCGCCGACGATGGCGAGAGGACGCTCGGCGCCGGCGAGCAGATCGACCATGCGTTCGAGATCCGCCGCGGACGGCTGAGCCTCGATGGGGCGATAGGCGTCGGCAGCAGGGGCCAGCACCGCATCGCTCAGCATGTCCTCGGGCAGCGCAACGACGACGGGGCCGGGCCGGCCGTTGCTCGCCGTGTGAAAGGCGCGGCTCATGAGCTCTGGGATCCGCTCGGCGGCGTCGATCTGCGTCACCCACTTGGCCAGCTGACCGAAGGCACGCCGGTAGTCGATCTCCTGAAACGCCTCGCGGTCGGTGGCGCCGCGTTCCACCTGACCGACCAGCAGAATCATCGGGGTGGAGTCCTGAAACGCGATGTGCAACCCGGCGGAGGCGTTGGTTGCACCGGGCCCGCGCGTGACCAGGCAAATGCCGGGTCGGCCGGTAAGCTTGCCGTAGGCGTCGGCCATCATCGCGGCCGCCCCCTCGTGGCGGCAGACCGTCAGGGCGATCTGCGGAGCGTCGTAGAGCGCGTCCAGCACGGCCAGATAGCTTTCGCCGGGCAGGCAGAAGGCGTGCGTGGCGCCATGCGTGCCGAGCGCGTCGACGACGAGCTGGCCGCCGGTCCTGGTGCTAACGGTGCGGTCTTCCACGGTCGAAGTCCCTATGCCAGCGCGCCAGCGGGGAGCTAGCGCCGGTCTCGCGCGCGGCAGCCGGCGCCGAACGCTCAAGCTTCGGCGAGAAACACCTTGCGAATGCGCTCCTCGAGCTTTTCGTGGTGCCGCTCCAGAGCCTGCCACTGATCGGCATCGAGCGCGTCCTCCAGCTTCCGGCGGCTCTCTTTGCGCAGCGCCTCGAAGTCGCGCTGAAACTGCTCGAACGACTTCGCGGTCCGCCTCGCGCAGCGGCTCAGGCGCTCACTCAGCTTCGCCAAATCCTCATCGAGAATTGGGCGCAGCCGCTCGATCTGCTACTGCGTGAGCTCGAGGATCTTCGTCAGCTCCTCGACGATCGCTTCCCGCGCCGCCTCGATGGCCTTCGCGTCCGGCCCGGCGAGAAAGCGCTCGAGCTCCTGCATCTGTTCACGGTTGAGCGCGTCGTTCAGCCGCGCCTCGGCCTCGGCTGCCGATGGATGCGCGAGGCTCTTCGGACATCGCCTCCAGCTCGACGAAACCCTGCTCGACTCGCTTGTCGATGGCGTTCTTGAGATCCTGGCTCTGTTTCTCGATCAACGCTTTGAGAAGGTAACACGCCATCGACCCGCTCGCGGTCGATCGCGGGCTGTGACCATGGTGCGCGCCCGCGAGCGCAGCGCCAGGCACCCGATGATCGAACGACGCGACACCCGTACACCACAGGCGAGCGCAGATCGACCGCTCTTCGCGGACGCTAGAGCGTGATGCCCTCCTTAATCGTCCACCCGCGCTTGCGCATCTCCTCACGCGTGCGATTGCTGGCGGCGCCGGTGATCCAGAGCTCGCGGGCCGACGGCCCCTCACCCTGCTCCGGCGACCCCTCGAAGAGAGCGACGAAACCGTCGAGCGGCCGCGTCCAAGCGAGATAGTCGACCGGCGCCGCAATCAGCAGCTTGCCATCACCGGTGACAGCGGCCACCATCTTGCCGCGGCTTATGAATCGTGCGATCGGTCCGACCTCTCGGTGGTAGTCCGCATAGATCTGCGCCGCACGCGTTCGGAATATGGCGACCTCCTCATCGGTAGTGGGGATGGCGTACTTGACGAATTCCCGGCGCCCCTGCGCACCGGCTATTTGCTCCAGTGCGCCGGCGAGATAGGTCTGGTAGGTGGGGGTGAACGCCGGATTGTCGATGAACAGCTCGGCGAGGTCGGGGTCGACACCCATGGCCTGCAGCTTGTCGCGGTTGATGATGCGCAGCTCGGTCGGCGACGTGGTGATCACCAGCTCGTTGAGCGATTGCGTCCATCCCGCCGCACCGACCATCAGACCCAAGCCACCCGGCACCAGCATCTTGGCGAATGTCACCGCGAGGCCACCCTGCGTCGCAGCCGTAGCAACGCGATCGAGCTCCGCCTGCAGGGCGGCGTTGCTCGAGTACGGGTCCACTCCGACCTCGCCGGCGAGCTCCCGCTTGAGCTTGCTGTAGCCGGTGAAGGTCTTGGCCAAGTCGCTTACGCCAGTGTCCTGAGTGTCGCGACTGCGCCACGCCTCCCCGGCGAGGTCGAACATCTTGCGTACGCCGGACGCAGCGCCTTTGACCGCTCCGCCGGGATTCTGGGCGATGCGTTTAAACCCTTCCGCCACCTCGTTGACACTGTCGCTCATGGCCCCCTTGAGCTCCTCCGACTCCTCGAGCGCCTTGATCTTGGCGATGGCCTCCGCCTCATTGGCCCGCAGCCGCAGCATGACCGTCGAGCGCACCGACATGTCGCCGAACGGTGTTCGCAGGGTGTACGTATTCATGAATCCGTCGTTGACCACCTTGTCGGCGACGCTGTGCTGCGCACTCTTGAGAAGCGCTGCGGGCAGCACGGCTTCGGCGCGCAGCACCGGCGGCTCTTCCCACTCGTTCGCCGTCGCCAACGCCGGCACGACAGCGAGCGCGGTCGAGAGCATCGCGAGAACGGCAGCGGCGTCGTGTTTACCGATGTGCATGCAAGATTCTCCTGGGCTTCGAGGGTCAGCGCCGTGCACACAAGGGCAGCGATCGCACCCGAAGGGCCGTGCGACAGCCGCTCCGGGCGGTGACGGTCGACGACGGCAGCAATCGGCCGAACGTCGCGGCCAGGCGCAAGCCGCGGGCGGCACCGCGTCAGTCGCGGCCCTCGTCGGGATCGTGGTCGGCGCGGCATGCGCTGCCGCGTCGTCGGCAAGGCGCGCAGCCTATCGCTGTTGCAGGGTCGACTGCAAGCGCAGACCGGGCGTCGAGGCGACGTCTCGCAGCGAGGCTGGATTCGGCGGCGCCGAGGGTCGAGAATCCTGTTAACGCAGCGGGTAGCGTCTCGAGCAGGTCGGCCGGGCCCGGCTCGGCCAGCGCCGGGCGCGACCCGAGTCCCGAGCAACGTGACTGAGAGCGTGTGCCATCGCGATGAGCGCAGCGACGACCCCGAGAGCACCGTCCACCGCGTGCCAGCGGCGCGCCGCAGGGTGACGCGCCGCCGTGCGTCTTGCCGCCGTCTTCGCTGCTCTGGTCCTGCTGGTGGTCGTGCCGTTCTGGATCTGGGGCGAAGCGCTGGAACGTCTGTTCAGCCAAGACGGCGCCGCGAGCTGGCTGAACAGCTACGGAGAGTGGGCGTGGGTTGCCGGGATCTGCCTGCTGATGCTCGACCTCGTGCTGCCGGTTCCCGGCACGGCGGTGATGGCGGGGCTGGGGCTCGTCTACGGTCCCGTGGCAGGCGGCCTGATCGCCTTCGTCGGCTCCTTGGCCTCCGGCAGCCTGGGCTACCTCGCGTGCCGCATAGCCGGGCGACGCGCGGCCCGCTTTCTGCTCGGCGCACGCGAGCTGCAGCGCGGCGAGCAACTGTTCGCGCGTGCCGGCGGCTGGCTGGTGGTGCTCTCGCGCTGGCTGCCCGTGTTTCCCGAGGTCATCGCCTGCATGGCCGGTCTCACCCGCATGCCCGGCCGGACCTTCGCACTCGCGCTCGCCTGCGGCTCGCTGCCGCTGGCGTTCGCCTTCGCTGCCGTGGGTCACCTCGGCGCCGAGCGTCCGGCACTGGCGCTGACGCTGAGCGCGTGCGCACCCCCCGTCCTGTGGGTCGTCGTACAGCCTCTGTTCAACCGTGTGCGCCACGCGCCGTGAGGGCATCCCGCGCCCACCGGGCTCAAGGTTACGATCATGGTTGAAATGCATCCGTCTTCCTGGGAGAAATCGACATGCCGAAACCACAGCCCAAACCGCTGTCGCCCGATGAGGTTCCCGCCGCGGCGCGCGCCGTCGTGCGCAACGCGCGCTTTCCCTTTCTGGCGACGCTCGACGGCGCGCAGCCCCGGGTGCGTCCCGTCTCGCCCGTCCGCACCGACGAGTTCACCGTCTATGTCGCCAACCTGCGCCGTTACCACAAGACCACCGAGATCGCGCACAACGACCGGGTCGAGCTCTGCTATATGGATGACGAGCACGACCAGGTGCGCATCACCGGTACTGCAGAGGTCGTGCGCGACGCGGCGCTGCTGCGCGCCATCTGGGACAGCAACAATCTGCTGCGGCACTATCTCGGCACCATCGACAACCCCGAGTTGGTGGTGTATCGCATCGTGCCCGATCGAGTGCGGTTCATGCGCGAGTGGGCACTGGATTACCAGGAGGTGCCGTTGCCCGCGTAGACGCTGCACGCCGGCCTGCGCGTCGTTGGACGAGCGCCGCACGGGCGCGGGGCCGTGAAACCGCGCCGGCTCAGCAGGCGGCAGCACCGCCATCTGGTGCTGGCGGCCACCGCTGCCCTGACGTTCACGACGGTGTACGTGGTGCTCGGTTTCTCGCCGGAGCGTTGGGTCGACACACCATCGCTCAAAGCCGAGAGCGTGCAGTGGCGGGCGAGCATGGCCTTCGCCAACAGCGCCCTGCTGCTGCTGGCGGCCGCGCTGCTCGTCGGGCCTTGGCACGTCTTGCGCGGGCAAAAGCCGCTGACCAACAGTCTGTGGCGCCGCGACGTGGGTATCTGGGCTGGCGGGCTCGCCCTTGCCCACATGTCGATAGGTTTGTTCGTCCATACCGAGGGGTGGGCGTTCTGGTGGCTGTTCGTCGCCCGCTCGCCGCAAGCACATGACGAGCTCATCGTTCGCACCGGACTGTTTGGCTTGACGAATTTCGCCGGCGTTTTTCAAGCGCTGCTTATCGGTATGCTGCTGTCCATCTCCAACCGCCGCGTTCTGGCGCGCCTCGGTGCAGCGCGCTGGAAGTGGCTGCAGCGGCTCACCTATCTTGCCTTCGCCTCGATCGTCTTTCATGCCTGGGTCTACCAGCGCGTCGAGCAGCGCATCTGGCCGAACGTCGCGCTGTTCTTCCTCATCGTCGCAGTGGTGATCGTCGCCCAGGCGTCGGCGGCGCTGCGCGTGTTGGTACGGTGGTACGGGCGGCGAGGCGCCGAGCGCCGCCGATGAGCCGCCGAGGGCGCCGCCGTCGGTTGGCCGAACAGGCGCCCTCGCTGCGCAACTGCCGCCCTGCACGGCCCCCGCCTGCATCGACGAGCGCATGCACGCGTCGTGACGGGGCCAGTGCTATGATCGCCGAAGCATTCTCCGCATCCACCAACCGAGGCAGGGAGCAGCCCTTTGATCGATCTCTACACCTGGACGACCCCCAATGGGCGAAAGGTCTCCATCATGCTCGAGGAGCTCGCGCTGCCGTACCGAGCGATAGCCGTCGACATCGGCAAGGGCGAGCAGTTCGACCCGGAGTTTCTCAAGATCAGCCCCAACAACAAGATTCCGGCGATCGTCGACCACGACAACGGCCGAGCCATGATGGAGTCGGGCGCCATCATGCTGTATCTGTCGGAGAAGACCGGCGGCAAGCTGGTACCGGCCTCGGACGACCGCCGTTGGACCATGATGGAGTGGCTCATGATGCAGATGGGCCACGTCGGTCCCATGCTCGGGCAGACGCATCACTTCGTCCGCTACAACGCCGGCAAGGCACCGTATGCCGAGGAGCGCTACCTCAAGGAGAATCGGCGTATCTACGCGGTGCTCGACAAGCGCCTTGCCGATCATGAATATCTTGCCGACGATTATTCCATCGCCGACATCGCAACCTGGCCCTGGATCTCTCGCTTCGAGTGGCAGACCATGGACCTCAACGAGTATCCGAACCTCAAGCGCTGGTACGTCACCATCGCGAAGCGGCCCGCCGTGCAGCGCGGCTATATCGTGCCCAAGAAGGTACAGGACATACCGATGCCTTGAGCGGCGCTCCCGGCCGCACGAACGGCGGCGCGCCGCGACCCGCCTGCGCGCCCGGCGGAGAGCCCCCTTGCAGTGCTCGCCGCCCGCCGGTAGCTTGTGCAGCATGACTCTCGACAGCCTCCACGCAGCGCAATGGATCACGGTCGGCCCGCGGACCCGCCGGCGGCGATCCGCTCTCCGCGGGCTCGCGCTCGCCGCCGCGCTCGCGTTCGCTGCCGCCGGCTGCGCCACCAATCCGGTCACTGGCAAGAGCGATTTCGTCATGCTCTCCGAGAGCCAGGAGATCGAAATGGGTCGCGAGGCCGATCCGGAGATCCGGCGCGAGTTCGGCGTCTACGACGACCCCGCGCTTTCCGCCTACGTCCAGCGCGTCGGTGCCGAGCTCGCCGCCAAGAGCCACCGCACCGATCTCGTCTACCGCTTCACCGTGCTGGACAGCCCCGACGTCAACGCTTTCGCGTTGCCGGGCGGCTACATCTACATCACCCGCGGTCTGCTCGCCTACCTCAACTCGGAGGCCGAGCTGGCGGCGGTTCTCGGTCATGAGATCGGCCACGTGACGGCCCGCCACTCGGTGCGGCAAATCTCCGCGGCCCAGGCCGCCGGCGTCGGCTACACGATCGGCGCGATCTTTCTACCGGAGCTGCGCACACAGAGTGCTCAGCAGCTCTTCGACGTACTGGGCACATCGCTGATCCGCGGCTACGGCCGCAGCCACGAGCTCGAGGCCGATCGGCTCGGCGCGGAGTATCTGGCGCGCACGGCCTACGACCCCGACGCCATGATCGAGGTCATCGCCGTACTCAAGAACCAGGAGCTCGCCGAGACACAGATCGCCTCCGCCGAGGGACGTGAGCCCCGCGTCTATCACGGCCTGTTCGCCACGCACCCGAGCAACGACCAACGCTTGCAGGAGGTGGTCGGCGAGGCGCGCAAGTACGCGGTGGCGGAGCGGCGCGTCGGCGTCGATGCCTACCTGCAGCGGATCGACGGCATGCTGTTCGGGGACAGCCCGAGCCAGGGCATCCGCCGCGGCAACAGGTTCTACCACGAAGGGCTCGACCTCACGCTGACGTTCGCCGAAGGGTGGCGGCTCGAGAACTTTCCCAATCGGCTGGAGGCGAGCAGCCCCGACAACCAGGCCAGGATGTGGGTGTTCGTCGAGGACCGTAACCGCCGTATCTCGCCCGCAGAGTTCATCCGCGATCGCATCGGTCTGCGATCTCTCGCCGCCGGCCGTGAGCTCGATGTCGGCGGTCTCGAGGCTTACACCGGTATCGGTCGCGTCAACACCCCGTTCGGGCGACGCGACAGCCGCGTAACCGTTGTCTACTATCACGACAAGGCCTATATCTTTCTCGGCACGACCAGGTCCGGCCCGATCGGCGCGTACGACCGTGACTTTCTCTCGGCGGCACAAAGCTTTGCGCCACTCGCCGAGAGCGATCGCCGCTACGCGCGGGGGTTACGCCTCGGCGTCGTCACCGCGGAGCCCGGCGACAACATAGCCGGCCTCATCGCGAGGTCGGTTCAAGTCAATTATCCCGAGATGCAGCTGCGCCTGATCAACGATCTCTACCCGCGGGGCGAGCCGCGAGCGGGGCAGAAGCTGAAGATCATTCAGTAGCGATCGGCGTCGGCACAGCGCGCGATGAAGCACAGTGAGGCGCCCCACTCATACCGAGAAAGCCGAGCTCCTGATGCGGTTGGCCGTGCTGCTCGACGCGTCCTTCGCGGTGGACCGTGCGCTGGCGACCTGCGCCCGCGAGACGCGGCGCCCGGCGATCACGGCCGTGTGCGGGCGCACCGCCGAGCTGGTGGCACGCGGGCGCGACCTCGCTGCCGCCGGCCGCGCGACGGGGCTGCTCAACGCGCTCGACGCCGCGCTCGTGGCCGCGACGTGGCAGACCGGCCGCGCGGCTCACACCCTGCACCGCCTGGGCGCTTACCATCGGGAACTCGCCGAGACGAGGCGGCGGATGCTCGGCCACCTGCTGCTGCCCGGGCTTTTCCTTACCGTCGCCGTCGTGGTTGCGCCGCTGCCCGCTCTCGTTGCAGGCCGCATCGCTCGCGACGCCTATCTGCTGCAGACGGTGTCGTCGCTGGCCGTCCTCGGCGCCCTCGCCTTGATCGTGGTACGCACGCCCGAGTGGCTGCGAGCGCCGCAGGCGCCGTTTGGCGTGGGTCGGATCGTCGACTGGCTGCTGCCGAAGGTGCCGCTGTTCGGTCGTGTGGAGGTACGGCGTAACGTCGCGCGTTGGGCCACCGCGCTGTCGTTGCTGGTGGAGGCCGGCGTTCCGCTGTCGCAGGCCGTCGACCGCGCCGCGGCCACCATCAGCAACGCGGTGCTACGAGAGCGGTTCGGACGCATTGCGCCGCGGCTGGCGGCCGGACAGGCCCTGGAGCAGGCGCTTGACGACAACCCGTATGCCGCCCCCGAGCTGCGTCGCCTCACCGCATCCGGCGAGCAGAGCGGACGGCTGCCGGAGCTGCTCGAACACTTCGGGCGCCGGGCACACAGTCACGTTCAGCAATTCGACCGCGCGGTCGTCGTCTGGCTGCCGCGTCTGGTCTATCTCCTGGCGGCGGGCTGGAGCGCATGGCTACTCGTCCGCCAGGCCCGGCTGCTGCTCGCCGCCGAGCCCTTGTAAGCCCAGCTTGTCCGTGCGGACGCGCCGCCGTCGAGCTGGCGCGACCGTTGCTCAATCGGCTGGCAAGAGCGACGCCGGGATCAGCCGGCATCCGGCGCGGCCGTCTCCGAGGGCGAGGACGCATAGTTGGTGTGACCTGACATCGCGGCCTTCACTGTCACAGTGCCCGCAAAGCGAGCGAGGTCCTTTCACCGGGGGTGCGCGGGGCGCTCGAACAGGTAGTGGCTCACCCACCACTGCTGACCCTCATCGTAGCCGAACAGCTCAGCGCAGGCCATGAAGAAGATGCGCCAACGCGAGCGCCAGCGCTGCGCATGCTCGCGGCCGTAGGTCTGGGCGAGCACGTGCTCGACCCGCTGGCGATGCCGATCGAGGTTGCCCAGCCACGCGTTTGCCGTGCGCTCGTAGTGCGTCCCGTCCCAACGCCAACGGTCGACGAGCTTGAGTCGATCCTGGAAATTGAGCGGCAGCGTGTCGCTCGGCATCATGCCGCCAGAGAAGAAATGACGACTCATCCAATCGCTCGCGCCGGCGTCGACGAACTCGTACGGCGTGCTGCGATGACAAAAGATGTGCATGAAGAATCGACCTCCGGGGCGCAGCCAGCCGGCGATGCTCTCGAACAGAGCGCGATAGTTGCGCATGTGCTCGAACATCTCCACCGACACCACGCGGTCGAACTGCCGATCGATGTGGAACGCGTTCATGTCTGCGGTGAGGACCTCCACGTTGCCGAGCCCCCGCCGCGCGGCCTCGCCGTCGATGTACTGTTTCTGCAACCGGGAGTTGGACAACGCCGTGACGTGGCTCGCCGGGAACCGCTCCGCCACCCACAGCGTCAGCGACCCCCAGCCGCAGCCGAGCTCGAGGATGCGCATGCCGTCGTCAATCCCGGCGTGCTCCACGGTCAGCGCCAGAGCGTCGGCCTCCGCCTCGTCGAGATCGCTGACGCCGGGGCGCCAGTAGCAGCTGCTGTACTTGCGATGACGGCCAAGCACCAGAGCGAAGAATTCGACGGGCACCTCGTAGTGCTGCTCGTTGGCTTTCTCGGGCAGGGGCGCCAGCGGGGAGCCGTCCATGCGGGCGATGAAGCGCCGTTCCGCCGTGGCGCGCGCCTCGCTGTCGTCGCGATGGAGCTCGGCGAGGCGCTGACGGAGCAGATGCCGGATGCCGCGCCTGACCAGGGGATCGGGCAGCCAGCCTCGCTCCATCAGGTCGATGCCCAGCGCTGTCGGCGCCTTCATGGTCGCTCTGCCGGCGTGGCCTTCGGCGGCATCGGAACGAAGACGCTGGTCGTCGCCTGGTAGGCGCGATAAGCGTCGCCCCGGCTGCGCAGCGCCTGTCGCTCGGTATGCGGCACCCCCGTCACTTTGAGCAGGAAGACGAGCATGACGCCCACACCCGCGACGGTGACCCACCACCAGGGCGAACCCCAGCCGATCAGCACGTACGCCCACCAGTGCACCCACTCGAAGAAATAGTTGGGATGCCGCGAGTAGCGCCACAGACCGCTGGCGCACACGCGGGTGCGGTTGGCCGGATCGCGGCGGAACCGGCTCAGCTGGGCGTCGGCAAGGGCTTCACCGCCCATGGCCGCCGCCCACACCAGCACACCGAGCAGATCCAGCCAGCGCGGCCCGCCGGGCGCCTGGGCGGCCGCCCACATCGGCAATGCGAACATCACCGCCCACAGCGCCTGCACCTGAAAAAACCCGAACAGCACGGGCTGGACGCGATCGCCGAGCGTCTCGCGCAGAGCACGGTAGCGACCGTCCTCGCTCTCGCGGAACACACGCCGCACCAGGAATACCCCGAGCCGCGCGCCCCAAAAACCGACCATCACCGCAACCAGCCATTGCCGCCATGGCTCGCCGTGTTCGGCGGCGAGCGCCAGCACCACCCCCAGCAGACCCGTCGCGAAGGCCCAGGCCACGTCCACGATGCCGGCATTGTGGCGCCGATACTGTTGCCACCACAGCAACGCCATCAAGGCGGCCGCGCCCAGCCAGCCCGACAGCACAAGCCAGCCCGCCGTCATCGGCCGCCGTCGCCGGCGTCGCGCATCTCCGCCGTCTCTCGCTCCGAGAGCGAAGGCGCCAGCCCGACCCGTCGGCCGACGAAGGCTGCCAGCGCCGATAGCAGCGGCAAGCTGAGCGCCCACTCGAGGGCGATGGCCGCTGTCGCCAATTCCGGCTTGATCAGCGTAATTGCGCCCAGACGGCTTCCCGCCAGGTACGCGAGCGGCCCCGCCACCGCGCCAAGCAGCGCGGCGAGCCCCGCTCGCCCGCGCAGCCAACCCAGACCGTGCCGCAGCGTTGCCGCGAGGTTCACCCACAGGGCCACCATCCACAGCGTCGTCGGCGCGCCGAGGCGCGCGTCATCGGGAAACGCGATCAGGCCGCCGAGCACGAGCGCAGAATCTGCGGCGAACCCGAGCACAGCGGCACTGAGCAGGAGCCTTACCTCGACGCCGCGCGCAGCCGCGCAGGCACGCAGGTGCAGCGCCAGCCACAGCGCCGTGTAGAGCGGTCCCAGCAGCGGCCAGCCGGCGGCGGCGCCGACTACGCCCGCGAACCAGCCGAGCTGGAAGGCGAGCAGGTTGGCGACGGGGTGCAACACGACGCGCGGGTGTCAGAGCGGGGCCAGCAGCGGGGCGGCCCGGCAGGCGGGTTTGTTGAGCAGCATTTGCACATCGCCCAGATAGCGCTCGGCGAAACCCGCCTCGCAGTAGCCCAGGTAGTAGCGCCAGAGGCGTATGAACTCCTCGCCGTAGCCAAGCGCCCGGACCTGCTCCGCGTTCGCCTCGAACGCCTCGCACCAGCAGCGCAGCGTGCGCGCGTAGTGCGGGCCGATGTCCTCGAGGTGCGTGATGCGCAGGTCACTGCCCGACGTCGCGGCGTCGGTGAGGGCGGTCAGCGAAGGCACGCAGCTGCCGGGAAACACGTAGCACTGGATGAAGTCGCTGCGACGGCGATACTGCTCGTAGCGCTGATCCGAGATGGTGATGGCCTGCAGCAGCATCTGACCGTGGTCGCGGAGCAGCGCAGAGCACTTGCCGAAGTACACCGGCAGGTAGTCATGTCCCACGGCCTCGACCATCTCAATGGAGACCAGCTTGTCGTAGCGCCCGGAGAGATCCCGATAGTCGCGGCGCAGCAGCGCGACGCGATCGTCGAGACCGGCGGCAGCGACGCGCGCGCGCGCCTCCGCGTACTGGGCTTCGGAGATTGTGGTCGCAGTGACGCGGCAGCCGTAGTGCGTTGCTGCGTGGATGGCAAAGCTCCCCCAGCCGCAGCCGATTTCGAGGACGTGGTCGTCTGGCCGCAGAGCGAGCTTGCGGCAGATGCGGTCGAGCTTGGCGATCGACGCCTGCCTGAGCGTGCTGTCGGCACACTCGAAGATGCCCGACGAGTACGTCATCGTCTCATCGAGGAACAAGGCGAAGAACGCGTTGCCGAGATCGTAGTGAGCGTGAATGTTGCGCCGGCTGCCCGCTCTCGTGTTGGCGCGCAGGCGGTGTCGCCACGCCTGGTACGCGCTGGCGAGGCGCGCCCCACCGGAATCGAACGCGTCGGCCTGTTCGGCGTTCGCGGCGAAGAAGCGCAGCAGCGCAGTGAGATCGTCGCTCGACCATTTGCCTTCGATGTAGGCATGCGCCGCGCCCAGACTGCCCTCGAGAACGAGGTCGAGGTAAAAGCTCGCGTCGTGCACGGTCAGCTCCGCGGCCGGCGATACGCCGCTGCCCGTCTCCCACGTACCCCAGCGATCGCGCACCCGCAGCCGGCCCGTCTGCAGCCCCGCGCTGCGCCGCACAACGAGCCGTCGCGCGCGCTCCTCGATCCAGCGGCGCCAGGCACGATCACCCTTGCCGCTCATCGTCGTCAGCGCGTCGCTTTTCGTGTTCATGGATTGACTCCCTGTGCTTCGGAGTGTTTCGGATGAGGATAAAAGGGGGTGCGTTTCAACCAGAGCCGCAACGCCTGCCAGTAAATTGCCCCGATCACCTGCAGGGTCATCAGCGGGTAGCGCCAGAGCACGCGGGCGAGGCTACCGGCGTCGAGCTCGCGCGCCTCGAGCGACAGGGCCGCATCCAACACACGCCGCCCGGCCTCGAGGTTGTGCATCACCACGTTCAGCCGACGCCCGGGCGCGGACAGAAGCCAGCAATACTCCTGATCCATGGCCATGAACGGCGAGACGTGAAAGGCTTTGGGGAAACGCCAGCGCCAGCGCGCACCCACGGCCTCGGCGCAGCGCCGGTCCAGCACGTACGGGTGGCACTCCCCCCAGGGAGTGTTGTGCACCTCTGCGACAACGAACGCGGGGTCGCGCGCCGACCCGTTCCAGCAGTAGTAGAAGCTGACCGGATTCATGCAGTAGCCAAAGTAGCGCAGGTGCGTGAGCAGACGGATCGGACCGTCCGGCCTGACGCCGGTGGCCATCTCGACCTGCTGCCGCACCGCCTGATCGAGCGGCACGCGTGGATCACCGAGATGATCGGCGCGCCGAAACCACGCCAACGCGGGGCGCCGCGCCGACCACAGCCAGCGACCCCGGAACAGCTCGGGCAGCTCCGTCAAGTCGAGATACATGAGAAACACGCGATACCGAAACCGGTGCTGTCGCGGCAGATGCCGGCGGTGCGTCACCCAGCCTTCGTAGATACGGCTGTTCACGACTCGATCCCGATGCCGAAGCCGTCGCACACGGCAAGCGCGCTGCGCACGCCGTCCTCGTGGAAACCGTAGCCCCAGTAAGCGCCGCAGTAGGAGATGCCGCGCCGGCGCACGAGCTCCGCGTGGCGCGCCTGCGCGTGGGCACGCCCGGGGCCGAAGGCGGGGTGGGCATAGCGGAGCCTGCGGATCACTCGGCTTGCTTCGATGTCATCGCTCTGATTGAGCGAGACGCAGTACGTGCGTGCGCTGTCGAGGCCCTGCAGCATGTTCATGTTGTAGGTCACACAGGCGGGCGCCTGTCCGTTGCGCGGTACGCGATAGTTCCAGCTTGCCCATGCCTCGGGCGACCGCGGCAACATCGCCGTGTCGGTGTGCAGCACGACGTCGTTGTTCTGGTAGGGGAACGCCCGCAGCAGCTCCTCCTCGACCGCGTCGCTATCGCTCACGAGCGCCAGGCTCTGATCGGCATGCGCCGCGAGCACGACCTCGTCGAAGCGCTCTCGCCGTCCATCACGAAGCGCCAGCTCGACGCCGCCGGCAACGCGACGCACCTGCCTCACCGCCGTGCGCGTGCGGATGCGTGCGGCGAAATCGGCCGTCAGGAGTCGCACGTATTCGCGCGAGCCGCCGACGACCGTCTTCCAGCGCGGGCGGCCGCTGATTTGCAGCATGCAATGGTTGTGCAGGAACTCGATGACAAAACGCATGGGAAATTCCCGAAACCGCGTCGCGCTGCAGGACCACAGCGCTGCGCCCAGGGGCACCAGATATTGCTCGACGAACGCGGCACCGTAATTGCGCTGGGCAAGGTACTGCGCCACCGTCGTGTCGTCCGTCAGCCCGTCGGCGAGCTCCGTTGGGGCGCGCCGGTGGAACCGTACGACATCGACGAGCATGCTCCAGAATGCCGGTCGCAGAAGGTTGCGCCGCTGCACGAAGAGCCGGTCGAGGGTCGACCCGTTGTATTCGAGCCCCGAGCGATCGCAGCGCACGCTGAAACTCATGTCCGACTCCCGCACCTCGACACCGAGGCGATCGAACATGCGGCACAGATTGGGATAGTTAGGCTCGTTGAAGACGATGAAGCCGGTGTCGACGGGCAGCCCGCGCCCGTCTTCGACAACGTCGATGGTGTTCGTGTGACCGCCGACGTAGTCGTTGGCCTCCAGCACGGTGATGTCGTGGCGCCGATGCAGCAGGCTGGCCGCCGTCAAGCCGGCAATACCGGCACCGATCACAGCAATCCTCACGGCATCCTCAAAACAGCCGCCCGGCCCCGGCCAAGCCGGCGCGCACCTGTGTGGCCTCCCGCATTTTCCTGGGCACCTGCTTGAGATCCCAGATCAAACCGCAGGCCGCCAACAGGCGCAGCAGGTAGTACGTCACGTCGACTTCCCACCAGTAGAAACCCTGTCGCGCCGAGCCGGGGAAATGGTGATGGTTGTTGTGCCAGCCTTCCCCCAGGGTGAGCAGCGCGAGAGCGAAGTTGTTGCGGCTGTGATCAGCGGTGGCGTAGCGTCGACGGCCAATGAGGTGCCCGAGCGAGTTGATCGAGTAGGTGGCGTGATAAAGCACGACGGTGGACACAAAGAATCCCCATACCACAAGCTGCGCACCGCTGGTGCCCCAGCCGGGGTAGGCGGACGAGAGCAGCGCCCCGCCGCCGAACAGTGCCGCCACCAGGAGCAGCGGAACGAGGACGTCGAAGCGGTCCAGAAAGACGAGCTCGGGGAAACGGCGCAGATCGGCGACGAGATCGGGTCGCGCTTCGAAGTTGCGCCGCGACAGGAACCAGCCGCTGTGGCTCCACAGCCAGCCGTGCTGACGGGGGGAGTGGGCATCGCCCGGCGTGTCGGCGTTCAGATGATGGTGTCGGTGATGCGATGCCCACCACAGCGGCCCGCGCTGCGCCGCGGACGCGCCAAGCACGGCGAAGACGAACTGCACGGTGCGCGACGTCTTGAACGCCCGGTGGGACAAGTAACGGTGATAGAAGCCGGTGATGGCCAGCATGCGCAGCACGTATAGGGCTATGGCAACCACCACCGCCGCTGGGCTCCAGCCGACCCACACGACGCCGAGACACCCCAGATGGATGGCGAAGTAGGGAGCAACCCGCAGCCAATCGATACGATCGACGCTGCCGTCCTCGGCGGCACCGGCCGCACCAGACGATCCACTGTCGAACCACCGTTGGAGTGCGACGACAGCGCGCCGCAGCGGGTGCGGCAGGCGTCGACGGCCCTCGCCGCCGCAACTGTCTGGTCTCGATGTCACGTCAACTGCGCTCCTGCCAGGTCAAGGACCATTTCGATCGAACCGCAACGCGGCGAGCGGCCACCGCTCGCGACGCATCGCCGGTCGATTGCCGCGAAGCGTCCATTCCAGACGCGCGGCGAGGGGAGCCGGTCAGAGCGACCATGCCGCGCAACGGCGCCGGACACTCTTACGCAGCGAACGGATAATGGAGATCTAGGGGGTGTCTAAAATTCCTGGCAGCCGCTAGTCTACATAAACTCAACTTGGCGACCAACACGGCGCCCACCACGTCGAGCCTCTGCCGATAACCTGTAAAATGTACGGTTTGCGATGAACACTTCTGGCGCTGCCGACCCCGCGCAGGTCGCCGCGACCTCTCGGAGCGCGACGCAGCCGTCGATCAGCGCTGCGCTGCGCCGTCTCGTCATGGGGCTCGGGCTGGGCGGGCTGGTGCCGTTCGTGACGCTGGCCGGGGCGCTGTGGGCGGCCCCCGAAACGGCACGGACCCTGGACCTTTCCGCCGTCCTCATCGGCTACGCGGGGATCATCCTGTCCTTTCTCGGGGCTATCCACTGGGCACGGGCTCTGAGCGATCCTGCGCTGCCTCATCGCGCCCGCACACTCGTCGTGGGCGTTGCGCCAGCGGTGCTGGCCCTGGGCTGCCTCGCCATTGCGGCGACGATCGCTCTGCCGCTGCTCGCGGCAATGTTCACTCTGCTGCTCGCCTATGATCGCACGCACCTGCGTGAGTGGCCGGCGGGAATGTGGTATGTCGAGCTGCGCACGCTGCTGAGCGCCGTCGTCGTGGCGACCCTCTGCCTGGCGTGGCTCGCCCTGGTCATCAACTCGCCGACGTCGCCGTGACGCCGGCGGCCGCGCTGGAGGGAGACGGCGGGCCGTGGGCCGAGCACGCCGCGCAGCCGCGTCGCCAGGGCTCGCGTCTGGCGCCGCGACGGGCGTGGCGCCGCGCCGTGCCGGGTCTGGTCCTGTTGGTCTCTACACTCGCGGTGGGTGCGGCTGACGACGAAAGCGAACCGCCCATGCGTCTCCAAGACTGTCAACGGCCAAGCTGCGTGTCGAGCCAGGCCAGCGATCCCGCGAGGCGCGTAGCGCCGCTGCGCGTCGACGGCGCAATGCCGGCGTTCCAAGCCGCCCTGCAGCGTGCGCTGGAGGATATGCCGCGCACACGCTTCGTCGAGCAACGGCCGGACTACTGGCACCTCGAATGCCGCAGCCTGGTCTTCCGATTCGTTGACGACCTGGAGTTCCTCTTCGATGCCGAGGCGGGCGTGGTGCACGTCCGCTCGGCTTCCCGCATCGGCTACTCCGACTTTGGCGTGAACCGCAGACGGGTGGAGCGGATCCGCGAGCGGCTCGCCGCGTCGCGCTGACAGCGGGGGCGGTAAGGCAGTCCGCCTGCCCCCAAACCGCTGCTTACCCGAACGAACGCTCCCTGCCGCGTACGAGCGCCGCGACGACGTCGTTGAACGTGGCGGTCAGGCCGACCTCCGCCGCGGCGGGGGGTATAGCGCCGTTTATGGCGTCGATCTCGCTGCGACGGCGTGCCATATGGTCGAGCAGCATGGACGGACGGGCGTTGGGGATCTTGGCACCGAAATCGCGCACGTAAGCGACAGGATCCTCGAAACCGAGGTGGATGCCTTTGGCGCGCGCGACGGCGTAGGCTTCCGCCGCACAGCTGCTGGCGACACGCCACAGGCTCGGCTCGCCCATGACCTCGGCGATGGTGCACTCGGCAATGGTGCACGTCCCCGAGAAGCAGACATTGCAGATCAGCTTCTCCCAGACGAGCTGATCGATGTCGTCGAAGGTCTTGACCCTGAAGCCTGCGCCGCGCCACAGCTCGGCGATACGCTCCAGCCGCGGCGTGGCCGGAGCGTGCCGCTCACCCAGACGCACCAGCTCCCAGCCGTTGTGATGGGCGTGCCCGGGCCCTTTCATCGACGCGCCGAACCCGCCGACGACGCCGACGACGACACGCTCCTCGCCAAGCACCGCGGCGGCGGTGTCGGGACCACCGAGCCCGTTCTGGATGCTCAGCACCACCGTCTCGGGGCCGAGCAGCGCCCGCGCGGACTGCGCCGCCAATTCTACGTGCATCGCCTTGGTAGCGATGATCACCAGATCGCAGACGCCGGCGTCGGCAGCCTCGGTGGAGGCGTTGACGGCAACACGTCGGTCACCGCTGGCCCCCTCGACGCGCAAGCCGTCGCGGCGCATCGCCTCGACGTGCTCGCGCCAGGTGTCAATCGCCCAAACTTCGTGTCCGGCGTCGGCCAACAGTCCCGCGTAGACGGAACCCATGGCGCCGCAGCCGATAACGGCGACTCGCGTCATACTGCATCCTCCCTCATCGCATCGGTGCTGCGCACGGCAGCCGAATCATCACTCAGCCGGGATGCCGTGTCGAATTTGCCCGGCGATGACGGTACCATCGACCGAGCAATTTCGATTGCCGGCGCCGCCGGACCCCTCCATCGCTCATCGGGATCATCGATGTCTCCGAGACTCTTCGATCTCACCGGCCGCCTGGCGCTCGTCACCGGCTCGAGCGCGGGCACCGGCCCTGGCATTTTTGCCACCGAGCTCAACAGGGCCTTGGTCGAGGACCGCGAGTTCGATGCCCGGCTCAAGGCGCGCACGCCGGCAGGACGCCGGGGACGGCTCGAGGAGCTCGCCGGTGCCGCCGTGTTTCCGAGCGCCGCGGCGTCCGCTTTCGTCGACGGCCAAATACTATACGTCGACGGCGGCGTTCTGGCGTCGCTTTAGCTAACGGCGTCCATGACGGCGCGACGCGACGGCGGCGCCAGCCACGCCGCAGGAGTCAACGATGAGAGCACGTGTGCTGCATGGGGCCGTAGTCTGCGCGTCGAGGTGCAGGCGCGGCCGCCGCTCGGCGCGATCGACGCGTGCGCGCGCCGCGGGGTCGGTGGCGTCCGCGGCTCGCACATTCACGGCCAAGGAGCTCGAGCTCGTCGGCTCGTTCCGCTTCCACCAGGCGTTCACCCCGGTGGTGCACCGCATCGTCAGCGGGATCCTCGACGTGACGCCGATGATCGGCCGGCAGTGCCCGGTCTCGGAGGCGGATGCGGCATTCCACTCGGCGGTCGACCGCACCGCGGCGATGAAGGTCCGGCTCGGCCTCGACTGATGCACGCCGTACACCGAAACGCAGAGAGCGCTGCTCAATGAGCGCGGCCGACGACAGGCGCGTACCGATCGTCATCCTCCTCTGCGGCTGCCTGCTGGTGCTCATCACCCTGGGCGTGCGCGCTGGGTTCGGCCTGTTCCTGGCGCCCATGAGCGACGCCAACGGCTGGGGGCGAGAGGTGTTTGCGCTGGCCGTCGCCGTGCAGAACTTGGTGTGGGGTGTGGCACAACCTCTGGCCGGTGCCGTCGCGGACCGCTACGGCTCGGGGCGCACCATCGCCGTTGGTGGCCTGCTGTACGCGGCCGGCATGGCGCTGATGGCCTTCAGCACGACGCCGGGCACGCTGCTCGTCGCCCAGGGCTTCTTCATCGGGGTGGCGCTCTCGGGCACCACCTTCGCCGTCGTGCTCGCGGCGCTCGCCCGCGCCGTTCCAGAGCACCGCCGCTCGTGGGCGCTGGGCGTCGGCACCGCCGCCGGGTCCCTCGGACAGTTCCTGATCGTGCCGATCGGCCAGGGCTTTCTCGCCGCCTACGGCTGGTCGACGGCGCTCTTGCTGCTCGGCGCATTGGCGCTCGGCGTGGTCCCGCTGGCCGCCGTGCTGACCGGTCGACCGGCCTCGACCGGTCAGCGCCAATCGCTGCGCGAAGCGCTCCACGAGGCCTCCGCCCACCGCGGCTATCTGCTCTTGACCACCGGATTCTTCGTGTGCGGCTTCCACGTCACCTTCATCGCCACCCACCTGCCCGCGTACCTGACCGACGCCGGGCTGCCCGCCGAGCTCGGCGCGTGGGCTCTGGCGGTGATCGGCCTGTTCAACATAATCGGCTCCTACGCCGCGGGCGTGCTGGGCGGCCGCTACAGCAAGAAATACCTGCTGAGCGCGCTCTATTTCGCCCGTGCCGTGGTGATCGCCGCGTTCGTAAGCCTGCCGCTGACCAGCGTCTCGGTGATGACGTTCGCCGCGGCCATCGGCATACTGTGGCTTTCGACGATACCGCTCACCTCGGGAATCGTCGGTCAGATCTTCGGACCTCGCTACCTGGCCACGCTGTTCGGGATCGTCTTCTTCAGCCACCAGATGGGCAGCTTCCTCGGCGTCTGGCTGGGCGGACGGCTGTTCGACACGACGGGCTCCTACGACGTCATCTGGTGGGCCGGGGTCGTGCTCGGCGTCGTCTCGGCCGCTCTGCACTGGCCGATTGACGAGCAGCCGCTGCCGCGCGTGGCCGCGGCCTCTTGACCCTGCGGGCTGATCACACAGAGGGACCATGGCGAATAACGGCAAGCGTGGCCTGCGCAGGGGACTGACCCAGTACGGGGACGAGGGGTTCTCGCTGTTTCTGCGCCGCGCGTTCATCAAGGCGATGGGCTACACGGACGACGCCCTCGACCGCCCCCTCATCGGCATTGCCGACACGGCGAGCGACTTCAATGCCTGCCACGGCTCGGTGCCGCGACTGGTCGACGCGGTGAAGCGCGGGGTGATGCTGGCGGGCGGCCTGCCGATGGCGTTTCCCACGATCTCTATTCACGAGTCCTTCGCTCATCCAACGAGCATGCTGCTCAGAAACCTCATGGCGATGGACACGGAGGAGATGATCCGCGCCCAACCCATGGACGCGGTAGTGCTGATCGGCGGCTGCGACAAGACGCTGCCGGCGCAGATGATGGCGGCGGCGAGCGGCGAGACCCCGGCGCTCGTGTTACCGGTGGGCCCGATGCTCACCGGGCATTTCCGGGGTCAACGCCTGGGCGCCTGTACCGACTGCCGACGGCTCTGGGCCGCCTATCGCGCCGGCGAGCTCACCGAGCAGGACATCGATCAGGCGAACGCCCAGCTGGCGCCGGGTCACGGCACCTGCATGGTGATGGGCACCGCCAGCACCATGGCCTGCATCGCCGAAGCGCTGGGGCTGGCGCTGCCTGGCAGCGCGGCGGCGCCGGCGGTGTCGGCCGACCGCCTGCGGCTCGCCGAGCAGACCGGGCAGCGGGCCGTCGCCATGGTGCGCGCCGACGGGCCGCGGCCGCGCGAGCTGATGACGGAAGGCGCACTGCGCAACGCCATGGTGACGCTGCATGCCATCGGCGGATCGACGAACGGTGTCGTACACCTGGCCGCCATCGCCGGTCGTCTCGGTGCGGCGCTCGATCTTCACGAATTCGATCGCGTGGGCCGTGACACACCGGTGCTGCTCGATCTCAAACCGAGCGGGCACGGTTACATGGAGGACCTGCACAAGGCCGGCGGCCTGATGGCGTTGCTCGCCCGCCTGCGCGAGCAGCTCGACCTGGCCGCGCCGAGCGCATCGGGGCGCAGTCTCGGCGAGGAGATCGACGCGGCTCGCGCCGATGACAGCCTCGGCGTGATCCGGGCAGCCGATAATCCGGTCTCTCCGGCCGGCGCCATCGCCGTCCTCGACGGCAATCTCGCCCCCGACACGGCTCTGATCAAGCATGCCGCGGCGAGTCCCGAGCTGCTACGACACGAGGGACCGGCGCTGGTGTTCGACTCGCTGGAGGACCTGGCCCGCCGCATCGACGACGAGACGCTGGCGGTGACCGCCGAGCACGTCCTCGTGCTGCGCAACGCCGGCCCCAAGGGCGCGCCCGGTATGCCCGAGGCGGGCTACATACCGATTCCACGGCGGCTGGCGCGCGCGGGCGTGCGCGACATGGTGCGTCTCTCCGATGCGCGCATGAGCGGCACGGCCTACGGCACCATCGTGCTGCACGTGTGCCCCGAAGCCCGCGTCGGCGGACCGCTGGCCCTGGTGCGCGACGGCGATCGAATCCGGCTCGACGTGCCGGCACGCCGGCTCGAGCTGCAGGTCGACGAGGTCGAGCTGGCCGCGCGCCGGCGGGCATGGCAACCGCCCCCGCGCACGGAGCCGCAGCGCGGCTATCTGCGGCTTTTTCTGGACACCGTCGAGCAGGCCGACAAGGGCTGTGACTTCGACTTTCTGCGCCCGCCGCGCTGAGAGCTCAACGGACGGCAAAGGCCGAAATCGCGTGTACGCCGAATACGCAATTGTCGACTACGCACGAGTACCGAGCCGGGTGCGGTACGCCGGCATGCGCGTGCTGTTTCAGCGCATAGTCATTTGGCTAGGAACGGCGCCGTCGAGTCGCCTCCTCTGACGGATCGAATTAGCAACACCGTTAACCCCCGGTTTGGCGCACTGCTACGAGCTTTTCGTGCCACTTCATCCGAACGATTTATCGATACCCGAGTTCGCTGAGCGGCATCCCTCACCCGTTACCGTCTCGCTCGTCGCTGGGGTCACGGCTCCAAGCGGTGTGCAACGTCTCGCCGGGTGCGCCATCCGTGCGCTGGTAGCCGTGGGCGCCAAAGTAGTCGCGCTGCGCCTGGATGAGATCGGCCGGCAGTCGCCGCGCGCGGTAGCCGTCATAGAAAGCGAGCGCGCTGGCGAACGCTGGCACCGGAATACCGGCCCGCACCGCCTCGGCGACCACGCTGCGCCAGGCGGACTGCGCTGCATCGATGCGGCGGCGGAAGTGATGGTCGAGAAGCAGGTTCGGCAGATCCGCCCGCCTGCGGAAGGCGGCGTGCACGTGGTTCAGTAGCCCGCTGCGTATCACACAGCCGGCGCGCCAGATGAGCGCAATCTCGCCATAGTCGAGCGACCAGCCGTGGCGCGACGCCCCTGCGCGCAGCAGCATGAAACCCTGTGCATAGCTGACGATCTTGGCGGCCAGCAGCGCCAGGCGCACCTGCTCCACGAAGCGGTCGGCCGCCACGGCGATCCCAGGGTCGGGGCCGGCGAGCACGCTCGCGGCCGCGACGCGCTCGGCCTTGAGCGCCGACACGAAACGCGCGAAAACCGCCTCGGTGATCAATGTTACGGGGACGTCCTGCTCGAGGGCCGCTGACGCCGCCCACCGCCCCGTCCCCTTCTGCGCGGCAACATCGAGGATGCGGTCGACCAGCGGCGCGCCGTCCTCATCGCGGACGGCCAGAATGCGCCCGGTGATCTCGATGAGATAGCTCTCCAGCTCCGTGGCGTTCCACTCGCCGAACACGTCCGCCAGGGCATCGCAGTCGAGGCCGAGACCGACGCGCAGCAGCTGGTAGCTCTCGGCGATGAGCTGCATGTCGCCATACTCGATGCCGTTGTGGACCATCTTGACGTAGTGCCCGGCGCCACCGCTGCCCATCCAGCTCACGCAGGGGCGGCCCTCGGCGACCGCGGCCACCGCTTCGAAGACCGGACGCAGCTCGGGCCACGCGCGCTCATCGCCGCCGGGCATCAGCGAGGCGCCACTGCGCGCGCCCTGCTCGCCGCCGGAGATGCCGCTCCCGACGAAGCGCAGGCCGCACTCCTTGAGTCGCGCGCAGCGGCGCTCGCTGTCCAGATAATGACTGTTGCCGAGATCGACGACGATGTCGCCGTCGTCGAGCACGCGCGCAAGATCGTCGAGCAGCGTGTCCACGTGGGCACCGGCCTTGATCAACACGATGATGCGGCGCGGTCGGGTCAGGCCGTCGAGAAGATCACCCAGTGTCGCCGCGGCGCGAATCCGGCTCTGCGCGGGCAGCGTGCTCAAATACTGCTCGAGGACGGCGCCCTCACGATCGTGCACGATGACGCCGTAGCCGTGATCGCTCAGGTTGAGCGCCAGGTTCTGCCCCATGACGCCGAGCCCGATCAGCCCAACGTCGGCGCGTCCGGGTGCCGGGGCCGATGCGCGAGCGCCTTGCGTCACCGATCGGCTCCTCTGCTCGGCGCATTCGCCACGCCCTGCGGCGGCGCGCTGATCATGGGTCGCTCCGCGCCGCCAGCGCGGCGATGGTCTCCGCCGGCGCATCGAGCCCGGCCAACGCGGCCCGCACGACGTCCTCGAGAGGCTGGCCGATATCCACCACGCAGGCGTTCTCGTCCTCTGCCGGCTCCTCCAACGTCTCCAGCTGGCTCTCGAGCAGCGTCGCGGGCATGTAGTGGCCCTTACGCGCGGCGAGACGCCCGGCGATCAACGCGGGGTCACCTGTCAGGTAGACGAAGCGCAGGCAGGGATTGCCCCGGCGCAGGACGTCGCGGTAGCAACGCTTCAAGGCCGAGCATGCGAGGACCAGCCCGGGCTCGCCGCGGGCGCCGGCCGCGGCGATGGCTCCGGCCATGGACTCGAGCCACGGGCGGCGGTCGGCGTCGTCGAGGGCCGTGCCGCGCGACATCTTGGCGATGCTGGCCGGCGAATGAAATTCGTCACCTTCGAGGAACGGGACGCCGAGACACTCCGCCAACGGCCGGCCTACCGTGGTCTTGCCCGAACCACAGACACCCATGATCACCACGAACACGACATGCCCTCGCCCATGGCCATGCTGCGCCGCCCGCCGGGCGCGTGCCTTCGGCCGGCAGCGCGCCGGGACGCCGCCTTTGCCCCCGCACCACGGCGCGTTTGCTCGAACCGGCCGCCTATCGCTTTCTCAGCAGTCCGACGACGTACAGCAGGATCAACGCCCCTACCCCGGCCGTTATCAGCGAGCCGACGAATCCCCCCACGGCGACGCCTGCCAGGCGAAACAGATAGCCGCCGAGAACGGCGCCCACCACGCCGACGGCGAGGTTCGCCGGCAGGCCGCGGCGCGTGCCGCGCATCATCCTGCTGGCAATCCCGCCCGCCAGCAGGCCGATGACAAGATGAGGAGATCAGCCCCGTGCTCTGCATCGCATGCGCTGTCATGGGGTGACCCTCGCCACGGCGCGCGCGAACCCGGCACCGCGGCGCGTGTGCCGGACCGACTCCGGCGAGAGCGCGCCGGCACGTGGCCGCGACCCGCGGGCAGCGGCGGCTCCGGCCACGGGCGCAATAGGACCGCCCCCCGCGAGCGGGGCACGCCTACTCGCCGACACCAGACAGCGATCTCATTTCCATGGTGTAGCGTCTCCTGCCTCCCTTGCTCTCCTCGGTGCGCACGGACAGGTAATCGAGCGAGGGAACGTGCCAGAAATGCAGAACGCTGTCGCGAGCCTCGCGCTCGAGGCGGTACTTTTGCGCTGCGTACACACCGAGCGGCACCTCCACCGTGTCCTCGCCTTCCTCGGTGTAGACGTACTCACGCAAGCGGTCCCCGTCGATCACCTGGTAACGGGCGTCTCCGCCGCCGCGCTGCAGGTCGAGCTGGAACTGCAACCCCACGGTGTAGACGTCCAGGGTACCCTTCTCGAGCGGCACTTCCACGACGCCTTCTGCGGTGGTCACCGACGCTTTGCCGGCCGCCCAGTCATAGACGATGGTAGTGCTCTTCTCGCCCTTGCGCGTGCCGTCGTCGACGCTGAAGTGCAGAGGCACGACGTCGCCCTGCTCGCTGATGCGAAATCGGCTGTGCTGCTCGGCCGGCCGGGACTGAGCGATGGCCGCAAAGCCCTTGCCGCGGGCCACCGAGTCGTAGACGTAGTCTTCACCGCTCGCTGTGAGCTGCTCCTGCATCTCGGCCCGGATCATGCCACGCTTGAAATCGATCACGGCGCGGTAGGGCTCGATAGCGGCTGCGGCGAGGCTTACGGTACCGAGCACGGTGAGTGAGAGGGCGGTGATCATGGTACGCATGACGTGAATGGGCGGCCAGCTCGAGGCGATCCGCTCGAACGCCTTGCCCACCTCGCACCGCGCCCGGACAGATGCGGCTCGAGCCCGGCTATGGTCGGCCGTCGTCGCCGAGCGCTGCCATGACGACCGATGCAGCGGACCGCGGCAGCGCAGCCGCGGGCAGCGCCTAAAACACGGCGCCACGGCCGACCGAGGCGGTTCGCCCACCGTCCTGGTGGCCCGCTGGACGCGAGCCGGCATGGGCGCCGTCACGCACTTCCCGATGACCACGCCGCCGTCAAGCGGCCGTCGCCGCTGCTTCGGTAGGGCGCCCAGCCGAGGGCGCACACTCGCACATGGATCTCGGTCGCCTTCGGTCTGACGCGCACCTCCTCGAGCACTTCGCTGGCGGCGTCGTAGGCGCTCTCCAGCGCCGCGACGTCCTGCTCGAACTTGAGCGTCAGCGCCGCGATCTGTCCACGCAGCGCCTCGGCGCGCTCGCGCGCCCGCTCGACGTCGGCGCTCTCCTTGCCGATCCGGCTCGCGCTGCGGGCCGCCGTGCCGACGCGCGAGGCTGCCGTCGCACTGACCCGCTTGCGTCCGAGGAATGCGCCGAGCAACGCCTGCCCAACGGCGATCGCCGTGTCGATCTTCTTCTGACGAGACTGCGCCGCCTCCGTTTCGACGCGCTGCTCGGCGCTGCGCAGGCGGTCCTGGAGCGTGGTGAACTGCGACTCGTAGCGCCGACGCAGCTTGCCGGTCTCGACGTCCCGCCGCTCGTGCGCCAGCTGCTGCAGACGCACCCTGAAATCGCGCTCCGACTCGCCGAGGGCCGACACCGTCTTGAGCTGCGGACTGCGCAGCAGGACCAGCGGGCGGTTCTCGCGCAGCCAGCGTTTGAGCGCACGCTGCCAGGCAGCGTAGTTGCGCGGGTCAGCGGCCGGCGCCGTGAGCTCCGCGTAGCGGGCACCCTGCTCTGGGTAGCCAGCGAGCCGATCGACCTGCAAGGCCACCTCGTCGCTGTGGTCCCAATTCACCGGCACCGGTTCGTCGCCGATCTCGGTCAGCAGCGCAAGCGTCTGCGCGGTGTCGACACGGTAGCGCGCGTTGGCGTACGTGAGATCCGCCACGGCCACCAGCATGGGGTGGTACACCAGCGTCTCGCCGGCGCCGGCGCCCGGCGCCAGCGGCAGAAAGACCTGCGGTACTGCCGGGGGGAGCAGCGGCGCGCTCTGCAGCGCGCGGCGCGCAACCGGCGTCGCCGGCGGTGCGCGCGCGCCGGCTGCCGACGCCACCGGCGTCGCTGCCTCCCGGGCGTCGGAGCCGACAAGCGCTTTGATCTGCTCGCGCGTCATCGGCCCGGCCAGATACGACATGACCCAGCGTGTCTCGAACACGACGGGCTCGTTCTCGTGCACGTTGTGCAGCAGAAAACGACGCTTGCCCAAGCCCGCCAGGATGCGCTCGGTCCGCGCTCGATCGAAGCGGGCGCCGGACGCCGCGCCTTCGAGCCCGTCCATCAGCCGCGCCTTGTCGCGCTCGGTCTGCAGTCGTCCGATGAACCAGGTGCCGGTGTTGGACAGCCCCTTGTAGTCGAGATCGACGGGGTTCTGGGTCGCCAGCACCAGCCCGAGGCCATAGGCGCGTGCCTGCTTGAGCAGCGTCAGCAGCAGCAGCTTCGAGGGGGGATTCGCCGTCGGTGGCAGGTAGCCGAAGATCTCGTCCATGTAGAGCACGGCTCTCAGGCTGCCGGTGCCCGGCTGACGCCGCATCCAGCCGAGGATCTCGTTGAGCAGCATGGCGACGAAGAACATGCGCTCGGCGTCGGAGAGGTGCGCGATCGACATCACTGAGAGCCGCGGCTTGCCGGCCGACGTGTGCAGGAGCTGTCCGGCGTCGAGCGGCTGACCCTGCAGCCACACCTCGAATCCCGGCGCCGCCAGCAGGTTGTTGAGCTGCATGGCGAGGGCGAAGCGATCCTTGGGCGGGAAGAACGCGTCGACGTCCATGACGCCGAGCCGCTCGAGCGGCGGGCGCTGAATCAGTCCGATCAGCGCGGCGATGTCGAGGTCCTGGCCGGCGTCCCAGGCATGCTCGAGTATCTTGGCGACCAGGATGTGCTCGCGGCTGCTCAGTGGGTCGGCATCGATGCCGAGCAGCGCCAAGATTCCGGTGGCGGTGGTCGCGATGCGCTCACGATAGAGCTCGGCGTCGTCGTGCGTCTCGGCCGGCGGCGCCGTGAACGCGCGCAACACGGAGAGCGGCAGACCCGCCGTGCTGCCGGGCGTGTACAGCGCCATGTCGACCGCATCGCGCAGCCGGCGCACGCGCTCGGGACTCTGCCCCCAGCGCGCCAGGCCCTCACGCCACAGCGCCGCCTGGTCCGCCGCGTACTGCTCCACGGTACGTCCCTGCTCCGCGGCGCGCTGAGCGTCGACCCAGGGCTGGAAGTCCGCGGCGGAGAAGTCGGGAAAGGTCAGCAGCAGGTTGCCGAGATCCCCCTTGGGATCGATGGCGATGACGGGAATGCGGTCGAGGGCGGCTTCCTCCAGCAGACCGATGCCCAAGCCGGTCTTGCCGCTGCCGGTCATGCCGACGATGACCGCGTGCGTGGTCAGATCCCGGGTGTCGTAGAGAACAAGCTCCTCGGTCGACTGCTCGCGCTCGACGTCGTAGCGCTTGCCGAGATAGAACTGACCGAGTCGCTCGAACTCCTCCACCGCTTCGCTCTCCAACCCACGGGCGCCGCCCAATGGTACCGCAGGGACCGTGGCGGTCAACGCATGGTGGCGCAACGCCACTGCGATCGGACGGTGGTGCGGGAACCTCCGCGTGCGCTTGCGGCTGGCAAGCGCGTGCGGGTCGGCCAACGTCTTACGATTGACCCGCACCGCCCAATCTGCGCTAATTGTCCGTCGCCGTGACGTCCGCGCGTGTCCGCGCGCCAGCCTTACAAAAAAACGTCACGTCGGTGTCGTCCGCAAAGCATCGCTCACACAGAGGAGGAAGTCGCATGAGCAATCGAGCCTTGTTGCGCCGTGTCGTGGCATTCGCCGCCGCCGCATTGGTGATGACTACGGTCGGCACTGCGCGCGCCGAGTGGCAGCCGAGCGAAGACGTCGAGTTCGTAATTCCCTACGGGCTGGGCGGTGGCGCCGATCTGCTCGCCCGTACCCTCATGAAGATCATGACCGAAGAGAAGCTGGTCCCGGTGAATATCAACGCCGTAAACAAGCCCGGCGGCGGCGCCTCGGTCGGGGTCGGCTACGTGGCGGCGACCAAGCAGGGTAATCCGCACACCCTGGTGCTGATCAACCCGCAGACCCAGATCACGCCGATGCGCGAGCCGAACGCGCTCGGTTGGCGGGCCCTGACGCCGCTCGCCAACGTCATGCTCGACGACTATTTGATCTTCGTGCGCAAGGACTCTCCCTACGGAAACGCCGCTGACCTCGTCAAGGACGCTGCGGCGAAAGGCGAGCGCAGCGTCTCCATCGGCTCTGCCGGCACCGCCGACGACATGGCCATCGCCGTGTTCGAGGCCGGCACCGGCATCAAGCTGAACACCGTGCGCTTCAACAGCGGCGGCGAGATTCTCACCGCATTGCTCGGCGGCCACGTTGACCTCGGTGCCGGCAATCCGCTCGAGTACATGGGCCATCTGGGCAGCGGCGACATCCGAGCGCTCGGCGTCTACCGCCCGACGCGCTTCCCCGATCTGCCCGACGTGGCGACGCTCAAGGAGCAGGGCATCGAGGTGACGCCGTTTCAGATGTGGCGCGGGGTAGCGATGCCCGCCGACGCGCCCGCCGAGGCCGTCGAGTACTGGCGCGGAGTAATGAAGAAGGTCGCCGATTCCGCCCAGTTCAACAACTACATCAAGGCCAACGTGGCCACCACGCACGTGCTCGTCGGCGATGACTTCGTAAGCTTTCTCGAGAGTCAGGAGGCGCTCTACAAGGACATGCTGAAGCGTCTCGGCATTATCGAATGACCCTCGACGCCTCCATCGCGGCGGTGGAGGCGGCCGCGGTCCGCATCGAGGGACAGCGGCAATTTCGCATCTCCGAGGGTGCGACGAAGGTGCACACCTCGGTGGTACTGCGCCTGCGTAGCGATCGAGACGACCTCGAAGGCCACGCCGAGATCGTCTCCGCACCGCCCGGCAAGCCGGAAGAGTTCGTCGAAGAGATCCTGGGCGCGGTGCAACGCTACGTTGCGCCCGCCCTGGTCGGCGTCGCCGTCGCAGAGCGCACCGCCGCGATGCAGCGCGTCGAGCAGCGTCTCAAAGGACGTCCCTGGACCAAGGCGGCCGTCAACGTCGCGCTCTACGATCTTCACGCCAAAGCGCTCGGCGTCCCGGTCGCCGAGCTGCTCGGCGGCCGGCTCGCCACGCGGCTGCCGGTCATCGGCCCCGTCATCGGCATCATGGCGGCGGAGGCGATGGCTGCCGAGGCCGCTGCCCAGGGCGAGGCGGGCTTCCGCGCCGTCAAGATCAAGGTGGGAGAGAACGTCACCGCCGACGTGCGGCGGGTCGCGGCCGTGCGCGAGGCGCTCGGTGCCGATGTCGCGCTGCGGGTCGACGCCAACGACCACTATCGGCCGGTGGACGCGGTGCGCCTCGCCCGTGCCATCGAGCGCTACGATATCGAGCACCTCGAGCAGCCGGTATCGCGCCGCGATCTGCTGGGCATGGCCGAGGTGCGGCGCGGCTGCGGCATTCCGGTCATGACCGACGATGCCGTGGCGACGCCCGAAGAGGCCATGCAGGCCATTCGGCTGGGCGCCTGCGACCGCATGAAGGTCAAAGTGACCAAGCACGGTCTGGACGGGGCGCGGGTCATCGTGGAGATGCTCGCAGCGGCCGGTCTCACTGCCGTGCTGGGCCACGTTTTCGAGATGGGCCTGGCGGCCGCCGCGGAGGCGCAGTTCGCGTCGTGCACCGCCGGCCTGGCCGAACCGCACGAGATGGGTTCGATGCGCCCGATGGGGGTCGTCACGGACATCATTGCCGAGGACCTCGCTCCGAAGGCGGGCTGGATCGACGTGCCGGCCGGCCCCGGCCTGGGGGTGACCTTGGCGCTGCCCTCGCAGTCGCACACGGACGAGCCCCCGGCATGAATCGCGGGGAGGTCGTGATGGGCGGCGCCATCGCGGTGCTGGGCCTCGGCTGGCTGCTGCTGGCGCTCGATCTGCCGTTCATGGGCGAGTTCGCCCCCGGCGCCGGCTTTCTCCCGGTCTGGCTCGCCGGGTTCCTGTCGGCGCTGGCGGTGGTGTTCGTTGTCAGGCGGCTGCGCGCCGGCGCGTGGCGCAGTGTCGACCCCGACGCGCGACCCGTGTGGCGGCGTCCCGCCGCCATCGCCGCCGGCCTCGCGGTGTGCGTTGCCGTCATCGAGCCGCTCGGATTCGGTGTCACGGTGACGCTGTATCTCGCTTTCCTGCTGCGCCTCATCGAACGGCGCAGCTGGGCAGTCACCGTGGCGGTCGCCGCCGGCACCGTGGCGGTGCTCTGGGCGCTGTTCGGCGCATGGCTGCGTGTGCCTCTGCCGAAGGGTCCGTGGGGCTTCTGAGCCGTGGATGTCCTGTCGCATCTGGTCGACGGCTTCGCCGTTCTGTTCGCGCCCAAGTACCTCCTGTTCTGCCTGCTCGGCGTGCTGCTCGGCCAGATCGTCGGGGCGCTACCCGGAATCGGTCCCAGCGCCGGCATCGCGGTGCTGCTGCCGCTTACCTTCGGCGGCGATCCCGTGGCATCGATGATCATGTTCGCCGGCATGTACTACGGCGCGCAGTACGGCGGCACCATCACCTCGGTGCTGGTCAGCATACCGGGCGAATCGACGACCGTCATGACCAGCATCGACGGCTACCAGCTCGCCCGCAAGGGCCGCGCCGGCGCCGCGCTGGGCATGGCCGCCATCGCCTCGTTCTTTGCCGGAACCGTGGGCGCCATCGGCCTGATGCTGCTCGCGCCGCCGCTCGCGCAGGCCGCGCTCGCCTTCGGACCGCCGGAGTATTTTGCGCTGGTGGTCATGGGGCTCACGGCCCTCTCACTGGTCGGCGGCGAGCTGCTGAAAGGACTGATGATGGGTGTTCTCGGCCTGCTGATCTCGACGGTGGGCGTCGATCCACAGGTCGGCAGCACCCGGTTCACCTTCGGAAAGATCTGGCTGCTCGATGGCGTCGAGTTCCTCGTCCTCGCCGTGGCGCTGTTCGGCGTCGGGGAAGTGCTCGCCAGCGCCGAGCGCGGCATCGAGGCGCCGAACGCGGAGTTCCGCATCCGCAACGTGCTGCCCTCGGCCGTCGATTGGGTGGTGTCGAAGTTCGCCATCCTGCGCGGTACGGTGATCGGGTTCCTGATCGGTATTCTCCCCGGTGCCGGCGCAACCATCGCCTCGTTCATCGCCTACGCGGTGGAGAAGAAGGTCTCGAAGCACCCTGAGCGTTTCGGCACCGGCGAGATGGAGGCGGTCGCGGCACCGGAGGCGGCCAACAACTCCGCGTCGAGCGGCGCCATGGTGCCGATGTTCGCGCTCGGCATTCCGGGATCCAACACTACGGCGGTGATGCTCGGTGCGCTGATCATGTTCGGCCTGCGCCCCGGCCCGCAGCTGTTCGCGGACGCTCCCGACGTCGTCTGGGGAATTATTGCCAGCATGTACGTGGGCAACCTGCTGCTGCTGATGCTCAATCTGCCGCTCGCGGGCGTCTTCGCCATGCTGTTGCGCGTGCCTTACGCCACCCTCTATCCGGTGATTCTGGCGCTCTGTATCGCAGGGGTTTACAGCAGTCAGAACAGCATCGACGATCTGTGGCTCATGGCGGGCTTCGGCGTGCTAGGCTACTTCATGCGTCGCTTCGATTTCCCGGCGGCGCCGCTGGTGCTGGGGCTGGTGCTCGGCCCTCTGCTCGAGAATGCCCTGCGGCAGTCGCTCACGCTGTCACACGGTAGCCTGTCGATCTTTTTCACCCGACCGATACCGCTCGCGCTGCTGGCGATCACCACGGTCATCGTCGTCGCCCCGCTCGTTGTCCATCGCGCGCGCCGGGCGGGCTGAGGGGGTTCCTCGCCGTGAGTCTGCTGGAAAGAATAGGCATCGATCTGCAGGCCAAGCTCGCCCTGGAGGACGGCGTCGCCTGGGCCGCCGAGCATGGTCTTCGCTACATAGACGCCGAGCTCGACGTCGCACCCAACGCCTTGGCCCGCTTCGACGCGGAGTGCTGCGCGCGCATCCGCAGCGCCTGTGCTGCGCACGACATCAGCCTCGGGCTGCACACGCTGTCGAGTGTCAACACCGCCGAGATCTCGCCGATCGTGGCCGACGCGGTCGACGCGTACCTGAGGGGCTACGTCGATTTGGCGACGCGCCTCGGCGCCGGCTGGATCGTCGTCCATGGCGGCTACCACTTCGGCGACCGCGACCGGCGGCTGGCGGCGGCCTGCGAGCGCATTGCGCGCATCACCGAGTATGCCGAGCAACGGGGCGTGCGGCTGCTGCTCGAGAACCTCAACTGGGAGCCCGACCGAGCCGAGGTCCACTACCTCGCACACAGCATCGAGGAGTGCCTGTATTTTTTCGACCGCGTCGACTCGCCGTACCTCGGCTGGGCCTTTACGGTCAATCACGCTACCCTGGAGCCCGAGGGGATCGAGGGCTTCATGAAGACTCTGCCGATGTCGCGTTGCGGCGAGGTTCGCCTCGCCGACAACAACGCCGAGTACGAGGTGCATCTGTTTCCCGGCGACGGCATCATCGACTTCGAAGCTCTGTTCGCGGCGATCGAGGCGACGGGTTATCGCGGTCACTACATGTGCAACTTCGGCTCGCTCGAGGACATGCTGCGCGGCCGACAGACCCTCGCCCAGGCCGCAGGCAAGGCACCCTCCCCGTAACGCGGCGCTACGGCTGCCCCGACGATATCCGGGAGTACGGCAATGATCTTCCGACAGCTGTTCGACAGTGTTTCATGCACCTACACGTACCTGCTCGCGAGCCGGCAAGGCAGTGAAGCACTGATCATCGATCCGGTGATCGAGAAGATCGATCGCTACCTCAAGCTGCTCGACGAGCTCGAGCTGCGCCTGGTCAAGGCGCTCGACACCCACGTCCACGCCGATCACATCACGGCTCTGGGTGCGCTTCGCGATCGCACCCATTGCATCACCGTCATGGGCGAGCAGAGCAAGGTGGACGTCGTCTCGATGCGTGCCGCCGACGGCGATTTCATCGACATCGAGGGGCTGCGGCTGCAGGCACTCTACACGCCGGGCCACACCGACGACTCGTACTGCTTCCTGATGGACGACCGCGTCTTTACTGGCGACACGCTGTTCATCCGCGGCACCGGCCGCACCGATTTTCAGAACGGCGATCCGCGTGCGCAGTACGATTCGATCTTCAATCGCCTGCTGAAGCTTCCCGCTGACACGCTCGTCTACCCCGGCCACGACTACAAAGGCGACACGGTCAGCACAATCGGTGAAGAGCGAGCACACAATCCGCGCCTGCAGGTCCGCTCCGTCGAGGAGTACGTCGATATGATGAACGGTCTCAACCTTGCGGATCCGAAGATGATGGACGTCGCGGTGCCGGCCAATCTGCGCATCGGCCTGCCTCAGCAAGAGATCGAGGCGCGCGGCTGGTCGATCGACGCCGCCGAGGCAACCGATCTCGTGGGTCGCGACGACATCATTCTCGTCGACCTGCGCGACGCCGGCGAGCGCGATCGCCACGGCGTCATCCCCGGCTCGGTCCACGCGCCCTACACTGAGCTCGACGCGAACCTGCGCGCCGGAGGCCTGCTGCACACCCTGGCCGCGCAGACTGACAAGCGTTTGATCTTCTACTGTGCCTTCGGCGAGCGCTCGGCGATGGCGGTGCAAAGCGCCCAGGAGGCCGGCCTCGACAGCGCCTCCCACATCAAAGGCGGTATCGACGCATGGAAGAAAGCGGACGGGGCGCTGGTCGCTGCCGACATCTGAGATGCGCGAGGTACCGGCGCGGCGACTCGACCGGGCGCCCGCGGCCGACTCGCGGGGTGCGCGCCCCGAAGCCGACCTGAACGCGAGCCGTGCTGCTGGCCGGTGACATCGGCGGCACCAAGACGGTGCTGGCATTGTTCGACGCCGAGGCTGCGGTGCCGACGCTGCACCGCCGCGCCGCGTTCCCGAGCCGTGCCTTCAAGACCTTCGACGCCGTTCTCGAGCGCTTTCTCGAGCCATTTGGCGGCATCGTGCTCTCGGCGGCTTGTTTCGGCGTAGCGGGGCCGGTCATGGCCGCGCAGGTGCGCACCACCAATCTCCCGTGGGCGCTCGACGCGCAGGCGCTGGCGGCACGACTCGGCCTGCGGCAGGTGAGCCTGCTCAACGACATGCAGGCGATGGCGTACGGCATGCTGCACCTGCCGCCGCACGAGTTTCACGTGGTGAGCCCCGGAGCACCCCCCGCCGAGCCCGCGAACATCGCAGTGATCGCCGCCGGGACCGGGCTTGGTGAAGCCATGCTGGTGCGCATCGGCACACGCTATCATCCCTTGGCCACGGAGGGCGGACACGCCGATTTCGCCCCGCGCAATGCGATGGAGTTCGGCCTGCTCGGCTATCTCAGCGAGCAGCACGGGGGCCACGTGAGCTGGGAACGGGTGCTGTCGGGCTCGGGCCTGGTCGCGCTGTACCGCTACCTGCGGCAGCGCACCGTGGCGGAGCCGGGCTGGCTGGCCGCCCGACTGCAGCATGCGCCCGACCCCGCCGCCGTGGTCACGGCGGTAGGCCTCGATCGCAGCGACCCGGTGTGCGTAGAGACGCTCGAGCTGTTCACGTCGCTCTACGGGGCAGAGGCAGGCAACCTGGCGCTCAAGACGCTGGCGCTCGGCGGGGTGCTCGTCGGCGGCGGCATCGCGCCCAGGCTGCTGCCGGTGCTGCGCGGCGGCCACTTTCTGCAGGCGCTCACCGACAAGGGCCGCTATGCCGACCTGCTGCGCCGTGTCCCGGTGAAGGTTGCCCTCAACCCGGACGCCCCGCTGCTGGGGGCCGCGCATTACGCTTTACACGCTGTCGAGCTTCCGTAGCGCCGTCGCGCTTCGCAGGCGAAGCTGTCGACGACCCGCACAGCGAACCGCCGCAGCACGATCGTCGCCATGCGGTCGAGCAGCGAGGACGTCGTCTCGAAGGTGATCTCGACGCCGACGCGACAGCCACCGCCGGCGGCCGGCGCAAAGCGCCAGCGAATGGCCAGCGATCGAAACGGCGCCTGCTGGGATTCGATGTCGAGCCGCAGCGGGCGTTCGAGACGGGCGCGCGACCGGAACGTGATGCTCGGGCCGATCAGCCCGATGGTCTGCGACACCTCAAGCGTTTCCCCTTCGCGCCGCTCGATGCGCGCGTCGAGCCATCCGGGAACGAAACGCGGGTAGCTCTCGATGTCGGCAACCAGATCGAAAAGAGCGCCGGGCGCACAGGCGATCTCCCGCGACGCACGGAAGGTCTTCACCGAACGTCCGCTTGCACAAGCGCGCTCATCGCGCCCGTGGCCAGCTCCTCGAACGGCTGCTCGCCGGTGCCGGCTCTCCGCACGAACAGCGCCGCCAGGCCCTGGCTCTCGGCGAACGCATAGCCGTGGTCAGGCCCCATGACCATCAGCGCCGTCGCCATCGCATCGGCGTACATGGTCGAGCCGTGCACCACACTCACCGAGGCCAGCGTGTGCCTCACCGGCCTGCCCGTCGCCGGGTCGATGGTGTGCGCATAGCGCTCTCCGTCGATCTCCCGGAAATTCCGATAGTCTCCGGAGGTGGCCATGCCCGCCTGCTCGAGCGCGATCACCCGCTGGATTCCCGTGCCCCCCCGGTCTGGACGCTCGATGGCCACGCGCCAGGGTGCACCATCGGGCTTTCGCCCGCCGGCCCGCAGCTCACCGCCAATCTCGACGAGGTAGTCGTGAGCGCCGACACTCTCGAGCAGCTCAGCCAGACGGTCGACGGCGTAGCCCTTGGCGATTGCCGAGAGGTCGATGTGGACGCCGGCGTCGGTCTTGCGCAACGCCGGCGGCGCCGTCCGCAGCGCGAGCTTGCGGAAGCCGACTCGTTGCCGCGCGCGGGCGATCTCGGCCGCAGACGGTAATCGATCCCGCTCGCCCGCCGGTCCGAACCCCCACAGATCCACGAGCGGGCCCACCGTGATATCGAAAGCGCCGCCGGTCAAATGGCTCACCTCGAGCGCCGCTGCGATCACCGTTCCGGTTTCGGCGGACACCGGCTGCCAGCCGGTGTCGACACTGCTATTGAAGCGGGAGATCTCTGAATCCTGGCGGTAGGTCGACATGAGCGCATTGATGCGCTCCAGCGTCGCATCGGCCCGCTCGCCCAGCTGCTCGAGCGAGACCCCGTCGGGCAGCTGTGCAAGCTTCACGGTGTAGGTCGTGCCCATGGTGCTGCCCGAGAAGGCGAGCACGCCGTCGCCCTGGCCATCGCCGCAGCCGGCGATGACGGCAAGCGCGCCGCACACGAGTGCTGACCGAACGACGCGCATGCGGCGCAGGTCTGCTGGCGGTGGTGTCGGCAGGGTCGGTGAGAGCATGGGAGAATCGGGCATGACGCCGGACGCCACGCAACGATCGCGGGCGGTAACGGGCGACGCCCAACGGCGTCGAATTGCTATGGTATCATGCGTGGCGCCGCAGAGATCGCCGAGCGTCGTCAGCAACCACCGCCCGAACACCCTTCGAGCCCAATGGCGCCAAGGCCCGATCGCACTGTAATGTCGCTCCCAACAATAAGAATAAAAAAGGGCCTCGATATCCCCATCGCCGGCGCGCCGGTGCAGCAGATCCATGACACCGAGCCCGTCACCAGCGTCGGCGTGCTGGGCGCGGACTTCATCGGCCTCAAGCCCTCGTTGCATGTCACCGAAGGCGACCGCGTCGTCGTCGGCCAGCCCCTGTTCAGCGACAGGCACAATCCGGGCTTGACGAGCGTCGCGCCGGGAACGGGCGTCGTCAGGGCCATCCATCGCGGCGCGCGGCGCGCGCTGCAGTCAGTCGTCATCGAGCTCGACGAAGCTGCCGATGACGGCGCGCGCCTCAACAGCTACGACGCCGATGCGCTGCAGCAGCTCTCGCCGACGCAGGTCCGGGACGACCTGGTCGCGTCGGGGCTGTGGACGGCCCTGCGCACGCGTCCCTACAGTAAGGTCCCGCGACCCGATGCGGATCCGCCTCATGCGATCTTCGTCACCGCCATCGACACCAATCCGCTCGCCGCCGACCCGAGCGTCGTCATCGAGGACGCCGCCGCTGACTTCGTCAACGGCCTGACGATCGTTGCTCGGCTGAGCGAAGGGAAGATCTTTGTGTGCCAGGCGGCGGCTGCCACGCTGCCGTCGCACCCCGAGCCGCGCGTGGAGGCGGCGAACTTCGAAGGGCCGCATCCGGCCGGGCTCGTGGGCACGCACATCCACGCGCTGGCACCCGTGAGCGCCAAGCGCCAGGTCTGGCATATCGGCTATCAGGATGTGATCGCCATGGGCCGGTTGTTCATCAGCGGTCGTTTGCCGCTCGAGCGAGTGGTGGCGCTGGCGGGTCCGCTTGTCGAGCGCCCGCGGCTGCTGCGCACACGTTTGGGCGCAAGCCTGCGCGACGTGGTCCGCGGCGAGCTCGCGAGCGGCGAAGCGCGGATCGTGTCGGGCTCGGTGCTCGCCGGGCGTCGGGCGGCCGACTGGGCCAGGTACCTCGGCCGCTATCACACCCAGGTGTCGGTGCTCGCCGAGGGGCGCGAGCGTGAGCTGTTCGGCTGGATCATGCCGGGTCGCGAGAAGTTCTCCGCTCTCAATGTCTTCGTCAGCAGCCTGCAGCGACGCTCCAAACGCTTCGCACTGACCACCTCGCAGCAGGGCAGCCCACGCGCGATGGTGCCGATCGGCGCTTACGAACGGGTAATGGCGCTCGACACGCTGCCGACGCTGCTGCTGCGGGCGCTTCTGATCCGCGACACCGACTCGGCCCAAGCCCTCGGCTGCCTGGAGCTCGACGAGGAGGATCTCGCGTTGTGCTCGTTCGTCTGTCCGAGCAAATACGACTACGGTCCCGCGCTGCGGGCCAGTCTCGAGCTCATCGAGAAGGAAGGGTGAGACGATGCGGATCAACCGGCCCGGCGCTGCCGCGGCCGCTGAGGCGGAGCGGCAGCCCGCAGTGATGCGCCATGCGGGCTAGGCTGCGGCGCTCGCTGGATCGGCTGCATCCGCTGTTCGCCCGTGGCGGACGCTTTCAGCAGTTTCACGTTCTCTACGAGATCGTCGACACCCTTCTGTTCACGCCGGCCGACGTGACGCGCACGGCCCCGCACGTTCGCGACGGCATCGATCTCAAGCGCGTCATGATGTACGTGGTAATCGCCGCGCTGCCGCCGATGCTGATCGGGCTGTGGAACACCGGTTTTCAGGCGAATCAGGCCATGGCCGCGATGAACATCGCGGCCGCCCCGGGCTGGCGCGGGGCCATTCTGGACGGCCTGGGCATCGGCTACGACCCGGCCAGTGTGTGGGCCTGCTTCTGGCACGGATTTCTCTACTTCATGCCCATCTACATCGTGACGATGGCCGTCGGCGGACTGTGGGAAGTGCTGTTCGCGGCCGTACGCAACCACGAGGTCAATGAAGGATTCTTCGTGACCTCGCTGCTCTACGCCCTCATCCTGCCGGCGACGACGCCGCTGTGGCAGGTTGCCCTTGGCATCTCCTTCGGCGTGGTGATCGGCAAGGAGGTGTTCGGCGGTACCGGCAAGAATTTTCTCAACCCGGCGCTGACCGGGCGCGCCTTCCTGTTCTTCGCCTACCCCGCGCAGCTTTCCGGGGACGCGGTGTGGACACCCGTCGACGGGTTCAGCGGCGCAACCGCGCTGGCGCTTGGGGCGGAGGGCGGTCTCGATGCCATCGCCGCCGGTGGCATCACCTGGCTGCAGGCGTTCCTCGGCCAGATACAGGGCACCCTCGGCGCCACCTCGACGCTCGGCTGCCTGCTGGGTGCGGCATTCATGCTGGTCACGGGCGTCGCGTCTTGGCGCATCATGGCCGGTGTCATGGCCGGGATGGTTGTCTCCGCCGTCGTGCTCAACGCCCTGGGCAGCGACACCAACCCGATGTTCGCGATGCCCTGGCACTGGCATCTGGTGCTGGGCGGCTTCGCGTTCGGCATGGTCTACATGGCGACCGATCCGGTGTCGGCGGCCATGACCGACACCGGGCGCTGGATCTACGGTGTCCTCATCGGCGTCATGACCGTGCTCATTCGGGTGCTCAATCCGGCGTACCCCGAGGGCATCATGCTGGCCATACTGTTCGCCAATCTGTTCGCGCCGCTCATCGATTGGGGGGTGATGCGGGCCAACGTCCGCAGACGTCGGCGCCGGCTGCAGGAGGAGCAGGCTTGAGCGGTCCAGCTCGCCAACCCGCCGGTGGTCGGTCCGCGCCGATGCTCTGGATCAGCGACGTCCTGGCGCTGCCCAACAACGATCCGCGCAAGACCCTGTTCGTGGCGTTCGTGCTGTGCCTGGTGTGCTCGGTGCTGGTCTCCGGCGCGGCAGTCGTCCTCAGGCCGCTGCAGGAGGCCAATCGCGCGCTCGACCGCAAACGCAACGTGCTGGAGGCGGCCAAGCTGCTGAGCGGTGAGACAGCCGTCGATGAGCTGTTCCGCCGCATCGACTCACGCGTGGTGGATCTGCGCAGCGGGGAATTCGCGACCGGCGTCGCCGCCGAGACCTACGATCAGCGCGCGGCGGCGCGCGACCCCGAGCGCAGCACAGCCGTGCCCGGGGACCGCGATGTCGCCAGCATCGGCCGTCGCGCCGACTACGCCACGGTCTATCTCGTCCGCGACGGCGACGCCATCGCCACCGTCGTGCTGCCGGTGCACGGCTACGGCCTGTGGTCGACGATGTACGGCTTTCTCGCGCTCGACGGTGATTTGAACACCATCGTTGGACTGGGTTTCTACGAGCACGCCGAGACACCTGGGCTCGGCGGCGAGATCGACAACGCGGGCTGGCTGCGCAAGTGGGAAGGCAAGCTCGCCTACGACGAGGACGGGGTGCCCCGCATCGAGGTGGTCAAGGGCAGCGTCGACCCCAAGGCGATCGCCGCTCGCCACCAGGTCGACGGCCTCGCCGGAGCGACGCTGACCAGCCGCGGTGTCACCGAACTGCTGCGCTACTGGCTGGGTGACGACGGCTTCGGCCCCTTTCTCGCCAAGCTGAAGTCCGGGAGGCGCTGAACGTGGATCGCGAAGAGAAGGCCGTTCTGCTGGATCCGCTGGTCGACAACAACCCCCTGACTCTGCAGATCCTCGGCATCTGCTCGGCGCTGGCGGTGACGACGTCTCTCGCGGCATCGCTGATCATGTGCGTCGCGCTCACGGCCGTTCTCGTCTGTTCGAACGCGTCGATCAGCCTCATCCGCAATCACCTTCCGAGCCACATCCGCATCATCGTTCAGATCACCATCATCGCCTCACTGGTCATCGTCGTCGACGAGCTTCTGAAGGCATTCGCCTACGACATGTCCAAGCGCCTGTCGGTTTTCGTCGGTTTGATCATCACCAACTGCATCGTGCTCGGGCGCGCCGAGGCGTTCGCCATGCAGCATCCGGTGCGGCCGAGCATTCTCGACGGGCTGGGAAACGGGCTCGGCTACAGCCTGGTTCTGCTCATCGTCGGTTTCTCCCGTGAGCTGTTCGGCGCCGGCAGGCTGTTCGGATACGAGATCCTGCCATTGGTGACGGAGGGCGGCTGGTACTACAGCAACGGGCTCATGCTGCTGCCGCCGAGCGCTTTCTTCATCATCGGGCTGCTCATCTGGGCTATCCGCACCTGGAAGCCTGCGCAGGTGGAAAAACCCGATTTCCGTATCCACCACGTGCACCGCACGGAGGTGCTGTGATGGAGTCGACGCTGAGCCTGCTGGTGCGGTCGATCTTCGTCGAGAACTTGGCGCTCGCTTTTTTTCTCGGCATTTGCACGTTTCTGGCCGTTTCCAAAAAGATCGAGACTGCGCTCGGCCTCGGCGTGGCCGTGCTCGTCGTGCTGGCCATAACCGTGCCGCTGAACAACCTGATATTTCAGTTCCTCCTCGAGCCCGGCGCCCTGGCATGGGCCGGCCTGCCCGACGTCGATCTGAGCTTCCTCGGCCTGCTCAGCTACATCGGGGTCATCGCCGCCATGGTGCAGATCCTGGAGATGTTCCTGGACCGGTATGTGCCGGTGCTCTACAACGCGCTCGGCATCTTCCTGCCGCTGATCACGGTCAATTGCGCGATTCTGGGAGCGGCCCTGTTCATGGTCGAACGTGACTATTCGTTCGGCCAGAGCGTCGCCTACGGTGTGGGCAGCGGTATCGGCTGGGCACTTGCCATCACCGTGCTGGCGGGCATCCGCGAGAAGCTCAAATACTCCGACGTTCCAGCCGGCCTGCAGGGGCTCGGCATCACTTTCATCACAGTGGGCCTGATGTCGCTCGGCTTCATGGCGTTCGCGGGAATCCAGCTGTGACCGACCCGCGGCGGTAGCGCTCGAGGTGCTCGAAGTCGTACTCGGTATTGTGCTTTTCACGGCGATCGTGATCGCTCTGGTATTCGTCATCCTGGGCGCGAGATCGCACCTCGTCGCCAGCGGCAACGTCCACATCACGATCAACGACGACCGCATTATCGATGCGCCGGTCGGCGGCAAGCTGCTCGGCGCGCTGGGCGACGCGCACATCTTTCTGCCCTCGCCATGCGGTGGAAGCGGCACCTGCGGCCAATGCCGGGTGCGGGTGATCGAGGGCGGCGGGGCGCTGCTGCCGACGGAGGCCACCCACTTCACCAAGCGCGAAGCCACCGCCGGTGATCGCCTCGCCTGCCAGGTCCCCGTCAAGCACGACTTGCGCATTCGCGTACCCGAGCAGGTGTTCGGCGTGCGCAAATGGCGCTGCAGGACCCGTTCGAATCGCAACGTGGCGACATTCATCAAGGAGCTGGTGCTGGAGCTTCGGGAAGGCGAGGAGGTGCCTTTCCGCGCCGGCGGCTACGTGCAGGTCGAATGTCCGCCCCATCATCTGCGTTACGCCGACTTCGACATCGATCCCGAGTATCGTGGCGAGTGGGATCGCTATGACCTCTGGCGACTCGAGTCCCATGTCGATGAGCCCGTGGTGCGCGCCTACTCGATGGCGAACTACCCCGACGAGAAGCGCATCATCATGCTCAACGTGCGCATCGCCACACCGCCGCCCGGGGCACCTGACGACGTCCCTCCGGGCAAGGTGTCGTCTTACCTGTTCTCACTCAAGCCCGGCGACGAGGTGACCATCTCCGGACCCTTCGGCGAGTTCTTCGCACGCGATACCGACAACGAGATGGTGTTCATCGGTGGCGGCGCCGGCATGGCGCCAATGCGCTCGCACATATTCGATCAGCTCAAGCGCCTGCGCACCGGGCGTAAGATCAGCTTCTGGTACGGCGGGCGCAGTCGCCGTGAGATCTTCTACGTGGAGGACTTCAACCGCCTCACGGCCGAGCACGGCAACTTCGAGTGGCATGTCGCGCTCTCCGACCCGCTGCCCGAGGACAACTGGACAGGCTACACCGGCTTCATTCACGCCGTCGTCTACGAGCACCATCTCAAAGATCACCCCGCGCCCGAGGATTGCGAGTATTATCTGTGTGGTCCGCCGATGATGAACGCGGCGGTCATCAAGATGCTCGAGGATCTCGGTGTCGAGCGCGAGAATATCCTGCTGGACGAGTTCGGCTGATGACAACCTTCGTTCTCAGCTTTGTCGTTGTCGCGCTGGCCGTTACCGGGATGGCGCTTGGCGTCCTGGCCGGCCGCAACAGCATCCGGGGCAGCTGCGGCGGCGCGGGCGGTTGCGGCGCGTGCCAGCGCCCGTGCCGGCACCGGCCGCCGCACCGAAGCGAGAGCCGTCGCCCCGAAGAGGACGCAACGCCGTGCCTAAATCGGTGACCGTTCGCGACTACATGACGGCGAATCTCGTCACGCTTACGCCGTCGATGGAGATTCTGCGGGCGGTCCATCTGCTGGTCCATCACAATATTTCTGGCGCACCGGTGGTCGACGACCACGGCAACCTCGTCGGCATGCTGAGCGAACGCGACTGCATGAAGGTGGCGCTTTCCGCCCGCTATCACAACGAGTATGCCGGACGCGTGAGCGAGTTCATGAGCCAGGGGGTCGAGACCGTCGACGCGGATACCGGCATCCTCGAGGTCGCCGAGCGGTTTCTGAATGAGCGGTACCGCCGTTTTCCCGTCGTACAGGACAATCGGCTCGTGGGTCAGATCAGCCGCCGTGACGTGCTGCGCGCAATCGAGCATTTCTGGTGAAAGCCCACCGCCAGCGGGCGTCTCGCGCTCGCCGCGGCAAGCGCCACGGTGTTCTGCGATAATCAAAGGCCAGTCGCGGCGCGCCCGGGTGGCGATCGGGCGAACATACAAGGGGAGGTCTGTCGTGATCACCGTTGACGAGATTATGACCACGGAGCTGGAAACGCTGCCGGAGACGGCTAACCTCGAAAGCGCGCTCGATCTCATGACGACGAGGCACATCCACCACATTCTGGTGGTGGACGGCGACGGCAACCTGGTCGGGATCGTGACGCACCGCGACGTGCTGGCTGCATCCGATTCAACCATTCGCGGTAAGGGCAGGCAGAAGAACATGCGCTCCGTAGCGCTCAGCGACATCATGGTGCGCGACGTCTCGACCATCGACGAGCACGCCAGCGTCCGCAGCGCGGCGCTCTACCTCGAGCAGCACGACTATGGCTGCCTGCCCGTCGTCACCGACGGCAAACTGCGCGGCATCGTCACCAACTCCGACTTCGTGGCGGTGGCCATCAACCTTCTCGAGCAGCTCGAGGCGAATGAGCCGCAGGACGAGTTCGAGGAGCCGAGCGAGCTCGAAGACGTCGAAGAGCTGTAGCGAGCCAGCCGTCGACCGGCTTGACGGGCCGCGATGTACTTCGAGGATTTCCAAGTCGGCGACGTGTTCACCACCGCCGCGGTGACGCTGACCGAAGCCGCCATCATCGACTTCGCACAGCGTTATGATCCGCAGCCCTTTCACATTGACAACAGCGCCGCGTCCGAGTCCGTATACGGCGGGCTGATCGCCAGCGGCTGGCACGTGCTCTCGCTGACTTTCGCGGAGATCGTTCGCACCGGCATCTTCGACGGCGGCGGGCAGGGTTCCCCCGGCATCGATGCGCTGCGCTGGCTCAAGCCGGTGCGCCCCGGCGACACCCTGCACGTCGAGCTGACCGTCACGGATTTGCGCACCTCCGCGACGCGCTCAGACAGAGGCTATGTCACGCTGGCATTCGAGATCCTGAACCAGCACGACGAAACCGTAACCTCTTACACGGCCGTCGAGATAATGCGCCGCCGCCACCCCGGCAAAGCGGAGCCGGGCGCCCCGGGCTGATCACATGCTCACGGCGCCGGCACGCGCGTTGCTCAGCGCCCCGAGCCGAGGCCGATCAGAACGACCCCCCCGACGACCAGCGCGACGCCGGTGGTCACGCGTCGCGTGATGCGCTCCTCGCCGCTCAACACGGCGGTCAGCAGCGTGAACACGGGGTACGACGCCACAATCGGCGACACCACGACGACCGTACCCAGCGCCAGCGCACCGTACACGCTAACGATGGCGACGGCGATGAGCGCCCCGGCGACACCGAAGTAAACGAGGCCCGCGCGCGGGATGGGCTGCGCCGCACGGCGCCCGCGCAGACCATAAACGAAGGCCATGCCGAGGAAGGACACGGCAAACGACACGAAGCTGGCCATGAACACGTTGGGCAGCAGCTCGAGACCCCACTTCCCCACGGTATGGTGCAGCCCCCGCACGACCGCCGCGCCGGTCGCGAACAATAGCGCCACCTGCATCAGTCGCGGCACGCCGCGCCGGGTCCACGACAGCGTCATAACGCCGGCGACGGTGCCGAGCGTGCCGATGGCGACGGGGGCGCTCAGGGTTTCACCCAGGAACACGATGGCAGTCAGCGCGGCGAACAGCGGCGCCGTGGAGGCGAGCGCGGACGCCACCGTCGGCCCCGTCCGGGAGATCGCCTCGAGCGCCATGTACATCGAGAGCATGGGATGAAACAGCCCGGCCAGCACGAACACCCAGAAGCCCGGTGTGAACCAGTCCTGCGTCCTCATCCACAGCGGCGCGCTCAGCAGATAGAGGACGACGGTCGCGCCGATGCTCAGCATGGCGCCGGTCTGCGAGTCCACGTGGGCGAGACCGCGCTTGGCGACGACGCCGCCGACGCCAAACAGTATGGCCGCCGACAGCGCCAGCAGCGGCGGCCACACGGCAACAGGGGCGGAGGTCACCGCGGGTGGTCGGCGCCGATCATGTAAGGTAGTGTATGCGAGTGGGACGCCGGCGCAGAGATGCCGGCCGCCGCCCTCATCACCGCCGCCACAGGAACGCGTATCCGTCAATGAAGCGATTGTTCGTCTTGTGTCTCTGCACGGCCATCGTGGCCGCCTGCGCGACGAGCCCCACGGGCCGGCGCCAACTCATGCTGGTGTCCGAGGACATGGCGATCTCCGCCTCGCGGCAGGCCTACGTGGAAACGCTGCGGCCGTTCGCCGAGCAGGGTAAGCTCGATTCCGATCGGGCCCTGGTGCGCCGCGTCCATGCGATCACGGGACGGCTCATTGCCCAGGCTATCGCCATGCGACCGGAGACCCGTGAGTGGGAGTGGCGCATCCGCGTGATCGACGACCCCGATACCGTCAACGCGTGGGCCATGGCCGGCGGCAAGATGGCCCTCTACACGGGTCTCGTGCGCAAGATCGATCCGAGCGACGACGAGCTGGCGCAGGTGCTCGGCCACGAGATCGCTCACGCCCTCGCCAATCACTCCGCGGAGCAGATGTCGGTGGCGATGGCGAGCCAGGCCGGCATCATGGCAGTGGGCGTTGCCTCGGATCGACCTGGGCTGGCGATGAGCGGTGCAGCTCTGGCAGCCGCCCTGGCCGTCAAGCTGCCCAACAGTCGCACGGCAGAGACCGAAGCCGATGAGATCGGCATCGAGCTCGCCGCGAAGGCCGGTTACGACCCCCGCGCCGCGGTGACGCTGTGGCAGAAGATGGCGCAGGTCTCCGGCGGCGGCCGCCCGCCCGAGTTCCTCAGCACCCATCCCGGACCGGAGAACCGCCAGGCCAAGCTCGCTGCGCTGGTGCCCACGATGATGCCCTTCTACGAGGACGACCGCCCGCGGCCGGAGTACAACCTCTAGCCCGCTGCCTGCCGATCCAGCGTGCTAGCGCGCGCGCGCTCGGCGGCCACCGCGCCGTCGACGCCGCGCCGGTGCGGTGGCCGCCGCAGCCTGCGCCGGCGGGGGGACCTGCGGCAGTGGCGCGTCGCCGTCGGCGCCCGCCCGAATCAGTCGACGCAGCTCGGCATCGATACGCGCATCCGTCGGCACGGGCTCGTAGCGGGCCAGCCGCTGCACGACCTGCTCGTGGGCCCGCTCCACCAGCGTGCGCGTGCCCTGCCTGACCCAATCCTCCCGCGTCTGCCGATCGATGACCGCGTCGGGCAGATACAGCTCGCGCGGCCAGTGCTCGAGCGTGTGCGTCGACGTGATCAGGTGCTGCTCGGCGAGCAGCTCGCGCGCGAGCTCGACGGTGGGCAGATCCTCCAACGGCGACATGTCGCGGATGAAGTGCAACGCCTGGCCGCACAGATCGTTGTCGAGGACGAGCTTCTCGAGGCTGAAAACGAGCACGTAGTCGAGCATACCGGGCCCGGACACGGAGTTGACACCCGCCACGGCCGCCAGCAGCGCGCTCGCGAAGGTCTCCGCACCGGCCTGCGCGTCGATCACTTTGGCGTCGCTCAAAGCCATGTAGGCCTGGGTGGGCAGTCCGAGCGATTTGGCCACGTCGACATACGCGGCATTGAGATGCTGCGCCTCGATGGCCGCCATCGGCGAGGACGCGGCCTGCATGTGGAATGTCGCCGGCGCGCCGCCGAACAACACCGGCGCACCGGGTCTGACCAGCTGCGCCAGCGTCACCCCGGCGAGCACGTCCGCCACGTGGAACACGGTCGCCCCGACCAGCGTCACCGGCGCGATGAGTCCCATCAGCGTCACCGGCACGATCTCGACCGGTATCCCCGCTTCGACGCAGTCGATCAGGTTCTGACAGGAGTCTTCGCCGTAGCGGAAGAACCCCGTCGCGGTGATAGTGAACACCGACATCGGACGCGCTATCAGATCGCCGCGGTCGTGACGGAAGAGCTCCATCATCCTGACCATGGGCGGCACACCGTGCTCGGTGAAGGCGCCGGAGACCACGGGCTTGGTCGAATTGGTCAAGCACAGGTAAAGCCGCCAGGCGTCGGAGATTTCCGCGGCGACGTCGCCGGTGGAGAACGCAGTCGCCAGGTAGGCGATGTGCGGCAACCCATCCGTGAGACGAACGAAGTCGACAAAGTCCGCCGTCATCGCCGTGCGCGTCTCACCGGAAGCGTAATCGAGAACACGCAGCCCGCTCGATCCGGGAACGAAATGCACGCGGTCGCCGCCGAGCTCGGCATGCAGAGTGCCGTCGCGATCGTAGAGTGACACCGACGCCGGCGCCGTCGCCACCGCCCCATCGACGACGTCGGCCGGCAGCAGTATGCGACCGCTCGAGGCATCGGCTTTGAGGCCCTGATCGAGCAGTCGGCCGCGCAGCGCCTCGCCCCGCACCTCGACGCCGATCTCACTCAGGATACGTCGCGCCTCGTCCAGTATCCGGACAATGAGCGCCGGGTCGACAACATTGAGATGCGGTCTCATCGCGAGACAGTGTACCCCATCGGTCGCAGCCGGCCGCCGGGCCCGGTGCCCCGCGACACACCGTGAGCGCGCACGGTCGGAAGAATTCAGGTGATCTCGAGCGCGATCGTCGTTTACAGTGCAGCTCGTTTGTCAGAGGAGAGACGAGAGATGGCTCACGAGATCCTGACCCTCAATTCGGTTCACCCGACCCAGGGTTACTCGCACGCGGCGCGCGCCGGTAACCTGCTGTTCGTGGCCGGACAGGTCGCCAAGGACGTCGCTGGGAACGTCGTGGGCAAGGGCGACGTCGAAATCCAGGCCCAGCAGACATTCGAGAACCTGAACAATGTTCTGACGGAGGCTGGAGGCCGGCTCGGTGACATCGTCAAAATGACGACATACCTCACCCATAGCGCGCACATCGAGACCTATCGCGCCGTGCGCAACACCTTCTTCGCAGATCCCATGCCGCCCAACACGCTGGTGATCGTCGAGAGCCTCGCCGACCCTTCGTTTCTGATCGAGGTCGAGGCCATCGCCGTGCTCGACTGACGAGCGCGGCGGTATCGGTCGGCATGTCTGCCGCAGCACACCACGACGTCATCGTTATCGGCGCCGGCATAGTCGGTGTGTGCTGCGCCCTCGAGCTGCAGCGTCAGGGACATCGCGTCACGGTGCTCGACCCGCGGCTCCCCGGCACGGCGACCTCGTTCGGCAACGCCGGCATCATCGCCAGCGCATCCATTACCCCGCAGAGCGTGCCAGGTCTGTGGAAGCGCATCCCGGTCATGCTCTTCGACCCGCTGAGCCCGATCATGCTGCGCTGGCCACATCTGCTTCGCATCACGCCCTGGCTGATCCGCTTTCTCGCCGCCGGCCGGCGCCGGCGCGTCGAACGCATCGCCTCGGAGCTGGCGCCGCTCGTCGCCGAGTCGGAGCGCGCGCACCGACGCCTGATCGCCGCCAACGACATACCCGCCGAGCTGCTTCGCGCAGGTGGGCGGTTGTACGTCTTTGGCGATGCGCATGCGATGTCGCACAAGGCGTTCGAACGCGAGCTGTTGGCGCGTCACGGCATCCGTGCCGATGTGCTGGCCGCCGAGGACGTCTACGCCCTCGAGCCGGGCCTCGCCGCCGGTGTCCGCTGCGGTCTGCTCTACGCCGACGAGAGCTTCGTCACGGAGCCGGTCGCCTTGACGCGCGCCTATGCCGACGCCTTCGTGGCACGCGGCGGGCGCTTCGTGCACGAGCGCGTCTGCCGCTTCGAGCTGGACGACGATGGACCCCGGCGCGTCGTGACCGACCTCGGCATCCACGACGTCGACCGCCTGGTGCTGGCGGCGGGTGCCTGGTCGCGGGAGCTGGCCGCCGCACTCGGTGCCGATGTGCCGCTCGACACCGAGCGGGGCTACCACGTGAGTCTGCCGTGGAACGATCGCGTCACGCTCAACCGGCCGGTGGCGGTCGCAGAGCACAACTACTACCTGTGCCCCATGCGCGAGGGCGTGCGCATCACCAGCGGGGCCGAGCTCGGCGGCCTGCGACTGCCGCCCGACTTCCGGCGTATTCGCCGCATCACCGAAGACGCCCGCACCAGGCTGACAGGATTGAGCGGTCCCGTCCAACGTGAATGGATGGGCTATCGGCCGTCGCTGCCGGACTCCAAGCCGGTCATCGCCCGCGCACCGGGCTCGCGGCGGGTGTTCTTGGCCTTCGGGCACGGCCACCTCGGGCTGACGCTGAGCGCCATCACCGGCGAGCTCATCGCCGCCCTGCTCGCTGATCGAGCACCCGCCGTCGCGGTGGAGCCCTTCCGCCCCGATCGCTTCTGACCCGCAGGCAGGACCGCCAGCAGAGGGCCGCCACGAACCGCTCGCGTCGAGGTACACCTCACACGGGGCCGGCGCAGCGAAATCCTCCGATACGCAACCACGTGCGCCGTCTCGAAGATCCAACCGCACTGCCGGCGTCGCCGCGTTCAGCCGTTGGCCAGCCCGAAGCGCGGCCTGAGCCGGACACCGACCCAGGTCCCCGCCAGCGCCGCGACAATCCACAGCCAGCCGTGCAGGCTCGTCGATGCGACGCCGGAGAAGAACGCACCGATGTTGCAGCCGAAAGCGATGCGTGCGCCGTAGCCCATCGCCAGGCCGCCGATGGCCGCCGCCGCCAGCGAGCGCGGCGCAAATCCGAGCCGCGGCGCAAAGCGCCCCGCCAGCGCCGCGGCGCACAACGCGCCGAGCATGATGCCGACGTCCATCATCGAGGTGATGTCGTCGAGCACGCTGCCGGCCAGCTTGGCCTGCTGAAATCCTCCCGCCCAGAAGCCGGCGCTGCCGGCCTCCCAGCCCAGCAGCGTGGCCAGCTTTGCGCCCCACAGCGTGAACGCCCAGGTGATCGTCCACGGATGCCCAGCGAGCAGCAGGGTCAACAGATTCAGCCCGGCCAGCAGCAGTGCCCCGGCGAGCAGCGACCATGGTCCGGCTGCCAGGCGTCTCAACGTCGACGCCGGCACCGGGGCGGGGGTCGGGACTGGATAGGGCGCAGCACGACCCCATCGCCACAGCAACAGTGCGAGCGCGCCGAGAACGCCGAGCTGCAGCACCACCGCCCCGCCCCAGCCCACTGCCTGGCCGAGCACGACCGGTGCCAGAGACGGCAGACTCTGCCACCACGGCATGTGGAGGCTGGCCCAGAACGAGCCCGCAACGAAGGTGGCCAGCGTCAGCACCATGCGCATGCTGCCGCCGCCGACGGTGTACAGCGTACCCGAGCCGCAGCCACCCGCGAGCTGCATGCCGATGCCGAACATGAACGCTCCCACCGCGACCTGGACACCCAACGGCGCCACCGCGCCGGCGGCGCTGCGACCGAACAAGCCGCCCGCCGCCAGCACCGGCGCGAACAGACAGGTCGCCGCCGCCAACATCAACAGCTGGGCGAGCACGGCGCGCACATCGCGCTGCAGGAACAGCCGGCGGTAGGCGGCGCTGAAGCCGAAGGCGGCATGATAGAGGGTGACGCCGAGCAGCACACCGACCAGCAGCAGCGCGACCATGCGCAAACCGCGCTCGAGCAGCACGAGGGCGAGCGCGGCCGTCGCCGCGACGCCCACCGCGAGCACGGCGGACTGCACGCGCGCGGGCTGCGATCGAGCGGATGCGGCGTCGCCCAGCGCCGCCACCGTTACGCCGCCATCGAAGGTAGGCGGCGCGCGCCGCCGCGCCGTCGGGCCGCCGTCACTCGCTGACCACCAGCCTGTAATCCGGCGTCGTGTTGAGCGGGCAGGAGTAGACGTACTCGCCGGGTGCGAGGTCGATCTCGTAGTCCTTCGTGACGCCCGTCTTCAATCCGCCGCCCGACACGGTCGGCAAGCGCGCCCGATTGATCAGTCCCTCGCCGCGCAGCCAGAAGCCGAGGTCGTAGGGGACGTTCTTGTTGGTCACGCGGAACACGTAGCTGCCGGCCTTGAGTCGCAGGGGCTCCGCCTGCGCCAGGCGTTCGGTGCCCGTTTTCTCGTTGATCGCTTCGCAGTCCGCTTTTTTCGTGGTGCTGTAGCCGTGATCGACGCCGCCTTCGCTCTCCACGAACTGACACGCCACTTGGGTAAGCTCGACGACGGTGGGCGCGGCATGGGCGCCCGCAACGCCAAGCAGGGCCGTCAGCCCGAGCAGCCGGGTGATGCCGGCAACGGTGCGCCCCTGCACGGGGCAGATATCACAAATGCGCATGGTCGGACCTCTCGTGAGTATCGGCCTCCACGCGCGCCGGAGCAATCATGGCCGCGCGAAGCCTGTCGCGTCATAGGAATGTAGCGTCCTTTGACAACGGTCTCGCGCACATTATCCGAAGCAGGCGAATTTTCTGCGCAGTTACGATGCGCAGCCGTCCCGGCTCGCCAGCGGGAGGGCCGCGGGCGTCAGCGCGTGCCCGACGCGCGCGGTCGCGCTCTCAAGGGGGCGGCGGCCGCTCGCGCTCCACCGGCAAAGCGTAGCGACGCGCATGGATCAGGAAATGCGAGCCGCGGGCCGCGTCGAGCGCCCGCTCGATCAGGGCACGGCCGCGCTCGCTGCGACCGCCCTCGAGAAGCGCCGCGAAGAAGCGCTCGTAGAAGGCATCGGGCTCGACCAGTGCCGAGCGAGAAAAGCCTCGATTGTCTCCCCCTCTCCCGCCGCCGACACAGCGTCGGGCGGTAAGCCTAGCCACCATGGCGCCAGCGCAATGAAAAAGAGAAGGCCCGAGGGCCTTCTCTTGGGGTGGCACCAGCTGCACACTGCGAGCGCCAGCGCGGGCGGCGCGCGAATCTCAGCCGCTGGCGCAGGGGTTCTTGGCCGCGCACGGATTGCACGGATTCTTCGCCGCGCACGGGTTGCAGGGATTGCTCACGGCGCAGGGATTGCATGGGTTGCAGGGATTGGCCTTGGCCGCGCACGGATTGCACGGATTGCACGGATTCTTCGCCGCGCACGGATTGCAGGGATTCGCCGCGGCCATCTTGATGAACTCTTTCTGCACGGCTGCCGTGTACGCCGACAGGTCGGCGAGCTTGGCGGAGCTCCACGGCAACGGCTTTGTCGCCATCGGCACCACCAGGCAGAACTGGACCATCTCGTCGATGTCGACCTGCTTCACCTGCGACTGCGCATCGGCCATCGCCACGTAATGCGGGTAGGGTTTGGCGAAGGTCGCCGAGAACTGCTTGCCGCCATCGTGACACGTACCGCAGGACAGTCCGTTGCTGCTCAGCGAGGTGTCGTTCCAGAGCTGCTTGCCCTTTGCGGCGTCACCCATCGCCAGCTTCATGCCCGCCGGGCGCGTCACGAGCTTCGGATCGACGGCGGCCGCACCGCACGGATTGCAGGGATTCTTCGCCGCGCACGGGTTGCACGGATTGCAGGGGTTCTTTGCCGCGCATGGGTTGCAGGGGTTGGCGGCGACAGCGCACGGATTCTTCGCCGCGCACGGATTGCAGGGATTACACGGATTCTTGGCCGCACACGGATTGCAGGGATTACACGGATTGACCTTGGCGGCACAGGGGTTACAGGGGTTAGCTGTGCTCTGCGCCTGGCTCGAGCCAGAGCCCGGCAACGCCAGGGCGATGGCCATGGCCGCCGACGCAAGCGTCGTCTGGACGGGATAC
>JBFEOO010000003.1:0-103881 GCA_041550555.1 Arenicellales bacterium
GGCAACAGAACAAATGCCACCGATATGCCGTTGATCGCAGCGTCAGCGGCCAGTAGCGCAACGTGCACCCCCAGCAAGACTATCGACATCAGCCCGAGTCGACGGTGCCAGCGAACGGCTTCTCCCAGACCGCCAAACAGGGACTCGATAGCATTGGCGCGCACCACGGCGACCATCGCCAAGACTGCCAGGCTGGAGGCCCATAACATGGCGAGCTGTGAGGGGGCTCTAAACGGCCACAGGCTCGCATCGCCGAGCGTGTTTGCACGCGCGCCGAGCCACAGTAGGCTCGCTAGACCAAGAAACACGTAAACAATACGGTGCTGACGTCGCGCCAACGCTTTCTCGCGCTGCACGACTGCAGCCTCACTCTGAATGCGTTGCTCAGTCAGATTCGAGCTGTCAATGATTCCCCCCCCCCAGAGCGTTGCATGCTCGGCTCGAAACAGTCGGATAATTGACCCCTTAGTTGCTCAACAACAACGAGGTTTGCGCAAAGACCGCGTGTAGAGGTGAAGTATTAGACGAATACAGGCCTTTTTTGGCAAGTGACGACATGATCCACGCCGATCTGAAATCCGTCAACGGGTGCCTGGGTCCATTGTGGGGCCGTCGCTGCGCATTGCGTGTCGGCTGAGCGCCCGGGCCCGGGCCGATTTCCCGGCGCCAGCAAGCGTCGGATCCATCGCTACCCTCGGCAACGGGGCTACGCGTTGCCCGGGTCAAGCGCAGGTTTTGCTCACCGGGTGTGCGGCGTGTCCAGCGAGCCTGCGGTGCCGGGGCGGCGCCCGGCGGGGCCGCCGCCGAGCGGCGCTGGCCGACCATCGCAACACGCCGATTCTCGAACGAGATAGTTAGTATCATATTTCGAAACTTTTAGTAGCTTTCTGCGCAACTTTTCCAAAATATGTTGCGAATATAGATACTCTCGACCAGGCTGACAGCTCCCCATAACGCGACTGAGGGAGCAACATCATGTCAATAGTGAAGCGTTTGTCGACCACCGTGTTCGCGCGCGTCGACCAGCTCGTGCGCGACATCGAAAACCACGACGCCATCGTCGAAGCGTCAATAAAGGACGTGCGGCGCGCCTCCGCCCAGGCCAAGGTCCGGCTCGCCCGGGTGCAGGCCGACGGCAGGCGCCTTCGCGAGCGGCTCGAGACTCTGCGCGCTGCCGAGCACAAGTGGACGGAACGGGCACGAAGAAGCGCAGAGGGCGATCGCGACACGGCGCTCGAGTGCGTGCGCCGGCGCCGCGAGTGCGAGCAGCAGGCAGCACGTCTCGAGAGCTCGATCGCCGAGCACGAAGCGATGGAGCTGCGATTGGCCGACCAAGTCGCCCAGCTCGAGCGCCGCGTCGGCGAGATCTCCGAGCAGCGCCACCTGATGCGTACCCGCCAATCGACCGCGGAGGCCATGCGCGCGCTGCGCACCATGGATTGCAGCGACATCGACGTCGATGACACGTTCGAACGCTGGAACGTCAGTATCACGGAAGCGGAGCTCGAAGCAGGCTCGGCCGATATGATGGTGCCGGTCGATCGTCTCGAGAAGCGCTTCCTCGACGACGAGACGCGCGCCGAGCTCGAGAGCGAGCTCGACGCCCTGTGCACGCCCGAGGAGGGCTCCGACAATGCGCGCTGACACACTGCAGGGGTCGAGCAACGACAAATCCGCCTGGCTGCGGGGCGTCTTCGAGCAGATGACGGGCTACGCAATGCTTTCGAGAGTTCTGCGGGTCCTCGGCGCCGGCGTGGTCACAGTCTCGGTGTCGTTATTTCTGTTTCAGGGCTGGGAAAGCGGTAACGACATCGATCGATACCTTCTGCTTCTCGCGCAGACCATGCTCCTCGCCGGAACTGGACTGCTCACCGCCCACGTCTTGAAGGAGTACAAGGGTGCGCGGCTGTTCCTGCTGCTGGCACTGGCAGCCACCACGGTCAACTTCACCATTCTAGGGGCACTGATCTACTCGATCCTGCAGTGGGACGATGCGCTCGGGTCCTATCCCGCCTTTGCGGTGTGGCAGGCCGATTCGCCACTGGCCGTGGCGTTGGTGAGCACCGGCGCCTTGATCCTGCTCGCGCCGGCCGTGTATGTCGCCTTCCTGGCGCTGTCGCGCCGCTCGTCACGCACATTGTCCCTCGCTTTCCTGGCCAGCAACGCCATGCTGCTGCTGCCGGTGCGAGAGACGCTTCCGATCAGCGCCGTGCTTACGGTCTCGGCTCTGGTGCTGCTCCGGCTGACAAAGCGCATGCGTCTGGCGGACCCCACGCTCAGCGCGCAGGAAGGGATGCTGTCGCGAGCGCTCTTGTTCCTGCCGCTCGTCATCATGGTGGGACGAGGCATGTACCTCTACGCGGCGGATTCCGTGACGATCACCGTGCTCTCCGCAATTCTGTTCATGGTGGCTCGTCAGATCAGCGTTGCCCTGCCCACAGGGTCGCTGGTTCGCTGGGGCCTCGAGCTCCTGTCGCTCGTCCCGGTTCTGGGCGTAGCCATCGGGCTGCCGTGGATCGCCGAGGACCTCTGGCGTGTGCCCGACGGACTGGTCATTCCGCTGTTCCTCGTTGTGTTCTCCAGCCTGGTCCTCGAGCTGTCGCTGCGATCAGCCGGTGACGGCACGGGCTATCGCTCGCTTGCCGGCGCGGTGACGACCCTCGCGCTGCTCGGGAATCTTGCGCTGTTCTCCAACCTCATCTCGGCGAGCGCATGTCTGGTGCTCGGCATGGGCGTGATGGCCGGCGGCTTCTCGTCGAAGCAGCAGATCGTCTTCGCGCTGGGCCTGCTGAGCGTACTGGCGGGACTGCTCTGGCAGCTGCATCACGCGCTGGTCGTGTTCGACTTCAGCGGCTGGGTCACGCTCGCCCTGGCAGGCATCTGCACCATGCTCGTGGCGTCGGCACTCGAGCGCCACGGCGTCGCCATCAAAGCGACGCTCGGGCGCCTCGGCTCGCGCCTGCGCGCTTCGAAGTAACCGTTGCAGCAAACGGAGGGGGGCGGCCGGCCGCTCCCCTCCACGCGAGGTCACTGCGCCGGCACCGGCGCGGCCGGTCCGGCCTCCCCCCGCCCGGGCTACCCGCGCTGCTGCCCGCCGGCATCACCGACGCTGCTCAACCCGCTCGCCAGCCTCGCCGGCAGCGAGCGAATCATTGCGCTCAACGCCGGCTCCCGCACCCGCCGCGCCGCTTCCTCGGCGCTGAGCCACTCGCGCCTGCGATGCTGCTCGGGCCATCGCTGATGCTCCATCTCGACCTGCATCACAAAGACTTCGACGGTGCACACGCCACCCCACTTGGCATACTCGTAACGGCCCAGGATCTCGGCCTCGATACGCCCTTCGATGCCGGCCTCCTCCAGCGCCTCCTTGCGCGCCGACTCGGCGGCGGACAGCCCCGGCTCCTTGACGCCTTTGGGGATCACCCAGCGCTTGTTCCTGCGAGACGTGATCAACATGATCTCGATCGCCCCCGATTTGACCCGGTAGGGGATCACTGCGGACTGGTTGTAGAAGTGGTCGGCGACGCTCGGCATCGCTAGATGAGCTGCAATCGCTGCTCCAGCGTCTCGCACAACGTCTTGATGATCTTGATGCGCGCAAACCGCTTGTCATTGCCCTCTACCAGCACCCACGGCGCGATGTGCGTGCTGGTGTGCTGTACCATGTCGTTGACCGCCAGCTCGTAGTCGTTCCACTTCTCGCGATTTCTCCAATCCTCCTCCGTCAGCTTCCAGCGCTTGTAAGGGATCTTCTCTCTCGCCTTGAAGCGAACAAGCTGCTCGTCCATGGTGATGTGTAGCCAGTACTTGACCAACACGATGCCGTGCTCGAAGAGCTGCTCCTCGAAGTCATTGATCTCTGCGTACGCCCGGGTCCACTCGTCGTGTGCGGCGAAGCCTTCGACCCGTTCTACCAGCACCCTGCCATACCAGCTGCGATCGAAGATCGTCATTCGCCCGGCTCGGGAGAGATGTCGCCAGAAACGCCACAGGTAATGCTGAGCCCGCTCCTCGTCGGTCGGCGCAGCGAAGGGAAGCACCTGATAGTTGCGCGCGTTGAGTGCGGCGATCAACCGCCGTATCGCCCCGCCCTTGCCTGCCGCATCAGCCCCTTCGAAGACCAGAATCGTCGAGACCTTGTTGTCCACCGCCTTGCGGTGAAGCTGACCCAGCATAGACTGGAACTTCCTGAGCTGCCGCGTGTACTCGTCCTTATTGAGCCGCTTCGACATGTTCAGCGTCGACAAGACCGTCACCGGCGGCCCGGGCGCCAACGCGGTCAGTGTCTCCACGGGCCCCTCGACATGCGCCTCCGGCAGTGCCTCGGACGCCGATCGCGACACCTGCTCCAACGCCTGCTGCTGACGCAGCTCCTCGAGCCGCTTGCGCATCGCGTCACGGATATTGAGCCCGATGGTCAATGTGCCGTATCGGTCGTCTGCCCCTTCGACGATGGACCACGGCGCCTTGCCGGTGCTCGTGCGCATGATCACGCGTTCGGCCGCGGCGACGAACTCGTCGTACATGCGCCAGTGCTTCCAATCCTCCTCGGTCGCCCGCCAACTGGTAAGCGGATCCTTCTCGAGCGACTTCAGACGCCGCTTCTGCGCGTCCCGACTAAGGTGCATCCAAAATTTGACGATAACGGCGCCGTCGTCGACGAGCGCGTTCTCGAACGCCATGATGCGGTCGAGGCGGCGATCGAACTCCTCCTGGCCGATGTTCCCGTACGCTCGCTCGAGCACGGGGGTGTGATACCAGGCGCTCATGAACAAACCGATCGTGCCCTTAGGGGGCAGACCGAGCCAGTAGCGCCAGAATTCGGGTCGTTCACGCTCGACGTCGGCCGGATCGCCGTAGGCGCACGTAACGATCCAACGTGGATCCATCCACTCGTTGAGCCGGTTCACGGCGGTGTCCTTGCCGGCGCCTTCGACACCGGCAAAATAGATGATCAGCGCCGAGCGGCCGTACTGACGCCACTCCTGCTGAAGCACGAGAAGCTCTTCGCGCAAGATCGGTTCGCGCTCTTTGTAGTCTTCTCTCGATATTTTCCGCCCCAGTTCTGCAGTTCTGAACATGCTGCGCCCTCACCTTCGCGCCGCGATACGACTCAACGTCAGTCGATCTGTCAGTAAGCACCTTGGCCACAAATCCGACACCGCGCCTTGATCTGCATCATAAACGACCCCCCCGTCTCCTGGCTCGCAGCACACGGCGCCGTCGATCCGCTGCTCGTTACACTCGCGCTATGGACAACCACGTCGTCGCTCCGTGTCGAGCGTCTTGCCGTTTTCGACCCCACCCCCTACACTCACTGCCGCGGTCCCACCGGCGCCTGGCTGGACCAAACCGTCAAGTATCTTGCTGAGGTAACCGCGTCGCGACGTCACCCGGTCACAGAGCGCCGGCCATCGTCCATCGCAACGTATTCTCGTGGCAAAGATCCTCGTCATCGATCCAAGCACCGGCACGGCAGTGCCCTTTCTGCGGGGCATCCTGACGCGTTCGCTCGAGCACGCCGGGCTCGCTTTCGACGACGCCTACAAGCTCGCGGTGACCGTGCGCAACGAATTGACGGGGCTCAACGAAATCTCCAAACGCGATCTTCGGGCGCGCGCTCTGAAACACCTCAAGACCGGCTATCCGGAAGCGGCCCAAGCCTATCGCGCCGGGGGTCACGCCACGGTCTCCATAATGGTCGCGCAGAGCGAGGGGGGCGTGTCGCCGTTCTCACGCTCGCGCCACCAGCAGCGGCTGCAGGCGTGCGGTATCTCCAACGAGCAGGCGCTGTGGCTGACGCAGATGCTGTTCGAGCATCTGCTTACCAAGGACATCTCGCATATCGCGGAGCGGGATCTGATCGGCATGACCTACTCATGCCTCAAGCGCGAGCTGGACACCGAGTCGGCACGCCGGTACCTGGCGTACTATCAATTCCGACGAAGCGGTCGTCCGCTGCTGCTGCTCATCGGCGGTACGGCGGGATCGGGAAAGAGCACCATCGCGACAGAAGCGGCGAGCCTGCTCGAGATCGTGCGGGCACAGTCCACCGACATGCTGCGCGAGGTCATGCGCGTGATGATCCCCCAGCGGCTGCTGCCCGTCCTGCACGAGTCATCGTTCCAGGCGTGGAAAGTCCTGGCGCCGCGACCCAAGACCAATGAGGATTCCGAGGCGCTGCTCAACCTGGGCTTCAACCAGCAGGCCGAGCTCGTGGGTGTTGCCAGCGATGCGGTGATACAGCGCGCCCTGCGTGAGCACATCTCGCTGGTCATGGAAGGCGTTCATGTCTTGCCCGCTCTCTTGCCGCGTATCGAGGAGGGCTCCAACGCCATCGTCGTACCGCTCGTTCTCGCGATCCTGGATGCGGATCTGCTCCGCCAACGGATCGCAGGGCGGGGCACCGAGGTCCCTCAGCGGCGTGCCGAGCGCTACCTCGAGAACTTCGATTCCATCTGGCAGCTGCAGTCGTATCTTCTCTCGGAAGCTGATCGCGAGCACATACCCATCATCGCCAACGTTGACAAGGAAACCACTGTTCGGGAGGTCATGCTTACCGTCAACGACCGGATCGGGCGCGAGTTTTCCGGCTCCGTGAAAGAAGTCTTCGGCGATGCGATACGCCGCGAGAGAAACGCGTCGGGGCAACGGACGGACCGTCGGCCGCCGTCGTCACCCGGGTCATGAGCGCGACCTGGCCATTCCGGGATCGCCACGGCGCGACCCGTAGCACTTCCGAGCATGACGGGTAAGCACAAGGGCGTCGTTCTCATTGTCGACGGCTTCGGCGACCGGCCAGTCGCGGTTTTCGACGGCGCGACACCGCTCGCGGCGCCGCACACACCCTGTTTTGACCGTATGGTGGCAACCGGCTCGTGCGGACTGGTAGATCCTTTCATCGCAAACGTTCCGGTCGGAACCCACACCGGAACCGGCCTGCTCATGGGATTGGCAGCTCACCATGCTCCGACGTTCGCGCGCGGGCCGATCGAGGCCGTGGGCGTCGGTATGCCTCTGCAGGTCGGCGACGTTATGTTGCGGTGCAATTTCGCCACGCTCGAGCGAGACGCGGGTCGCCTGCTGGTCGTCGACCGGCGCGCGGGCCGAATCCGGGAGCGAACGGACGAGCTTTGCAATGTATTGAAGAACATCGCGCTGGCCGACGGTGTTTTCGGCAATCTGTATCCAGCGACGCATCACCGCGCCGTCCTCCAGCTTTCCGGTCCAGGACTGTCCCCCGCAATCAGCGACACCGACGCCGGCGATGTGTGCGAATCGCCTTGGGCGCTACCCAGGCCAGGCGCTGGCCCCCGGCGGGGCGGCTGCGCGCACCGCCGATGCCGTCAATCGCTTCGTCGAGATCGCGTTCGAGCGCCTGCACGACCACCCCGTCAACGCCGAGAGACGAAACCTGGGCCTGGCGCCTGCCACCGGCGTCCTCACGCGCGGTGCGGGGGCGCTGGCCGATGTGCACAATCTGCTGCGACACCTCGGGCTCGGCGTCGCCGTGGTGGCCGCGGAGCGAACCGTGCTGGGGCTTGCCGAGCTCTTCGGGTTCACGGCCGTGTCCGATCCCCGTTTCACGGGCATGCCGGATACCGACCTCGACGCAAAGCTCGACGCCGTCCGCGACGCCCTCTCGGCGCACCACCCCGTCTTTCTCCACGTGAAGGGCACCGACGTCTGCGGTCACGACCGGGACCCGCAGGGCAAGAAGGCGCTTCTCGAGCGGGTCGACACGGCCGTCGGCAGCCTGATCGGCGAGGCGCTGGTGCTCGGCGTGTGCGCGGATCACTCCACGGATTCGACTCGCGGCCATCACTGCGGCGACGCGGTGCCCGCTATAATTCGGGCGGGCCACGCACGACGCGACCGATGCCGCTCTTTCGGGGAGACGCAGTGCACGCGTGGCGGACTCGGCCGGATCACCGCCAGCAGCTTTCTGCTGGGCATACTGGATCTCATGGGCTGGCTGCAGAACTACCGACCAATTGACGCTCCGTACCTGTGCGCACACCGCTGGTAAGCTGCACGGCGTCCGACGTTGAGTCCGATATGGCGAAAGACAAGGAAACGATGAGCAACAAACAACCTACCAAAAGGGACAAGGCGAAGGTAAAGAAGACCATCGCCGATCGCGCCGACCGCCACAGTCTTTATCAGAAAGCCGTTCAGTGCGTCGAAGCAGAGATCGACATGGTCGATGCGACCTTCCGCGAGCTGCGCGGTCGCCGCGCGCGAGTGTTGAGGGAGGATTTCTGCGGCACGGCAAACACCGCCTGTGAGTGGATTCGACGACGCAAGTCGAACCGGGCGATCGGCGTCGATCTGGATACCGACGTCCTGGCCTGGGGCAACGCCCACAACGTGCGCCGCCTCTCGGCTGCAGGTCGGGAACGCATCCGGCTGGTGCAAGGCAACGTGCTCGACGTCGAAACCGGACCGGTCGACATCGTGCTCGCCATGAATTTCAGCTATCAGCTGTTCAAACAACGGCAAATTTTGCAGCGCTACTTCGAGCGCGTGCGCAGCACGCTCGCCGAGGACGGCGTCTTCTTTCTGGATGCTTTTGGCGGTTACGACTCCTACCGGTCGATTCGCGAGAAAACGTCTTTCAAAGGTTTTACCTATGTCTGGGACCAGGCCAGCTACGACCCGATAAAGAACGAGATGGTGTGCCACATCCATTTCGAATTTCCCGACGGCTCGAAGATACGGCGGGCGTTTACCTACAACTGGCGCATGTGGACGCTGCCCGAGCTGCGCGACCTGCTGCTCGACGCCGGCTTCGCGAATGTCACCGTATACTGGGAGGGCGTCGACGAGAAGACGGGGGAAGGTAACGGCGTGTACAGCGCCGCCACGCACGCAGAGCAGGACCCGAGCTGGGTGTGTTACATCTCGGCGCAGAAGTGATCATCCGCGAGCGGCGAGGAAGCAGGCCGAATCGTTGATGAGGCCGACCGCTTGTAGTACCTTGGATACCTCAACAACCCACCAGACCCGGCTACGGGTGAATCGCGCCCGGCCCGCGACATCGACCACAAATCGGAGGATACGAGATGAACCAGTTCCGGATTGTCCTGACCGCAGTCGGCATTGCGCTGTTACTGCTCTTCCAAGCGGCGCGCGCCGAAGAGTGCCCGCGAGGCACGCTTGACGAGCGATACTGCGACCGTGACGGTGACCTCGTTGCCGATCTTCCGCTCAACGAGAGCGAATGGGTCGACCCGGATACGATCATCTTCTCCTACACGCCGGTCGAGGACCCGGCCGTGTACCAGAAGGTGTGGGATAGCTTCATCCAGCACATGGCCAAGGTCACCGGCAAGAAAGTCGTGTTCTTCCCGGTGCAGTCCTATGCGGCCCAGTACGAGGCCATGCGTTCGGGACGTCTGCACGTGGCCGGCGTCAACACTGGCGGGAATCCGGTGGCGGTCTCCTGCGCCGGCTTCGTACCGTTCGCGATGATGGCATCAAAGGACGGCTCGTTCGGCTACGAGATGGAGATCATCGTGCCCGAAGGCGGTGACATCGAGTCGCCGTCCGACATCGCCGGCCGCACCATGGCATTCACGTCGCCGACGTCGAACTCGGGCTTCAAGGCGCCTTCGGCACTGCTCAAATCCGAGTTTGGACTGCAGGCCGAGAAAGACTTCCAGGCCACCTTCTCCGGAAAGCACGACAACTCCATTCTCGGCGTCGCGAACGGCGACTACGAGGCGGCTGCCATCGCCAACTCGGTGTTGAAGCGCATGATCGATCGCGGCGCGGTGGATCCGGGCAAGCTGCGCAGCATATACAAGTCGGCAACGTTCCCGACCACGGGCTACGGCCACGCCCACAATCTGAACCCTCTTGTCGTGGCCAAGATAAAGCAGGCCTTCTTCACCTTCCCGTGGGAGGGCTCGGCGTTGCAGGAAGAGTTCAAGAAAGAAGGCAAGTTCGTGTCGATTCACCACAAGTCCGACTGGGCCGTGATCCGCAAGATCGACACGGCCAACGGTGTGACCTACGACTGCAAGTAGTCTGCATTGACCTCCCGGGGCGGGCACGGTCGGCCCGTGCCCGCCCCAGCGGGAGTCCCTCGCCGACAGGGGTAGACCCGAGTTGTTGCGGCTCGAGAAGCTCGTCAAGCAGTACCGTACCGGAGACCGGGCACTGCGGGGCATCGACCTGATCGTCCCCAAGGGGCAGGTCATGGCACTGATCGGACCATCCGGGGCCGGTAAGAGCACCCTCATCCGCTGCATCAATCGGCTCGTCGAGCCAACCTCGGGCCGCGTGTTCTTGAACGACCTCGAGCTGACGCGGCTAGGCTCGCGGGCCCTTCGCCGCACCCGCCGACGGATGGGCATGATCTTTCAGGAGTACGCCCTCGTCGAGCGCTTGTCCGTGATGGAGAACGTGCTGTCAGGTCGGCTCGGCTATGTCGGCTTCTGGCGCAGCTTCCTGCGCCGATTCCCCCAACAGGACATCGACGAGGCCTTCCGCCTGCTCGAGCGGGTCGGGCTGGCGGACATGGTCGATAAGCGCGCCGACGAGCTCTCCGGGGGGCAGCGCCAGCGCGTCGGCATCGCCCGGGCGCTCATCCAGGATCCGGAGCTGCTGCTCGTCGACGAGCCGACCGCGAGCCTCGACCCCAAGACCTCGCGTCAAATCATGCGCCTCATCTGCGAGCTGTGCGAGGAACGTCATCTGGCCGCCATAATCAACATCCACGACGTGCTGCTGGCCGAGATGTTCGCAAAGCGCATCGTGGGCCTGCAGCTCGGCACGATCGTCTACGACGGACCGCCGGGCGGTCTTTCACCCAAGGTCTTGACGACCATCTACGGGGAAGAGGACTGGGAAGCGACCATCGACAAGATCGACGACGCCGATCTCACTGAGGAGGAGCGCGCAGAACGAGAACGGCTCATGAGGCACAAGGCATGACGGCTGCGGTTGCCGGGCGGCGATGGCGGCGTCCGCCGTTCATCAAGAGCGCCCGCCTGCGCTGGACGTTATTTTTCGGTGCGGCACTCTATCTCGCCCTCGCGCTGGGGACGCTGGATATCGACTGGAACCGCGTCGTCGAGGGAATACCTCGCGGACGACGGTTCGTCATGTCGTTCTTCCCGCCGGATTTTCTCTCGCGCTGGGCTGAGATTCTCGATGGCATCTACGAGAGCCTGTGGATGACCGTCACCTCCACCGTGGTCGGCATCGCCTTATCGATCCCCGTGGGTCTGGGTGCTGCCCGCAACCTCGCTCCGCGCTGGGTCTATTTAGCGTGCCGGGCCGTCGTCGCTCTGTCGAGAACCTTCCCCGAGATCATTCTCGCTATATTTTTCGTCAAGCTGTTCGGCTTCGGGCCGTTTGCCGGCTTCCTGGCCCTCAGCGTCGGCACCGTCGGCTTCTACGGCAAACTGCTCGCCGAAGACATAGAGGACATGGACCCCGGCCAGGCGGAAGCGGTACGCGCGACCGGCGCGAGCTGGTTTCAGTGGCTCAACTACGCGGTCCAGCCCCAGGTGCTGCCGCGCATGATCGGGCTCGGCCTGTATCGCTTCGACATCAATTTCCGCGAATCGGCCGTCGTCGGCATTGTCGGCGGCGGCGGTATCGGCGCGACGCTGCTTACCGCCTTCGATCGCTACGAGTTCGATTCCGCGGCGGCCATCCTCTTCATCATCATCGCCATTGTCATGGCGGTCGAATACACGTCGGGCTTCGTCCGCCGCTGGGTGCAGTAGGTGGCCGTCAAACAGCGCGAGGGCATGACGACGTGGCAGCGCCGCGAACGGGGGGTCCAGCTCGCCATCTGGGCGGCGTGGCTGGCGGGCACCGCCATATTCGTCTACTGCTGGCGGCTCATCTCCGACAAGACCATGTGGATGTTCGTCTGGGACGCTCCCGAGCAGGCCGTCGACCTCGCCGAGCGCATGGTCCCCCCCAAGTGGAGCTACATGAGCAGCCTGTGGCTTCCGCTGTGGGATACGCTCAACATTGCCACGCTGGGCACCCTCATGGCGCTCATCATCGCGGTACCGGTCGCTTTCTGCGCGGCGCGCAATACCACGCCGAGCGTCGTCTTCGTGCGCCCCGTGGCGCTGTTCGTCATCGTCGCCTCGCGCTCGATCAACTCGCTGATCTGGGCGCTCATGCTGGTTACCATCATCGGACCCGGCGTCTTTGCCGGGGTACTCGCCATCGGCCTCAGATCGGTGGGCTTCTGCGCCAAGCTCCTCTACGAGGCGATCGAGGAGATCGACCCCAACCAGGTCGAGGCGGTCACGGCAACGGGCGCCAGCGGCGGGCAGGTCTTGACCTACGGGATCGTGCCGCAGGTCCTGCCGGCATTCGCGGGGATCAGCGTCTTTCGCTGGGACATCAACATTCGCGAGTCCACTGTCCTGGGACTGGTCGGCGCGGGCGGCATCGGGCTGCAGCTCGACGCCTCGATCTCCAACCTGGCCTGGACGCAGGTCTCGCTGATCCTGCTCGCCATCCTGGCCACCGTCATCCTCAGCGAGTGGGTATCGGCCAAGGCGCGCCACGCCATCATCTGAGCCGACAACTCTGGCGCCACATCTGGCGGGGCACGAGCGGGCGCTCCGCCCCCCGCGTCCCCGCCGGCGCCGACGCCTCCCTGCCCAGCCCGGCCGCGCGCCGTCCGTGCCACGGGCTTTTCGACCGCAGCGCGGCCGGGTTAACGCGCTCGAGAGGCGCTACCGCGGACAGAGAGCGTCGGTTGGGCGCGCCGCGAACGAATGCACCGCACGGGAACGCCACCTGCTGCGTTCGCCGCACCAGCCCGGGAACCCCTGGATTTATCCAGATCGACATCCAGAAAGCAGAAAGTGTCATCCCACTGTAACGATTCGGTAGTACGCTGATCACCGTCGGCCGCGGCGTGGCTGTCCGCATAGGGCGTCGGCGCCGGCCTCGAAGCCCACAAACGCGACCTTTTGGCGACACAACGCTCTGGAGTTAGAAGATGAAAACGAAGCATTTTCTGGTTCTGACGCTGGCAGTCTGCGGCGCCTCGACGGCGTTGTCCGGTAGTGCGCGCACGGTGATCCAGAACAAAGGCTCGGACACCCTCGTCAACGTGGCCCAGGCCTGGGCGGAAGCCTACCGCAACGTCGAGCCCGACGTGGCCGTAGCCGTCACCGGTGGGGGCTCGGGCACCGGCATCGCCGCCATGATCAACGGTACGGTCGACATCGCCAACTCCAGCCGCAAGATGAAATCGAAGGAGATGGACCTGGCGCGCAATCGCGGCCAGAATCCCGTAGAGCACGTCGTCGGGTACGACGCGTTGGTTGTCTTCCTGCACAAGGACAACCCGATCGACACCCTGACCCTGCCGCAGATCGCCGAGATCTACGGCGAAGGGGGTAAGACGGAGAAATGGACCGACCTCGGGGTCGAAGTGCCCGGCTGCAAGAATCAGGAAATCGTACTGGTCAGCCGCCAGAACAATTCGGGCACCTACGCCTACTTCCGCGAGGCCGCCCTCGGCAAGGCACGTGACTACAAGCTAGGGACGCGGGACATGCACGGATCGAAAGACGTCGTCGATCTCGTCGAAAAAACCCCCTGCGCAATCGGCTACAGCGGCCTCGCCTACGCTACCGATCACGTCAAGCTCGCCTGCATCGCCAGCAAGGACGGCGAGACTTGCGTGAGCCCCACTGCCGAGACGGCGAGCGACGGCAGCTACGCCATCGCCCGACCGCTGTTCATGTACACCAACGGCGAGCCCGAGGGCGCGATCAAGACGTACCTCGACTGGCTCATGAGCGACGCTGGCCAGTGCATCATTCTCAAGAAAGGCTACGCGCCGGTGCGCGCCGTTACGTGCCAGTGACGCGAGGCGGAGAAACGAATATCTGGCTTTGCGCAAGGGGATGAGGCTGCGGTGGCTGCGCCCTGCAAAGAGCTCGACCGCCAAATCCGAGGCACACGCACATAAAGGTTCATCACTATGTCGCACTACGAAGAACGTCTCGAGCGAGATCTGAGTCAGATTCGTGATCGGGTAATGAAGCTGTCGAACCGCGCCTACGAAGCGCTCGACAACGCGATCCAGGCACTGCGCACGGGTAACGATAAGCTCGCCTACATGACCATTCTCGGCGACGGACGCATCAACCGGGCGCACCGCGAACTTGACCAGCAGTGCTACCGCTTCATCGCTCTGCACCTTCCTAGCGCCGGTCACCTGCGACTCATTTCGTCGATCATTCGCACCAATATTCAGCTCGAACGGCTGGGCGACTACGCTGTCACCATAGCACGGGAGGCGGTACAGCTTTCGAAACGACCCGACGGCATGGTGGCGCGCGAACTCGAGCTCATCTCGACGGATGCCCTGCGCATGCTCGAGCAGAGCATGAATGCATTCAATGAAGCCAGCGAGTCCATGGCAAGAGCGACAATGACCATGGCCAGTCACGTAGAGACCACTCTCGACTCCGTGTACTCCGACCTGATGGCGGAGGGCGATCGCACCAAGGTCAAGGATTTGCTTGCGATATTCGTCGTCTTCAACATGATCAAACGCATCATGGACCAGGCCAAGAACATCTGCGAGGAGACGATATTTGCGACCACCGGCCAGCTCAAGCCGCAAGCGGTGTACGACATCCTTTTCCTCGACGAGGACAATGCCGCTTTGAGCCCGATGGCGGAGGCGATTGCGCGCAAGCTCTACCCTGATACCGGACACTACACCAGCGCCGGGCGACGGGCTGCCGGGCAGTTCGACCCCGTGATGCTACGCTTCGCGAAGCAGAAGGGTTTCGAGCTGTCCGCGTCGAAGCCGCAAGCCTTCGACCCCGATCAAGGCGTGGCTCGCTACTTCGTCGTCGTCAGCCTGGCTGGGCCGGTGAACTCTTACGTCGGCGAGATTCCATTTCACACCTCGGCGCTGGAGTGGGACGTCGGCCGACCGCCGGTCGGTGTCTCCGATGAGGAGGCATTGACAGCGTACGAAGAACGCTACCGTGAGATTGTCACTCACATGCGGGATCTCGTCGAGGCGCTGCGCGGTCACGAGGAAGGCTGACGTGGCGGGCGAATCGACGACGGCGATCGACGCCGCGCGACACGACGCGCGGGCAACAGGCCCCGGCAGCGACTTCGACCGGCGTGACGCCGACTGGTTCGTCGACAAGGCCGTCGCAACACTCGTCTTTCTCGGCGGCATCTCAGCCATTGTCTTCATCATCGGCATCTTCGTCTTCATCACGAAGGAAGGCGCAGGATTTCTCTTCGGTGAATTCGACTTTGCAGAGTTTTTCGGCTCACCGCGCTGGCGGCCCACGTCCGAAGTCAAAGCCACGTACGGCATCCTCGCGCTCATCGCCGGCACGGCGAGCGTCACCGGTCTCGCCATGATCGTGGCCATACCTTTCTCTCTAGGCGCAGCGATCTACATCGCCGAGTTCGCCACCGGCAAGACGCGAGAGTTCCTCAAGGTGCTCGTCGAGCTGCTCGCCGCCATTCCGTCGGTGGTGTGGGGATTCATCGGGCTGAGCATCCTGAACCCGCTCATCATAGAGCTGTTCGATGTGCCCGTCGGCCTCAACGTTCTCAATGCCGGCATCATCCTGGGCCTCATGGCAGCGCCCATCATGACCTCGATTGCGGAGGACGCGCTCAAGGCCGTACCTGATCGTTACCGGGAAGCAGCCGAGGCCATGGGCGCAACCCGCTGGCAGGTGACCGTGCGCGCAGTGCTGCCCGCCGCCAAGAACGGCCTACTGGGCGCGGTGCTGCTGGGCGTTGGACGCGGCTTCGGCGAGACCATGGCGGTGCTCATGGCCACTGGCCATTCGATCAACCTTCCAACCAGCGTGTTCGACTCGGTGCGCGCGCTCACCGCAACGATTGCCGCGGAGCTCGGAGAGACCGCCGTCGGCTCCGACCACTACATGTCGCTTTTTACGATCGGCATCTTTCTGTTCGTCGTCACATTCATCATCAACCTTGCAGCGGATCTGGTCGTTCGCGGCGTTCGCAAGGGATAACGCTCATGTTTGGCGCAACCGAACTCACTCGGCGAAACCGACGCGTGCAGGCTCTCTTCCGCGTGCTCTTCATGCTGATGACGGGGCTTCTGATCCTGCCCGTGCTGCTGATTCTGGGAACTCTGCTCTACAAGGGTGGCTCGATCATCTCGATCGACTTTCTATTCACCGAGCCGACCGACGGAATGACCGCGGGAGGCATCTTCCCGGCCTTGTTCGGCACGGTTTGGCTGGTCGCCGTAGCGTTGCTCGTCTCCGTGCCGCTCGGCGTCGCCGCCGCCATCTACCTGAGCGAATACGCGCCCGACAACTGGCTGACCCGCGTCATCAACCTGGCCATCATCAATCTGGCGGGCGTCCCTTCGATCGTCCACGCGCTGTTCGGCGTCGGCGCCTTCGTCCTGTTCTTCGGCCTCGGCACCAGCATCCTGGCCGCGAGCCTGACATTGGCGATCATGACGCTGCCGGTGGTCATCGTCGCGACGCGCGAATCCCTGCAGGCGGTTCCTCACGCCTTTCGCGAAGCCTGCTGGAACATGGGGGCCACGCGCTGGCAAACCATCCGCCGAGTCGTGCTGCCCAACGCGGTAAGCGGTATCCTGACCGGCGTCATCCTCGAGGTCTCGCGCACCACCGGCGAAACGGCGCCCATCATGTTTACCGGCGCCGCCTTCTTCCTACCGTTTCTGCCCCAGAGCGTGTTCGACCAGACCATGGCCCTGTCGCTACATCTATACGTGGTGACCACACAGGTGCCGGGTGTGCCGGAGGCGCTGCCCTATGGGGTGGCGCTGGTGCTGATTGCCATGGTGCTGCTCATGAACAGCCTCTCCATCGCTTTCCGCGTGTGGCTGCGGGGACGGAAGAAATGGTGAGCGCGGAGCGCAAGGCTCCCAGCCAAGCAAGTGCTCCGGTCAAGCTGCAGGTGCGCGGGCTGTCGATAAGTTACGGCGCAGAGACGGTGCTCAAAGGCATCGATCTCGACGTCCGCGAGCACGAGATCTTCGGCATCATCGGCCCCGCCAACGCCGGCAAGACTTCCTTTCTCAAGGCGCTGAACCGAATGGACCTGTTCACCTCGTCCATGCGGATCGATGGCGAGGTGCTCTTCAACGGGCGCAACGTGCGGTCATTGCACAACGTCTACGCCCTGCGTCGCAAGATCGGCGTGGTGTTTCCCTTGCCCGTCGGGCTGCCGCTGTCGGTGTACGACAACGTGGCGCTGGCACCGCGGCTGGCCGGCATAAAGAACAAGGCCGAGCTCGACGTCATCGTCGAGCGCTGCTTGACGCGCGCCGCGCTGTGGGACGAGGTCAAGGACCGGCTCGGTTCGCTCGGAAGCCTGCTCTCCGGGGGACAGCAGCAGCGTTTGACCATCGCGCGCGCCCTGTCACAGGAGCCGGACCTGCTCATGCTCGACGAGTTCTCCATCGCCGTCGACCCGGTGACCACAATGCGTATCGAGGACGTTCTCAAGGAGCTCAGACGAGAGATCACCGTCATTCTCGTCACCAATCTCGTTCAGCAGGCGCGTCGCTTGGCTGATCGTACGGCGTTCTTCCTCGACGGACGCTGCGTCGAGGTCGGCGTCACCGAGGATTTGTTCACGGGTGAGGTGCAGGACGCTCGGACGCGCGACTACGTCGAAGGCCGATTCGGCTAGCGAAGACGATATGCAGCCGACCCAAAGCGAGAAGAACGCCAACCCGTCGAGCAAACGCCTGGCGATTCAGGCTTCGGGCTTCAATCTCTGGTACGGGACCTTCCAGGCGCTCTATGACGTCGGTCTCGACATCAAGAACGGCATCATCACGTCGCTGATCGGGCCGTCGGGGTGCGGGAAATCGACTTTCCTCCGCAGCGTAAACCGCATCAACGAGCGACTCGGCTACGTGCGCACCGAAGGCACCATTCGTGTGCTGGGCAAGAATGTCTGCGATCCCGACGTCGAGATCATACAGGTGCGCAAGCAGGTCGGCATGGTGTTCCAGCGGCCCAATCCGCTGCCGCTATCGATACGCGACAACGTCCTGTTCGGCTACGATATTCACAAGCCGGACAAGAAACCCGACCGCGGCAGACGGGACGAGATTCTCGAGCAGGCCTTGCGGCAGGTGCTCTTGTGGGACAAAGTCAAAGATCGCCTGCACCGTAAGGCGACGGAGCTCTCCTTGGAAGAGCAGCAGAAGCTCTGCATCGCGCGCCTGCTCCCCGTCAAGCCCGCCGTGCTGCTCATGGACGAGCCGTGCTCCGCCCTCGATCCGAAAGGCACCGAGGCCGTCGAGGAGCTGATCTGGGATCTTCGCGGCACCTACACCATACTCATCGTCACGCACAACATGGCGCAAGCGCGCCGCGCCAGCGAGGAGTGCATCTTCATGCTCATGGGCAAAGTGATCGAGCACGCGCCGACGGGTGAGATGTTCGTCACTCCGAAGCACAGAGAGACGGCCGATTACATAGAAGGCCGCTACGGTTGATGCGCCTGCAGCGCACCCGGCGCGTTCCACGGGCGCGCAACAGCGATCGTCCCGGCCTCGCACCGAAGCACCTCTGGCCTCGATGAGCAAACCCGTGCGGATACGCGTCTCCCGACCAAGGCGCCGACCGCGCGCGGCTCATACAGAAGATGTGGGGACCGAACGTCCACGCGGGGGAACGCACGGTGGCAGTTCACATCAGAGGTCTGCGGCGGGCGCTTGCGCCCACCGGTCATGATCGCCCGTGTAGATCAGGGGCGCTCGCGAGAAACGGGTGGCACCGGACCGGGCCTGGCCATCGTCAGGCACGTGCTGCCTCGCCACGATGCGGAGCTGAACATCGCGAGCCGGGTGGGCTAGGGGAGCAGGTGTTGTTGCCGGTTTCCAGCGAGCAGGGCCGTCAAGCCGTCCGACGACGCAACCGGCGATCCGGGAAACGAGCGGACGCCGTCTTGCGTCCCACCGCCGGAGCCATCCCTCTGACACAGCGCCGCGACGAGCGTCCGCCGCCCACGATCACCATGCAGCAGGGCGATCCCTGCCGCGCTTTTTGCTATCCTTCCGCGCACGATTCCTCGGGTCGGTGAGCCACGGGCGTGGATCTGACATTCTGGGTCGAGCTGCTCCTTTTTGTCGTGCTGATGGGTCTCTCAGGGTTCTTCTCGAGCGCTGAGACCGCCCTGTTCTCCCCAGACGGCCTTCAGCTCGGTCAGATGCGACGCCACGGCAATCCACGCATCGGCCTCATCGAGCGCACGCTCAGCCAGCCACGCCGGCTCATTGTCGTCATTCTCATCGGCAACGAGTTCGTCATCGTGGCCGCTTCCGTGATCTCGGCCGCCATGGTGATCCAATTTCTCGGCGCCGAGAGTAAGTGGATGAACCTGCTCGTCCTGGTGCCGGCACTGCTGCTGATTGGCGAAATCACACCGAAGACGCTGGTGATCCGCAGCAACGTTGCGTTCGGCTCGTTCGAGTGCCGGCCCATAGCGCTATTCGCCCGCCTGATCTCGCCCCTGCGCTGGCTGGTTCGCATCGTCGCCAACCGGTTCATTACGCTGATCGTCGGCTCCCAGCGCTCGCACGGCAATATCGTCACTGTTGACAGGGGGCGCACGCTGGCGCGCAAAGCCGTTGGCGAAGCGACGCTCGATCCTCACGAGGCTCGGTTCATCGATCAGATCTTCGACTTCGGGAACAAGACCTCGAGCGATGTAATGACGCCGCGTGCCGATATCTTCCTTCTGCCCGTGGAAGCGACGCTCGCCGAGACACTTGCCGAGCAGCGCCGCACCCGGCAGACGAAGATTCCGCTATACAGGGAGCACGGGGATACCATCGTTGGCGTACGCCACGCGCGCGACATGCTCGGTATCGACATCGAGGCACCACCCCCGGAGGCAGCGTCGCTGGCAAAGCTCGTGCGGCCCGCGTACTTCATACCGGCAACCGAACCCGCCTCGAACCTCATCGAGACATTTCGGCAGCGCAAGCTGTCGATCGCACTAACCGTCGACGCATACGGTGGCGTCACCGGGCCGGTGACCATGGAAGGTCTGCTCGAGTGTGTCTTCGGCGAGATGCGCAGCCCGTCAGATGCACGGCCCCATGATCACATTCGCCTGTTGCCCGACGGCCACTACGAGGTCGACGGCGCCATGGCGGTGGAGGGTTTCAAACGCGAGAGGGGTGCCGCGCTCTCCGATGAACTGGCGGATACCGGCGGCGGTCTGCCGATGCACGAGCACGGCGAGCTGCCGGGCGTCGACACCGCCTTTACCATTGGCGACATCCACTTCGTGTTCGCGCAGGTCGAGGACAATCGCATTGGGCGGATCCTGGTCGAGAAACGCGCCGTCACAGAGACGCTTGGGGAGGCGCCCACGCCCGAGGCGAGCGACAAGGCCGGCGCCGCCCGACCCGCCTCGACGTCGCTGATCCGTGGACATTGCGACCGCACTCGTGATCATGTCGGCCTGCCTGATCGCCAGGGAATTTTTCTCGGGCTCGGAGATCGGCGTCGTCAGCGCCGAAAGCGTGAAGCTGCGCCACGGGGCCGCGAAGGGCTCACGGGGCGCGCGGCTGGCTCTGAAGATGCTCGAGAGGCCGGAGCGGCTGCTGTCGACGACCCTGATCGGCACCAATATCGCGGTCGTCACCAATACGACAATGGCAACGGCTTTGATGATTCACCTCTTCGGCGAGCAGCACAGCTGGCTGGTGACCCTCCTCTCAGCACCGCTCATCTGGGTATTCGGGGAAACCGTCCCAAAAAGCGTCTTTCAGCAGCGGGTCAACACCGTCACACCAGAAGCCGTCTTCGCGCTCCGTTTTGCGTCGTACGTCCTCTACCCCATTCTTGCCGTCTTCTCGCTCGTCACACGCCTACTGACTCGGTGGGTGGGGCACCCCGCCCAGAATCCGTTCACGCTGCGTGAAGAAATCATCACGATGGTGCAAACGCCCGCTTCGGACGGCGAGATGCAGCCCGAGGAAAAGAACATGATACGGCGCATGTTCGGCTTCACCGAGACCACGGTTCGCCAGGTTATGGTCCCGCTGATCGGTGTCGCCGCCATCGAGCGCGGAGACACGGTCGCCCAGGCCGTTCAGACGGCGCCGGAACGCTCCCATGTTCGCTTACCCGTCTTCGACGAGCGCGCCGACAAGATCGTCGGCATACTCCACGTTCTCGAGCTGCTGTGCGAACCGCCGCGGGCGTCGGTGGCGGGCTACATGCGGCCCGTGCGCTGTGTGCCGGAAACGAAAAGCGTCAAGGATCTCTTGCTCTGAATGCGCAACGAAGGCGATGCAATCGCGGTTGTCGCAGACGAGTTCGGCGGAGCCGCCGGTATCCTGTCCATCGAGGATATCATGGAGAAGATTGTCGAAGACATCGAGGACGAGTACGACGCGGACCAAGCCCCCGTTCAGTGGATACGCAAGCTCGGCGAACGCGATCATCTGCTCGGCGCCCGTGTCGAACTCGACACGCTCCGCGAACGGCTCGCGCTCTGCTTGCCGGAGAGCACCCACACGACGTTGGCAGGCATGCTGCGCGAGCGGCTCCACGAGATGCCTCTGCAAGGTCGCGTGGTGCAGCGCAATGAGCTGACCGTCGTCGTACAGCAGTGCTCCTCGCAGGCCGTTCAGGAGGCGCGCATCCGCTGGTGACGACACCGCAACGGCGGCAAGTGACGTTCTGCCAACCGTGAGGGCAGCGCGGGGCGGAAAGCCCGCCGGGGCCGACCGCCCACGATCATCGCTCGAGGCTATTCATGCAATCACAGGCTGACTCTGTCCATTCGGTCATCTTCGGCTGGGATCCGCTGTGGGTCTCGACGATACTCTTCGTCGCGACCTACGCCGTTATCCTCACCGAAAAGCTGAACCGTGCAATCGTCGCTCTGGTGGGCGCCGGACTGATGATCACCCTAGGCGTGCTCACTCAGGAGGCGGCGGTGCGCGGGGTCGACTTCAATACCCTCGGCCTGCTTACCGGCATGATGGTCATCGTCGCCATCACGCGCCGCTGCGGTGTCTTTCAATACGTCGCTATCTGGGCGGCCAAGAAAACCAAGGCGCGCCCCTGGGGGATACTGCTCATGCTGTCTGTCGTGACTGCAGTGTTCTCGGCTCTGCTGGATAATGTCACCACGGTGCTGCTCATCGTGCCGGTGACGCTGCTGATCACCGACGAGCTCAAGGTCAACGCTTACCCATTTCTGTTCGCAGAGATCTTCGCGTCCAACATCGGCGGCACCGCCACGCTGATCGGCGACCCTCCGAACATCATGATCGGCTCCGCGGTGGGTCTGACCTTCAACGATTTCATCCTGAACCTTACACCAGTGGTTCCGGTCATACTTCTCGTCACTCTGCTCGTGATTTTTCTAATCTGGGGTCGCGACATGCGCGCTACCGACGAGGCCCGCCATCACATCATGCAATTCGACGAGCGTGAGGCGATCACCGACGTCGCACTGCTGAAGAAGTCGATGGCCGTCCTCACCCTCGTCATCACGGCGTTCGTGCTTGCCCACCCCCTGCATCTCGAACCGGCGACCATCGCCATGTTCGGAGCGGCGATCCTTCTTTTGATAACGAATATGGGCCGGTCTGCGGAGAAGCAGTCTGAGAGCTGTCACCGCACGTTTGGCGAGGTCGAGTGGGGAACGATATTCTTTTTCGTCGGCTTGTTCATCGTGGTCGCCGGCATCGAGCATGCCGGCCTGCTGGAGCTTCTGGCGCGCGAGGTCGTGCAGCTGACCGGAGGTGATCTCACGATCACGGCAATGGTCATTCTGTGGGTTTCCGCGACGGCGTCGGCGCTCGTCGACAACATCCCTTTCGTGGCGACGATGATACCGCTGGTCGAGTCCATGGGGACGACGTTCGGCGGTCCAGAGGGCCTGCTGCCACTGTGGTGGTCACTGGCGCTCGGCGCCTGCCTCGGCGGCAACGGCTCGCTCATCGGAGCCAGCGCCAACCTTATCGTGGCCGGCTTTGCGGAGCGCTCCGGTCAGCGCATTCGCTTCCTACCTTTCATGGCGCTGGCTTTCCCGTTGATGCTGCTCAGCATTGCCATTGCGAGTATCTACGTCGCCCTGCGCTATTTGTGAGGACCTCCTTTTAGCCTTCCAAAGCGAGGAGAAACCTTCGTGCTGAACAAAGAGCTGCTGCTTAGAACGACCCTGGCCACGTCACGGATGACGGTACGCGATTTGTTCCAAGAGTGCCTGCGAGCTCATGTACAAGCTTTGCCGTTCTCTGATGATGCGGGCCGCATCTCCGGCCGGGTCACACTGAAGAACATCATACAGCAGGCCATCATTCCCGACTACATGGCGCAGCTCGCCCACGTCATGCCTTCAGAGCTCGACTCCCTGAAGCAGGCCCAGGCGAGACTGCGGGCGATATTCGACGAATCGATCGTGCCTTACGTTCAGGAGCCGCATGTCGCTGTTCCTTCGTCGGTATCCCTCGGCAAAGCGCTCGCCACGATGGAGCAGCACGACACCAGCTATCTGTTTGTCATCGACGACGGCGAGTATCAGGGCACCCTCACCATACAAGGCATCGCCCAGCACGAACTCGAGGTCGACGAAACGCTAAGGCAGGAGGGGTAGCAGCCTCAGAATGATTCGAAAAGCTCGTTGAGGCGGGCACCCCGGCGTTTGAGCTCCTGCAGAGAATCGTCATAGGCTGCTTTCTGGTGAGTCTGACGCGCGGCATCCTCGGCCGCGCTGGCACCTGCGGCTGTGGTTTCGTGCTGGCTGTGTTCACAGATTTCTCGCAGCCGTTCAATCGCTGTACACAATCCTTGCCCATATTCCACAACGGAATCGCGCATGGCCTCACCTGCGCGTTTTGGCAGCTCGTCGCCGCTCAGACCGGCCGCCGTCGCCGCAAGTGCCTCAGCCTCGTCGTGTAGTCGCCCGAGCTCCACCGCCAGTATCTCGACGTCGACGCTCGCGTACGGATTCTCCGAAAATCGCAGCGCCTGCCACAGGGAAACTTTGAAGAGCGCATCGTGAACAAGCTTGTAGCGGCGAGCCACGCCAGCCAGTTCGCACGCAAACGATATCACCTGAGCCATCTCTCGCCACGTAAAGTCTGGATTCCGTCTCCGCCGACCCGGTTTTTCGACTCAGCTAAACATGCCTTTCAACGTGAAGAAGAACAGCGCCGCCAGAATACCCCCCACGGGCAGCGTCACGAGCCACGATACGATGATGCTACCGATAACCCGCAAGTCGATGGCGCCGATGCCACGAGCAAGCCCCACACCGATGACGGCGCCCACCGCGATATGCGTGGTGGAGACGGGCAATCCCGTGCGCGACGCCAACACGACCGTCGTGGCCGCGGCCAATGTGGCGCAGTAGCCACGGCTGGGTGTGAGCTCCGTGATTCGCGTACCGATGGTTCTCATGACCCGGTAACCCATGGTCGCCAGACCGACAACGATTCCGACGCCACCCACGACGAGCACCCAGATGGGGAGATCGGATTTCTGAACCACCTCACCACCGGAGCTTACGATACTGAGCACAGCGGCGAGGGGGCCGATACCGTTGGCAACGTCATTGGATCCGTGTGCGAACGCCATGGCGCACGCCGTGAACAGCATCATCGGCGTGAACACCTTCTCGACGCTGGCGAAGTGGAAGTCCTTGTCCGCTCCCGCGTCGACCCGAACACGCTGAATGAGTGCCCAACCAATGCCCGCCACGACCAGACCGAGAACGACCGCAGAGACGACGCTCATCCCCACCGACATTTCGAGTTTCAGGTGCTTGAGGCCCTTGAACATGGTAACCAGACAAATTATGAACCCCACCATAAAGACGTAGGCGGGCCCCCAACGCTTGGCACTTTCGAATGGATGCTCGCTGTTCAGTATCAGCCGCCTGATGCTGAGCATCAGCATGAATGCGATGAATCCGCCAAGCGCTGGGGAAACCACCCAACTCGCGACGATTTGGGCAATCTTGTTCCATTGCACAGCGTTGATTCCGATGCCGGCCATGGCGAAGCCAACGATGGCGCCAACGATGGAGTGCGTCGTCGAGACCGGCCAGCCCCGCGCCGAAGCGACCATCAGCCAGATGCCCGCGGCCAGCAACGAAGCCAACATCCCGAAGACCAGGATTTCGGGGTTATCGACGATCGGTGCTGGGTCGATGATGCCTTTTCGGATGGTGGACGTGACGTGACCACCGGCCAGAAACGCGCCGGCGAACTCGAAGATAGCGGCCACGATAACCGCCGTCGTGACCGTAATGGCGCCGGATCCCACCGAGGTGCCCATGGCATTGGCAACATCGTTGGCGCCGATGCCCCACGTCATAAATAGACCGAAGATTATGGCGATGACTATGAAAACGTCTCCGTATTGTGTGATGATTTCCATGGAGATGCTCCAATACGTGCTGAGCCATGAGCGGATAGGGACAGGAAGATGTTATCTGGCGATCAGCAACCGCAGGCGGTCGCCGACTTTCTCGGCGAAATCGGCGAGATCGCCGATCCACTCGATCACCCGATACCACATCACTACTGAAACCGGATTCATGTTGTCCTCCTCCGCAAAGAGGCGGCGCGTAAGCTCGAGGCCGAGTCGATCGGTCTCGTCCTCGATCCGGTTCAGCTCTCCGAGCATTGCTTCCACCTGATTGGCCTCACGGCCGCGGAAGCCCATCTCCAACAGCTCGTCCAGTTCCTCGATGACGCGCAGAGACTGCTCGCAAACGTCCACGCAGCGCTCCACCAGGGAACGAAGCGGCTCCTCCAGATTCCCGGGAACCTCCATCGGCCGCTCAACCAACAACCCGGCGATATCCTGTGCCGTATCGGCGATCGAGTCCTGCATCTGCAGAATATCCAGCAGATCCCGCCGATCGACGGGCATGAAGAGACTCTTGGGAAGACCCGCGCGCAGCTCGTTTTTGATGGTGTCCGCCTGCGCCTCGAGATCGAAGATCTTCTCCTTGACCGCCTCGACGCGGCCCTGATCCCCGGCGAGAACCGCTTCGAACAAGGCGGGCACCTCACGGGCGCACTGCAGGACGATGCGCATATGCTCCTGCAGGTACTTGAGCGGGGACCGTTTCATCAGTCTTGCAAGCGGATTGGTCGGCATGATCGTAATGGCTCCTGGATATGGGCGCGCTACTATATCCGCTACTATATCCGCGGTTTATACACAGTTCGAACCGCGTAGCCCCCGGCCTCATATGGTACAATTTTCCGAAGACCGCAAATCCCAAAGGTTGATGCACATCATGAAGTTGCCCTCGCGCCGCACCAACGGCGGGTAGGGCTACGATACTATGCGGTCGTCGTGTTCAACGCCGCTCGGGAGCGGTCGGTGGTAGCGCGAAAATCCATTTTCGGGAATTTGTTGACAGGCGTGCGCGCCGCTCCGGAGACTGTGGCGCTGACGCCGGCCACCAGGGTGCCGCTGGCCGGCCGCGCACTGCGCATTGCAGCGCCGGCCGCGGCTCTCGAGATCGACCTCGGGGGTCAGCGGCTGCGCGTCGAGCCCGACCTGGCCGTCGACGGGCGGGCACTCGGAGACTCGCCGGCCTTCGTCGTCTCGGACGCGAATCAGACCGGGCGTGGCATACGCCCCGCCATCCGACTGAAGCCCGGCGAACGCCTGGAGATCGACGGCTCGGCGCGCATCCAGCGGCTGCTCTTTACCGACCCGGCAAATGCATTTCGCTTCCGGCTGCGGATTGCTCACGAGGGCGAAACCCTGCTCCTCGCTGTTTCACGCCGCGATCTCGACGCCGGCCTCACTGCGCTCGATCCGCTCGGCATCGAGACGTCGCTGCACCGCCGACAGCGAGCCCTCGGGCACCTCGTCGATATCTACGGGGGCTCGATCGAACCGCTGCCCGGTGACCTTGCGCTGGCCACCCTGCTGTCGGTGTGCGAGTCGCTGCGCGAGGAGCCCTACCGTGAGCTCAGTACAGACGGATGCGTCGGCGGAATCCTCAGGCTGCCTTCATCCGTCACACCCATCATCGTCGGGGACCTGCACGGCAACGTCGACAATCTGCTGAAAATCCTCACCATGGACGGCGTGCTGGCGGGTCTGGACCGTGGCACGGTCGCACTGGTGCTGCTCGGCGACGCCATTCACCCCGATTTCGGTGACGCACTGGGCGAATTCGGCTCCTCCATGCTGTTGATGGACCTCTTACTGCGCGTGAAGCAGCGCTATCCCGCCGGGGTATTCCTGCTGCTCGGGAATCACGAGAGCTTCTCCCCCGATGTGATGAAGGCCGGCGTCGCACAAGGGGTCCTGTGGGAAAATCACCTGCGGAGCACCCGCGGCGAAGCCTATCGCGATGCCATGGCGGTGCTCTACGATCGCCTGCCGCTGGTTGCCGTCTCGCGGACGTTCGTCGCCTGCCACGCAGGACCGCCCCAACGCCGGACGACAAGGGAGATGCTCCTTGATGTGCGACGCTATCCCGCTATCATCAACGAACTCACCTGGAACCGCTTTCGGAGCCTGCGCTGCCCTGCAGGTTACACCGCAGCGGATGTGCGCCGTCTGCGAAAGTCCCTCGATCTCAAGCGCAGCGTTCCGTTCATTGTCGGACACCAGCCCTGCTCTGACACCGAGACGCTGTGGCTAAACGTCGGCGGGATCGACGCCCACCATGTCGTCTACAGCGCTCGATCCGATGATATCGGTGTCTTCCTGCAGTCCGACGACGAGATCGTCCCGCTAATTGTGTCGTCTGAGCCCCTGATGGACTGGGTCAACATCCATCTCGCCGGCCGAGCACGTTCCAGCCGACAAGGCGTCGCATGCGCCGCCCCTCACGGGTAAGCGGCACCATCGCGGTCCGTGCGGTCCGTCCCAGGCTCCACAATGCGCCTCGGCGGACCGCCGTAGCTGTCTCGAACGTATACCCGCATCCGCTGCCGATGGAAATAGCCCGCCACGGCCGCGTAAACGTTTAGCTGCAGTTCGATCTTCTTGACATCGTAATCGGGCTCGACGCGGTGGGTGACTCTTCGAACGTCCCTGCGCGACACCTGCAGGATCTGCTCCGCTGGCACAAGCTGGAAGTCGAACACGTAGCGCCGGCGCCAATCGATACTAGAGATGCCTTGCTTCGCCGGCGGAATCCGTATGCGCCCGAGGTCGACCGGCGAGGGAGCGTCGAGCCACTCGCGGTCAAACACGGCAAGGCTGTCGCTGAAGCCTACGAATGGGAAACCGAAATGCACCTCCCGCGGCCGGAAGGTCAGGATTCTGCTCCGCCACCAGCCTCTCCGGGCAAGATCCACATAGCCTTCCTCCGGCCAGCCGCCGAGCCTCTTGACCAACTCCGACTTGCCGCTGGCCGGCGGCCCTGTGACGATGATTTGACGAAAAGAAACCCCACTCGCAACGCTCACGCCTCGAATCGTCCGCGAGTCCTCGACTACGATGCTCGGCAAAGTCACGGCGGCTGTCGGAGAGCGTTCGGCATCATCATCTCATTAACGACCGTTTCGTCTCAGAGAATAATTCTTAAGCTCTTCACTCTCCGTGTTCATTTGCATCAGCTTAGCGTGAGTCATGCGAAAGACTGCACGCATTACCTCGCAGACGATGCGCGGATCCGCCTCCAACAATGACTCGAACGCCTTCGGATCGAGGCCGTGGAACGTTGTGGGTCCGATGGCGCGGAGCCGCGCCCAACAGCAACTGCCGAATGAGTGCGTAGTCTGCTTTGCTCGTCAACGACTTCACTCCATCTTCATTGTCCGGGTTGCACCGCGCGCCGACATCATACCGAAAAACTCGACGATCAGCCCCACGGGCAGCTCCGCGTTTTTCACGCGCACTTTGCGCTGCCCAGATCGCTCCATCACATAGTCGACGGCAATGATCCCGGCGAGGACCTTGCTGGCCTTTTCGGTGCGAGCCTTGAGCATCTCGAAAGCGTTTTCGCTCAGAGCCTCCAGCTGCTTGATCTTGCGCCGCAGGGCATCCCCGCTCAGCGCCGAACCGACGGCGTCCTTGTGCCTGCCCAGCACGAATCCGGTCATCGATTTCGCACTGAGCGCGATGTACTCGTCGACCGCAGTCGGAAGCATCCCGAGCCTGCTTTCGAGATACACTCGGTATCGACGCCTTGCTTGCGCGAAGCTCCCGGCGCAGGCGATGAAGTTCTGGTAGGCGGACTCATAGCCCATGTCAACGGACCGAGTGGCGATCTCGGGGCCCAGCCACCAAGCGACTTGGAAGCTCTCGCTGCCAAAATCGCTTACGAGCTTTCCAGGGACGCCGAGGCTGGCAGCGAGGTAGCCGACCACCGCCTCCCGGGTCGCGTCGGCGACATGGAGATCGACGCCGAGCCCGGCGGCAAGGGCCGTGACGGCGTCTCGATTCTCCGCCCTGCGCACCGCGCTGGTAGCAATGCCCAGTATGGTGTGCGCACCACAGGCTCGGCATCGGTTAACACAGTCCGATAAGGCGTTGGCGAGGTCATCGAGCTTCCGCTGCCGCACCCGACCGTGGCCCGTCACTTCCTTGCCGAGCGCAAGCGTCGTCTTGGCGAGCAACCGCGTGCGCACCCGGCCGTTGCTGCACTCACCGATTACGACCTTGAGATTCTTGCTGCCGACGTCGACGGCGCAGACAGGCGCTGCGTGGTTCTTCGCAGCCGTGTCCGCCGGCAGCCCGGCAGGTGAGTTCGCGTTGCTTCGCAATGAGATTCCTCAGTCTGTCCGCGTGGGCAGCCGCCAGCAGCGCCGCGTCGATGCCCTCCGCCACGGCGCCCGACTATGGCGGCGTAGAATCCAGCTCCCCTGCGGCATGACCGCCGGCCGCGGGGAACCCAGAAGCTTCTCTGAACGACGCCAGTGCATTGCCTCGAAGCGCAGTCTCGCGAAGCGGATCGCCCATTCCTGGCGTCCCGGCATCGCCGGCTAACGCTGGATGTAAAACCCGTGGCGCCAGCTACGCCGCACGGTCGAGCACTTCCTCGGGGACCACAGTCTTCGCCATGCGCTTGGCGAAGTAATAGATTCGCTTGAGCTTCTCGATGATATCCACCTCGATGACGTAGGCCGCCAGCCGACCGGGCTCTTCGGCGACGAGGCGTTTCGTCTGATGGGCTTCCGCCTCCTCGACCAGACGATTGATGTCGAGCTTGGCGGCCATGACATCCAGAGCGAGTCTCTGGTCTTCTCTGACAACAGCGTCTATGGCATCGTCCACGGTCTTCGCCACATGGCTATGCAGATCCATGAGCACGTCCTGGGTCCCTCTACTCACCCTCACTTCTCGCTCCAGCCGTTTCGATCCGAGGGTGATCAGATCGGTCTCGATGATGTCGCCGATGTTCTCGAGATCCCTGGAGACATCCATCATTCGAACGAACATCTTCGTCTGCTGGCCGGTCAGCGAGCGGCGACTGATCTCTCCAAGATAGGTGACGATCTGCCCATGTAGGATATCGACTTCGTCGTCCATCTTGGCGATTTCTCGCAAGGACTCTCGATCCCCGGTTAGCACCGTGGGCATCATCGCCGCTACCATTTTCTTGATCCGCTCACCCATGTGCCCGAGCTCCAGCCGCACGCGCTCCAGAGCGAGGGACGGCATCTGCAAAAGCTCCTCATCGAGATACTTGGCCTCGACAATGACACTTTCCTCGAGGGGTCGATCTGGCACCAGGCGCTCGACTATCCGCGCGATGGGACCGGTAAACCATATGAAAATAAGCGTGTTGGCTACGTTGAAGAGCGTGTGCGCGTTGGCGATCTGGCGCGGCGCCTCCGCCGCCAGCTTCTCCGTGCCCACTAGCCCTTGCGCGGCCGGAGAGATGACGCTCACGAATGCCGCCAGCTGGTCGATGAAACCAAGCCACAACAGCACGCCGGCGACATTGAACAGGATGTGCACCACGGCGGCTCGAATCGCCTCGCGCGGCTTGCCAATGGACGCCAGCAGCGCCGTCACGCAGGTCCCGATATTGGCACCGAAGGCCAGGGCTATACCCGCCGGCAGCGTGATGAAACCCTGGCTCGCCATGACGATAACGATTCCCGTGGTCGCCGAGGACGATTGCACGAGACCGGTGAACAGAGCGGCAATGAGAATGCCGACCAGGGGATTCTCCATGCGCACCATCAGATCGAGGAAAGGTTGATAGGAACGCAGCGGCTTCATACCGTCGCTCATCACGGCCATACCGAAGAAGACCAAGCCCAGGCCCATGAGAATTGCGCCATACTGCTTGAAGCGTTCCTGCTTGCCGAAGAACAGCATCCCGAAACCAACGGCGATCATGAGCAGTGCGGCCTTCGTCACCTTGAAGGCCACGATCTGCGCCGTGATCGTCGTGCCGATGTTGGCACCCATGATCACTCCGATCGACTGCGCGAGCGACATCAGTCCTGCCGTGATGAAGCCGACAACCAGCACTGTCGTCACGGATGACGACTGGATGACGGCCGTCACGAAGGCGCCGGTCAAAGCCCCCATGAAGCGATTCGTGGTGAGCCTGGCCAGAATGAGCTTCATGCGCTCGCCCGCCACGGCCTTCAACGCATCGGCCATCTGCTCCATGCCGAAGAGGAAAATAGCCAGCCCCCCGAAGAGACTCATACTCATGGTCGCCCATGCCAACTCCACCTCTCCACCCATGGCCGCGCGCGCCGGTACCGCTGCGGACAACAGCACCGTCGCTGCCGCAATAGCGCCGAACGCGATCCAGCCATACCGCACTTTGCAGAGCCTGCAAACGGGTTTCATGTCGAAGCGTCGTTTGGCTCGTCGTCCTTGACGATCGTGACGGGGACGGGGCTCAAGCGCACGACCTGTTCGGCCTTGGAACCGAGCAACACGTGAGAGAGACCAGTGCGGCCGCGACTCCCCATGACGATCATCCCTGCGTCGATAAGATCGGCCACTTCGAGTATGCGCGTCACCGGGAGACCCACCTTGAGCACCGTCTGAGTGCTCTGGAGCTTCGACCATTCAGGATGCTCTTCACCGAACTTCGCAATGAACTCGTTCATCATATCGCCGGCGATATCTTCCAGCCGGGCAAGGCTGTCCGGTCCACGCTTTCCCGCATAGAATCCTGGCGCCTCCCCCGGATCATGCACCACGTGCAGGACCACGACGGGGGTGCCCAGAGTCGCAGCGAGGTGCGTAGCGAACACCAGCGCCGCCTCAGAATGCGGCGAGAAATCGACCGGCACCAGCAAAGGTCGATCGTCGTGGGTCTTCATCGCGATGACTCCTTCTCCGTATCTCGCTGCCTGCCCAACGGTCGCCCGGGGTCTCGTTCGTTTTCTGCCGCAGCCATCACTCCACCGAGCGCTAATACTGAGCGAAGACTGTAGCACATGTCGTGCAGGCACCCGACGGCACGGCACGCCCGCCGGCGAGGGTCACAGTCGAAAAATTGACCCAGATCAACAGCGCACGGGTTTCCGGTCGGCCGGGCAGGACAAATCGCACGTCGGCTGACGTACGATGTTCAAAGGTGCTCTGAAAGCACCGTGGCATGAGGGCTCGGAGCGATGGCCCGCTGGCAGGACATCCACCGCGCGCGGTCGACAAGCGCTGCAACATGGAACAAGGCGAAGGAGACCTAAAGTGGATCAGCTGCTACACGAGCTCGTTCTTCAGTGGGAGGCCGTAAAGGCTTTCTTCACCTTCGACACGGCCCGTTTGCTGGAGCCAGCTATGCTGGCGCGCCTCTGTGTGCAGGTGCTCTTGCTGGCAGGCTCCGCGTTCTTCTCGAGCTCTGAGACCGCTCTGTTCTCGTTGTCGCGCCTGGACCTGCAGCAGATCCGGCGCGAGCGTAACCCGAACTCCGAGATTCTTCATGCGTTGCTGGACCAGCCTCGAAGGCTGATCATCTCCATTCTGAGCGGCAACGAGCTCGTGAACATCGCTGCTGCTGCCAACATGACGGTTATCCTGGTCGATCTCTACGGCGTCGAGCGCGCCGGCTGGATCAACCTGCTGGTAATGGTCCCGCTGCTGCTGCTGTTCGGTGAGGTTACGCCAAAAACCATCGCCGTCTCCAACCCCGTTCGCTACAGCACGCGCGTTGTTGCAACGCCCATGAATCTGTGGGTGAAGATCGTTACGCCTCTGCGACTCGTCATCCGGCAAATCGCCGACCGCATCACCACATTGATCGTCGGCGAGGAAACTGCGGCGGACAACCTTTTGCGCAAGGACGAGTTTCTCACCCTCGTCGAGGAGGTCGCCAACGAGGGCGAGCTCAATGCCACCGAAAGGGCGCTGATCTACAACCTCTTGGAAGCCGGCGACACGGAGATCGTGGAGATCATGACGCCGCGCACGCGCACCACGTTTCTGCGTGCAGACATGAGCGTTCCCGAGATGATCGAGCAGTTCCGTATCTATCAGCATCCCCGCGTGCCCGTCTATCGGGGTCATCGGGACAATCTGGTCGGCTTTGTCCACTCCGAGGACGTTCTACGCCTGATTCTCGATGACGCCGACCTGACAGCGCTGGAGCCCGAAGACATCATGCATCCCCCAGTGGTGGTTCCACTGACGAAGAAGGTGGACGAGATGTTTGAATTCTTCCAGGCGCACAACGCACGCGCCGCCGCCTGTCTGAACGAGTTCGGCGGCATGGAGGGTTTCATCACCATGCGCGATGTACTGCGATTCATCTTCGGACAGGTCGGCGGCAAATCGGAGGGAGAGGACCTCTATCACGAACGTGACGAAAACACCTACGAAGTCGCGGGCGACATGAAGCTCAACGACTTCAACAACCTCACCAATTTCGGCATTGAGGATCCGCGCATGACCACAATAGGAGGCGTAGCGTTTCGATATCTCGACCGTCTCCCCAAGGTCGGCGACAAGATCACCATCGAGGGGATTACGATCACCGTGCTCGAGATGGATGCTCACCGCATCGCTCGTGTGCAGGTCGCGCCAGCCGTCGGACCGGAGAAGGGCGACGAAGAGGCGTCCGCGGCGGAGGAGCAGGCCCCGGGCCCTTCGACCGGCGCCGGCGGGACAGAGCCCGCTACCGAAACCGAAACATCCGCGGAGCCGGGCGTCGAGTCCAAAGCAGGCGAGCCGATCGAACCGGTTTCCGAGCCGACGGTCCAGGAAGAAACGAGCCATGAAGACACGTCGCCGACGCGATCGGCTGTGAGCTGAGCAGGAGCAGCGCAATGGATATCATTCTGATCGTAGTGGGTATGCTGGTGCTGCTCTTCTTGAAGGGGTTCTTTTCGGGCTCCGAGATCGCTCTGGTCAATTCCGACAAGGTGAAGCTGCACGCGAGGGCCAACCAGGGCCACAAAGGCGCCCGAGCGGTTCTCGACTCGTTCCGCACGCCCGACGTGCTTCTTGGGACAACGCTGGTCGGCACCAACATCGCCACGGTGGCCCTGACCACCCTGGGCACATTAGCCATGCTCCAGCTATTCGGCGACCGCGGCGATATCGTCGCCCTTGTTGTCTTCACACCCTTGTTTCTCATTCTCGGCGAAATCGTGCCCAAGAGCGTGTATCAGCAGAAATCCGACGCCATCGCTCCCGTCGCCATCTACCCCCTGCGGGCGTTCGCCTTTCTGTTCTACCCCGTTATCTTCATATTCTCGCGCGTGGCGCGAATCGCCGCCCGAATCGTCGGCGGCGGTCGGACCGAGCAGCACGTGTTCATGACACGGGAGCAGATCCGCGCCGTGGTCGAGCTTGCCGAGCGCGCGTCGAACGTCGACGCTTTCGACCGCCGTCGAATCCGACAGGTGATCCGCTTCGCCGAAACATCGGTCGGCGAGGTGATGACTCCAATCGCCGAGATCACAGCTATAAACATCAACCACAGCATGCTGCGCGCAATCGCACTGGTGCGCAAGCACGGCTACAATCGTCTGCCGGTCTATCAGGGCAACACAAGCAACATCATCGGCATCGTCACCCTTACGACATGGGACCTCATGGAGCGCGAACTGCGCGAGAAGTCCCTTTCGGAGCGTATCCAGCCCGCCATGTACGTGTCGCCCCATCAAACGATCGATGAACTTCTACCCGTGTTGCGCAACCGAGACGATCATATGGCAATCGTGGTCGACGAGTTCGGGTCCGCGGTAGGAATGATCACGGTCGAAGACATTCACGAGGAAGTCGTTGGCGAGATCGACGTCGGCTACGACTTCGAAGAGTATCTTCCCCGGCGCAAACGCATCTTCGAGATGCTGGACGAGGAGACTTATCTCATGGACTCACGCCTCCCTATCTGGGAAGCCAACGAGATTCTGAGCATCAATATTCCGTCGAAGGAATTTCATACTCTCGGCGGGCTGATCACGACGCGCCTCCGACACATACCCCGACGCGGCGAAACGATTGTCGAGTCCGGATATCGATTTACCGTCGAGGAGGCTACCGAACGCGCCGTCACCAAAATCCGCGTGGAACCGGTATGAAGGATCGACCGCGGCATGGGCCCCCCAACCGGCTCCGCCCGATGGCGGCACCGCACGACGACTTCCAACGTGCCATAACGACCTCACTAGCCCAACGAGAATAGCGCGAATGAAGAGAGTCACCGACGTTCCCGGTGTGGGACCGGCCGCCGCGACCGTGCTGGCGAGACACGGCATCCGCACCGCAGAAGCGCTCGCCGCCACCACCGCAAGACAGCTCGCCACCGTCCCCGGTTTCGGTGAGAAACGGGCAAAAAGCGTGATCGAGGCCGCCGCCACCATCAGCGGTGCCGCAACCAGGGCACCCGCGACGATCGCCAGCAGCACCGCTGAGGCAGCCGGCGCATCGGCATCGGCCACGGAACCGCGCGCAGACGAGACCACCGGGTCCACCGCGGCGCGCGAGGAGAGCAAGACAAGCCCAGAAGCGGACCACGACAAGAAAAAGAACAAAAAGAAAAAGAAAGAGAAAAACAAGGACAAGAGGAAGAAACGCAAAGAAAAGATAAAGGGCGAAAAACGTCGCGAAGATACCGACGAGGGCAAGCAAAAGGAGCCAGGGAAGCGAAAAGGGAAAGACAAACGAAAAGGCAAGCGACAGCGTAAGCGCAAGTGAGCCGATTGGGCGTGGCCCCGCTCCACGCCCTGCCGGGCGACCGCGCGGCGATGGATCAGCCGCGCTTCGCGCGATTGCCCGTTACGCGGAAGCGCTGCTAGCTTTATCGCTGAGTGCCGCGTCGACGTTGTCGCGAATCGCGTTCTCGATGGCGCCTTTCATCGGCGTAAGCAGCAGGCCAAGCCGCACCTCCACCTCGATGAGGTCATCGCCGATGTTGATGCTCCCCGACGCGCCGGAGCGCGTGAAGCGCAGGGCATCGCCTTCCCAGGCGTATTTTGCATTCAACGTCGTGCTCAGCTTGCTGGCGATCGCTTCCACCCGCGCCCGCGCTTCGGTACGGGCGAGATTGTGCTTGCGCTGCAGGTGTATTCTCGCCATCGCATCGTCTCCTCGGCGTTGCCGAGCCTGATAAGACAGAAACCGCCCGCGGCACGTGATCAGCATTCATGCCTCAGAGCCCCTTGGCCGCGCCGGGGGCGCGCTGGCACGAATCGCTGGGGGAACGATGCCCCAACGCTCAAGCGAGCGCGATACCGATCCGAGCCCGTCGCGGGGCCTCTCGTCAGCCGGGCCTCGTTCTACGGTGGCCCTCCCGCCCCGACTCACCTTACCCCGGCCGCACGGAGCTTTGCTAGGGTTCCTCGATGCGGACGGTCAAAACCGAGCAATGCGCGGCGCGCACCACACCGGTTGCCGTCGACCCCGCGATGAGATCCGCGAGACCGTGGTGCCCCCTGGCGCCGAGCACGATCAGATCCACGGCGTGATCCCGGGCGAACTGTACGATCGCGGACTTCGCCGAATGCGGCGTCAGCCGCACCTCCACCTCGGCATCCTGGCGACCGAGACGCGCGCCCAGCGCTTGCAGGTCCTTCGTGGCACGATCGACCAGAAACGCCTGGGGATCCATGTCCTCACGGGACATACGATAGTGAGGCAGATGCTCGGGAAAATGCTCCACCACGTGAAAGAAAGTAAGCCGCGCGCGGTAGTGATCCGCTACGGCCACCGCCTGCTCCGCAGCCGCATCGCCCACCGCGGAGAAGTCGGTCGCCGCCATGATGTGTGCGTAGTTGTGCATCGATCTAACAGCCCTCGAACTCACTCACATGAAAGGCAGAACCCAAATGAACACCATTAAAACATAGCAAACGACGAGCGAGATCACGACATAAGGCACGCTGAAGCTCAGAAACTGCTTGAGAGACCACTTGCGTGCGTCCTCTCTCTCGCCCATGGTCAATGCCACATACAGGGCCGGCGCACCCGCGATCGTCAAATTGCTCCCGAGCGTTCCGGCCCAGAGCAGCGCCCAGTAGAGCGGCCACGGGTCGATGTCACCTCCCTCGCCGAGATCGCGGATCACGTAGAGCAATGTCAGGATGTACGCATCGTGCTCGACGACGCCTACGATGGGTGCGGTGACCCAGTACAACACGCTGACGCCCAGCAGGAGGCTCTCCTCGATGAAGGGCACCAGCCATGCCGCCAAGATTTCCAGCACGTGTGCGTGCTCGAGCCCGCCGACCAGCGCGAACAACGCCACATAGAATCCGATTGCCTTCCAATCGAGCTCGGCGAGCATATCTTCGAGACTCGGCGCCTCAAGCCGCCACCGCTCTCCGAAAATTTCGAGGATCAGAACGAGCAGCAGCGCGCCGGAGAAAGCAATGTAGCCGAGCAGTACACCAAAGTGCTCTCGCAGCGCCATGCCGAGGATGGTGAGAACGAACACGGAACACACGACAACAGCAAAGCGTTGATTCTTGATGTGGGGCTCCGCCACGTGCGCCTCGGTGTGCACCGCCGGGTCGAGGGTCACCTGGGCCATCGGCGAGTTGACGAATTTGAAATAGAAGAATACGACGACGACGACGTACGTGGCCGTGAGGATGACGAATGACGAGGGTCGCCCGGAGTGCCACAGAAAGCCAAGGAACTCGATGCCCGAGACGCTGTGTAACATCTGCGGCGGAAGGTCACCGAGCAGCAGGGCGGTGCCCATGAAGTTCGAACACAGGCCAATGAACAGTATCGCCCCTGTTGCCTCGAACGCATACAGCTTCCTGATGTGGAACACCACCGGTGCGAGCATGAGCACCACGACTACGTTGTCGATGAACATCGAGATGAAGCCGGACAACGCACCGATCAAGGTGACGAAAAGCGGCACGTTGCCTTTGGAGAGGCGCAACATCAGATCACCGAGGTATTCCGGTATGCCGGTCTTACCGAAATAGCCCGCAATGAGCCAGATGCTGACCAAGATCGCGATCACGTTCCAATCGACGATCGCGAAAGCCTCGGTCTCGGTCATGCTGCCAGCCATGATCATGAGAACGACGCCGACCATGGCGGCCACGACACTGTCGATCCAGCGCACGACGACCAGCGCAATGGTCAACAGAAAAATAATCGTGGTGATGACTTGAACGGATTCCATCTCCCGGGCCTCGGCGCGACGTCTCGGGTCGGCTGCGACCCGGTCTATTGTACCGCGTCTGCTCGGCGCGACTGCTCATCCGGGGGGCTCGCGTCGACCGGCCTCGCTGTCGCACGCGGCGCGAAACGCCCGCACAACCGCGCCGCGGCCGCCCCGCACCCCGCCCGTGACCGCCGACAAACGCGGCATCAGCGCAACCGCCGGGCGGCTACCGGCCCTGCGCGGCCCGGCTCTGCGGTCGTCGCCGCTGCGCCGCCGCGCCACGTTCTCGAAGGCTGCGCTGACTCACTCGCGGTAAATCAGACCGAGGCGGCTGAGCCACTTCTCGACTTCCACCGAAACGAAAACGAGCACCGGCGGAACAAAACACAAAGCCAATTCCCCGGCCGTGAGGGGCTGTGTCTTGAATATCGGCTGCAGAACGGGAAGGTAGATGGTGGCCAGTTGCAGCAGCACCGTGAGGATCACCGCGCCCAGCAGCGGCTTGTTCGAGCGCAGACCGATGCTGAACAGGGAGTCGCGCTCGGCGCGGATCGCCATTACGTGGGCGAGCTGCGAGAAGGTCAGCACGGTGAACACGATCGTCTGCCAGCTGCTCAATCCTTGGTCGAGGGCCCAGGCCTGCGCGAGAATCGACAGCCCGCCAATCAGCACGCCGACCCACAGCATGTGTTGCCACATCCCGTGGGCAAAAATGCTCTCCTTCGGCGGCCGGGGCGGCCGCTGCATAACGCCGCGCTCTTCGGGTTCCACCGCCAGCGCAATGCCCGGAAGACCGTCGGTGACAAGGTTGATCCATAGAATGTGTATCGGCAGCAACGGAATTGGCAGCCCCACGAGCGGCGCCAGCAACAGCGTCCAGATTTCCCCCGAATTGCTGGTCATCGTGTATTTGACGAACTTGCGCACGTTGTCGTATATACGCCGGCCCTCGCGCACGGCGTTCACGATGGTGGCAAAGTTGTCGTCGAGCAGCACCATGTCGGCAGCCTCGCGGGCGACGTCGGTGCCTTTGCGTCCCATGGCCACACCGATGTCGGCATGCTTGAGCGCGGGCGCGTCGTTCACCCCGTCGCCCGTCATGGCGACGAACTCGCCCTGCTGCTGCAACGCGCGGATGATCTGAATCTTCTGCTCGGGGCTGACGCGCGCATAGACACGAAGGTGCTGCACCCGTTGTGCGAACTCGTCCTCGCTCAGCCGTGCCAGCACCTTCCCCTCTACGACGATCGTATCGTCGCCTTCCTCGGCGATCCCGAGATGTCTCGCCATGGTCAAAGCGGTGGCTGCATGATCACCGGTAATCATCACCGGTGTAATACCCGCGGTTCTGCACAGCGCGACGGCGTCGGCCGCCTCCGGGCGCGCCGGATCCATCAGAGCCACCAGACCGAGGAAGTGAAGATCGGCTTCCGCCGCCTCCGGCACACCGGTATCCGGCAACGTCGGCCAGTGGCGAGACGCGAAACCGAGCACACGGTAGCCCTGCGCTGCGAGCGCTTGCGCCTGCCGCGCGATGTCCCCACGCTCGAGAGGGCATACGCCGCTCGATGCCAGGGTGCTCACGCACTGCTCCAGCACGCGCTCGGGCGCTCCCTTGGTGAAAGCGATCAGGCCGCCAGCATGGCGATGAAAGGTGGTCATGCGCTTTCTTCGAGCGTCGAAGGGAATCTCCGCAACGCGCGGCGACGTACTCTCCAGAACATCCTTGTCGTAGCCGGCAGACGCTGCGGCAACCCGCAAGGCCACTTCGGTCGGATCGCCGCTGAGCCGGCCATCCCGATCCGTCGTCGCGTTGTTGTTCTGCGCGAGCGCCTGCGCCAGCAGGGACCAGGGACGGCGACCATCCGCCGCCGGCTTCAACCGCTGCGCCAAACGGCCGTCCGCATAAACCCATTCCACGGACATCTTGTTCTGCGTAAGCGTGCCGGTCTTGTCGGCGCAGATGTAGGTGACGGAGCCGAGCGTCTCGACCGCGGGAAGACGCCTGATGAGCGCATGTTGCCGCACCATATTGCGCGCGCCGAGAGCCAGCGACACGGTCACGACGGCGGGCAGCGCTTCGGGAATCGCCGCCACCGCAAGGCTGACAGCGGTCAGGAACATGATCATGGCGGATTCGCCGCGCAACAGCCCTGCCGCGAAAATCAACGCGCAGATGGCCAGCACGACCAGTGCGAGGCGCTGCCCGAAGCTCGCCAGGCGCTTCTGAAGCGGGGTCTTCGCGGCCGGCTCTTCGCGCAACAGAGCCGCGATGCGACCGAGCTCGGTAGCCATTCCCGTGGCAACTGCAACGCCGAATCCACGACCGGCGGTGGCTAGCGTCCCCTTGTACGCCATGTTGTGGCGCTCCGAGAGGGGTGCCTCCTCCGCGTGCAGCGGCTGCGTCATCTTCTCAACGGGCGCGGACTCACCCGTGAGTGCCGCTTCATTGAGCTGTAACGCCGTCACGTCCAGCAGGCGCACATCCGCCGCGATCATGTCACCGGCCTCGATCAGCACGATGTCACCGGGCACCAACTCGCGAGCGGAAACGCTCTTCGGCTCGGCGGCGCGGCGCACGCGTGCGGTATGCCCCGCCATCCGGCGCAGTGCCGCGACCGCCCGCTCGGCGCGGTACTCCTGCAAAAAGCCGATGAAAGCGTTGAGCACGACAATCACCGTAATGGCAATGCTGTCCTGCGGCTCTCCGATAGCTCCCGAGATGAGCGCCGCGGCAATCAAGACCAGAATCATAAAGTCGGCGAACTGATCAATGAACATGCGCAGCACCGAACGCCGACGCCGATGCTCGATGTCGTTGGCACCGTGCTCGCGCAAACGCTGCGCCGCCTGCTCGCTGGTTAGGCCCTCGTCGGGCGCGACCCCGAGCTCGGCGAGCACCGCCTCCGCGGTCATCGTATGCCAGGCGTGCGAGTCGGTTCCCGACGCCGGCGGATTCCCTTTCGAAACCTTGCTCACGGACGAGATGCGAGGCCGCGCGCGGCGCAAACCACGGCGGTGGCGGGCAGCAATCGAGCAGGGAGAGTCACGCAGCGCATTGGTATCGCATCAAACCGTCTGCGACGCTCCAACCTGTGCGCCCCGAACGATCACTCGCGCGGGCCGCTCATGGGGTCCGTTCTCGGCGCCGACCAAAGCGAACTCCCGTCGACGCCTCTGAGCAGCGATGCACGGTCGTCTTCCGGCGCAGGGCAGCCGCGGCGAGACTCACCCGGGAGCGTCGAGCGCCGCGCTCACGGAAGGGCAGGACGGCGGCCGTGCCACTGCTGGTAGGTAAGCCCGTCCGCATAACCGTGCTCGATGACGTACTCCAGCACCCGCGCGAGCCGGTACATGCGCACCACCGAGTCGATGCGAATCCGCTCGACGCCGGTCTCGTCGAAGAACACGATGGTCGGGGCGAAGAACACGTCGAGCTCGGCGGCCCACTGGGCCGCGGTGCGTGATACGCCATCGGGCGCCACCACCGGGGTGTCCGACCACATGTCGAGCTGCACGACCTCCATGGCGCTCAACAGCCGCCGTGTCTCTTCGTCGGCGAGCGGCTCGCTGTGAAGCACGTCACAGCTGTGGCAGTCGCGCTGCTCGAAGAACACCGCCAGCGGGCGATCGGCCGGCAGTCGCGAGCGATCGAGCGCATAGGGTGGCGGTGCGAAGAACGCCTCGTTGTTCAGATCGGCCCGATCGAACTTGGCCGGTGGGTCGGCCCTTGCCAGGTAGTCGCGAAAGCTCTCCCGCTCGTGGTGGCGATCGGCGATGAATTCGAGAGCTGCCCGAAAGGTGTAGGGCGGATAGTAGCCCCTCAGTCGGAACACCTCGATGCCGCTTGCGTCGTAGAAGATGATCGACGGGGTAAAGTTGGTGCGCTCGCGCACCGCGTATTGGCGCTCGGAGAGCGTGCGGCCGGCCATGTCCGTCACCTCACGATCACCCCAGATGTCAATCGCAACGACATCGAAATGGGTGCGCGCGTAGCGCGCAATCTCCGGCTGAGCCAAATTGATCTCCAGCAGCGCCTTGCAATAACCGCAGTTCTCCTGCTCGAAGTACACCATCAAACCGCGCTTGCCACCCGCTATGGCGTCGCCGAGATCTTCCCGCAGGTCGAGGAAGCTGAGCTTGAACCACGGCGGATGGTGCAGCTCGCGATCGCGTGGCGCATCGTCGAAAGACAGGAGATCGGGCGCCTCGCCGGCCATGTCACCACTCGCCAGTGGCTCCCGCGCGCATGATCTGCGCCATGGCGTCGCGGACACGCACGGCGTCCTCCGTGAGCTGCGCGTCGAGCTTGGAGTCGGGGTGCCAGGCCAGGCTCAGCCACGTCACGTCCCAGTCGAGCGTCATCAGCCAGATGTCGCCATTCTCGTCCTCGTAGACCGCGATGCGACACGGGATGAAGATCACGAACTCGGGGCTGTGGTCGAGCATGCGCCGCCCCACCATGGCGTCACAGAACTGCAGGATCTCGAGTCGCGTGGTGGGCAGGCCGCTGATGGCGCCGATGTCGCGCCAGAACTCGTTGTGCCCGACCTTCTTGAAGTTGACCTCGTTGGCCTTGATCTCCATCGACTCGATGACCTCGTCGAACGTCAGCCCCTCGGCCACTTTCCGCTTATCGGTCATGAGGTTGAACATGTCGCGCATCGACATCGGCGAGGCACCCATCATGGAGGTGATCCACGCCGCCTTTGCGTCGCGGGGCACGGCCGGGAGCACCGGCCTCTGACGTTTGCGCAGCTCGTCGCGAAGTATCTTCTGCGCTTCCGGCGACATGTCACTGATGAGGCGCGGCCCGAGGTCCGGCCGGGGGCGGATCTCCTCGGCGACGTCGTTGGCCATCGTCGGGCCGGTCTCGCCGGGCGACGTCTGCTGCGCCGAGCCGACGGAGGGCAACGCCGCCGCCACGAGGAGCCACACCGCGAAAAGTTTTGCGTGGTTCACTCTCATGCCTTTCACCTCGTTCATCGTAGTCCATCGCATGGGGGCGTCACATGCGTACGTCAGATCGCCGATGTGCCCCGTCACCACCCATCCGCGTCACCAGCACGATCACAGCTCGAGGGCTAGCGCCGGCCACCGGCCCGGTCTAGCGAGGAGGCCACGGCATCCACGGCATGGGCATGGGCGTGGGCATGGCCGGCTGCCCGAACGAGGGTGCTGGCGCCGGCGCACCGCCGAGCGTCGACATGTGGCTGTACGGGTCCATCAGCGGCAGGTAGGTCGACGGATTCATAAACGCCAGGTAGCTGTACGGGTTCATCATCGCCGCCCACGCACCCGGCTGAAGAAAAGCGAGGTAGCTCTGCGGATTCACCCAGTTGCCCGGTGTCGTGAACGCCAGCATGGGATTGGCGAAGGCACCGCCCATCATACCCGTCGGCGCCATCATACCCATCGGCGCCATCATACCCGCTGTCATGGGCGTCATCGCCATCGGCGCCATCATCATGGGACTCATCATCAGTGGGTTCATCATCCACATCATGGGACTCTGCGCCCAGGCCATCGGGTTGCTCATCGCGCCCCATGGCATCGCCGTCATCGGGGGGGTCGGCGCCGTCACCAGCGCCCCGGGCGGAGCGGCAGGCGCGGCCCCCGCAAACCCGCCGCGGAAAGTGCTGAAGAAATCGAGCGGGTTGACCGGCGACTCGGCCCACGCCACCGTGCCGACGACGCCCACGGCAAGCCCGAGCACCGCGCTGACCACAACCCTGCGCACTCGTCTCATTGTCTATGCCTCCTAATACGCGGACGCGCACCATCCCTCCTCGAACGCCGTCGGGAAAGCGTCCCACCGCTTGTCCTGACTAATGTACGCGGCGGCGCGGGTCTTTTCTTGATGCGAGTCACACACGCATGCGGTGAAGAATTAGCATACCCTTATAGGCTACCGAGCTGTCTGTTGGCAGCAACGCCCGCCGCCCGGGCACCCCACCCGCTGCGCTGCGAAGCGAGGTGTCGTGCTTGATGTATACTGTGTGGCTGAACTTATCTGCGCGGACACATCGACGATGGCGGGCGCCCGGCGACTCATCCCCTTGGTCTTCACCCTCGTGCTGATCGCCGGCTGCGCCAGCACGGGCGTTGGCTACCAGCCGGTGCGGCTGTGCGACTTGAACGACGACCCCGGCTGCGAGATGCGCCGGCGCTGAGGCGGCGACGCGCCCACCCGCAGTCGAATCGGGGAGCGAGCGGCTGTATCCCTCGCGACTCGGCCCTTTGCTCCTCTTTGCAGCTGAAGCGCTTGCTTGCGCGATAGCGCCCTATTGCAGGATCGCGAGCATGGGGTTCGGCTTGGGCGACGTGACGCTACCGCGGACCAGCACATCCATGGGTGTGGCTTCGCGGCCGTAGTATGCCGTCATGAGCTCTCGCTCGGGCTCTATGACGACACCGTCGAGGGACATGCCCAGAAACCCGCCGCTCGCTTTGCGCACGAAGTAGACGATGTCCTCGGTCTCGGTGATGGCGCTGCCCCCGACCGGTCCCGCCGCTGCACTGATCTTGCCGCCGAACTTGACGCTCGACGTCAACAAGCTCTCGAGACCGCTCTGCGTTCGCGCCAAGAGAACCATCTCGGAGCGCTCGACCCCGGCCTGCAGGCCGAGGCTGGTCGTATTGAGCTCGTAGAACACGGGCCCTCTCCAGCCGCTGTCGGCGTCGCGGCCGACTAGCACCCCGGGGCCACTGGCGCCGGCCACGAACAGGCCGATCTTTACGTACTGGGGCACGACGAGCAGCGCCCGGGCGCTCCCGACATTCTGCCGAAACCACTCCATACGCGGATCCTGCATGAAATCAGACAACGTCGCGGATGCCTCGGCGAGAAGAGCATCCGGATCCCTCTGTTCGGAACGGTCGCCTGCCGGTGCCTGGGCGTGCACCACGCCAAGCCCGAGCGCGCTGAGCAGCATGACGGCCGCCACGAAGCTGCGTAGGTAGCAATGTCGCGTCATGGTTGGGGCCCTCACCATCAGAATACGTAACCGCAACGGCACCGCTCGGAGCCGGTCGCTGACAACCGCTACGCCCACTCGAGCAGGGGTCCCTGCTCGGCGGTATCGAAGTAACCTTCGCGCAGCAGGTACAGATAGATCTCTTGTGCCGCTTGCATCGGCGTCATCTCGGAGGTATCGATCCGCAGTTCGGCCTGCGCGGGCTCCTCGTAAGGGTCACTGATGCCGGTGAACTCGGGAATGATCCCTTTGCGGGCCTTCGCGTAGAGTCCCTTGCGGTCGCGCTGCTCGCACACCTCGAGCGGCGTCGCGACGTAGATCTCGATGAACGCACCGCACTGTTCGATCAGCTCACGCACGGCGCGTCGCGTCGCCGCGTACGGCGCGATGGGGGCGCAGATTGCCACACCGCCGTTCTTGGTGATCTCGCTCGCGACGAATCCAATGCGACGCACATTGAGATCGCGGTCCGTCTTGGAAAATCCGAGCTCGCTCGACAGATGGCGGCGCACGATGTCGCCGTCGAGCAGCGTCACGGGCCGACTGCCCTCCTCGATGAACTTGCCGTAGATGATCTTCGCCAGCGTCGACTTGCCCGAACCCGACAGTCCCGTGAAGAAAAGCGTTATGCCCTGCCGGCTGCGCGGGCGATGAATCTCGCGCAGCGCGTCGATCACCTCCGGGAACGAGAACCACTCGGGAATCTCTTCTCCCCGCGCAAGGCGCCGCGCCAGCTGCTCCGCGTCCAGGTCCTCATGGCGCTCGCCGGCGGACTGCGCGTCCTCGATCGACATGAACTGCCGACGCGCCGGCACGTACGCGATCTCTTTGTAGGCCACCGCCTCGATACCGAGCTCGTCTCGATGGCGCTCGAGCAGCTCCTGGGCGGCGGCCGGCGCATAGAACCGCTCCCCGGCACCCTGCCTGCGCGGTGGACTGCCGTAGTCCGCCCCGACCATGAAGTGAGAGCAACCGTAGTTCTGAGAGACGATCGCATGCCACAGCGCTTCGCGGGGACCCGCCATGCGCATGGCAATTGGCAGCAGAGACAGCGCCGTCAAACCGTGGGGATAGTGCCGCCGGATCGCCTGATAGCACTTCATCCTCGCGTAGTAGCTCAGATCCCCTGGCCGCGTCTCGCCCACCGCAGGGTGGAGCAGAATATGCGCATTGACCTGCCGCGCTGCGCGCATGGTCAGCTCATAGTCGCGCCTGTGCATCGGCTGACTGGTATGGCAGGCGACGACGCGCCGCCAGCCCATCTTGGCGAACTGATGGCGCAACTCCTCGGGACTGTGACGCAGCTCCTCGTAGTCGTAGTGAGTGGGCAGCTGCACGCCTTCGACGGCGCCGCCGAGGTAATAGCCCCCCGTCTCCTCGTAGAGATAGCGCACCCCTGGGTGTAACAGCGATTCGGTCCCGTAGACCGCGCGTGCCTCACGGCTCTTATCGACGAGCCAGACGTCCTCGACTCTGACGACGGCCAACATGAAGCCCTCGTTGTCACGCAGCGCCAGCGAGTCACCGCGCTCGAGCTCGTGCGCCACGCTGTCGGGCACGTCGAGGGTGATGGGAATGGGCCACAGCAGACCGTCGGGCAACCGCATGCGCTCGATCACCGACTCATAGGCGTCCCGGCCCATGAACCCGGACAGCGGCGAGAAAGCCCCGTTGAGCAGCAGCTCGAGATCGCAAATCTGGCGATGGCTGAGCGTCACCGAAGCGAACTCGATCGAATGCATCTTTCGATGCTCGGCGAGCTCCTCGTCGAGAAGAGGCTGCTGTAGCGTGCCCCCGTGGGGGGCAATGGCGTCGGTCATCGAGGTGAAGTCTCCAGCTCGTCGTCGCGCCGGCCGCCGGATGTGTGCTGCGGTAGACTCGGCGCCGAGCTGTCGGGCGTTGCGGTCCGGCGGATTATAACGGCCGTCAACCGCCGTGCGAGGGTGTTTGCGACGTACCCCCGCGATGCCGGGACGCCGGGACCACGCGACGCATTCCTGGCCGCCGGGCGCGCGGCCGCGACGGGCGGGCGAAGGCGCTGTCGACGCTGCGCCGGCCAAACCGTCGCGGAGACCGTCATCACCAACCCCCGTCGCTCATGCGGCGACACCCCGAGAGGCGAGAAACCGCGCGAGGACTCGCGCGGTATGGGAGCCCGATGCCCCGCGCGCGAGGCGCTGCGGGGGACCCTGCGCCACGATGCGCCCGCCGGCGTCACCGCCATCGGGCCCGAGGTCGATCACCCAGTCGGCTTCTGCGATCACGTCGAGGTTGTGCTCGATCACGATGACGGTGTTGCCCGCGTCGACCAGCGCGCGCAGCACGCGAACGAGCTTCTCGACATCCGCCATGTGCAGGCCGACGGTCGGCTCGTCGAGGACGTAGAGCGATTGGGCCGAAGCTCGCTGGGCGCCGGCGCGCCGCGGGCGCGCCTCGCCCAGCACCGGACGCGATTTGGCGAGCTCGGCGACGAGCTTGATGCGCTGCGCCTCGCCGCCGCTCAACGTCGGGCTCTGCTGACCGAGGGTGAGATAGCCCAGCCCGACGTCTTGGAGCAATGCCAGCGTATGGCGCGTGGCGGTGTGGGCGGCAAAAAAGGGCACCGCTTCGTCGACGCTCATCTGCAGAACGTCGGCGATGGTCTTGTCCTTGTAGCGCACGGCCAGCGTCTCGCTGGCAAAGCGCGTGCCGGCACAGGCGTCGCAGGCAACGCGCACGTCGGGCAGAAAGCTCATCTCGATGCGCCGCACGCCCTGGCCCTGACAGACGTCACAGCGGCCGCCATCGAGATTGAACGAGAAGCGCCCCGCCGTGAAGCCGCGCAGGCGCGCCTCCGGAACAGCGGCGAACAGGCGGCGTACGTTGTCCCAGATACCCACGTAGGTTGCCGGGCACGAGCGCGGCGTCTTGCCGATGGGGGTCTGATCCACCTCGAGCACGCGCCCGATCGCCTGCCACCCTTCGATGGCGTCGCACCCTTCAGGGGGCGCGGGTCGGCGCCGCCGACCGCCGCCCACGCAACGGCGCAGGTTCTCGTAGAGCACATCGCGCACCAGCGTGCTCTTGCCGCTGCCGCTGACGCCGGTGACGCACACGAACGCCTGCAACGGGACCCTCACCCTGAGATCCTTGAGGTTGTGGCGCCGAGCGCCCACCACGGCGAGCGCCGGCCCCGTGTCGCCGCGGCCGGGCCGCATCGGGGGCGCGAGCGGATGTCGCAGCGGCTCCCTGAGCAGCCGTCCCGTCACGGACTCGGCGCTGCGCGTCAGCGCCCGGAGCGATCCCTGCGCGACTACCCGCCCGCCGTGGCGGCCGGCGCCAGGCCCCAGGTCGACGATGTGCTCGGCCTCGCGAATGGTGTCCTCGTCGTGCTCGACAACGACGACGGTGTTGCCCTTGCGGCGCAGCGCCCGCAGCGTTTCGAGCAGCTTCCGGTTATCGCGCGGATGCAGGCCGATGGTCGGCTCATCGAGTATGTAGCAGACGCCTCGCAGATTGGAGCCGAGCTGCGCGGCGAGGCGGATACGCTGCGCTTCGCCGCCGCTCAGCGTCGGCGCCGAGCGCTCGAGCTGCAGGTAATCCAGGCCGACCTCGGCCAGAAATCCGAGCCGGGCGCGCAGCTCGGCGAAAATGTCTCGCGCGATATGCGCTTCCCGCGCGCGGGGCCGCAAACGTCGCAGCCACGCCTGCGCCTCGCCTACCGAGAGCGCTGTGACATCGGCGATGCTGCAGCCGCGAAAGCGTACCGCCAGCGCCTCGCGGTTGAGGCGCCGCCCGCGGCAGTGCGGACAGGTCTGCGTCGCCGCGGCAGCGTCCTCGCTCCAGCAGGCCTCCTCACCGGAATGCTCGGCCGAAAAGCCGCGCAGCACGACGCCGGTGCCGAAACAGGCCGGGCACCAGCCGTGCTTGGAGTTGAACGAGAACAGACGCGGATCGAGCTCCGCGAAGCTGCGTCCGCAGCGCCCGCAGGCACGGCGCGTCGAGAACAGCAGCTCAGTGGCGGCACCGCTGCTCCCGGCGCCGCAGCCCGCCACCAGCACGCGTCCGCGGCCGACCTCGAGCGCTCGTGCCAACAGCTCGTCGAGCCGGTGCTCGCTGCCTGGATCGACCTCGAGACCGCCGACGGGCAGCTCGATGTCGTGCTCGCGGAAACGATCGAGCCGCGGCCACTGCGCCGTCGGCGTCAGAACACCGTCCACGCGCAACGCCTCGACACCCTTGCCCGCCGCCCACTTGGCGAGATCCGTGTAGTAGCCCTTGCGCGCCACCACCAACGGTGCGAAGAGATCGATACGGCGGCCCCGGAGGCCGCGCATCACCCGTGCCACGATGGCTTGACGGGTCTGCGCCTCGATGGGCGAGTCGCAGTCCGGACAGTGCTGCTGCCCGAGCTTGACGAACAGCAGGCGAAGGAAGTGGTAGACCTCCGTCATGGTCGCCACGGTGCTCTTGCGCCCGCCGCGACTGCTGCGCTGCTCGACGGCGACGGTCGGCGGAATGCCGGTGACGGCGTCGACGTCCGGCCGCGCGGCGGGCTGAACGAACTGCCGCGCGTACGCGTTGAGGGACTCGAGGTAGCGCCGCTGCCCCTCGGCGAACAGAATGTCGAACGCGACGGTGCTCTTGCCGCTGCCGCTGACGCCGGTGATCACCGTGAAGCGCTCGCGCGGGATACGCACATCGATGTTGCGCAGATTGTGCTCACGCGCGTGATGCACGTCGATCGAGGGTCGCACGACCCGCGGCGCGGCCGCCCCCGCCAGCGGCCCTGCAGCCCCGCGCCGCTGGAGCGCGGACTGCAGGTGGGCGTGCAGTGCCGCACCCGTAGGGCTGCGTTTGAGGCGCCGGATCGCCGAGGGCCTTCCGGCGCAGACGATCTGGCCACCGCCGTCGCCGCCCTCCGGTCCGAGCTCGATGACCCAGTCCGCGGCTGCAATGACGTCGAGGTTGTGCTCGATGACCACCAGCGAATGTCCCTCGGCGACGAGCCGCCGCAGCACGTCCACCAGTACGGCTACGTCGGCGAAATGCAGTCCCGTTGTCGGCTCGTCGAGCAGAAACAGCGTGCGCACCGGCGCCCCCCCTCGCTGCGCGTGGCGCAGCCGCGCGAAATGCCCCGCCAGCTTGAGCCGCTGTGCTTCACCGCCGCTCAAGCCGGGCACCGGCTGGCCCAGACGCAGGTAGCCCAGCCCGACATCATGGAGCGGCTGCAGCGCCCGCAGCACCTCGCGGTGGCTCGCGAAGAAGGCAATCGCCTCGGCGACCGTCAGCTCCAGCACGTCGGCGATCGATTTGCCGCGGGCTGCGACCGTCGCCCCAGGAGCCCCGGCGGCCGCTGCCGTTGCATCGGAGCCCAGCAGCTTCACGTCGAGCACCTCGGCGCGGTAGCGGCGCCCGTCGCAGTCCGCGCAGCGCAGGTAGACGTCGCTCAGAAACTGCATCTCGACGTGCTCGAAGCCGTTGCCACCGCAGCTTGCGCAGCGGCCTTTACCCGAGTTGAAGCTGAACGTGCCGGCGCTGTAGCCGCGCTCGCGGGCCAGCGGCTCGGCGGCGAACGCCTTGCGGATCGCCTCCAACGCACCGACGTAGCTGGCCGGTGTGGAGCGGGTCGTGCGACCGATCGGCGACTGATCCACCAGCACCACTGCATCGATGGCTGCCGCGCCGCGCAGCGCGCGAAAAGGCCCGGGGCTGTCGACCTGCATGCCCTTGCGCTTGGCGAGCGCCCGATACAACACCCCTTCGACGAGGGTGGACTTGCCCGAGCCGCTCACGCCGCTCACGCACACCAGCCGGTTGAGCGGGATGCGAACGTCGATGCCGCGCAGATTGTGGGCCGCCGCACCGAGCAGCTCGAGGTGGCGCACGGGGCCGGAGGCAGCGCGGCGAGACCGCCGGGCTATCGCCTTGCGCCCGCAAAGATAGTCCGCGGTCAGCGAGCCGGGCGCGCTCGGAAGCCGATCGGGCGGACCGAAGAAGACCACCTCCCCGCCCCGCTCGCCGGCGCCGGGGCCGAGATCGAGCACGCGGTCGGCAGCGCCGATGACGTGGCTGTCGTGCTCGACGACCAGCAGCGAATTGCCGGCGTCCCGCAGCCGCCGCAACACACCGATGATGCGCCCGATGTCGCGCGCGTGAAGGCCGATGGTCGGCTCGTCGAGAACGAACAAGGTGTTGACCAACGACGTACCGAGCGCTGTCGTCAGATTGATACGCTGCACCTCGCCGCCGCTCAGCGTGCGCGACTGCCGATCGAGCGTCAGGTAGCCGAGCCCGACGTCGACCAGGTAGCGAAGCCGTGAGCGAATCTCCGTGACGACGAACTCCACCGCCTCGTCGAGCGGCGCCGGCAGCTGCAGGCTGTCGAAGAAGCGCGCGCAGCGGTCGATGGGCAGGCATACGACATCGTGCACGGTCAGACCGGGCAGCGTCGCATAGCGCCGCTCGGCCATGCGCACCGCGGCCGAACGGAAGCGCGTGTTGCCGGCAAGCGCCGCGTCGGCATCGTCACCCGAGCCCAGACGCCAGTCGAGGGCTTCGGGCTGGAGACGGGCTCCGGCGCACACCGTACACGGTGCATAGGCACGGTAGCGTGAGAGCAGCACCCGTATGTGCATGCGGTAGCTCTTGGTCTCGATCCAGTCGAAGAAGCGTTTCACGCCATACCACTTGCGGTCCGACCAGCCGCCCTCGCCTTCGATGACCCACCGGCGCTGAGCTTTGCTGAGCCGCCGCCATGGGACGTCGACGGGCACGCCGCGGCGCCGTGCGAAGCGCATCAGGTCGTCCTGGCATTCGCGATAGCTCTTCGTTCTCCAGGGCTTCACCGCGCCGTCGGCCAGCGAACGCGAGGGCTCCGGGATCACCAGGTCGTAGTCGATCCCGAGCGTGCGCCCGAAGCCGCGACATTCCTCGCAGGCGCCGATGGGGGAGTTGAACGAAAACACGTTGGGCAGGGGATCGCGGTAGTGAATATCGCAGTCGGGACAGTGCAGGTCGACGGAGAAGCGCAATTCGGCCTGCCGTTCACCCGCCGCGCCGAGCCGGTGCACCGCGACGCGCCCGCCGCCGTAGCGGAACGCCGACTCGAGATCCTCGGCGATGCGCGCGCGCGCCGACTCGTGCAGGCGCACCCGGTCCTGGATCACCTCGAACGCCTGCGGGCTGCGCTTGCTCACCCGCGTATAGCCCTGAGCGGCAAGCATCGCCCTGATCTCGTCGTCGGAGAAACCGCGTGGCTGCGGCACTTCGAAGGTGATCTGTGCCCGCTGGCTGGTCACAGCGTCGGGGCCGGTGCCAGCCAGCAGCTCGTCGCAAACACTCTGTGCCGAGTCACGCCGCACGTTGCGACCACAACCGCGGCAGAACAATGCCGCCGTGCGCGCAAACAGCAGCTTGATGTAGTCGTTGAGCTCGGTCATCGTGCCGACCGTCGAGCGCGAGGTGCGCACGGGGTTCGTCTGGTCGATGGCGATGGCGGGTGGGATCCCGTCGATGCGATCCACACGCGGCTTGTCCATGCGGTCGAGAAACTGGCGGGCATACGGAGAGAATGTCTCGACGTAGCGACGCTGTCCCTCGGCGTAGACCGTGTCGAAGGCGAGCGACGACTTACCCGATCCGCTGACGCCCGTCACGACGATGAGCTCGCCGAGCGGCAGGCGCAGAGAGAGGTTCTTGAGGTTGTTCTGACGCGCGCCCTCGACGACGATCTCGCCTCCGGCCACGGCCGCTCGCCCGCGCCGCGCCACGTTAACGCCCGCTGCCCACGCCGTGGGGGCGGCGCTCGCGTGGCCACGACGCGCGTCGCTTGCTGCGTCTCATGAACGCGGCTGTGCGAGCGGAGACCGCCGGCGCACGAGCAGCCGCGGCCGGCCCGTGGCGACCCCTATGCGGGGGTGGCGCGACGTCGCAGACGAAGCGGGCGGCGCCGTCGCCGCGTTCCTGCTTCGGCCCGGGCGTCATTCAGGGCCGATCGAGGCCGAACACGGCACCGAGCTCGTCGATCTGCACGGGCGTAAGACAGCGGGCGTTGCACCCGCGCAGCAGCAGCGCCAGTCGGGCCGTCGCCTCGAGCTCTTCGACGGCGTACACCGCCTCTTCGAGGCTCGGCCCGGCGACCACGGGTCCGTGATTGGCCAGCAGCACGGCGCAGTGCTTGGCCGCGTGCGCGCGGATGGCGTCGGCGATGCGCTCGTCGCCCGGCCGGAAGTAGGGGATGAGGGGCACGCGCCCGAGCTTCATGATCGAGTACGCGGTCAGCGGCGGAAAGACATTGTCCGCATCGATGTCGGGCAGACACGAGAGCGCGACCGAGTAGGTCGAGTGCAGGTGGACCACGGCCCGCGCGCCGATGCGCTCCTCGTATACCGCGTGATGCAGCGGCAGCTCCTTCGAGGGCCGGTCGCCGGCGAGGAGCCGGCCGCCGTCGTCGAGTCGGGATATGCGCTCCGGATCGAGCCGCCCCAGACAGCTGTTGGTCGGCGTCAGCAGCCAGCCGTCGTCGAGCCGCATGCTGATGTTGCCCGTGCTGCCGTGGGTCAGATTGCGATCGAACAGCGATCGGCCGAGCTCGGCGACGAGATCGCGCTCGCGGGTGTCGCTCATGGCAACGCTTCGAAGGCTTTCGCAAAGAAATCGGGGGCGCCGAAATTGCCGGACTTGAGCGCCAGCGCCAACGTCGGCTCGTCCAGCGTCGTCGTCCAGGGCACCCCGGGGTCGATCTGCCCGCCGATGCGCAGCCCGCGCACGCCGAGCGCGCCCACCACCGCGCCCGACGTCTCCCCGCCCGCCACCACCAACCGGCGCACCCCGGCCGCCACCAGCCCCTGTGCGATGGCCGCCATGGTCCGCTCGACCAGCTCCCCCGCACGCTCGCGGCCGAGCTCCGCCTGCGCACGGCGCACCGCGTCGGGGGTGTCGGTGCTGTAGACGAGCACCGGCCCCTCGTCGAGCCGCGCGCACGCCCACGCGATGGCGCGCGCGGCCATCCCCGGGTCCCGCGCGAGCTCGGTGACGTCGAGCCGCAGCGCCGGCCGCCGAGCGGCAAACGCGGCGACCTGCCCCTGCGTCGCCGATGAGCAGCTGCCCGCCAGCACCGCCGCCTTCCCCTCAACCCGCGGCAGACGATCCGCCTCGACGCCGGCCCCCAGCAAACCGGCATCGCGGAAATTCTGCGGCAGTCCCCGGGCGATGCCCGAGCCACCGGTGACGAGGGCGAGCTGCGCGGCGGCGCCGGCGACCGTCTCGAGGTGCTCACCCTCGATGGCGTCGACGATGACCATGCGTTCGCCGGCGGCACGCGCCCGCGCGAACGCCTCGCCAACGGCCGACCGCCCCCGCGCGACCACGTCGATGGGTACCAGACCGACCTTGCAGCGGGTCTGCCGCGCCAGCACGCGGACGAGGTTGGGATCGGTCATCGGCGTCAGCGGGTGATTCTCCATTCCGCTCTCGCTCAACAGCAGCTCGCCGACAAACAGGTGACCTTGGTAGACCGTTCGCCCCGTTTCCGGAAAGGCCGGGCACGCGATGGTGAAGTCGGCGCCGAGCGCCTCGAGCAATGCCTCGGCCACGGGCCCGATGTTGCCGGCATCGGTGGAGTCGAAGGTGGAGCAGTACTTGAACATGAACTGCCGCGCACCGGCGCCGCGTAGCCACTCGAGCGCACGCAACGACTGGCCCACGGCCTCATCGGCGGGAATGGTGCGCGACTTGAGCGCCACGACCGCGGCGTCGCACTCGGGGAGCTCGCCGGCGGCGGGAACGCCAATGAGCTGCACGGTGCGCATACCGCTGCGCACCAGCGTGTTGGCAAGATCGGTCGAGCCGGTGAAATCGTCGCCGATGCAGCCGAGCAGCAGGCTCATGATGCTCCCCGAACGTCGTCCGCGCCGAGGCGCAGCGGCAGGCGGCTCCAAGCGGCGACGCTCTTGTGCTCGACCCACGTGCGCACCCGAGCGTCGAAGTCGCGAAAGTGCGGGGAGTCGAGGTGCACTTGAAAAGCGTCGGCGTCGCGATAGAGCTCGTAGAGAAAGAAACGGCGTGGGTTCTCGGGGTCGGTGCACACGTCGAACCGGTGACAACCGTCCTCGTTGGCGAGGGAATTGCGTGCCTGTCTCAGCATGACCTCGCGAAACTCGGCGACGTTGGCCTCCTTGACGACGAACTCTACGGTAACAACGTACATCCGGGGCACCTCGGAGACCGGCCGTGTCGAGCCAAGGCCGTTGCGGCTCGCTGCTCGAAGCCTGTCGTTGATAGCACCGTGGGCGGCGGTGCGGCGGGCGTCGCCACGTCGCATTGTAGGGCAACGCCGCGCGCCCTGCCCAGGAGAGTCGCCGAAGCGGGTACGGGGAGCCTGTTTTCCTCCCCGAGATGCTGAGCGGCATCAAGCCACCGCTCTTTTAACGGCTCTACCATGCGAGGATGAATTGTGCTGCGCTGCACCGCTGAGCAATGCAGGGCGAGGATTATCGCGCCTCTGGAGGGCCGTCGGGTGGTGGACAGGTCCGTCCGCAGGAGCGGCGAATTCCCGTTGTCGAGCACCTGCGTGTCGACATCGGAGACGACGAGCGCCACGAGACGATAAGGCTCGCCGAGCAGCTCAAGAAAAACGATCCACAGCTCGCTGACCGCGACGTCGTGGACCCCAACGTCGCTAGCGGGCTCGGCGACGGTCCCGGCCTGCTCATCGAGGACCACAGCGGGATCACCTTGTTCGAGCTGCGGGGCTACCGCGGCTATTCCTACCGCGCGCTGCTGCTCGCTGGCGACGGCGACGTGGTGATCGTCGGCACTCGACGTCATCCCGAGTTCGAGCGCTACTGCCGCGAGACGCTCAAACTGGGTCAGGTGCAGGTGCTGTCGCCGCGCCCGGCGCGCCGCGCCGACTCGCTGGCGCTGCGCACCGTCAAGGACGCCGGTGTGTTGCAGGCGCTGGTGACTCGCGCCCGCTCGCATCGCGGCATGAACGTCATTCCCTACATGGGCACCGGCGGCGTATGGCGGCTCGCCGCCGCGATCGCGCAGCAGGCGGGGGTGCCGGTCCGGGTAGCGGCGCCCGCCCCCTCGCTCACCCGTTGCGTCAACGACAAGATCTGGTTCACGCGGCGCGTGCACGAGCTGTTCGGGGTCGAATCGCATCCGCCGACGCGCGCTGCGTTCGGTTCGGCGATGCTCGCGGCCTGCGTGGCGCAGGCGGCGCAGCGCTACCCCGACGTCGCCGTCAAGCTCACGGCCAGCGCTGCCGGCGAAGGCAATTTCGTGCTGCACTCCGATGAGATCCGAACGCTGCCGCTGCGACAGGTTCGCAGGCGGCTGCTCGAACGGCTCGAGGCCAGCGGCTGGCGCGGTGCATACCCTGTGCTCGTCTCCGCCTGGGAAGGACCCGTCGCCATCAGCCCATCGGTGCAGCTCTGGATTCCCCAGCTCTCGGCGGGCCCACCGATCGTCGAAGGCCTCTTCGAGCAGAGGCTCGCAGGCAGCCACGGCCAGCGCTTCGCCGGCGCCAGCCCTACGGGGCTGCCCACGGGCTGGCAGCGTCGACTCGCCGGAGAAGGCGTGCGCATCGGGCTGCTGTTTCAGTGCCTCGGCTACTTCGGCCGCTTGAGCCTCGACGCCATCATCGTCGGGCGCGATCTCGCCCACGCGAAGCTGCACTGGATCGAGTGCAACGGTCGCTGGGGCGGCGTGTCCATACCGATGACGCTCGCCAACCGCCTCACGGGCGACTGGCGCCGTCACCCGTTCGTGATCGAGGAACACTACGGGCTGCATCTGCCGCCCGCGCCGCTCGCTTCAATCCTTGACCGTCTGGGCGATCTGTTGTTCGTGGCCGGCGAGACGGATAGCGGCGCTGTCGTGCTGTCCGTCGACGCGCTCGAGCGCGGCACCGGCTTCGAGATCATGGCCATTGCCGGCTCGGTGGAAGCGGCGGTGCAGCGCGCGGCGTCGTTCACCCTTGCGTTGGACGTCGCCGCGCAGCACGGGTCATGACGTGCCCGCAGCACGCGGCCTGCGTCGGCTGTCGCTCACCCTTCACGGTCGGCCGCGAGCCGTGCAAGCGCTCGCCGTGCGACCTCGTCGAAGAACGACGCGCCGACCTGCAGCACGTTCTCGTTGATGTCGAACTCCGGACTGTGCAGCGGGATGTACTCGTGATCGGTGAGGCGTGCGCCGAAACGCACGTAGCAGCCCGGAATCTTCTGCAGATAGTACGAGAAGTCCTCCGACCCCATGCTCGGATGGTCCATCGCCATCAAACCCTGCTCTCCGACCACTGCGCGTGCCGCCGCGTAGGCCAACGCCGCCTCGGCCGGCGTGTTGATCACGGGCGGATAGCCCTCCTCGATGCGCACGTCGGCGCGCGCGTTGTGAAGCTCGGCAATGGCGCGGGTCATGCGCTGCAGCCCCTGGTGCAGATGCTGCCTGACCTCGGGCAGCGTCGTGCGAATCGATCCCTGCAGCGTTGCCTCCTCGGCGATGACGTTGGGGGCCGACCCGGCTTCGAGCCGCCCTATCGTAACCACCGAAGGATAGACGGGGTTGATCTCGCGCGACACCAATGTCTGGATGGCGGTGATCAGCAGTCCGGTGACAACGACCGCGTCGGTTGCCTCGTGAGGGCGCGCGCCGTGGCCGCCGCGGCCTCGCACATTTATCGTGAAACGATCCGACTGGGCCGTGATGACGCCGTCGGCGACCATGATCTCGCCGACACGATAATGATGCGTCACATGCCCACCGAAAATCGCGTCGACGTCGTCGAGAGCGCCCGATTGCAGCACGACGCGCGCCCCGCCGCCGCGTTCCTCCGCCGGCTGAAACACGAGCAGGACGTTGCCCTCCGCCGGCGGCTCGGCCGCCAGCAGCGCCCCCGCACCCAGCACCATGGCCATGTGCGCATCGTGCCCGCAGGCGTGCATCTTGCCCTCGATGCTCGATGCGAACGGCAGATCGGTGTTCTCGGCGCCGGGCAGCGCGTCCATATCGGCCCGCAGCGCCACGCTGGGCGCGTTGCCCCGCTTGCCGATTCGGCCGATCACGGCGCCGCCCTTGCCGCTGTAGTCGTGCGCAATGCCCAGCCGCTCGAGCTCCCGTATGATGGCCGCTGCCGTGCGCTCCTCTTCGAAGGCCAGCTCGGGCTGGCGATGAAATGCTCGCCGCAACGCCACCAGGTGGGCCTGCAAGGGTGCTGCTTTGTAGTCCTGATCCATCGTCGTTCCCGCCATGGTCCCCAGCTCACGAGTTATAGGCGCGCGCAGCCGCCGTGTTGCTGATCCCCGTCAGCACCGCGACGATCTGTCGCTCGGTGCGGCCCGCGGAAGACCGCTGGTGCGACATGGCGCCACCGCCCAGGTACCATTCACAGGATGCGACGTCTCGCGCTGATCTTCGTGCTCGGGCTGGCCGCGGCAGCGGCCGCGGGCTATCTGCTGGCGCCGCGGCTGCTCGAGGACGCACTACGAAGTTGGGCGCAGCGGGCCGGCTACGACCACGTCGCTCTTGACATCATATCGGTCAACCCGATCCTCGGGCGCGCGACGGTGGACGACCTCGAGCTCGGCGCTGACGGCGTCGTGCTGGTGCGCGCGCAGCGTGTCGATGCCGACCTGTCGGTACGTGCCCTGCTGGAGGGCGCCCTGCGCATCGAGCTCGTCGCTCTGCTCGGCGCCCGGCTCGCGGTCCGGGCCGACGACGCCGGCATCACGGCGGGTGGCATCGCGCTCGGCGCGAGGGGCGGCGGCGTGCTGGCGATCGACCGGCTGGTGGTCCGCGACGGCGCGCTCGACCTCGCCACCCCGGCTGTCACGACTGCGCTGCACGTCAACGAGCTCGAGATCAGCGAAGGCCGACACGTCGTTGCAGACACCATCAGCGCCCGCGATCTGCGCCTCGGCATCGTACGCGATGGGCCGCGATCCTGGCGGCTGGACAGTGCGGTTACCGAGGCGATGCCGCCGTCGTCGGCGCAGACGCCGGTCCGTCAGACGCCTGTGCGCGGCCTGCTGCCGGCGGGCGTGTCGCTGAAGATCGCCCGTCTGCAGCTCTCCGGCGAGAGCATCATCGATTACCGGGACACGTTTCTGAGCGTGCCGCTTGCGGACACCCTTTACATCGACGAAGCGTATGTTGCCGACATCGACACGCAGGCGCCGGATCGGGCGGTGAGCTTCCTGCTGCGGGAGCACGGCGAGGACGGCGCCCGCTCGACCTGGCGGGGAGAGGCTTACCCGTTCCGTGCCGTGCCGGAGCTCACGCTGACCGGCGAGCTCGAGTCGTTTCAGCTGAAGCTGCTCTCGCAGATCCTGGAGCAGGCGGCGGCGGTGACGGTCACGGCGGGACGCGTAGACGGCCGCATCGCGCTGCATCTGCTCGGCGACGCGCTCGACGGAACGCTGGCGCTGCACGCGCGGGGACTGGCGCTGCAGGCCCAGGGGGAACCGGTGCTCGAAGTCGGCGAGGCCAGCGCGACCCTCTCGCTGTCCGAGCTGTCCCGCGGCGAGCTGCGCGTCGCCAGCGCACGACTCGCTGGCGGCCGAGTCGAGGTTCGACACCTCGACGACGGCTCACTGCGCGTCGCCGGGCTGCCTCTCCACGCCGGGGCTGGAAGGCAGACCGCAACGGGAGCGGTGCGCGTTGCCATCGACGATCTCGAGCTGTCCGACGCCGAGGTCCACTACGAGGCGCCGCGAACGAGCGCCGTGTTCCGCGTCAATGCGGCACGGCTCCGAGAGGGTCGACACCTGGTCGTCGATACCGTCGGGTTTCACGATGTGCAGTTGCGCATCGAGCGCACTGACGTGATGTCGTGGCTGCTCGGCGCCACCGGCGAGGGCGTGCATGGGACGATCGGCGACGATGCCGGGCCGGGCGCGGCGGCGCCGCCCCCCGGCGAGCCGGCCGCTGCTCCGGGCGACCTCACCATAGCGATAGCCCGCGTCGAGATCACCGGCGAGAGCTTCGTCGAGTACAAGGACACCGTGGTCGGCGTGCCGATCATCAATCGCTACAACATCGAGGAGGCTTACCTGACCGACATCGACACGCAGCACCCCGAGCGGCCGGTCACGCTCTTCCTGCGAGAACGCGGCCCAAGCGGTCCACGGTCGACTTGGCGCGGCGAGATGTTTCCGTTCAAGGAGCCCTTCGACCTGACGCTGGCGGCGGAGATCGGCAGCATCGAGCTCAAGCCGCTGAGCGCGCTGGCCGAGAGGGCGTGGGGCGTGGAGGTTGCGTCCGGCTCGGCCAGCGGCGCACTCGATCTGCGCGTGATTGGCGAGGAGCTGTCCGGCTCCTACCACGTGCGCACGAAAGGTTTGCAGCTCGTTACCGACGGCGAGCAGGTGCTCTCCGTTGGCGACGCCACACTCGACGTCTCGCTCGCAGAGCTGCTGCGCGGCCAGCTGCGACTGACGTCGGCACGGCTCGAAGGCGGATGGATCAAGGCCGAGCAATCGGCCGACGGCACGCTGACCCTCGCCGGTCTGGTCCTCGAGCGCGGCGCGGACAGCGCGAGCAGCGCCGGGCAGCAGCTCTACTCCATCGGTGAGCTGCGCGTCATCGACACCGAGCTGTTTCTGCAGACGCCGGTGCTGCGCCTGGGTTTTCACGTCGACACGCTCGAGCTTATAGAGGGTCAGGCGCTGAGCGTCGATACCATCACCGTCCGCGACGTAAATCTCGGCATCGTGCGTCAGACGAAAGACGGGTGGCAGCTGCTCGGGGAGGGCGAGCGTCTTGCCGCGAGCTTTGGCTTCGGCGCAGGCGCCTATTCCGTAACCGCCGCCCAAGCGCGCCAGCCGCTGGCCGCGTATCTGGCGAGCCTCGACCTGCGCGTCGCCAGGATTGACATAGCCGGCGATAGCGCAATCCGCTACGAGGACACCAGCGGCCCGGCTCCTTACCGCGCCCGGCTCAGTATCGAGCAAGCATCGCTGACGAACGTCGACAATCGCCGTGCAGGCGTGCCCGCAACGTGGGCGCTGCGACTGGTGGGGGAAAGACACGCCAGCTTCGACGTGCAGGGCTCGATCGATCTTTTCAGCGAGCTGCCGGCGATCTCGGCGACGGGGACTCTCTCGGCGCTCGAGCTCACTCCGCTCTCACCCCTGACAGCCGCGGTTCTCGGTTTCGACATCGACACCGGTCAGCTCGACGGTAAGTTCCGCGTGAGCGTCGATGCAGGCCAAATCGACGGCCAACTCGATCTGCGCGCCAACTACCTCACGGTGTCGACGGCCGACCGCAAGAAGCTGCGCACGTTCGAGCGGCGTCTTCACGACCGGCTGACGCTCAATCAGATCGTGTACTACCTCACCGACAGGGACGGCGTCCTCGCCATCGGCGTACCCGTGAGCGGCGATGCCCGCGCGCCGACCTTCGGCGTGGACGTCGACATGGATGCCGCCATCCGCCGGGCGATACGCGACATCACCGGGCTCGGCTTGCTCGCCGTAGCGCCCGTCATCACTGCTGCCGTGCGAGCGATGCAGACGCGGCGGCCGCGCTTCGCAACGATCTTGTTCCCGCCGTTGGGGGCGGATCTCGACGACGCCGCCCGCGCGGCGCTCAAGCAGGTCGCCGAGCAGCTCGTCGAGGGCGTCGGCGCCGTCGTTCTCATTTGCGGGAAGGTGGCCGATCGTGACTTCCAGCAGGCGCCGCAGGAATCGATCAAGCCCGTCGGGGCGAGCGCGTGGCGCGATCTCGGCCAGCGCCGGGCGGATGCGGTCAAGGATTATCTGATTGCGAGCCACGGCATCGAGCCACGCCGACTGATCGCATGTCGCCCCTCGGTGGAACGCTCACGCGCGAGCCGCTCCCAGGACGACCTGCGCATCCATCGTCTGGCCGTTCCCCGCGTCGAGCTGCGCTGAGCACACTCCGCCGGGCAGCACAGCCTTTATTCGACGGCACGCACCATGTCACCGGCCAACGCCCCGCCACCCGCCTCGCCTGAATCGGCTGCGAGAGACAACGCGGCGGCGCTGCTCACACTCGTCGACGCTGTCGCCAGCGAGCTGCATCCCGAGGCGCCTCCGCCCGCCGCGACGCTCGACGCGGTGCTCGATCGCGAGCTCGGCATCGACAGCCTGGGGCGCGCCGAACTGATAGGGCGCATCGAGCGCACGTTTGGCGTGAGTCTCCCCGAGCAGGTCTTCGGCACCGTCGAGAGTCCACGCGATCTGCTGCGCGCCATCGAGGCGGCGCGGCCGCGAGAACCGACGGCGGTCCCGCTCCGGCCGATCGCGCCCGCGACCGGTGGCGAGGCAAGGCCCGCCCCCGCCAGCGCGCGGACCCTGGTGGACGTGCTCGAATGGCATGCCGCCGCCCATGCCGAGCGCCTGCACATACGCCTTTACCGCGACGACGACGACGGCCAAGCGATCCATTACGGCGAGCTTCACGCGCGCGCCCGGGCCGTCGCCGCCGGGTTGCAGCGAGCCGGCGTTCAACCGGGCGATCGGGTCACGCTGATGCTGCCCACGGGCGCCGACTACTTCTTCGCCTTCTTTGGCGCGCTGCTCGCCGGCGCGGTCCCCGTACCGATCTATCCGCCGGCCCGGCGGAGCCAGCTCGAAGACCACCTGCGCCGACAGGCATCGATACTGCGCAACTGCCAACCCTCGGTGCTGATCACCGTGGCGGAGGCAAAGGTGGCAGGCAGACTGCTGAGCAGCCAAGTGACAACGTTGCGACAGCTCACCACCGTCGCTGAGCTGAGCGACGGCGGCGGCAGCTACCAGCGGCCGGCCATCGCCGCCGATGACATCGCCTTGCTGCAATATACCTCGGGCAGCACCGGTGACCCCAAGGGGGTCGTGCTGAGCCACGCCAACCTGATGGCAAACATCCACGCCGACGCCGATCGAATCCAGGCCGGCGCCGACGACGTCTTCGTCAGCTGGCTGCCCCTCTACCACGACATGGGGCTGATCGGGGCCTGGCTCGGCAGCGCCTGCTACGCGATTCCGCTCGTCGTCATGTCTCCGCTCGCCTTTCTCGGTCGACCGCGCCGCTGGTTCGCGGCGATCCATCGCTACGGCGGCACGCTCTCGGCGGCGCCCAATTTCGCCTACGATCTCTGCCTCAACCGATTGGACGACGCCGACCTCGAAGGGCTGGACCTCTCTTCCTGGCGCCTCGCCTTCAATGGCGCCGAAGCGGTCAGCGCCGAGACCGTCATCCGCTTCTGCGAGCGCTTTGCCCCGATCGGCTTCCGCGCCGAAACCATGTATCCGGTGTACGGGCTGGCCGAGTCGGCGGTCGGGCTCACCTTCCCGACTCTCGGCCGCGGCCCGCTGATCGACCGCGTCCAACGCGAGGCCCTGACGCGCGACGGTCGTGCCCTGCCCGCCGAGGCGACGGATCCCAGCGCGCTGCGTTTCGTGGCCTGCGGCCACCCGCTGGCGGGTCACGAGATTCGCATCGTCGACGGCGCCGATCGCGAGCTGCCCGAACGGCAGCAGGGGCGCGTTCAGTTCCGCGGGCCGTCGAGCACCAGCGGCTACTATCGCAACGTCGACGCCACCCGCAAGCTGTTTCACGACAGCTGGCTGGACACGGGTGATCTGGGCTACATCGCCGGCGCGGATCTCTACATCACGGGGCGGGTCAAGGACGTGATCATCCGCGCCGGCCGCAACATCTACCCCGAAGAGCTCGAAGCCGCACTCGGTGACATCGAAGGTGTCCGCAGCGGCCGCGTGGCCGTGTTCGCAAGCGCCGACGCCGATACCGGCACCGAGCGCCTGGTGGTGCTGGCCGAGACGCGCAAACGCGCCGAGCCCGACCGCGAGCGGCTGCGCGCGGAGATCCGCGCCGTCACCACGGACCTCGCCGGCATTCCGCCCGACGTCATCGTGCTGGCACCGCCCAACACGGTGCTCAAGACATCCAGCGGCAAGCTGCGGCGCGCGGCAAGCCGCAGCCTCTACGAGCGCGGCGCCATCGGTCGGCCGGCCCGCCCGCCCTGGCTGCAGCTCACGCGTTTCGTCCTGGCGAGCCTCGGCCCACAGCTGCGGCGCGGCGGCCGGTCGATCGCCGGGGCGGCCTACGCCGCCTGGGCCTGGCTTGCCTTCGCCGTCGCCGCCACCATCACCGGCGTCGTCACCATGCTGGCGCCGCGCGCCGCCCTGCGCTGGGCCGTGATGCGTCGGGCGGCAAGCGGGCTCGCGTGGTGGACGGCAACGCCGCTGAGCGTGCGTGGGGCCGAGCAGCTGCCGGCAACGCCCTGCGTGCTGGTGTGCAATCACGCTAGCTACCTGGACGCGTTCGTGCTGGTCGGCACGTTGCCGCGCGCCTTTACCTTTGTCGTCAAGCAGGACGTCGCGCCCGTCCCCGGCCTGCGCCGGTTTCTGCGCCGTATCGGCGCCGTGCAGATCGAGCGCTTCGACACGCAGGCGGCCGCCGCCGAGCACGACCGCATGACGGCCCTGGCCCGAGCCGGTCTGTCGGTGTTGTTCTTTGCCGAGGGCACCTTCACGCGCATCCCCGGTCTGCTGCCGTTTCACATGGGCGCCTTCGTCACCGCGGCCGAGGCCGACGTCCCCGTCGTCCCCATCGCTATTCGCGGCACCCGCTCCATACTTCGTTCGGGCTCGTGGTATCCGCGCCGGGGATCGATCACGGTCACCGTCGGCGCGCCCATCCCGGTGCCGGAGGCCGCGGACCGCTGGCACGCGGCGCTGGCGCTGCGAGACGCGGCGCGTGCTCATATACTGCGTCACTGCGGCGAGCCCGACCTCACCCACGGCCAGGTTCGCGGCACCGGTCGCGTCATCGGCTGGGGCGACTGAGCCCGAGTGAGCGCGGTGCCACCCGCCGGGCGCACGGCAGCGGCCCGGCGCAGCGCTGGCGCTTCGAACGCAGGAATCCGGCGGCCGCGCACCCCTTGCCACCGCGCTCGGGCGAAGCTCCCTCTCGACGCAGCTCGATGACGCCGTCGCACGCCCCGCGCGGGGCTCGCTCGGGCCGTCGTCGGGCGACGCGGCGCGTCGGGCGGTCTAGCGCTGCAATGCCTCCACCACTCGGCGGTGCTGGCTGCGCAGTGCTGTCGGAACACGTTCGGCGAACGTGTCGAGGTAGGTGCCGATGTCGCGCATCTCCTCGCGCCACTGGGCCCGGTCGACGCGCAGCAGCGCCTCGACCCGATCCGCCGACAGGTCGAGCCCCTCGAGCTGGAGATCGTCGGGGTGAGGCAGCAGACCGATCGGTGTCTCACACGCCGCCGCACGTCCCTCGCAGCGATCGATGATCCACTTGAGAACGCGCAGGTTCTCACCGAAGCCCGGCCAGAGGAAATTGCCTTCGGCGTCCTTGCGGAACCAGTTGACGTGGAAGATCTTCGGCATCGGATCGATACGGTTTTCAAAGCTCAGCCAGTGGCGCCAGTAGTCGCCAAAGTTGTAGCCGCAGAAGGGCTTCATCGCCATCGGGTCGCGGCGCGTCACGCCGAGCTCCCCGGCGGCGGCCGCGGTGGTCTCCGAGCCCATGCCGGCGCCCACCAGCACGCCATGCTGCCAGTCGAGCGCCTCGTAGACCAGAGGGGCCACCTCGCGCCGGCGGCCGCCGAAAACGATGGCCGAGATGGGCACGCCGCGGGCGTCGTCGGCACACTGCGAGTAGATGGCATTCTGGCGGGCGAACACCGTAAAGCGGGAGTTGGGGTGTGCGGCGGGCCCCTCGCTCCCCGCGTAGGGTCGCCCCCGCCAATCGGTGACGGGCGTACCCGAGCCTTTGCCCTCCCACCACGGCTCGTTGTCGGCGGTGACGGCGACATTGGTGAATATCGCGTCGCGATGAATCATCGAGTAGGCGTTGCCGTTGGTCTCGCGATTGGTGCCGGGGACCACACCGAAGTAGCCGTTCTCCGGATTGATGCCGTACAGACGCTGGTCAGGGCCGATGTGCAGCCAGCAGATGTCCTCACCGACGGTCTCGACCTTCCAGCCCTCGAACCCTTTGGGCGGCACCAGCATGGCGAGGTTGGTCTTGCCGCACGCAGAGGGGAACGCGCAGGCGACGTAGTGCGTCTCGCCATCCGGACTCTGCACACCCATCACCAACATGTGCTCCGCCAGCCAACCTTCGGCGCGCGCCTGCCAGCTGGCGATGCGCAACGCGTGGCACTTCTTGCTGAGCAGCGCGTTGCCGCCGTAGTTCGAGCCAATGCTTTCGATGCTGAGGTGCTCGGGAAAATGCATGATGAAACGTCGTTCGGGATCGAGATCACCCGTGGAGTGGAGCCCCTTCACGAATGTATTCTCGCGCTCGATGCGAACAAGCGCATCGGATCCCATGCGCGTCATGAGTCGCAGACTGGCGGCGACGTATGGGCTGTCCGTGAGCTCGACGCCGCAGCGCGAATAGGGTGATTCGATGGGCCCCATGCAGTAGGGGACGACGTAGAGGGTGCGGCCACGCATGCACTCGAAGAACAGGCCGTCGAGCAACTCCCGCGCCTCGTCGGGAGGCATCCAGTTGTTATTGGGCCCCGCATCGCGTTGCTCGCGGGTGCACACGAAGGTGAGGTGCTCGACACGCGCCACGTCCGTCGGGTCGGAGCGGTGCAGGTAACAGTTCGGATAGGTTTCAGCGTTGAGCGGGTGGAGCTGCCCGGCGCTCACCATCTCTGCGACGAGACCTCGATATTCCTGCTCGCTGCCTGTACACCAGTGAACACGTTCCGGCTGGGTGAGCCGGCACACATCGTCGAGCCAAGCGTCGAGCGCCGAGTTCGTCGTGGTCATCGTGCCGCTCTCGTCTGCGTCAATCGTTTGCAAAGCTGCTCGCGCACCGGGCGTCCCGGGAGCATAACCGATCCTTCGCAGGGATCCATACCAAAACTCCGCTGCCAGAGCGTTTCGCGTCCGCGTCTAGCGCGGCTCTGATATGCTCTCGATAATCAAGCCCGGCACGGAGCCGGAGCGCGATGATTTTGGGCGGGCGGCAGGAAGCCAACGCCGACGCCGCCCGCGACGAGGGGCACCGCCCGACGGCGGATGGTTGCTGGCCTCTCAGAGGCCCTCTGGAATGCGGCGATGACGTTCGCTGGTGTGAATGGCGATGACTGAGGTATCGCAGTGGCTGGAGCAGCTCGGCCTCGGTCGCTACGCGGACGTCTTCGCGGAGAACGATGTCGACGAAGAAGTTCTCCGCGAGCTGACCGACGCCGACCTCGAGAAGCTCGGTGTCACGTTGGGACATCGCAAGAAGCTTCTCAAGGCCATCGCCGGGCTGGCCGACGCCCAAGAAGCGGCGGCGCCCACTGCCGCGCCACCGGACACCGCGGTCACGGAAGCGCAGGGCGCCGAGCGCCGGCAGCTCACGGTGATGTTCTGCGATCTCGTCGGCTCCACGGTGCTCTCGCAGCAGCTCGACCCCGAGGATCTGCGCGAGCTGCTGGCCGCCTACCAGCAGATCTGCGCCGACGTCGTCACGTCAGGTGAGGGATACATCGCGCGCTACATCGGCGACGGCCTGCTCATCTACTTCGGTTACCCGCGGGCCCACGAGGACGACGCGCAGCGCGCCGTGCGTGCCGGACTCGGAATCATTGCGGCCATCGGGCAGCTCGCGGAACAGCACACCGAGCTCGAGACCCCGCTCGCGGTGCGTATCGGCATCACCACCGGCCAAGTCGTCGTCGGAGATATCGGCAGCGGCGAGCGCCGCGAGTCCATGGCGGTGGTCGGCGAGACACCGAACATTGCGGCACGATTGCAGGGACTCGCCGACGCCGGCAGCATCGTGATAGGCGTCAGCACCTACCAGCTGGTCGAGGGATTGTTCGCGGTCGAGGATCTCGGACCGCAGCGGCTCAAGGGGATCGCCGAGCCCGTCGCCGCCTACCGCGTGCTCGCCGAAACCGATGCGCCCAGCCGCTTCGAGGCCGCCGCCACGCGGGGGCTGACCCCATTGGTCGGCCGGGACGAGGAGATCGGCCTGCTGCTCAAGCGCTGGACGCAGGCCAGCGAAGGCGAGGGCCAGGTGGCCCTGATCGCGGGCGAAGCGGGCATCGGCAAGTCCCGCATACTGCGCGGGTTTCAGGATCGGATTCGCGACGAGCTTCGCAACCGGGTGCTTTATTTCTGCTCACCCTATCACCAGCACAGCCCCTTCTACCCGGTCATCGATCAGCTCGGGCGCGGGCTGCGCTTCGAGCCGGCCGACGAGCCGAAGCAGAAGCTGGAAAAGCTGGATGCCGCGCTCAGCGCTCTCGGATTGGCGGTGGCTGAGCTCGCACCGCTGCTGGCCGCTCTATTGTCCATTCCGACTGATTCACGCTACCCCCCCCTCGAGCTCGGCGCCGAGGAATCGAGGCGCAAGACCATCGCGGCCGTGTTGGCCGTTATCGACGCCATAGCGGCCGAGGGTCCGGCGCTGATGATCGTCGAGGACGCGCATTGGATCGATCCTTCGACGCTGGAACTGCTGGACATGCTGATCGAGCGGGCACGCACCGTTCGGCTGCTGCTGGTGATTACGGTTCGACCGGAGTTCGAGGCGCGCTGGAACGCGCACGCCCATCTCACGCTGCTCAGCCTCAATCGCCTGACCCGGCGGGACACGGCTGCGCTGGTATCGAAGGTTACCGCCGGCAAGCCGTTTCCAGACGAGGTTCTCGACGAGATTATTGCCAGGACCGACGGCGTGCCGCTCTTCGTCGAAGAGCTGACGAAGACGATCGTGGAATCCGGCCTTCTCGAGGACGAGGGAGATCGCTACGCACTGGCCGGGCCCCTGCCACCGTTTGCGATTCCGACATCGCTGCAGGACTCACTGATGGCACGGCTCGACCGGCTGGCGCCGGTCAAAGCCGTGGCGCAGCTTGCAGCCGCCATCGGGAGAACGTTCAGCCACGGGCTGCTCGCCGCGGTGTCGCCGCTCGATGGGCAGCAGCTCGAGGAGGGGTTGGCGCGGCTCGTGGACGCGGAGCTCGTCTACCGGCGCGGCCTGCCCCCCGATGTCACCTACGAGTTCAAGCACGCACTTGTCCGCGACGTGGCGTATCAGTCGCTGCTGAAGAGCACTCGGCAGCAGTACCACGAGCGCATCGCACGCGCCATGGAAGCCCACTTTCCGCAAACCACCGAGACCCAGCCGGAGCTCCTGGCTCGCCACTTCACCAATGCGGGCCTGGGAGACCAGGCGGTGGGCTACTGGATACGCGCCGGCGAGCGCTCCGCGAAGCGGGCGACACATCTCGAAGCCATCAGCCACTTCGGCGAGGCGCTCGAACTGCTGCCGAGTCTTCCCTACTCGGCCGAGCGCGACCGCCAGGAGGTCGGTCTGCGGATCGCCCAGGCCAGCAGCATGCGCATCGTGGATCGAATCGACGAGGCGTTCGCGCTGTTGGACACGGCCGAGCAGACCGCGACGCGTCAGGGGCTGTTCCGCGAGCTTTCCGAGATTCATCACCTGCGCGGCAATCTCTACTTTCCGCGCGGCGACTTCGACGGCTGCCTGCGTGAGCACCAGCGCGCACTCCAGTACGCCCGCGACGCGAACTCGCCGGAGCACGAGGTCAGAGCGCTCGGCGGCTTGGGCGACGGCGCGTACGTGCAGGGGCACATGCGGCGCGCCTACGAAGCCTTCCGCCGATGCGTCGACATCTGCCGCACGCAGGGCTTCCGCGATATCGAGGCCGCCAACTTCAGCATGGTGGCGCACACGCACCATTATTTGAACGAGCTCCAGGCAACGCTGAGCGATGGTCTGGCAGCCATCGAACTGGCCTCCAGCATCGGCCACCACCGTGCAGAGATCATCGCGCATTTCGGCGTCTGCAACGTGCTGTCCGACATGGCCGAGATGGCTGGCGCTGCGGGGCACGTCGAACGAACCTTTGATCTCGTGCGCAGGCTGGGAGCAAGAAGGTTCGAGGCGGAGTGTCTGTATCACCAGGCCAATATGGAGAACGCCCGCGGCCACCGCTCCGAGGCGCAGACCCTGCTCGAGCAGGCCGTCGCAATCAGTTACGAAACGGAGGTCACCTTCCTCGGGCCGTGGATTCTCGGCGGGTTGGCGCTGGCGGCCGTCGATCTCTCCGTGCGGCTCGATGCAATGGACAAGGGCGAAGCCTTGCTGCAGTCGGGTTGTGTGGGACACAACCATTTATGGTTCTACCGCAACGCCATCGAAGCGGCGCTCGAGATCGAGGATTGGGACCGCGCCGAACGCTACGCGGGCGCGCTGCAAGCCTACACCCGCGACGACCCCCTGCCGTGGGCGGACTATTACGTCACCTGGGGCCGCCAGCTTGCCGCCCATGGCCGGGGCTCGGGGGGGCCACCGGTGCGCGACGCCCTCGAGCAGCTGCGCGTCGAAGCACGACGGATCGGCATGAAAGCCCCGTTGCCGAAGCTCGAGAACGCACTCGCCACCGCCTAGCGGCGGCGAGTGCGGAGGTCGACACGGGCACACCCGCCGGGCACCCCGCCCCTCGCCGTCTGACCAGCGACTTCGACGGTGCCTCGTCCACGACGAATAAGTGCCAAGCCACAGCTGTGCGACGCGTGGTCGCGCCACGATGAGATAAACCGTCGAAGTCTTCTCTTGACGCTTTTCAAGAAGATCGCTATGGGCCAACGCACACACGGGCCTCAGGTGCCCTGCTCGTCGTGGCTGTTCCGTGGGCCACCGCGGCGCGATCAGCACCGACGCCGGTGTCTGCAGAGGAGTTTGCCGCGTTGCTTGTCGGCAACACGCTGGTTCAGACCGCGGGTTACAGCGTCGCATGGGTCGTTCACGCGAAGACCGACGCCACGGCCATCCTCAAGAACAACGAGGGCATGGTCGAGACCGGGCGCTGGACGATCGAGGACGACAAATTCCGCTGGCAGTGGGAGAAGGCCCGCAGGGGTGAACGATACTGCCTGCGTGACTTCGCGCGCGACGGCAACGCCGTGTCCTACAACCACGAGACCGGGCAGGACGAGCAGCGCCGGCTGCCAAAGCAAGGCGTCTTCGATCCTTTCTGAGAGGCCGGTGCATGACGACGCGGCGCGACGCAGCAGCTTCTCCGCGACCGCGCAGCGGTCCGCGCCCAGCGCGGCACCGTCGCCGACCCGGCGTCGTCGAGGTCGCGCGCGAGCGGCCGCGGCGCTACCATGATCGGCCCGGACCGGCCACGAGACGGCGGCGATGCCCACGACGCGGACACTGGCCATTATTGCGCTCGGACTCCTACTCAGCAGTCCCAGCCACGTTCTGGCCGCCGAGTGGATCACGTTCACCGCGGTCGCGGAGGGATCCTTCGCCGAAGGCGAACACGAAGCGGCACAGCGGTTCTCGCCGGTGCGCGGCTATCTCACCGTGCCGGTGCTTCCCGGGCCACACCCGGCTGTCGTGCTGCTTCCCTCGTGCGACGGGCTGCGACCCTACCAGCGCTCGTGGGCGCGAGCGCTGTCGGAGCGGGGCTACGTCGCGCTCGCGGTCGATCATTACTTCATGAACGATCGTGGCCAAACCTGCAACCTCGAGGACCCGGCGGGCGCAACGGAGCTGCTGCAGAGACGGTTGCGACACGCGCTGGGGGCTGCCCACTACCTGTCGGGCCGTTCAGAAGTCACCGCGCAACGACTGGCGGTGATGGGCTGGGCAGATGTCCCTGTGGCGGAGCTGCTCGGTGCCGCCCCCGCGCTTGCGCAGCGCCGCGACGTCTTCCGCGCCGGCATCGTGGTGACGCCGACGCGCTGCCCGCCGGACACGGCCCATCAGACGTTGCCGCTGCTGGTGCTGCAGAGCGCTGCCGACGCGACCGCAGGGGGGGCGGCCTGCGAGGCGGCCGCGGCCACGCGCGGCCGGGAAGTGATCGTGTACGCGGGCACCCGCCCCGGATTCGACGACCCCGAGGCATGGCGTGGCCCGTCGCAACGGCTACCCTCGACGACGAACAAGCGGCGCTACCATCGTCTTGCCCACGCCCGCGCCGTCGCGGATGTGGCCGCGTTTCTCGACCGCGAGCTGAGCATCGGGGAATCGCAGTCCGAGCGCCGGTATGCAACCCGTCTCGCGCCGGCTGCCGAGACCGGAACATGGGCGGTGGATCCACAGGACGCCGGCCCTGACCTTCCGCCGGCGGGTGGTTCGGCTTTCGACGCGGTCTTTGGCCGCGTCACGCCGGCGGGCATCACCCACGAGGTGCCCTTCCCGTTCACGCAACTGCTGAACGAGCTCCAAGAGGCGGCGGGCGGCGAGAGCGCCACCGGTTCACCAATCGCTGCGACACTCATCCCGCTGGGGCGCTCGCTGCAGCGCGAGGCGGCCGCGCCGGACTACTTCGCATCGCCTCGGGTGGTGGTGGCCGTCACCGACGACATCGAGGTGGACGCGCCGCGGGTCGGTGTGCCGCTCAGGAACCGCTTGTTCCTGGGCTACCAGCCACGCGCCGACGTCATCGAGGTCATCAGCTACAACGAGGCCGCCGGGCGCTTCGAGTTCCAGATCGTGCGCGACTACGGCCCGGGCCGGACGCCCGCGGTGCGTTACGCGCGGCGGGCGCTGTGCACGAGCTGCCACCAGAATGCGGGCCCGATCTTCGCCGACGCCGGCTGGGACGAGACGACGGCCAACCCGCACGTCGTGCGCCAGCTGGCCGGCCTCGGGGACCAATTCGAAGGCGTTGCGGTGCGCCATGCCGAACGCGCGGTAGCGGCCATCGATGGGGCAACCAATGCCGCCAACCTGTTGCCGGTCTATCGACGGATCTGGTCCGAGGGGTGCGCGGCGCCGGACATCATCGAAGTCGCCCGCTGTCGCGCCGGCGCGCTGCAGGCAATGGTCCAGTATCGGCTGAGCGCGGGCGCCGGCTTCGCGCGATCAGCCGCCCTGTATTCCGAGCACTATCTGCCCGTGCAGCGGCGCAACTGGACGCAGCGCTGGGTCGATGGCCTGCTGGTGCCCAGCCCCGACCTCGCCAACCGCTCTCCGCTGATGTCGCCCTGGCCCTCGAGCGTGCCCGCCGCGCTCGATCCCCTGCAGCCGCGGCCGCCCCTCGCCCGCTGGCTCGGCTCCTCCGCGCGCGATCTCGAGCGGATGGTTCGCGGACTCGCCGGGGAGCTGTCCGAGCGGGACATGCGCGTGCTCGACGCTCACCTGCGCAGCCACGCCAGAGCGGCACCGCAACGGGCCTTGGTCTCTTCATGCAGCGTGCTGCGCCGCGGATTGGCGGGGCGCCCCCGGCTGCTCCAGATCGAGTGTGCGACGAACGGCGCCGACACAGCCGGATTCCACCTGCGCGCCGACGTGCGGGTGGCGCTCGACGGCAGCGCCGCGGGGCAGGCGGCGTGGCTGGCGGTCGCCGACGGCAGCTTTGCGCGCCTCGACCTGGCGGGTCGCTTGGACGACGGCGCCGGGCCGGCCCGGCTCGTGCTGCAGCCCGGCGGCGAGGCCAGCATCGGCGTGCGGGCACCGGACGGCAACTCGCTTGCCGGCCTCACCGTGCAGTGGGACGACGAGGCGACGGCGGGCGCCCCGCGCTTTCCCGCCAAAGCGACGCTGTCGCTGGCCGGCGACTTCCAGCCGGTGTCCACCACCCTGCAGCGGCTGGCTGCTCAAGCGACCGCATCGTCGCCGCTGCTCGCCGAGCGTTTCGACGGGGCCCGCCTGTCGCGCTGGCTGCTCGGCGAGGCGGGCGTGCCCGTTGCCGCGAGCTGCTGCGCGTCGCGGCCGCTGCCGCCGGCGCAGCTCGACCTCGCGGCACAGGCCGTCGACGACACGAGCCTTGCCGTAGCCCTCGAGCACCGCGGCTCGCTCCGCACCATGCGTCGCTATTGCGGGGCGTGTCACGGCAGCGCCACGACGTATCCGCCCGGCTTTCTCCACGGCACGGGGGAGGTGCTGTTGAGCTCCGTTCGACACTGTGCCGAACGCATCTACTATCGCCTGTCGATGTGGCACCGCCCGCCCGCGCAGCAGGCCGTGCCACCCATGCCGCCGGCCCAGGGACTGCGCCTCGCGGGCGTCAGCCGCGAGGCGTGGCGCGAGAGCGAATCGCTCGAGCGTCTCACCGCGTACGTCAGCGGGCTGTTGGCTGACGCAGGCCGGGATGCGGACGCACTGCTCGACGGTGACTATCATGCTGCGCGCAGCTGTCTCGCTGCGCCTTTTCCGCGAACGGTGCGGCGCGCGTCGCGCACGCCCTAGCAAGCGGGCGAGCGAGTTCGCCGCGCCGTTCGTTTCGCGGCCGGCCCCGCGTGGGCATGGTTGCGGCAGCGCCTCCCGGCGATGCGCGGCCAAGCGCCGCGCGCGAACCGATGCAGGTCGCCGTCTGCGCGTCACACCAGCAGAACGGGCGCCCGCCGTCGAGCGGAGGGTGGCGAGCGCAGACCGATTCGGACAGCGCCGCCCTACGGCGGTACCGACCGACCGAGCCAATCGATGGCGGCCTGCACGCCCCCTTTGCCGTGTTCGATGCCGAGCGCGACCAGCCCGACCTCCACGGCGCTCAGCGTGCCCAGCACCGTCGGCGCGTTCACGTGTCCCATGTGGGCGATGCGAAATGCGCGGCCGCGCAGGGCGCCGATGCCGATCCCCAGCACGACGCCGCAGCGGCGGTCGCAGTAGTCGCGCAGATTACGGGGGTCGCAGCCGTCTTTCGTGACCACGGCGGTCACAGAATCGGCCCGCTCGCCGGGCTCGACCACGTTGAAGTCGAGCACGCCGCCGGTGGACCAGACGGCGACCGCTTGCCGCACGGCTTCGGCCAGCAGGCGGTGCCTTTCGAAGACGTTGTCGAGACCTTCGTCGAACAGCAGGTCCAGTGCCTTGCGCAGACCGAACAGCAGATGCTCGGGCGCAGTGCCGCAGAACTTCATGTAGTGCTCGCGGCCCTCGCGCTGACTCCAGTCCCAGTACCGGGTGCGGAGATCGGCTCCCCGGTGTGCCGTCATCGCCCTCTCACCGGCGGCCACGAAGCCCAGCCCCGGCGGCATCATCAGACCCTTCTGCGACCCGGCGACGGCGACATCGACCCCCCATTCGTCCATCTCGAAGGGCATCGTGGCCAATGATGCAATGGCGTCGACCATCAGCAAGGCGCCGTGGCCGGCAGCATCGATAGCCCGGCGGATTGCCGCTACGTCGTTGACAACGCCGCTCGCGGTATCGACCTGAACGACGAGGATCGCCTTGAGCTCGCCCGCCCGGTCCGCCCGCAGCCGCGCCTCCAGCGCCGCCGGGTCGACCGCGCGGCGCCAGTCACCCGGCAGCGTCTCGACCTCGACACCGAGCGCGGCGGCCATCTCGCCCCAGGCAACGGCGAACATGCCGCTCTCCAGCACCAGTATCTTGGCGCCCCGCGACAGGACGTTGACCAGCGCCGCCTCCCAGGCGCCGTGGCCATTGGCGACGTAGATGTAGGTGCGTCCCCGCGTACGAAATACCCGCGGCAGATCGTCCATGCAGCTCGCGGTAATGTCCAGGAGCGCCCCGGAATAAATGTCGATCGCCGGGCGGTGCATGGCGCCAAGGACCTCGTCGGGCACCGTGGTGGGGCCCGGTATGCTGAGAAATTCGCGGCCATTACGAACGGTCATTGCAGTGCTCTCCACGCTGGTCGGCGCCGCAGGCGCCGGCCGAGATCGTCTGGCGAAACGGCGCGGCCCCGTCTTGAAAAAGGTCTTCTCGCGCCGCCCCCGTCGGCCCTCGGCGGGCGGCCATGCTCACGAGGTGCGTCGCGCGGCACCGAGTCGCGCGAGCATGTCCCGGGTCATCGCCGGCAGATCATACGCGGGCGACCAGCCCCACTCGCGACGCGCCGCCGCGTCGTCGATGCTGCGCGGCCACGAGTCGGCAATGGCTTGGCGGTAGTCCGGATCGTAATCACAGTGGAAATCCGGCGCGTGTGCGCGAATCGCCGCGGCGAGCTCGGCGGCGGAGAAGCTCATGGCCGCGAGGTTGAAGGCGTTGTGGTGCGTGAGCTGCGCCAGATCCGCCTCCATGAGATCGAGCGCCGCCTTGATGCAGTCCGGCATGTAGATCATCGGCAGCACCGTCGCGGCCGAGACGAAGCTGGTGTAGGGCCGGCCGGCGACGGCCGCCTGGAACATCTCCACGGCGTAGTCCGTGGTTCCACCGCCCGGCGGCGCGCCGCTCGATATCACCCCGGGGTAGCGCACCCCGCGTACGTCGAGTCCGTAGCGGCGGTGGTAGTAATCGCACAGCAGCTCGCCCGTGACCTTGCTGACGCCGTAGATCGTCGACGGTCGCATGACGGTGTCCTGCGGCGTGTGCTCGAGCGGGCTGCCCGGCCCGAACGCGGCGATGGAGCTGGGCCAGAAGACCTGCTCGACCCCACAGCGGCGCGCCGTCTCGAGGACGTTGCCCAGACCGTCGACATTGACATGCCACGCCCGCTCGGGATCGCCTTCGGCAACCGCCGAGAGGATCGCCGCGAGATGGTAGATGGTGTCGATCCGGTTCTCGCGCACGGTCTGCTCGAGGACCTCGCGTTCCGTCACGTCCAGAACCACGAACGGTCCGGCCTCGCGTTCCGAGCCCGCCGGCACGGTGCGGCGGCTCGAGGCGACGACGTTGCGCTCACCGAGCCGACGTCGAAGCTCCCGCGTGAGCTCTGTGCCGATCTGGCCCAGCGCGCCGGTGACGAGTACGCGTCTCACGCCCGCGGCGACCACGACACCGCTGCACCCACCTCCGCCGTGATCGTCACGTGCCCCGGCTGGCTGCGAACACGTTCGAGCCAGGCGTTGACGGCCGGGAAGCGCCGGAGGTCGAAGCCGCCCTCGTGAGCGACGTGGGTATACGCGTAGAGCGCGATGTCGGCGATGGAGTAGCCGCCGGCGACAAAGAACGGTCGTTGTGCGAGATGCGCCTCCATGATCTCGAGGGCCTCGTAACCGCGTGCCATCTTTTCGGCCAGCTCACCGCGGTGCTGATCGACGGCGCCGGTGAAATGCCAGAAGCGTACTACGGCGATGTAGGGCTCGTGACTGTACTGCTCGAAGAACAGCCACTGCAGCACCTGGGCCCGCTCCCAGCTGTCGTCGGGCAGCAATGGCGTTCCCTCCGCGAGGTGAAACAGGATGGCGTCGGACTCGGCAAGGCGACGCCCGTCCGGCCACTCGACGAGGGGCACACGCTGATTGGGGTTCAACGCCCGATACTGCGGCGTGCGCGTCTCGCCGCTCACGATGTCGAGCTGCACCCGCTCGAACGGCACACCAAGCTGCGCCAGCAGTAGCCGGACCTTGTAGGCGTTGCCCGACTCCCAGAAATCGTAAAGTCGCAGCATGCAGTGAGATACTTCGGCGCAGATGACTCGCCGTCGTTCGCGCATCAATAGGGCCGCGGACCCGTCGCCGAGCGACTCCCGCCGACCCGGCCCACAACACAGATGGAGGGTGGGCGATCTCCGCAGCCTACGGGCTCTGACCCCGCCCTCACGCGCTCCGCTTTTCGCCCGGGCGTCGTTGCCCGCCGCCGCTCAGGTACACCCGCGGTTGCTGGCTCGGCGAGCGGCTCGACCTCGGGCACATGCGGGCCGGCGACTATAGCACAGGCGTTACGGCGCTCGCCGATCACCGCGCCTGACCGCGGAGCGCGTGCACCCGGTTGAGGTTGCGTTTGGTCGCCGCACCGGCCTCCCACTAGAATTCCCCTCCCACAGGGCCAACGCCGATGGGCGCAGCCCAGCAGCGCGGCGCAGCGCCAACCCCGTAGCACGCTCGACAGCCTAAGTTGGGGGGGTGTGGGCGCGCCATGCCGAACGTCGTTGCCGCTCGACGCGACGCATGGCGTCTGACCCGGCAGATATGCATGGCGATCATTCCCGCTGCGGCACAGATGAAGGGGCACGACACCGAGTCGCTTGGACTGCGAGCGTGGCCTTGTGACGCCGCTCCGTCGGTCCGTCGCCCGGCAGCCGCACGGCAACTCATTCATTGCACCTCAAAGGGAGAGCTTCGATGGACATAGAAATGATGGGCATCGTGGATCAGCTGTGGCAGCTGGCGACCGGCTACGCGCTCGGCGTCGTCGGCGCCATCGTGCTGCTGATCGTCGGCTGGGCGTTCGCCGGTTGGGCCGAGCGCCGTCTGCGGGGCGCTCTGAAGCGCAGCCAACGGGTCGATGTCACCCTGCAGCCGATCGTGGCCAGTGTGGTGCGCTACACCATCCTCGTGCTGGTCTTCGTCGCCGTGCTCGCCCAGTTCGGCGTGCAGACGACGAGCATCATCGCCGTGCTCGGCACGGCGGGTCTGGCCATCGGCCTGGCGCTGCAGGGCGCCCTGTCGAACGTCGCAGCAGGGGTGCTGCTGCTGTTTCTTCGACCGCTCAGAGTCGGCGAGTTCATCGACGCAGGCGGTGTCTCGGGAACGGTGACCGAGATCGGGCTGTTCGCGACGGAGCTGGCGACGTTCGACGGGGTGTTCGTGGCGGTGCCCAATTCCCAGCTGACCGCCGCGGCCATCAAGAACTACTCGCGCCTGCCGACGCGGCGCATCGACGTCGTGGTCGGCATCAGCTACGACGACGACCTCGACCGGGCCATGGCCGCGCTGAGCGACCTGCTTGCCGCAGACCCGCGAGTGCTGCCCGAGCCGGCCCACGAGGTGATGGTGATGACGCTGGGCGACAATGCCGTCGAGCTCAACGTGCGCTGTTGGACCAAGCGCGAGGACTATTGGGGATTGCTGTTCGATCTCAACAAACGGGCCAAGCAGCGCCTCGAGCAGGAGGGATGCTCGATTCCGTTTCCGCAGCGCACCGTACACCTGGTGCCACAGCCCGAGCGCAGCGCATAGCGTCCGGCGCGCCGGCGCAGCGCGCGTCACTGCGGCAGGCCGGGACTGGAGCGAGCGGGCCGCGGCGTCGGCGGCCGGCTCGTCAGACCACCCGCAGCGCTATCTCGGCGACGCCCTCGACACCACCGGTGATGACATCGCCGCGCCCGATCGCGCCCACGCCTGCCGGCGTGCCGGTGAACAGCAGATCGCCAGGGGCCAGCGTGAAGAGCTCCGACAGGCAGGAGATCGACTCGGCGACGCTCCAGATCAGCTGAGCGAGATCGCCCTGCTGGCGCGTCTCGTCGTTCACTTTCAGCCAGATCGCTCCGCTCGTGGGATGACCGATGTCCGCTGCCGGCACCACTGCCGTGCACGGCGCGGAACTCTCGAACGCCTTGCCGACCTCCCACGGCCGCCCCATCTTCTTCGCCTGCGCCTGTAAATCACGGCGCGTCATGTCGATGCCCACCGCATACCCGTAGACATGATCGAGCGCGGCCGCCACCGGGATGTCGCTGCCGCCCTTGCCCAGCGCGGCGACGAGCTCGATCTCGAAGTGAACGTCATGCGACTTGGGCGGATAGGGAAAATCGCCTCCGCTCTCGAGCAGTACGTCGGCCGGTTTCTGGAAGAAGAATGGCGGTTCGCGGTCGGGATCGTGCCCCATCTCACGGGCGTGCTCGGCATAGTTGCGGCCGACACAGTAGATGCGCCGCACCGGAAAACGCGCGTCGGTGCCGCGCACGGCAAGCGATGCAACGGGCGGTGGTGGAATGACATACTCCATGGCTAGCGACTCCGTGGTTGATTCTGCCGAGCGCCGCGGCGGCCGGCGCCCCGAGGCACGCCCGTCAACGCTGCAGCTCGAGAATGTCGAGACCCGCGTTGCGGTCGATCAGACAGATCAGCCCCCGGGCATCGACGTCGACATCGTTGCTCTGCGGGCTTGGGAAGCCGGCGATCGGCTCGGGGATGAAGTGGGCGATCTCCTCGGGCCGAAACGGGTCGGCGACGTCGACAACGCGCAGACCGCCGCTGAACCAGGTGACGAAAACCAGCGTGCCATCGAGTCTCTCGCGGTACTGGTGGGCCCCGAAGCGCCCCGGCGCCCGGCTCCACGGCGAATCGAGCTCGCTCACGTCGAACGCCGACAATGCCTGAATGCGGCTGTAGTCGCTGACATCGAACACCCACATGAAGCCGTGCAGTCGCCCGCGGTGGTGCTCGTGCTCTTCGTCGACGGCGACCGCGATGCGACGACCGCCGACAGGGTCTGCCAACGGCATCACCGTGTGGGTAGGTTCCGGAAATGGCGGATGATAGTCGTGCTCAGCGACGGTCACCGGATGCGCAATATCCGAGACGTCGATCACGCGGAATCCGGCATGCCAGACGGCTGCCCAGAGCTCGTCACCGACCCTCATCGCGTGATGAAGACGGTTGCGATAGCCCTTCCAGGTCGGCGTCTCACCGCCCGCCAGGTGCTGCCCCGGCAGCCACCAACGCGCGACCTCGGCCGGACGGGACGGATCGGCGATGTCGTAGATCACCAGAATGTTGCCGATGTAGCCCTGCATCTCCGTCGACATGTACGCGTAGCGCTCGTCGACGTCGAAGCGATGCACCCCGAAGCCGTATGTCTTCTCGTGGTGAACGAGCTTCGGCATGGCGCGGTCGCTGATGTCGTACATGCGGAATCCGCCGTCGGCGTAGCCCTTCTCGCGCGCCGCGTCGAGAGTCGGGATATCGCCCGCTTCGACGCCGAGCTCGGCGGCAAGCTCCGCATCCGTCGCAGCCCGGCCGTGGGTCTCTGCGAGTCGCGCCCGCAGCGCGGGCAGCTGATCTCCCTTGCGCAGAAAGTGGCGGTTGTTCTGCTCGACGTTGGTGAAGAGCAGATCACCCACCACCCGCACCTTGTGCGTGTGCGATGCGTCGTTGTCGAGCATGATCTGCGAGACCACGCGCGGGCGGGTCGGATCGGCGATGTCGACAATGGAAGTGCCGTGCGGCGGCTTCATGTGCCCGACGTATGCATAGCGCCCGTCGACGACGATCTGCCCGCCGCCGGGAAGCTGAAGATGTCCCACGCGGCGCAGGTGGCGCGCCAGCGGTACTTGGCTTTGCTTGCTCATCGATCAGTCCTCACCGCGTGCGGCGATGCACGCCGAGTTGCAGATTCGCGATTCAATACCCCGGTTGCCGCGACAGCGAAACGCCCCCGCAGAGCGCTCGCCGCGAGGGTCCGGCCGACGGCGCGACACGACCGCTGCGAGCCGCGCTCTGCTCGAGCCATCCCGCGCCGAACCGATGTGCTCGCAGGCCTTGCTCACGGACGCCTGAAGCAGTAGCGTGCTCACGCCGTGCCGGATCCTCCCGCGGCCTTGCGGCCGCGCCGCCAGTCCATGAAATACGGCAAGGCGATGCTGACAAAGAGAAAGATCCACAGCACGTTGCCGAGACGGGAGGAGAACAGCACCATGGGATTGCCATCGGCCATCTTCAGCGCGCGCAGGAAGTACTGCTCGAGAAACGGTCCCAGCACGACGCCGATGAGAATGGCGGCGACGTGATAGCCGGTCTTCCGCGCTACGTAGCCGATGATCCCGAACACCAGCCCCAACCACATGTCGAACATGTACTCCCGCGGCACGAACGAGCCGACCAGGGTGAAGGCGATTATCATCGGCGACATGTAGACGGTGGACACCATGGTGATGCGCGACATGTAGCGCGCCAGCGGCAGAATCAGCAGCAGCATGAACGCGTAGGTCAGCGTCATCGCGGTGAACATGCCGTAGGCGATCTCGGGCCGCTCGATGAACAGGCTCGGGCCGAAGGCCACGCCGTGATACTGCATGACGACGAGCATGATCGCGGCCGTGGCGCCACCGGGAATACCGAGCACCAGCAGCGGTATCAGCGTGCCGGAGGTGACCCCGTTGTTGGCGGACTCGGGCGCGACGAGCCCCTCGACGTGGCCCGTGCCGTAGCGTTCCGGCGTCTTGGAGAAGAAGCGCGACTGCTGGTAGGCCACGAATGACGCGATGCTCGCGCCCGCCCCGGGCACCACACCGATGACCAGCCCGATGATGCTCGTCCAGGCGATGTGCCACCACTTACCGAACGCGATGCGAACGCCCTCGAGCGACTGCGCCCAGCTCGCCCTGCGCATGAGCTGCTGGCCTTTCTCGGAGAGGATTGACTCGCCTTCGATGAACAGAAAAGCCTCGGACACCGCGAACAGACCGACCAGAGCGGGAATGAGCGGCACGCCGTCATAGAGCTCGAGGATGCCGAACGTCCCTCGCGGAGTGGCGTAGACATGGTCGGTACCGATGGAGCCGATCATCAGGCCGAGGAAACCCGCGATCAGCCCTTTGAGGGTGTCGCGCGCAGCGATGGTGGCGATCAAGGAAATGCCGAATAGCATCACCACGATCATCTCCACGCTGTGCAGATACAGCGCCACCAAGCCGAGCCACGGCATCGCCACCAGTGCCAGCACGGTCGTGAACAGCCCGCCAACGGTGGACGAGACGAAGGAGATGCTCAGCGCCTGGGGACCCCGGCCGGCCTTGGTCATGGGGTAACCATCGAGCGGTGTGGCCGCCGCGCCGGCGGTGCCCGGAATGTTCACGAGGATAGCCGGGATACCGGCGCCGAGGCGGGCCGAACAGTACAGCGCCACCATGAACACGAGGCCGATCTCGATATCCATCACCAGGGTCAGTGGCAACAGCACGATGATGGTGTTGGCGGCGCTGAAGCCCGGGATCGCCCCCACGATCAGGCCCAGCGCAATTGCCGGCACCATGACCCACCAGTACCCAAGCGTATGAGCGAACAGCTGCGGGAATATGGCCCACTGAGCGTCCATTCCCTAAAACAGAACCCCCATCATTCGTTCGAACGGTCCTGCAGGAAAACGGGTCTTGAAGGCCGCCACGAACAACAGATAGCCGCCGATCGAAAACGCCGCCGCCAGTATGATGGCGGGCCGCGTGACGCGTGTGCCCCCCAGCAGCACCATGGCGCAGGCCAGGTAGACGAATGTGGTGATGGTGAACCCTCCCCATTCGAGCAGGATGATGTAGCCGACCGTCAGCGCGAGCAGTCCGAGACGTTTGGGCAGAATCGATCGGGGCGCGAGCAGATCGCCGACACCCCAGTCGGCCTGCGCGCGGCGCACGGACCGCAGCGCCCGCGCTGCAAAGATCAGCACCAGCACGATCAGCACCGAGCCGATAAAAAAGGCGCTGACCTGCGCCGTCCAAGGCGCATCGATGATCGTGTAGAAATAGTAGAGCGTGAACAGCAATGCGAAGGCGGGGATGATCAGCTGCCCGCCAACCGATTTCTTCGACTGCGCTCGATCGGGATTTGCGTCCGACATCTCGGCAATGGGCGTCCCAGTACGAGGCCACGGGCCGCGATGCGGCCCGTGGTTCCAGCCAGCTCCTGCTCTGCGACGCCCGCGCGCCCGTCCGTTGACCGTTCGCTACGGCGCCACGGGGGCGTAACTAAGCGTCGAGACCCCTCGCCACACTCAAGTCTTCCCGGTCAGGAAGCTCTTGTAGCGTTCTCCGATCTCGGCGATGTCGCTTGCGTACTGGCGGCAGGCCGCCGCATCGCCGTAGTTGATGTATTCCCAGTTGCCCTTGGCCTTGATGACGGCCTCCTTGTAGTCGGGGTCCGCGAACACCTGCTTGACGGTGTCGTTGAGGATCTCGAAGCGGTCGGGGTACTTCTCGGCGGCCGCGGTGTGGATCGCGAACGCGCGGGCCGAGAGCATCGGCGGGAGCGTGGTGCCGAAATGATCATTCATGGTCGGCGCGTTGTCGAGACGCTCTCCGAGCACATTTTTGTCGTTGAACACGAGCAGCGTGCGGACCGCATCGCCGGCGGCCGCCACCGTGCCGGACGTCAACACGCTCAGATCCATCTCGCCGGTCACGACGCCGGCCACCGTATTCTTGCCGCCCGAGAGGGGGATCAGGTTGAAGCGCGCCCCGGTGTGCTCGCCGAGGGCGAGAATGCCTATCGACGCCGGGTGGGCGAGGCGGCTCGTGCCGACATTGAGCGTGCGCTTCTTGCCTTCGGCAACGATGTCGTCGATGCTCTGAAACGGGCTTTTGGCGCCCACGAATACGACGCCGGGATCAGTGTCCACGCGGGCGAAATAGAAGTAGTCGGCGAGATCGAACGTCGGCGGCTGCACCACCCAGTTGAGCAGCTCCGGACCCATGTTACCGAACAGCAGGCTGTAGCAGTCGGGCTCGCTCTTGCCCATGTAGAACTCGTAGCCGACTCGTCCCGAGGCGCCGGGATAAAAACCGGGCTCGAAACTGGTGTTGAGATACTTCTTCCAGACCTCGGTGAAAGCGCGCAGATTGCGGTCGGCCCCACCGCCTTCACGGGTCGGCACGATGACGCTGATATTGCGTGATGGGAACGTCTCCGCCGCCGTCTCGCGCGACACACCGAGGCCCAACGCGGCGACGCCGAGCCCGGCGAGCGAGTGACCCAGGAAGGCGCGGCGATCAAAGCCTTTTCTGCTCGACATGTTCTCTCCCCTCTGTGGTGATCCAGGTAGGATAGCTGCGCGGCTATCGCCCCATTATCCGCGCTCGGGCGCGGGGGAATCAAACCACGGGCGCGGGCGAGACCGCGCGGCCACGCCTTGGCTGCGCCCACCGCTGAGCGGGGGTCTCACGGCCGGCGCTCGACGCCCGAGCCCGCCCCGCGCCCGCTATGGCAACGCCATCGCCGATTGGAGTACTCTCCCCAGCACGTAGGCCATCGAGTTCCGAGCCGTGTCCCGCGTCCGCCTTGTGCTCAGTCTGTTGCTGCTCTGCTGTCCGGCGCTGTTGCTGGGCCAAGCCGCCGGCGGCAAGGCGGTGTACGTGCTCGCCATCGACGGCCCGATAGGTCCCGCCACCAGCGATTATTTCCGGCGCGGGCTGCTGAAGGCCAGGGAAGCCGGCGCGGAATTGGTGGTGCTGCGCATGGACACGCCCGGCGGCCTCGATTCGGCCATGCGCGAGATCATTCAGGAGATCATCGCATCGCCCGTCCCCGTGGCGGGCTTTGTCGCCCCCAGCGGCTCGCGCGCCGCCAGCGCCGGCACCTACATTCTCTATGCGAGCCACGTGGCGGCCATGGCCCCGGCGACCACCCTCGGCGCCGCGACCCCGGTGCAGATCGGGACCGCACCCGAGGCGCCGCGTCCGCCCACCCTTCCCGGGCCGGGTAACGGCGAGCAACCCGACAAGGAGGGCGATGCCCAGCCCGCCCCGGGCGGCACGTCGATGGAGCGCAAGATGGTCAACGACGCCGCCGCCTATATCCGCGGCCTGGCGCAGATGCGCGGCCGCAACGCCGAGTGGGCCGAACGCGCGGTGCGCGAGGCGGCCAGCCTGCCCGCGGCCGAAGCGCTCGACAACGGCGTCATCGACCTCATCGCCAGCGACATCGGCGATCTGCTGCAGCAGCTCCACGGCCGCAGCGTCAACGTGCTGGGCACGGCGCGCACCCTGGACACGCGGGCGGCCCGCGTCGTCACCATAGAACCGGACTGGCGCAGCCGCCTGCTCTCGGTGATCACCGACCCGAACATCCTGCCTATTCTGATGACGCTGGGAATGTTCGGGCTGCTCTACGAGCTGCTCAATCCCGGCTTCGTGTTACCCGGGGTGCTCGGCGCCATCTGTCTGCTGCTGGCGCTCTACGCGGCCCAGGTGCTGCCGGTGAGCTTCGCCGGTCTCGCCCTGATCCTGGTGGGCGTCGCGTTCATGGTCGCCGAGGCATTCATTCCCAGCTTCGGCGCGCTCGGTATCGGCGGCGTGATCGCCTTCATCATCGGGTCGGTGATTCTGATCGATACCGAGGTCGAGGGCTACGGCGTCTCGTTGCCCGTCATCATCTCGTTCGGCATTCTCAACGGACTGCTCTTCGTAGGCGTGCTCACCCTCGCGGTGAAGGCGCGACGGCGGCCGGTGGTGAGCGGCCGCGAGCAGCTGGTCGGCATGTCGGGCGAGGCGTTGAGCGCGTTCGCAGGGCGTGGCCGAGTACACGTGCACGGCGAGGACTGGCAGGCGCTCACGAAGGTCCCCTTGAAACGGGGTCAGAAGGTGCGGGTGACGGCGGTGGACGGGCTGACGCTCACCGTCGAACCCTCGTCGCAGGAGGTGGAGCAATGACGGTTATGTGGTGGGGCATTCTGCTGTTCGGGGTCGTTGCCGTCCTGGCGTCGGCGATCAAGGTATTGCGCGAGTATCAGCGCGGCGTGGTCTTCATGCTGGGGCGCTTCTGGAAGGTCAAGGGACCCGGCCTGATCATTCTCATACCGGGCATACAGCAGATGGTGCGGGTCGATCTGCGCACGATCGTCATGGACGTGCCGACCCAGGACGTCATCTCGCGCGACAACGTCTCGGTCAAGGTCAACGCTGTCGTCTATTTCCGCGTCATCGACGCCGAGAAAGCCATAATTCAAGTGGAGGACTACCTGGCTGCTACGAGTCAGCTCGCCCAGACCACGCTGCGCTCTGTGCTCGGCCAGCACGAGCTCGACGAGATGCTCTCGGAGCGGGACAAGCTCAATCAGGACATTGCCAGCATCCTCGATCAGCACACCGACGCCTGGGGTATCAAGGTGTCAAACGTGGAGATCAAGCACGTCGATCTCGACGAGAGCATGATTCGCGCCATCGCGCGGCAGGCAGAGGCCGAACGCGAACGCCGCGCCAAGGTCATTCACGCCGAGGGGGAGCTGCAGGCATCGGAGAAACTCAGTCAGGCGGCCGCCATTCTGGCCCAGCAGTCCCAATCGCTGCAGCTGCGCTATCTGCAGACGCTGACCGAGATTGCCGGCGAAGGCAGCTCGACGATCGTTTTTCCGCTGCCCATGGATCTGCTGCAGCCGCTCTCCGATTGGCTCGAGCGCAGTCGCCGTCAGGGGTCGGACGCTCCACCGGCATAGCGCGCAGCGCCCGGCGCCGCGAGCGGCCCGGCACCCCGCGGCGGGACACGCTCGCCGTGAGTGAGGCCGCGAAGCAGCGGCGAGCTAGCCGGCGGCGGTGAGCGTCACCACGGCCATGGCGGCGGCAATCACCACGAACAGCATGCCGATGCCGCGGACCATGGTGCTCTGCGGGAGATAGCCATGCAGCCGCGGGCCGATCTGCCCGCCGATGATGACACCGGGCACGGTGTACATGACCAGATTCCAGGGTACGGCGTCGATACCCCCCGCTGCCACCACGGCGGAGATCTGCGTGAGCGATGCCGCGGCAACCACGACGAAGACCACGAACACTGACGTCGCCGCAGCCACCGGCACCGGCACCCGGTTCCAGTGCGTGAGCTGCGGCACGACCACCTCACCGATGCCGACAGACAGCATGCCGGTCAGAAGCGCCCCCAGGGCCGTCAGCAGCGCACCGCGCCCCTGGCGCGGCACCGGGTAGGTATAGGTGACGCCGTCGCGACCCACGAGCGTACGCGCGGGCCGGTCGTCGTCGGCCGGGGTCGACCTGGCGTGATGCCGTTGCGGGGGCTCGCGACGCCGGATCAGCAGCACTCCCAAGATCAACATGAGCAGCGCATACCCCCCCGTCAGCCAGCTCGTCTGCATGCGCTGCGTGGCGAGGGCGCCTATCACCGCTGTCGGCGCAGCCACGGCAATGAACGAGAGCGCGGTGCCGAAATCGATCAAACGGCGCCGCAGGTAGCCGAGCAGGCCGGACATAAAACCAAAGAACTGCGTGAACAGCGCCACCCCGATCACCGCCGCGGCATTGGAGAGCGGGTATTCCGGACCGAGCGCGGGGAAAACGATGAACACGATGGGCACGAGCAGTGCCGCGCCACCGATGCCGCTGAGCATTGCCGCCGTCGCGATCGCGACGCACGTCGGCAGCATGAACCAGTACAGCGTAAGCTCCATGATCTCGATCAGCACGACGGCGGGCGGCCGGGCGACGGCGGCGGGGACCGGCACCGAGCAGCCTGCGGCCTGGTGCGAGGGCTGCGTTCGTCGACAGCCCGCGAGTTTAGCACCGTGCGCCGGCGCGGCTCGCGTCGCAGGGCAAATGCGGCGCCGGACGCTGTGCTAGGATTCGCGCGGAGGTGTTCGATGCAATTCTGGAGTGACAACGCGAGCGGCGTGGCGGCAGAGATTCTCGAGGCGCTGCATCGCGTCAACAGCGGCGCCGCGAAATCCTACGGCGCCGACGCCGTCAGCGAGCGCCTGCACGCACGCTTTTCGGAACTATTCGAAACCGACGTGACGGTGTTTCCCGTCGTCACCGGCACGGCGGCCAATGGTCTTGCACTGGCCGCACTGTCGCCACCCTACGGTGCCGTTTTCTGCCACGCCGAGGCCGACCTCCACATCCACGCCTGCGGCGCGCCGGAGTTCTACACCGGCGGCGCGAAATTGGTGCCCGTAGCAGGCGCCCACGGCAAATGCGAGCCCGACCAGCTCGGGCGCCGTATCGCAGAGTTCGCGCGCGCTGTCGTGCTCCAGGTGCAGCCCGCCGCCTTGAGCATCTCGCAGGCGACCGAATGTGGCACGGTGTATGCGCTCGCCGAGATCGAAGCGCTGGCGGAGGTGGCACGCGCCCAGCGGCTGCGGCTGCATATGGACGGGGCGCGTTTCGCCAACGCCTGTGCGCGGCTGCGCCGCAGCCCTGCCGAGCTTACCTGGCGGCGCGGCGTCGACGTGCTCTGCTTCGGCGCAACCAAGAACGGTGCGATGGGCGCCGAGGCGATCATCGTCTTTCACCAAGCGCTCGCCGAACGGCTCGGCTTTCTGCGCAAGCGCGGTGGCCACACCGTCTCGAAGATGCGCTATCTCGCCGCCCAGCTCGACGCGTATCTGCACGACGACCTTTGGCTGCGAAATGCCGCTCACGCCAACGACGCGGCGCGCCGGCTGGCTGACGGTCTGATCGCGGTAGACGGTGTCCGGCTCGCGCACCCGGTCGAGGCCAACGAGGTCTTTGCCGTGCTGCCTGCGCCGGTGATAGAGCAGCTCGAGCGCGAGGGGGTGGGTTTTTACCGGTGGGGCGCAGCCGCGTCCACGACGATTCGTCTAGTAACCTCATTCGACACACCGGACGAGGACGTCGACGCTCTGGTCCAGCTGGTACGTCGACTGATGGCAGCCGGGCGTCTCGGCAGCGGGCCGCAGGGCGCCAGCTCGCCGCGCCCTCGACGCGGCTAGCGCGGGGGACGGCTCAGCAGCACGCCCATGACGCGTGAGAGCCGCAGCTGATCGAGCTGCGACATGTGGTCGAATTCCACCGCAACACCGCAGCCCGCGCGTCCCTCCTCGACGCGCACGATGTGGCCGACGACCAGAATTTTCTCTCTGCCGATCGCCGGGAGGGCGATCTCGAGCTGATCACCGATCTTGCCGCAGGGCGCCGCGCCCTGAAACTTCGCGCCGTTGAAGGAGATGTTCGCCAGCGTGTGCGGGACGCCGAGATTGATGCCACCGCCTGCGCGCAGCGTCCGCTGCGGGCGACAGTTGGGACGATGGACCCAGATCTGGCCGGCGACACCCGCGCGAGGAAAAGCTCGCCGATCTTCCCTCAACGCTGCTCCGGGCATGGCAGCCGATGCACCCCCCTGAGGTTCTGACTGACCCTACATATTGCGGCTGGCGGGAGCTTAGCGCCCTAGATATAGCGTGTCAACGTGAAATCCGTGCCTGGTGAAAGCGCAACGGTCGCGATGGCGGGTACGCGGGCGGCGGCGGCGCGCCGGACTCGACACCGACGTTGCCGGGCCGACGGGCACGGCTGATGAGATCAGACCTCGAGCGAGCCAGCTCAGCGTCGCGGGGGGGTCGGACGGCAATCGAGTCGGCCGCGGCGCGGCAGCGCCACGGGTCTGGTGTGGGCGCTCCCGGCGCAGGCGCGAGTCGATCAGCCCCGACGGCGCGCAACCAGAACGCCGTCACGGATGGGGTTGAGAAAGAAGTCGTAGCGTTCGTCGGCGGCCACCATCGCGTTGTGGGTCTTGATTCCCTCGGTAAATCCCGGGCGAACGTCCTCGGTCACTTCGTCGAGTGTCACGCGCCCCGACCAAAGCGTGTTGTCGGCGATATACAGGCCGCCGGGACGGATTCGGTCCCGCGCGAGCTGCCACACCTCCGGGTAGCCGTCCTTGTCGACGTCGTTGTAGATGATGTCGAACGACTCGCCGCCGCCGATGCTGGCGAACAGCTGCTGCGCCCAGCCGACGTGAAACGCCACCCTATCGGCACGTCCGACGCGCTCGAGGTAGGCCAGCGCACTGCGCGCGTTGTCGGCGCTGCCATCGGTGCATGTCACGTTGCCCCCGGCGCCGACGGCCCGGCTGAACCAGAACGCCGAGTAACCGAATCCGCTGCCGAACTCGAACACGCGGCGTGCTCCGATGCACAACGCCATGACCTCGAGGAAAGCGCCAACGTTGCGGCCGACAATGGGAAAACGCCGCGCCCGCGCCTCGCGCTCCATATCGAGCAGCGCGGGCTCGTCGTGCCGGGCAAGCAACGCCTCGATGTACGCTTCGGCGCGGGGCTCGGTTGGAACGAACGGCCCCGAGGTGTCGGTGGTCGGCTGGAAAGGTTTATGCGCCACGTTGCACTCCTCGCTACAGTCGCACGATGGAAATTATAGCGCCGCCGCAGGCCGTCTTCGCCAAACCGCCACCGGCGTCCAGCGAAGGGCGGGCATAATAGATCATCACTCCACGGGAGGCTCGCCATGGCGCGGATCGCAGTCGCCGGCTGGCAGCACGAAACCAACACCTTCGCACCGTTGCAGGCGGATTTCGCCGCCTTCGAGCGGGCCGACGAGTGGCCCGCCATGTGCCGCGGCGCCGAGCTGCTGACGCGCGTCGCGGGCGTGCATCTGCCCGTTAGCGGCGCGCTCGAGGCGCTGCGCGCGGCAGGCCACGAACCGGTGCCGCTGCTGTGGTGCGGCGCCACACCCTCGGCGCACGTCACCGAGGACGCCTTCGAGCGCATCAGTGCCGCGCTCGAGCAGGCGCTGGCCGCGGCGCTGCCTGTCGACGGCATCTACCTTGATCTCCACGGGGCGATGGTGGCCGCGCACCTCGAGGACGGCGACGGTGAGATCCTGAGACGAGTGCGGCGCATCGTCGGGGCCGACGTGCCCGTCGTCGCCAGCCTCGATCTCCATGCCAACGTCACCGCGGCCATGGTGCACTACGCCGACGCGCTCGATGCCTACCGGACCTATCCGCACGTCGACATGGCGGCGACCGGCGCACGCGCGGTGGGGCACCTGGAGACAATGCTGCGGCACCGCACACGCTGGCACAAGGCCTTGCGCAAGACCGATTTTCTCATCCCGATCAACTGGGGCTGCACGCTGGTCGAGCCGGCGCGATCGCTCTACGCCCACCTCGCGCGGCTGATCGGCGGCGACGTCATGGCCGCTTCGTTTGCCTGCGGCTTTCCGCTGGCCGATATCGCCGAGACGGGACCCGCGGTGATGGTCTACGGGCGCACGCGGCGCGCCGCCGAGTGCGCCGCCGATGAGCTGCTCGCCGCAGTGGCTGAACGGGAAGGCGACTTTCACGGCCGGCTCTACACGGCCGGGGAGGCCGTTGCCGAGGCCGAGCATCTTCTTGGCAGCGCTTCGGGGCCGGTCATCCTCGCGGACACCCAGGACAATCCGGGCGGCGGCGGCGCCGGCGACACCACGGGGCTGCTGCGGGCGCTGGTCGGCGCCGGCGTCGAGGAGGCGGTCGTCGGCGTCATCAACGACGCCGAAGCAGCCCGCGCCGCCCACAGCGCAGGCGTGGGCAGCGTGCTGGAGATGGGTGTCGGGGAGAAGGTGACGCCCGGCGGCCCGGGACCGCTGTACCGCCGCTGGGAGGTGCTGCGCCTTGCCTCGGGGACGTTCACGGCAACGGGGCCGATGTACAGAGGTGCTCGCATGGAGCTCGGGCCGATGGCCGTGCTTGGCACGGGTCTGCTGCGCGTAGTCGTGGCGTCCAAACCCGTGCAGACGGCCGATCGGTCGATCTTTCATCACGTCGGCATCGAGCCCGCCGCGCAGCGAATTCTCGCTCTCAAGAGCTCGGTGCACTTCCGCGCCGACTTCCAGGCGCTGGCGACGGCGATTCTCGTCGTCGCCGCCCCGGGACCCGTGACCGCCGACCCACGCGCCCTGCCCTTTCGCAAGCTGCGGCCCGGACTGCGGCTCGGACCCGCCGCGACGCCCACCGCGACTCCGCCGACGGGCTCGGCATGAACCGCCATGGCGGAATGTGATCGGCGAAGGGGCTGCGCTCGATCGACCCTGGACGGCAAGCGTTCGGTTATCGGTCGTGCTCCCGATGAACCCGGCGCGACGCGCGAACGGTTGACGTGGTGCACGTCCGCCGAAGCGGAGGAACACGAATGAGGATACCAAGCACCGTGCTGATCCGAGCGGCGGTGCCCGGCTGCGTGATTCACGCCGGCAGTGCGCCGGTCGCCGACCTTGAGGAGCGCGAGCAGGCGGCACGCGACGCCACCGGCGCCTTCCTGGCCGAGTCGGCAGCACGCTGAACGCGCAGCTCTCCGAGGGCGGACCGGCGGCCGCGCGCATCGCCAACCGCATCGCGCCCGGGCGCGGCTCGCCCGTAACCCGTGTCGGAACCCGGGTACGCAATCCAATGCGCGGCACACCGGACGCTTGGGAGCAGCAGCTGCTGCAGGATTTTGCCAGCCCTGCCGCGCAGGGTGAGCGCTTCGCGGCGCATCAGGCGGCGCGGCGCCGCCATCGCAGCCAGCCGACGACGGCAAGCAGGGGCACCAGCAGCGCCAGCTCCACCGCGATGGTCGCGACGTTGTGGGGGGAGAATATGTGCGTCAACACCGCAACGTTGCCTTCCCCGGGAAGCCCGTGCTGCACCGCGCTAAGCGGCGTGACGGGTGCGATGTAGGAGCCGTCGGCAAACGGCCAGAAAAGCGGAATACCGTAGGGAGCTCGCTGATCGACGGTAAGATAGTCGCCGAGCAGGTGCGAGGCGTAGATCAACGCCCCCACCACACCGATGCGCAGCGGCCTGCTGTGAAAGCGCATGGCCACGAGCCCGACGAGCGCACCGAAGACGATCGCCGCCGTCAACGAATGCGTGGCGAGGTGATGGTAGCGGTTGGGGTCACCGACAAGCAGCCCCGGCACGAAGTCGAGATCCGCCGCGTTCGCGCAGACGACCACAAGGGCGTACCAGGGCCAGCAACGCCACCAGCTGCGCTCGGCGCCGACGTGGCCTACGGCGAGGCCTATCAAACTATGTCCTACGGGTGTCGCTATGACGGGTGCCTCGACATGGGGTGGGCTCGGACGGCGGCAGCGCTTGCGCGTTCAGGGCCGCCGAGCGCATCTCGACGGCAGCGCAGTGTATCGATACGCTGCCACAAATGAAAACCCAGCGCGGCCAACCGGCCCCGGCGCACCAACGCGAGTGGCATCGGCGGGTGTTGTCCCTTGCGGCGCCGATCATCGTGTCGAATCTCTCGATTCCCCTGGTCGGCGCCGTCGACACCGCCGTCGTCGGTCACCTGCCCGACCCGCTGTACATCGGCGCCGTAGCGCTCGGTGCGGTGATCTTCAATTTTCTGTTCTGGGGCTTCGGCTTTCTGCGCATGGGAACGACCGGCTTCGTGGCCCAGGCCTATGGTGTCGGCGACGGCGTCGAGGTGCGCGCCATCATCGCCCGTGCGCTGCTGATTGCCGCTGTGCTCGGCGCCTTGCTGATTATCGCCCAGCAGCCCCTGGCTCGGATCGCCTGGTGGGCGTTCGAAGGCAGCCCCGAGCTCGAGGCGCTGGGCGACGACTACTACCGCGTGCGCATCTGGAGCGCGCCGGCGGCGCTCGCCCACTACGTGCTCTTGGGAACCCTGATCGGGCTGCACAACACACGCGCCGCGCTGGTGCTGCAGCTCGTGCTCAACGGCACCAACGTGGTGCTCGACCTGGTGTTCGTGATGGGCTTCGGGTGGGGAGTGGGCGGCGTCGCCGCGGCGACCCTCATCGGCGAGTACGCGGCCGCGGCGTGCGGCTTGCTCTTGTTGCGCCGCAACCTGCGAACCCTGCCCGGCGGCTGGCAGCGCGATCACATCCTCGATTCGCGACGCATACGGGCGCTGTTGCGCGCCAACCGCGACATCTTCGTGCGCACGCTGTGTCTCATTTTCGCGTTCGCCTACTTCACGGCTCAGGGCACCCGCCTCGGCACCGTGGTGCTCGCCGCCAATGCCGTGCTCATGCATCTGCAACATTTTCTCGCCTATGGACTGGACGGTTTCGCCCACGCCACCGAGGCGCTGGCGGGCAGCGCACACGGCTCGGGAGATCGCCGCGCCTATCGCACCGCGGTCGGCGTCGCGACGCGTTGGGCCCTGGCCGTCGCCGCCCTGTATGTCATCGGCTACGGGCTGATCGGCCACTGGATCATCGACCTGCTGACCGGCATCGAGGAAGTGCGCACGATGGCCTACGGTCTGCTGCCGTGGGTTATCGTCTCTCCGCTGATCTCAGTGTGGAGCTTCCAGCTCGACGGCATTTTTGTCGGCACGACTCATACCCGCGAGATGCGCAACGGCATGATCATCGCCGTAGCCGTCTACCTGCTGGCCGTCCACACGCTGCTGCCCGCCTGGGGCAATCACGGCCTGTGGCTGTCGCTGATGCTGCTGATGGTGGCCCGCGCCGTCACGCTGGGGATGTGGCTGCCCCGCATCGAGCGCTCGATTCGCCCGCGGGGTCGTTAGCGACACCGCCAGCCGGTCCAGATGGGTTATTCGAGCCGGCCGGGATCGTGGCCGCGCGCACCCAGCCGTTCGAGCAACACGCGGGCGCTGGCAACGTAGGCGCGACGCTGCAGGATAAGCTGCCAGCGCCGCCCGCCAAGCTGCCCCCACAGGTGCGCCGCCCGAATCCCCGCCAACAGCGCTGTGCGCACCCGATCGACCACCGCCGCGTCGGAGAGATGACTCTGCTCTCCGTGCACGATGATCTTGGGAGCAAGCTCGCTGATGGTGTCACGGTATACGCCCGCCAGCGCAGCGCACAGCCGCACACCCAAGTGCTCGGCGTCCCCGCTCTCGTGCAAGCGGGCAAGTCGCTGCGCTACTGCACGCTGAACCGCCGGCGTCCGCTGCAGCACCCGCTCGAGGTGGACGAGGCCAACGACGTAGCGCGCCACCTCCAGGTCGAGAGCGTCGCCGCGGCGCGCGAGCTTCGAGCGCAACGCCTGAAGCCCGAGCGCTACGCCGGCGTCGCCGCCGAACACCGACGCCGTGTCCACCGCATCGGTGATCAGGATGCTGCGCACGCTGGCGGCGAACGCCGCCTCGTCCGGCTCGCCCTCTCGCGCCAGCTGCTGCGTCAGCACTGCCGCCTGAAACACACCGCCCAGGGCCAGGGTCCGATCCCGACCCAGTGAGGAATCACCGCTCATCCGCCGACGGCGTCGAGGCCTAGGGCGCGCCGGAAAAAAGCGGTCTCCCGCTCGAGCGCGTCGATTCGCGTCTCGGCGCGACGAAAGCCGTGCCCTTCCGCCTTGTACTCCACGTACTCGTGCTCGACACGGTTGCGCTCGAGGGTCTCCACCACCTCACGTGCCACGGCCACCGGTACGACTTTGTCCTCGTCGCCCTGGAACAGAATCAGCGCGCTTTCGATGCGGTCCATCTCGAAGAGCGGGGAGCGACTTCGGTAGCGGCTCGTCGGCTCAGCCGCACGCGCCGGATCGAAGGCCTCGCCAATCAGAACGTCTACGTAGTGCGCCTCGAACTTGTGCGTCAACTCTGCCAGAGTGATCAGGCTGCCGATACCGTAGTACGATGCGCCAGCCCGAAATCGCCCGGGATGAACGGTTAGGGCGCGGAGCACCGTGTAACCGCCTGCGCTCGCGCCGCGAATGCAGATCTTCTCAGGGTCCACGCGCTCGTCGCGCACCACCTGCGCGACGGCATCGGCGATGTCGCTCACGTCGAGCTCGCCCCACTCGCCTCGCAGACGCTGGCGGTAGGCCCGGCCGTAGCCGCTGCTGCCACGGTGGTTGACGTCGAGCACCGCATAGCCGAGCGTCGTCCAGTACTGACGCACGATGTTGAACGCGGCGGAGGACCGCGCTGTCGGTCCGCCGTGGACGACGACCAGCATGGGCGGGCGGGTGCCGGGCAGCCCTTGGTAGCGGGTGCTGGTGGGCGCGTAGAAGAAGGCGTGGGCGAAACCGCCATCGCGAGTCGGGTAGCGCAGCGACTGGGCGACGCTCACATCGGCGTCCGCCAGCACCGGCGCAGGGGCCTTGACCACCGTCACTGCGTTCGTGGCGTGCAGCTGCACCACCGCCGCCTCGCGCTCGGCCGACGCAGCCACCAGCAGCACGCCATCGCCCGCCGCCGCGCTCAGCATGGAGAGCTCCACGAACGGCGCCGGCACCGGAGCCACCTCACCGGAGACCGCGTCGATCCGCACCAGCCGATCACCCTCGGCATCGGTCCGCACGGCCACCAGCTGGCCCGCGCCCACCTCGACCAGGCGCCGGCTGCCGAAGACCCAGTGCGGCTCCCCGAATTCGGCCAGCTCCGAGGTCACGCGACGGACGTCACCGCCGCTGTGGACGTGCACGTTCCAGAAATTGGCCGCGTCGGCCTCCCCGGCGGCGTCGCAGTCCATGACGAAATACAGCGCACCGTCGCGGCCGAACATCGGCTGACAGACCGAGCAATGCCCGCCCCCCGCCACGACGGTCGCGTTGACAAGGCGGACGCCGTCGGCCGAGTGGTGCAGCTCGGCCACCGCCAGCTCGGAGCGGTCCCAGGGCATGGCGGGATGACTCCACTGCAGCCAGGCGATTCGTCGCCCGTCGACGGACAGCTCGGGACTGGCGACGAAATCGGGCCCGGTGACGAGGTCGACCGGCTCAGCCGGCTGCACGGGGTCGGCGTCACCCACCACGCTCAACGCAGAAATCGCGTTGATGGGCGGCGTGTCCGCGTACGCCCGCTCGCAGACGAATACCAGCAGGCGGCCGTCCACGCTCATCCTGAGATCGGCGTACCGCGCGTGGGACCCGTCGGCGTTGCGTTCGGGCGTCAGCGCAATCGGCGCTGCCTCGGGATCGAGACGCTGGCGGTACAGTCGTTGGTCGGCAAAATTGCTGAACACCACGCTGTCGCCGGTCAGCACGAAACAGCGACCGCCGTACTCGTGCACGCGGGTGCGGATATTGAACCCGGGGGGCGTGATGCAGGTTTCGCCGCCATCGGGCTCCTGGCGCACGAGCACGACGCGCCCCCCCTCCTGGGCGCGCCCCTCGAGCCAGTAGATGCGGCCCTCGTGCAGCGTTGGATACATCGGCGGGGAGGGGCGCGCGAACAGCGTCGCCGGCGCCAACGGGCTCTCCCAGGTGCCGAAGGGGGCCAGCCGCGGCGACGTCACTCGAATCGGACCCGACGGCGCAGCGCGGGCCTCAGGGTGTCGACGCGGAGGCGCGCAACCCGTCGAGGTCCAGACGTGCGCCGCCGCCCGACACGCCGTGTTCGGCGAAAAAGCCCTGCCGGGTCTCGAGCGCGTAGCGAAACGGCGCGTCGATGCTGTACAGCTCGCCGAGGCCTTGCTGTGCCGGCATCATGGTCAGCACGTCGAGCACCCGGCCGTCGCCGGCGATGAAGGCGATATCGAGCGAAGCGTGCACGTTGCGCATGTGGAACTGCGCCCGAGCTTCGCGCTCGAAAACGAACAATATCGCTCCCGACGCGATCACTGCCGGACACAGGTGTTGAAAGCCGGCCGCGCGTTCGGCGCCCGAATCCGCGATCCTCGCCGTGAGATGCACGCTGCGGCCGGCGTCGTTGACGAGCCGCACGACGCGCATGGTCATGTTCTCCCAATGCGGCGTGCTCGCGTCGCACGGCGCGCCCGCCGCGGGCGTCGCCGCGAGGCCCGCCGCCAGCAGCACTACGCCCCGCAGCCGCGGTCGCCGCCGCATCAGCGCCCCTGCTCGACCGCGACGGCCGGCATCGGCTCGTCGCCCAGTCCCGCGACAACCACCTGACACACGCGCTCGACCTGCACCGCAGTCATCTCGGGATAGATCGGCAATGAGAGCACCTCTCGCGAAGCCGCCTCGCTCAGCGGCATGTCCCCCGGTCGATAGCCAAGACCGGCGTAGGCGCGCTGCAGATGCACGGGCACCGGGTAGTAGACGGAGCAGCCGATCTGCTGCTCGACCAGCGCCCGCCGCAAGCGGTCGCGATTCGCGGCGCGGATGGTGTAGAGATTGAACGCGTGCGTGCCGTGCTCCGGGCGCGACGGCGTGCCAACTCCGACGGCGGAGAGGCCCCGGTCGTACGCCTCCGCCACCGCCTGCCGACCGGCCAGGGCGCCTTCGATACTGCGCAACTTGATGCGCAGCAGGGCGGCCTGGATCTCGTCGAGACGACTGTTGAAGCCGATGGTGTCGTGCACGAACGCCGCCGAAGCACCGTGGTCGCGCAGCTGACGAATACGTGCTGCGACCACGTCACTGTCGGTGGTGACCGCCCCACCGTCACCGTAACACCCCAGCACCTTGGTGGGGTAGAAGCTGAAGCAGCCCGTGAGCCCCACGGCGCCGACGCGTGCCGTGCCCCAGGTTGCGCCGAAAGCCTGCGCGCAATCCTCGATGAGCACCAGCTTGTGCCGGCGTGCGATATCGGTCAGGGCCGTCAGATCGGCGGGATAACCGAACAGGTGCACGGCGACAATGGCGCGCGTCCTCTCGGTGATCCGCTCCTCGATGCGCGTCTCGTCGAAGTTCAAGGTGTCGGCCCGGACATCCACGAAGACCGGCGTCGCACCGAGCTGGCTCACCACCTCGGCCGTCGCGAAGAACGTAAACGGCGTCGTGATTACCTCGTCGCCTGGGCCGATATTCGCCGCTCGCAGGGAGAGCAGCAGTGCATCGGTACCGTTGGCGACGCCGATGGCATGCTTGGTACCGACAAACCGGGCGAGCTCTTCCTCGAACGCCAACACGTTGGGACCGAGAATGAACCGTCCCGTCTCCCCGGAACTGCGAATCGTGTCCAGCCACTCGTCCTCGAGCAGGCGGTACTGTATGGACAGATCAAGAAAAGGGACCGGCTCTACGTCAGACATGGGACATGAATGATCTCGTTGACCTGCGCCGCGACCTTGAGTGCCTCGAGCCCGTCGCGGCCGGTGACCAGCGGCTGGGAGCCGTCGCGGACGGCCTGCACGAAGTGCTCTAGCTCGGCGTCCAGTGGCGGACGTGGCGTTACGCGATGATGCTCGCTGATGAGTTCAGGGTATTTACCCTTCCCGGCGCCGCCGTGACGGACGATGTCGATCTGTTGCCCGGTGAAATCGAGCGCCTGATACCCGTTGCGGGAAAACACTCTGATGCGACGAAACTTCTTGCCGGAAACGCGGCTGGCGGTGACGTTGGCGACGGCACCGCTGGCGAACTCGAGCCTGGCATTGGCAATATCGATGTGCTCGGTGATGACAGGAGAGCCCACCGCGGAGATCCGGCGCAGCGGCGACTTGACGAGCAACAGCACGATGTCGATGTCGTGGATCATCAGGTCGGTGACGACGTCTACATCGATGGCGCGTTCCACGAACGTCCCCAGTCGGTGCACTTCGATGAACACCGGGTCGTGGACGATCTCCGCGAGCGCCATGACACCGGCATTGAAACGCTCGAGGTGACCGATCTGCAGCAGGGTTCCGCTCTCGTCGGCAGCGCGAATGATCGCCTCGGCGTCGGCGACGGTTGGCGCCATCGGCTTCTCCACCAGCGCGTGCACGCCGCTGCGCAGGAACGGCTCGGCGACCTCCCGGTGAGCGCTGGTGGGAACGACGACGCTCACCGCGTCCACCTTGCCGACGAGGTCGGTCGCGTCGCCGTACGCGGCACAGTCGAAGCGCGCGGCGACCCGCTTGGCGACTTGCGTGTCGATATCGGCGACGCCGACCAGATCAACGCCTTCCATGCCGGCGTAAATGCCGGCGTGGATGCGCCCAAGATAACCGACGCCGGCCACACCGATCCGCAGGCGACTTCTCACCACGACCTGCTCACCCGAGTCTCCGTCAAGACGCTGATCGCAAAAGGCAGAGACACGCTGGGCCGGACGTTGGGCTGGCTGAGGTCGGTCGTGGACGCTTGCCGCATTATAGCCCGCGCCGGTGATGAACGCACGGCGCCCGGCGCGCCGATCATCGCGCTCGGCCGCGCACGGCAACCACGGCTCGTCGAGCGGCCAGTCGGTCGCGCAGACACTCAGCGGCGTGCCGGCGGGGCTTACGCCGAGCGCCGCAGCGCCTCGATGCGCTCCTCGAGAGGGGGGTGCGACATGAGCAGCCGTCGCAGTCCTTGCCCGACGTTGCCGGAGATCCCGAACGCCGCCAGCTGATCGGGCAGATGCGGTTCACCGAGACCGGCGCGCAATCGCTCGAGCGCAGCGATCATGTTCTCCCGACCGGCGAGCCGTGCGCCGCCGGAATCGGCACGAAACTCGCGATGCCGGCTGAAGGCCATGACAACCAATGTCGCGAGCAGACCGAGCACAATCTCGGCAATGAAAACCGTGATCCAGAATCCGATGCCGTGACCGCGCTCGTTCCGAAACACGACACGATCGACGGTCTGCCCGATCACACGCGAGAGAAAGATCACGAATGTGTTGACCACACCCTGGATCAACGCCAGCGTCACCATATCGCCGTTGGCCACATGCGAGACCTCGTGCGCGAGCACCGCCTCGGCCTCGGGGCGGGTCATCGAGCGCAGCAGCCCCGAGCTGACGGCGACCAGGGCGTTGTTACGATTCATACCCGTCGCGAACGCGTTGATATCCGGGGCATCGTAGATGGCAACCTCGGGCATGCCGATGCCCGCCCGCTGCGCCTGCCGTGCGACCGTGCCGATCAGCCACTGCTCTTCGGCCGAGCGGGGGCTGTCGATGACCTGGGCGCCGGTAAAACGCTTCGCCGTCCACTTGGACATGGCGAGGGAGATGAACGCGCCGCCCATGCCGAACACGGCCGCGAACACCAGCAGCGAGTTGTAGTTGAGACCGTACTCGTTGATATAGGGCTGGATGCCGAACAGGCGCATGGTCGCGCTCAGCAGCAGCAGTATGGCCAGATTGGTGACGAGGAACAGCAGTACGCGTTTCATCGATGGACCGGGTGCGATGGGTTACAATGGTCAGCCGAAGGCAATTTTACACGCGGCGCGGCAACGGTGTTGCCGCATCTTCAGGGGCATGGACAGAATCGACCAAATCAGACAAGTTCACGCAGATTTCATTCGCATGGTGGTGCGCGCCTGCCAGAACCCCGCCGAGGTGGCGACGCTAGAAGGGGTGTTGAGCGGTGCCGAGCAGAACGGCTGGATCGATGCCGTGCGCGCAGTGCGTCAGATCCTCGGCGGTCGCCGCGACCGGGAGCTGTTGAGCGGACTCGACGAGGAAGACCAGGCCATCATCTCCTCCATCCTCGATGGCCTGCGCGACCCCGCCACGCTGCCCGAAGTCTCGCGTCCGAATCCGGCGGCGGCGGCGCCCGGGCTGGCGACCATCATCGCGGCAGCCAGCCGTGGCGACGCCCGTGCCCTCAACGACCTCGCCACCATGGGTGAGCAGATGTCGACGACGGGTGGCGAGATGGCCGAGCTGGCCGGCACGTTCCGCCGACTGGTCAACGGCGAACGTGACCCGGACGTGCTGACCGACGGCATGGGAGCGAAGAGCCGCAACCTGATGCTCGCCGTGCTCGAAGAGCTGGCCAGACTCGACAGGCATTGACACGAAGGGGCCGTAACCGGACGGGGCACCGCTGCAGCGAGCGCGGCCGCCCGCTCGTCAGCGCGCGCACCCGCCTGGCGACGCCGGCACCGGGGTTGCGGCGCTGATGGCCACACGCTGCCGATGGGTCGGGCGCACGGCGCTCGAAATCCGCTACCACGACGAGGAGTGGGGCGTCCCCGTACACGACGATCGCCGCCTGTTCGAGTTCTTGATCCTAGAGGCGGCCCAAGCGGGACTCAGCTGGACGACGGTGCTCAACAAGCGCGCCGGCTACCGCCGCGCGTTCTCCGTGTTCGACCCCGAGAAGGTGGCGCGTTACGGACGGGCGCGCATCGAACGGCTTCTCGAGAATCCCGGCATCGTACGAAACCGTCTCAAGGTGGAGGCGGCGGTGAACAATGCCCGGCGCTTCCGGGAAGTGCAGCGCGAATTCGGCTCCTTCGATCGCTACCTGTGGCGCTTCGTCGAAGGTCGGCCGCTGCAGACGCGCCGCCGGCACCTCGGCGAGTTGCCCGCGACGACGGCCGAATCGGAACGGCTCAGTCGCGATCTCACGCAACGCGGCTTCAAGTTCGTCGGCGCCACGATCTGCTACGCCTTCATGCAGGCCACGGGTCTGGTCAACGACCACACGCTCGACTGCTTCCGGCACGACGCCGTGGCACGCATGGTCTAGCCCCGTGATACTGGCGATCCGGCAGTTCTTCGAGAAGCATCTCGGCGTCGGGGACGAGGTCAGCGCCGCCGACGTCGAGCACCGCCTGCATCTCGCCGCCGCCGCGCTGCTCGTCGAAATGGCACGCGCCGACTACGAGGCCCACGAGACCGAGATGCAGCGCATCGCCGATGTGGTGCGCAGCGCATTCGACCTCGACCACGAGGAGAGCGACGCGCTGCTGGCGCTCGCCGAGCAGCACGCCACGAGCGCCACCAGCCTGCACGGCTTCACATCGCTGATCAACGAGCACTGGACGTTGCAGAAGAAAATCGATCTCGTCGAGCTCATGTGGCAGATCGCCTATGCCGATACGCGGATCGACAAGCACGAGCATCATCTGATGCGCAAGATGGTGCAGCTGCTCTATATCCCCCACGCCGACTACGTCGCCGCCCGCCTGCGCGCCAAGCAGGCTGTTCTCGGCCACGGCTGATGCCGAAGCGACGCCGCCGCCGGGCGCCGCGCTCAGTGGTAGGAGGAAGCGTGGGTGCGCAGCCGGCGCAAAGCGTCCTCGATCTCCCGCAGCGCGTTCGGCGGGGCGTGCAGCGAGACCAGCTCGTGCAGCCGCTCGAGATCCACTATCGCGGCACGGTAGCACTCGAAACCCTCGTAGAGGCGGGCGCGTTCGCCAAGCTCCTGGGCGGCATCGGGCTCGAGCAGCAGGATCCGACCGACGGTGCGCAGCGCGCGCTCGCGATCCTCACGACCGAGGTAGATGTTCTTGAGATTTCGCAGCACCCGCACGAGGATCGCGCGCTTGCCCGCCGGCGCGAGCAGCTCGGGTTGGGCGGTGACCGTGGGCGCCGCCTGACCGTACGCCCGGCGCAGCAGATCGTCGAGCTCCGCCGTCGTGAGCGAGCGTCCACCTGCAAAGGGATCGATGACCATGTCGCCGCGCGCCGTCGTCCACTTGAGCAGGAAGTGTCCGGGGAACCCCACTCCCTTTACCGGTAGATCGAGGCGCTCGGCGACGTCGAGATAGACGATCGCCAGCGTAATGGGAATGCCGAGACGCCGGTCGAGGACGTCGTTCAGGTAGCTGTTGCGCGGATCGTAGTAGTCGGCCGTGTTGCCGGCAAA
>JBFEOO010000004.1:0-100730 GCA_041550555.1 Arenicellales bacterium
CCGCCGCCGATGATGTAGCAGTAAGCGGCGAAGAGAACCTTTTTCCCGATGGTCACGTTCTTTCCGGACTGGATGAAGCAGTCCATGGCGATGTTTGAGCCATTGCCGAGGAAAATATCGCCGTTCTTGCAGCTCAACACGATATTGCGCCCGACCAGAACATCCCGTCCGACAAAGATGTCGCGATTCACCGAATGCGTCCTCCCTCTGCCGGCGACGCTAGGAGCGTACCCGAGACGTCCAGACGCGCGTAATAGTCCTCCAGCGCCGCCACATTCTTCCGCTTGAGTGCTTCGTCCCAACCGAGGTACCGCCCCATGACCTCGGCAAAATACTCTACCGCCTCGGGTCGAGGACGGCCTCTTGCGCCGATACCGGTGCGGCGGATGATCGCATCACAAACCGTCGACGCCTGCTCCGTCTCGAGGACGAAAAGCAGCTCGGCTCTCATGACGTCCGGGCAGCCTGGTATAGGCTCGCGCAGGGATTGCTCCGCCGATGCAATCGTCATTATTTCCTCCATCCGGGTGCCGTACAGGCCGGCGAGGCGTTCAATCGCGGCGGCCGCCGCAAGGTGCTCGTACTCGCGCTTCTTGTCATGCACGAACTGCTCGAAGTCGTGGATCCCGCCGCCACAAAGCGGGGATTCCCACGGCGGGCGCACCGGCGTGCCTACGTCGAGATCGGAAGCAGCGAGGCGGAGCGTTTTCTCAGCCACCCGACGCGCTGTCGTGTACTTGACGCCGCTCACGTAGAACACCCTGGAGTTGGCGACGCCGAGAGGAACGCGGAAGATTCTCTCGCGATCACTAGGCAGAAGTGCTCCGTCTCGGGCGCCGCCCCTCTCCGCCGGCAGCAGCCCGGTGTGGATCAGCGATACCTCGTCCGGGCGTAGCGGACCACCGGGGAACGTCCTCGCGATGTCCGCCAGGCACAGCGCAAGCTCGCTCTCACTGATGCGCGGCGGACCGCTTCCGGCGCTGTGCGTGCCCGATCCATCGGCGAAATACCAGGTGCCGATGATCGATCTGCCTTCCCAGGGCGCGGCGAAGAGCAGTCTATGGGAAGAACCATCGCCACCCGCCGCCACGCGTCCCACCGCCAGCGGGCCGAGCTGCCGATCGGCGACGATATTTACCCCACGAATGAACTGCTCGCACGTCGTCGAGGCATCGCGCCACTGCGACAACAGCTGCGCCGCTCCCGAACCCGCGGTCAGCACCACCGCCCGGGCAGGCACATTCACGCGCTGGCCGTTCAGCGTGTCCCGGACAACCACCTCGGCAGCGCCCCCCTGCTCGAGGTGGAGATGCTCAACCTCAGCGTGATTGTACGCATCGGCGCCGAGCGCCTGCGCCGTCAGGACGAACTCGAGCCCGAGCCGCTCCGCGTTCACGACCTGTGCGTCATACCAGAGCGCCGCGCCGGTGAGGCCGGCTTCGCTCTCGAGCCACGGTACTCGCCGCAGACACTCGCCCCTCGAAATCGTGTGATTGCGCCGCAGCCGGGCAGGCGCGTGACGCCCCGCGGCGTGGATCAAATCGAAGGCGCGGAACGCCGCCGCCATAACGGTGCGGCTTCGCGTCAACGATCGCGTAGTTGGCATCAAGCAGGGCAGCGGCCGAACGAGGTGGGGGGCAACGCACATCAGCGTATCACGCTCTACCACGGACTCCCGGACGCGCCGCAAATCCATCGACTGCAGGTAACGGATTCCGCTGTGGATGACCTTCAGTGTGTTCGCCGACGTCTGCGAGCAGAAGTCATCCCTCTCCAGCAGTATCGCGGACACGCCGCGCCGCGCCGCCTCCCAGAGCAGCGAGCAGCCGTAGATACCTCCTCCCACGATGGCCAGATCGTAGCGTTGGCGAACGTCGATCTGACGGTTCACCATGGTGCGACGCGGCCGCCGGCTCGTACGCTAGTTCGGCAACCGCCCAGGCGGCGTCCGCCACAACGATGGGTCACGCCGCCCTCGCTACGGAATCGTAAATTCCGTCGACAGCTTTGCGAAAACTCTCGTAGCTGTGCTCGCGATGCACGTGCCGTTTGGCGTTGGCGGCAAGACGCGAGCGCAGCGCGGCATCGCTGAGCAGTCCAACCAACGCCTCGGCGAATGCGGGTGGTTTGGCCGGCACCAGCGCCGCAATGGCCTCGGACAGCACCTGCGTATGGGTGGGTAGCGCCGTCGCCAAGACCGCAACCCCCGAATCGAGGTAGGAGTAGATCTTCATTGGGGTGTTCACACCACGCGTGCGCGGGGAGACGAGCACGTCCGCCTGACGCATGTAATCGCCGATGGCCGCCACCGGCCGCGTACCGAGGAAATGGACGTGGCTCTGCAGTCCGAGCTCAGCCGCCCGTGCCCGGTACCTCTCGATGTGTGCAGCGCTGCCGCCGATGACGACGAGGTTGAGGTTCGCAACACGGCGGACGGCCAGGGACACACTCTCGAGCAGCATGTCGATGCCCTGATAAGGCTCCAGGTTGCCGATGTACATCACCAGCGGACCTGTCAGTCCAAGCTCCGCCCGAACGTCTTCAGGCTGCCCGACTGCGTCCCCTTTCAGGGATTCCGCCAGCGAGACGTCTTTCAGAACACGGATCCCGTGCTCCCGGTACTGTGCAGCCGTATCCGCGAGAGCGTCGCACATCGGCACCACCGTATGAGCGAATCGCATCGGCATCCCTTCCACGACTCGCAGCAAGCCCTCGAGGAACGCAAGCCGCGGGTACTTATCCACGATCTGGCGGGAAATCAAGGAATCCATGTCGTAAATGTACGGAACCGAAAACAAGGGGCACAAGACGGCAGCCATCATTGCAGCCTCCTCGACAGCGTGCACGACGTCGTAGCGTTCTCTGCGCAGCAGACCCAGAAAGCGAAAGAACAGCGTGACATCACAGGTCAGCTTCTTTGCCGAGAAGCCGGGTGGTACGCCCTTCACCTTCAGCCACGGCCGCGAGCGGTGGATGACGACGCCGGGGTAGGTCCGCTCCTCGCCCTCGTGAAAGGTCAACAGATCCACGCGCTCGCCCCGCTCGCTCAACACCCGCAGCAGCAAATCCACAGCGATCGGCGTGCCGCGTTCCTGGTAGAAAGGGTGAGGCGCGACCAACAGGATGCGCAGCGGCCTGCACCCCCGCCCACACTGTGTCGGCGACCCGTTCACACCAAGCAGTTCGGGAACAGGCTGGTCTCGCAGGCCATTCGCTCTGGCACGCTTTCGTTGCGTACCCCCGGCAGTGAAAAGGAATTCTTGGCAGCGATCACCAAAGCCAATATGAGAAGCAATGCGCGAGCTGGCCCTGCCATCCGGCCCCATATCACCACCGCCGCGAGCAGCAAGGCGAATAGAATCTGCGTGACCGCTGCGGCCACCAGCCGACCGTTCCTGTGATAGGCAACGACCCGATGCTCCCCCGGCGGGAGTCGGAAAGCCATGAAGGTATGGTTCGCCCGCACCAGCGTTGCGGGGAGACCGTCAATGGTCAGATGCCAGTGAGGCGAGAAATTGTATGGCAGCACGACCAGCGTGTCGGCGTCAGTGGCAGCGCGCATCTGCAGTCGATCCGTGAACACGGAAAGCGCATCGATCTCACATTTTTCGGTAAGCGCCCCCTGCAATCCCGTCGGAGCGTCGGTCACCACCGGTCGGTCGAAGTCCCTCGCGAGGGCGCCGAACGTTTCCAGCAATCGGCGCTCGTCGGCTTCGACGAAAGCATCGCTCGCGCAGTAGGCGCGGGACAGATGATCCCGAACCCGATAGATGAATTGACCGTCGAACCGGACGGCCTCATCGACAACGTCGCTGTCGAGCTCGCGATCGGAAATGACGTACTTCACGCCTAGAAGTCGGAGCACGTCGAGATTACCGAAAAATAGGAACAGTATTCCGTTGAGCGTCACATGAGATTCACCGTAGGCGTGCTTGATGAAGTCGAGATAGCGCATCGGTGCCACGGTCGAGTAGCCACCCACGGTGGCGAGACCGTAGTATGTCAGGACGTTGGGGTGATAGAGCGGTGTCTCAGCCAACACAGCCGTGCGGAAGGTTTCTTTGTCGTCGAGAAGATATCGTAGCGTCTTGTTGGTCGGGAACACACGGTCATTATCGAGTCGGGTGTTGAACCCGTAGCTCGCATACCCGAGATCAATCACCACAAGCACCAGCACCACCGCCCCGACAAACTCGACTCGATCAAGCTGCTTGCTGAACCAGGCTGCACCAGCAACCGCAGCCAGAAGCAGCATCGGATAGACAAAATGGCGCAGCGCCAAGGCCGGGTAGAAGCTGTCGACGACGACCGGCAGCGCGGCGAACAGTGCTAACGCCGTGAGCGGCCACAGGCGTTTCCCGTCGCGCAGCATTTCCGTGAACCGGCTCAAGCCGAAAGCGGCGAATACGGAGGCCACGAAGACAATGATGGTTATGCCCCTTCCCGTCGAGCCGAATCCCGCGAGGGGGATCAGGTTGAGCAGCCAAACCACCAGCGTGTCGCGCACGCTCAGAGCGACGAAGAAGACGAGCACGGTCGCTAGGGCCAGGTACAGCCGCCGCTCGGGGCGCCGCAGACCATAGAAGACTGAGAACGCGGCCAAGAAAAACGGCACGATTCCGTAGTACGCCCCCCCTTCGACGGCATTGCCGAAAACCGTGGTACGCCACGGCTCGCCGTTTTCTCCGCCGAGGTAGCTCGGTGAGTAGAAACGCTTCAGTGTGTTGAGATCGGGCGCAACGCTCCGCAGCAGCTCGAGCACGGCCGCGAGACCCGCTACGGGCTCGGCCTTGGCAAGGCGGAAGTCCTGCGTGCCACGCAAGCCCGTGCTGATTTCATGCGCTTCCTGCAGCACGCTCGGCAACACGACGATCGCCAACGCCGCGTAGATGAGATGAATCGCAAACCAACGTCGCAGCCTGCTTGACACGGTCCGCTCGCCGTCGCACAGCACGTACACGGTATTAAACAGGCCGATCGCGATATAGGTGTAGAGAACAATCTGCGTGTAGCCGCTCGTGAAGAAAAACAGATTGACGACAAACAAAAACAGCACGTGGTCACGCCGAAAACCGTGCTTGAGCACGAGATGATTCAAGAGCAACAGAATCGGCATCCATAGCTGAGTCGCCAGATGCTGTGGAAATTCGAGCCAGACGATTTGATGCAGGTTGTAGGTCCAAACCACGCCGCCCACTAGGGCCGCCGTACGAGAAACCCCCAATCCGACGAGCAGCGCGTACATGAACAATCCGGCCAGGGCGAGGCGCAACCACGTGGACCAATCGATAGCAGCGGGCGTCGGGAGGAACAGCTGCGGCAGACTTGTGATGAATGCGCCGATCCCCTGGGCGATGAAGGGTGCGCCGGAGAAGGTGTAAGGATTGAAATCTGGGTTGTGACCGGCGCGCATGAGGCGCCAATTGAACTGACGCTCCGGATAGTGGCCGTAGGGGGAGTCCGAGAGGATGAGATTGTGAACACCCTGGTAGTCAAACTCGGGTAGCCAGCTTTGGTGGCGCAGCGCAATATCGAATGCGCTGAGACTCTTGTCCAGAAAAAGGACATCGTAGAGAAACAGCGCTGCGAGCAGCGGGAAGAGGACCACAGCCAATCGGTGCGCGTGCACCAACCGGGGCAGAGATCCGGAGAACATGTAGGGCTACTGGACTTGCTGCATGTTGAGAGCGTCAACCATTGTGCGTAGCCACCGAGAACGCCGGCGGGCGCGCACCAGATGCATGTCGGTGTTGAGCCGCTGGCCAGCGCGCCAAGGAATGCGCACGCCATACCACCCGCGGCCACCGCCATCGAGCCCTACTATACCAGATCGCATCGCGGAGAAAGCGGCACTGTCGACGGCCCGAGCACACGAGGCGTCGCCAGCTCCCCCTACTCGCCGGGCGCGCTCGAGGTCATTTCTTGATAGGGCCGCGGCGTCCTTCTACCATCGGGGCGATACCGGAATGTGCCGATGCGTACGACCCCGAGCCAATGGCCTCCCGGTTTCGGCGCCAATCATCCGCCTCCGCCGCGATCAGCAGCCCGCGCATCCGTTGCCAGCCCCGGCGGCCGTGGGCCGGTGACCGAACGGCGCTCGGGGGTGAGAACGACCGGCCCATGCAACCCAATCTCCGCTCGCGAGCCGCCTTCGAGACCAGCGAGAGCCGGGCATCGGACCCGCGCAGCTCACAGGCGTGCCGCAATGGATCGCGGCGCATCACGCGTAGGTCGCCGGCGCGACGGGGAGATTTCCGTTGACCGCGACAGAGCGGACGTTGGCAAGTGCATCACGCCGACCGGCATCGCTCTAAGCCACAGAACCCTCATTGCCGAGATAACGTCGAGAACGACGTGCTGTTGACGACCTGAAGCGGTTGATATGCTTGAGCTTTATCGCACATCGCGCGCCTCGCTCGCTACGTGAGCTTCCATATGGCGGAGGTGGCCACACCGCGGGCGCTGTGCGAGCAGATTTTCGCCCGCATCACCGGGCTCACGCCGCGGTGCGACACCGGATAGTGCGCGGCGCGCTTGCCTTGCCGTGCCGTGGCAGGGCCTACGCGGCAGGGCTCCTTGCACCTGTCTAACTTCCGAGGACCCTGTTCTCACGCCCCCCATCGGCTCTCGAGGCGTCCCGCAGCGGCGACTTCGACCTTCTCGTGCGGTGAAACATGATATCTGAGCGCCCTACAAACAAAATCGCCGCTCAGCAAGGTCGACGGTTTGTCCCAATGGGAAATATTGATTAGAGAAAATTGAAATGAGATAAATGTACCTGATCGGGTAGGGGGACACACCGACGTCTGGAGTAGCAAACGGGCTGGCGACGAATGACGGTCACGCTTTGAAGTTGATGCGATTTCCTGACTCGCCATGTGAGGGATAAAGCATGAGTTCGTTGGCACAACAACTTGTCAGAATGGGATTTGGCTTCGCCAGTGCACAGGCCCTGAACGTCGCTGCCGAGCTTGGAATAGCTGATCTGCTGCACGAGGGGCCGCGCAGCGTCGATGAACTGGCGAAAGACACGAAGACCGACCCAGAAGCCTTGTACCGCGTGCTCCGTTTTCATGCGGGAGAGAACGTATTCCGTGAGGCGTCGCCTCGCTTTTTTGCTCAGACAGAGCTCAGCGATGCGCTCAGAGCTGAAGCGCCGGGCAGCCCTCGCGATTTCATTCGCATGATCAACGCGGAGTCCTACACGGCTTGGGGACAGCTTTTGCATTCGGTACACACTGGCCAAACTGCGTTCGAGCACGTCTTCGGCGCCGCGCGGTTCGAATGGCTAGCGCAACATCCGGAGCAGGCGGCGCTCTTTCAAAGAGCGATGGTCTCATACGTCCCAAAGGTTAACGACGAGATTGCGGAGGCCTACGACTTTGGCGGATATCAGCGCATCGTCGATGTCGGCGGAGGACATGGGCAGCTTTTGTCGGCCATCTTAACGCGAAACCCTCACCTGTCGGGCGTGTTATACGATTTGGGAGCCGGAATCGAGTCGGCTCGTGCAGGCGCTGGTGGCCCCTTGCCCCGCAGCGAGCTCATAGTGGGCGATTTCTTCGCCAGCGTGCCCGAGGGTGCCGACCTTTACATCCTAAAGCACGTGATCCATGACTGGGACGATGAGCGCGCCTCGGTTATTTTGCGCAACTGCCGCCGGTCCATGGCGCCGGGAGGGAGGGTGCTGATTGCCGAGACCATCGTCCCTCCCGGAAACGAAGCCCATCCGATCAAGCTGCTTGATCTGCATATGCTGGCCGTCACAGGCGGCCTCGAGCGGACGCAACAGCAATTCGAGCACCTCCTCGACCATTCCGAGCTACGGCTCGATAGGGTGATCCCCACCAGAGCGCCGCTGTCGATCCTGGAGGCAGTGGCCAATTGACCCATCCCGGCCACTTGCTGATCACATACTCGGCCAAGCTGTCTTGCCGAACCGTAACCGGTCACCCTATCCATACATCCAACACCGAGCGTCACCCCGATTCGCCCTCCCCCCTTTTGCGCACTTGCGGGACACTCGGGACAAACTTTCCCTGACACAAGGCTTGATCCTCCTTCACAATACCCGCGGGATCCGGCCTAATCCACCGGTAAAGTTCGTCGCCCTGCGGGAGAGTGCCGTCTTAACGCGGAGGGGGCGCTGGTTCAATCTCAGCCGTGCCCACCATTTGCCCGAGGCGCGGCTGGCCGCGTGGAACAGAACACTGGGCTATGCCCCGTCAAGTGCTGTATTTCTGCTTAGAGGAACTCGAGGGGACATCATGATGGCGACCGCCATGGCTACGCAGACCGACGAGTATACCTCGATATTGCTCCAGCTCTTCGACAAGTCAATTCTCAAGCGGGCAAAGTTTACGATTCTCTCCCAGATGCTGGGCGATCCGACCGGCAAGACACTGCTCGACATCGGCGCCGACAATGGCGTCATCAGCTATCTGCTCCGCCGCAAGGGCGGTCGGTGGAGCAGCGCGGATCTCGAGGCGGGAACCGTGGCGTCGATTCGCGCACTCGTCAAGGACAACGTCTTCCAGATTTCCGGAGAGGCTACCCCCTTTGCGGATGATGAGTTCGACACGGTCGTCATCGTGGATTTCCTCGAGCACATAGCGGACGACAGAGGCTTTGTGGGTGAGCTGCACCGTATAGTGAAACCGGGCGGCACCGTGATCATCAATGTTCCACACCTCAAACGGCCGTCGCTCATTCGGGCGATCCGCCTGGCCGTGGGTCTGACCGACGAAAAGCATGGACACGTTCGCCCCGGCTACACCATCCGCAGCCTGCGCGAGCTGCTCGCGCCATCGTTTGCCGTGGAGAGAAGCCGGACCTATTCGCGCTTTTTCACCGAACTGATCGACGTCTTTATCAGCCTTGCCGTTGAGATGGCCGGCGGCGCCGATCAGTCGCGCAAGGGGACGGTGGTCACCGGCGCCGATCTGAGCAGACACCGGAAGAAGTTCCGGATGTACTGTTGGATATACCCCTTCATTAAACTCGTCAGCCTGCTCGACTATCTGCTGCTCTTCACCCGCGGCCACAGCCTCGTGGTGCGAGCGTCGGCCTGCACGCAGGCTGCGCCCACCCCGCTCACTGCGGCAGGAGCCTGACGCGCTCCTGCCACAATCGATTGACAGCCGGGACCAGGCCTGAGAGCTGAAGCGAGAGCAGGTCCAATCGCTGTTGGCTGCCCCGCACCGCGACCCGCGGCAGCGCCAACGGCTGCTCGGCGTGGGGTCGCTTAACGACCGCCTTACGCGTCGTAGTGGCCGTTGTAAAACCGCAGGCAGCGGCGCGCTGCACCTCCCGTGTGCCGCATTCGCGGATCCCGCCGAAGGGATAGCAGTAGTGACGAACCCCGCGGCCGATCCACGACTCGATCAGCCGACAGCTGCCGCCGAACTCGACATCGAGCTGGGCGTCAGCGAGCACCGCCAGGACCGAATGGCTGTGAGCGTGAGCGCCGAGCGTCACCTCGGCATGCTGGGCGAGCTCGCGCAGTCCGTCCGGATCGAGCATCAGCGCATCGGCAAACTCCCGGCGGTCGAGTCCCGCGGCAACGAGCAGGTCGTCGCAGACGCGGCCCGACGCGTGAGGAGGGAGGCCCATCATGGCCGCTCGCAGCCTCAGGAACAGCTGGCGTCGCTCGGCGTCGCTCGAGCAGCGGCGTGGGCCCACCAGGCCCGGCACGTCGATGTCGAGCTCAGTGACCCGCGACAAGGCCGCTTCCGCCACATACCACCACGGTAGATACTGGCGCGTGAGGAACCCGGTAGTCGCGTACACGGTGAAGGGTGCGCCGTGATCGCGAAATACCGGGAGAGCCAGCTCGAGATTGTCGCGATAGCCGTCATCGAAGGTGAACACCGCAAAGCGGCGCTGCGGGACGGCGGCCTTCAACCTGCCCAAGGCCTCATCGAGTGTAACGATATCCCAGCCGTTCGTCCGCAGGAAGCTAATCATCTCGTGCAGATAACGAACGCTCACCGCGAAGTCGACATTCGGGTGGAAATCCGACGCACCCGTGGTGTCGTTGACCACTCGATGCAGCATCAAGATGGCGCCGCGCGGGCGCGTCACACGGGCGAAGGCTGCGTTCACTCCCGAGAGGTGCAGCATGCGCATGACGGTGTGAGTCAGGTCAACGTGCAAGGGGCTCATGCAGGTATCCAAGAACCGGTCCAATGGCCCAACCGTACCGTGTCGAAGCGGCGTGGTGACGTACCGCTCTGGAAGCGGACGGTGGAGGGGCGCCAAAGCTCTCCTTACGGCAGCCGGCCATCACGGCGCCTGCTCCGTATGCCGAAAGAATGCCTGCTTGTGTGTTGCATAAATCCAGCCACCGGCGAGCACGAACAGCAGATCCGTCGCCATCAGGCCGAGCGACAGCGCCAATCCGTCAATCTCGGCGTAACCGGCCAGGCCGAAAAGACTCACAAAGGTAGCCTCGCGCAATCCGATACCGCCAAAAGAAATCGGAATCACCAGAACGACGGCGGCGGTGCACAGCGAGAAGGCGACAAAATACCAGGGGATGTCGATATTGAGCGCCCAGGCCAGCACCACGAGCTGTGCGATGCGCAGAGCCAGCAACGTAAACGCGAGCATTATATTGAACGCCAAGGCTGCGGGCGAGCGAACGAAGACGCCGACGGCGTCGAGCAGGCTGCGCAGCGCGAGACCAAACCTTCTCAACACCCCTTCCGAGCGTGCCGCTCGCTCAGAGAGCTGCTCGAGCACAAGGAAACCCGCGACCGCCGCCAGTACGACGACGCCCACGGCAATCGATACATTCATCGCACTGGGCGCCGAAGCCCACTCGGAGTACCAGAACAACAGCAGCAGCCCAACACTCACGGTCGCCGAGAAGCTGATGACGCGATCGACGGACACCACAGCCACAGAGTGGGTCATCGCACCGGTCCTGCGACCCAGCAAATACGCCGTGAAGGCGTCCACACCCACGCTCGACGGCATGAAGTAGCCGAAATAGATGCCGACCAGGGAGTTCGAGAGAATCTTCCACAGACCGAGTGACTCACCTATCGCGCGAAACAGCCGCCGGATTCGCGCCGCGGCCACCAATCGGTCCAGCGCCATCAGCGGCAGCAGCACGAGGAGTGCGGGGAGCCGCACCTCAGCGATCAGCGAGGGCAAGCGCCGGACGTCAGAGGCGCTCAGCGCGTAGCCGAGGAGCAACGCCGTTACCGCAATTTTCAGTATACGTACCTTGGACACGGCCTGGTACTCAACGACAGACAACGTCAGCCCTGGGGATGATTGCTTCCCCGCCGCGATCGCTGACGAGCTCGCGCGCGTGGCCGCAATCGCTTGGGCAAATCACGTTTGCGCAGCCGCGCTGCGCGGCGCAACCATCCACCAGTAGCCGCGGAACAAGCGATCGAGCACATGGAGCAGCCTGCGCTCCAGGGCACTCGTCTTGTCCGAGGCGACGAAGATGGAACCAGCAATGAGCACATCCGTGTCACGACGTACCGACGTCCGCAGTATTCTTCGCCGATCTCTCACGAAGCCGGGCAGGCGTTGGAGGTAGTCGCCGAGCGCACGCAGATAGTCCCTTGTGGACGACCGGGTAACGCAGAACGTGAACTGAAGCGCTTCGAACAGAAGCAGCGCGGGTGCAATCCGCAGCAGTGTGCCGAGGTCGTAGTTCTTCGTCATGAACAGCCAGCGGTTGAACAGTTGGGCCGGCAAACGCTCCGTGGTGCGCGTTTTGGCGACGTGTAACGCGCTGACGTCGCTGACGTGCAGACACTCGTAGCCTGCTCGAACAAAGCGATAGTAGATCTCGCCGTCGTCGCCCCATCCCATTCGATAGTCTTCGTCGAAATAGCCGATCTCACGCAGCTTCTCGAGATCGATCAGAACGTTTCCACATCCCAGATTACGCTCCGGTGGCCGCGGCGGGGGCGGTTCCTCCACGTCCCTGTTCTGACATACGGCAACGGCCAGATAGTGAATCAAACCGCCGTCCCAATACACCTTGTGCGTGCGATCGCTGTACTGGAGCCGTGGCGAGGCGGTCGCATTGAGGGGGCTCTGGCGTATGACGTCGAGCAGTCGCGGCAAGGTGTCGGGGGCGAGCGCCACATCGTTGTCGAGCAACAGCGCATAGCGACCCGTCGCTGCCCGCAGCCCGGCGTTTCGCACGACGTTGAGCATCGCGGTGTTCCGAGGCAGCAGCTCGAGCCTGACGTCGGGATAGCGGGCAACGACGGCCTGCGGACTGCCGTCTGTCGAACCGTCGTCGGCCACGATGATCTCGTGCACCCGACATCGCGACCCCCGGCACGCGTCAATTGTGCGCAGCAGCTCGTCGCCCCCGTTGTAATTGGCGATAACGATGGAGACCGCTTCATCCGCAGACGACAACGACACGCTGAGGTCCTTACTTTCGGTCGACTGGCACGGCGAGCAGCGTGTCGTGCGCGGCGTACGCGCCGGGTCCGTCTATCCCGCAGAGGAACTCGGTTTCCGCCCAGAGCGAGATTCGAGAACCTTTGCGCAGCGTGTGCGTCCCGAGCGATATGTCCTCGTAAACACCGTAGCCGCGCCGGCGCGCACAGTCGTCGCAGGAGCCGTACTGGGGTACCTCGCCGGCGGCGACCGTCCGACCGTCGATTTCGAGGCGATAGGGGGGCGAGCCCGCGCATTTCTTGTTGACGCCCTTCCAGACAAACCTGAACGAGCCGGACGCGGGAAAATCTTTCCAGCGCCACGACCCGTCGCACACGGCATGCCCGCACCACACCACCCACCAGCAGTCATCTCCCCAGCAGCGGTACTGGGCGGCGCCGCGACGCCGCGCCTGACCGGGGTCCAGCTCGACGAAGCCGGAGGGCTGTTGAACGGGAGTGCCGGAAGACTCTTCGGTCACCGCCTGCGCTGCAGGTCCCGACCACGGGTCGCCCGAGCCCCAGGCGAGCAGCACGCCGAGCAGGACAGCCGCCAGTCGCCCGGTCGACGCCGCACTCTTGCCTGTCGCTCTCACGATACGCTCTGCCTCCAATCTCGCCAAAGATGATTCGTCACCACCTCGGCGCCAGTCGTAGCGAACAGGGCCGTACGATATGGGCTACCTTGCGCGGGAGCGGCAGTGTACCACACGGTGCGCGCCCCGCATGGCGCGTCGACAATGAGCACCTCGCGGGATGAGACCGCTTGCGACGACGTCGTTTCGATTTCCGCTAGGGAATATCGCGCTGCGCCGCCACATCGTGCTTCGGGGGACACTTCATTTCGTAGAGATAGACGTCCTCGTCACCACTGAGCGATCCTGCGAAACCAGCAACAAACTTGATCGCGTACATTGCGGTCATCTCGTCGGTGATCCAGGTGCGGCGATCTCCCCAAGCACCGTACAAATTTATGTGGCTCACGAGGAGGCGCTGGCGCGCGTCGGGGGCCACACAACCCCGTTCCTCGGCCACCGCTACGATGTGGCGCTGGGAGAGCGTCGTGTATTTTCGTTCCTTGTTGCCCCACCGGGCGTAGCCACCTGCAGCGCCCGAGTTAAGATAGACAAACAGAAACTCCGGAGCGAACGCGTGAACAGCGCTCACTCTCGAGTCCTCGTAACCGAGCAGGAGCGTCGTGCGCGGATCATAATGGCTTCGAACGTAGCGAGCCGCTTCTCCGCCATAGGAGAACGAACGCTCCACGTCGGCCACCACCGCAGGAATCGTCGCCACCGAGTTGGTCGCCAGGAAAACAGTGATGATGGCAACCAGGGCAGCGGTTTGCGGGCGCCGCTCGGAACCCCGGGGCCGCAGGTAGCAATACATGATGTACCACACGGCGAAAGCCACGGCGGCTTGGCCGCTGTGGCGCCAAAAAAAGAAACGGTCGGTCACCAGCCCAACCGTGACAAGACCACCGGCAGCCATCAGCCAATACCCGAGCAGGGCGAGACTACGACGCGACAGCCATGCAACGATGGTCATGAATCCGATGCTCATCCAGAATTGAGCGGATCGCCCGAGACCCAGCACGTCGAACAGGTGCGGGCCGTTCCACCGCAGTGCCGTTACGTCGGGGGCAAGGAACGCGCCGCGCACGAACATTGCCACGATGTGCTCGATGCGCCCCCAATCGAACTGAAGGGTCGCCTTGACCGCGCTGTCCGCCGGTGGCAGGGCGACGAGACCGGCGATGAGAATCGTTGCGAGCAGACACGCCATGAGGAAATAGCGCCCGCCCAGGGCATCACTGATCTTCCTCGTATGCTCATCCTGCCCGACGCCCGACGCGCCGAGGAGCAACCAGCTGGCCCCTACCGCACCAGCAATGGCGGCGCAGTAGACATTGGTGAAAGCCGCCAGAGCGAGAAATACATAGGCGAGCATCGCTCGACGGTGCTCGAACGCGCAGAAAAGCGCCAGCATCAGAAACGCGATTCCGATAAAGTAGTTGCGTGAAAGCGTGCCGTACTCGTAGAAGAGCATGTAGGTGAGCGGCCAGAGCAGCCGGAAAGCGCGAGGGACGCGCTCGAGACGCAAGAGGTACCATATCGTGATGGCGGCGAAGACGATATTTGCAAGCTGCAGTACCCGAATGCTCGAGAAAAGCGATTCCAGCAGCCACACGACGAGGTACCACAGCGGTGGATGACCCTCGTAGTCCATGTTGCGGAGCAGGCTCGGCAGCGATTCGGATGCGCGGACAATGAGCCAGACCTGGATCTCATCGCGCCACATCTCGTGATGAGCGATGCTGAAGCCCAGCACCACGACGAATCCCGCCATGAACCCCCAGCGCAGCGGCAGACCGATCGAACGCGTGTCCGTGATATTGCTCCGCAAACGCTTTCTCCGATCGTGTTGCGCCTGGGCCGCCGCCCCGCATTGCCTCGCCCTTCCCGCGTACTGTTCCGCCAACGCGGACCGTCCTACAGCCCTGCGGCTCGCCGAGGCGACCTCCGCCGCCTGGCCCCGCGACGCCGACACGAGCGCCTGCGCTTGCGGCACCAGGCGCCCCGGAAGCGGCACGGCGGGCACATTCGACCACCGCGCGCGGCCGGGATCCGGCCTCGTTGCGGCGTGCGGCCGGCGCCGCTAGGTTAGCATGAAACCAGGCGAGCTGGTGGTCAGCGGTGCGGACGGCTTCGTGGGACGCCGTTTTCTCGAACTGTTCGGCGAGGAGTTCGAACACATCACTGCGCTGGTCCGCTCGCCACCGCATCCGGCACGCCGACTTGCCAGGGTTCGTTATCGCGTCGCAGACCTCGCCGACGAGTTGGCCATGGGCGCCTTGGCCGAGCGATCCAGCGCCTTCGTGCATTGCGCCCACGACTTCAAGGATCCGTCGGCCAACCTGCGAGCGGCGCGCAACGTGCTGAGCTTTTGTCGGCGCGCGACGGTGCAGCGCCTGGTGTACTTGAGCACGATCGCGGTCTACGACCAGACCGTGGCGGACGCGGTGACAGAGACAACGGGCAGCGCCCGTTTCCGTGACCCCTATGTGCAGAGCAAGCTGCAGATCGAGCGGCTGCTGCAGCGCCGCGCCGCGCAGCAGCACCTCGATGTGATCATGCTTCAACCCACCATCGTGTTTGGATGGGGAGGAAGCTGGAGCCGCACAGCGATCGAGGGGTGCACGAGCGAGCGGATCGTTCTGCCCCTCGGCGGCGAGGGCGTGTGCAACTACGTCTACGTCGAGGACGTGTGTCGGGCGATCATGAAGGCACTCTGCGCCGATCGTCGCGAGACACAGCAGACCGGCTCCCGGCGCTACATCGTCTCGGGACCCCAGACCGCCTCGTGGAGCGAGTTTTATCTCATGCACTGCGCGCTGCGCGAGGACGCCCCTCCGCAGTGCGAGCCGACCATCGAAGCACCTCGGACGACTCGACGCTTCGACGACAGCGGCCTGCGAAATCTGCTCATGGCCGTGCTGCTGAACCCCGCAGCAGCGTTTCCCCTCACGGCAGCCGTCGGCCTGCTGCGACGGCTGCGACCCGCCCGACCCCGCCAGCGCATCATCGAGGACTGGGAGACGCTGGCGCGGCTCGACGCCAAGCCCGCCGGCATCCAGGCTTTCGCCGCCATGCCACGGCTGTATCTCGGCACGACGTACGTCGCCAACATCGAACGCGCGAGAACAGAGCTCGGCTATCAACCGGCATACGACCTCGAGAGGGCTATCGAGGCGATGCGTCTGCAGCGCGCCGCGCTTTTGACATCGGGTGGCGATCGTGCACGCGCCGCTCGCGGCCCAGCTGACGTCAACCTCGCCGGCGGCACGGGCAGCGAAACCCTGCGTACCGATGTATGCGTGATCGGTACCGGAATCGGTGGCGGCAGCTTCATATCGCGCTATCTGCAGCGCAGCGGGCGCCTGCTCGCCATCGATGCGGGAGGGGAGCGCGACAGCGACGTTGTCGGGCTCGAGTCGGTGGGGCGCGATCTCGGTCTGAGCCTTTTGCGGGAGATTTCGGTCGGCGGAACCAGCAACGTGTGGCGGGGCGTCTGCGCGCCAATGGATCGCGTCGATTTCACGCGTCGCGACTGGATAGCGGAGAGCGGCTGGCCCGTCGACGGCGCCACGCTCGAGCCCTATTACCGGCTGGCAAGCGAGCTGCTCAACTTGCCCGACTACGCACTGCTCGAGCACCCCGAGCGGATCAACCGGAGCCGCGACCTGACCCGCGACATCGAGTTCGACCGCAGCGTCTTCGCCAACAAGTACTTTCTTCAGACACGGCCTCCAAAGCGTTTTCGTGACGAGCTTAACGCGTGGTTTGTGCAGCGTCCGAACTCCGCTCTTCTCGAGGAAAGCGTTGCTCTCGAATTGATCACCAACGAGAGTGGCACTCACGTCGAGCGAGTGCTCGTCAAGAACAAGAACGGGCAAACACGGTTCATCGAGGCACGATGTTTTATCGTGTGCGCCGGGGCACTCGAGACACCGCGCCTGCTGTTGAACTCCCGTTCGGTCCAGACCGCTGGTATCGGCAACGCGCACGGACTGGTGGGAAAACAGCTCATGGACCACCCGATGGTGAGCGTTGGCCAGGTGCGATTTAAGCGACCCCGCCGGGCACCACTCTATCATTCGGTAAACCTGTCGCTGACCCGCCACATCAAAGCGGGCATCGTGATGAACGACGCGCTGCAGCGGCATCACCGGCTGCCGAATCACTGCGTTTATCTGCTTCCGTCGTTCACGCGAGGGCTCGACGACCGCTACGAGCGATTGAGGCGAACGCTGATCACCCGCCGCGGGCGAGGCCTGACTATACGGGAGACACTGCAGCTGCTGTCGAACGCAAACACGATCCACTGGGGACTGTCTTATCTGCTGCCAATCGACGCCTACTACCGGCATGCAGATCTCTACTTCATTGCCGAGCAGACGCCCGGCTGGTCGAGCTGCGTGCAGCTCGGCCAGAACGAGGACCGCTTCGGCTATCCGATCGCACGTGTCAATTGGGTCGTCAGCGACAGCGACCTCGAATCGATTGAGACGTTCGGACGCCTTCTGCTCGAGGCGTTCCCCACCGATCGCTACGAGGTCAGCTCCCGTCGACGGATCGAAGAGATCAGCGACGGCGTCACATCGGCGGCGCACTTCATGGGTACCGCCCGCATGGCGGCAGACGCCCGGCACGGCGTCGTCGACCCCGATCTCAAGGTGTGGGGCCTCGACAACCTCTATGTGTGCGATGCGTCCGTCATCCCCATCGCCGGGAACGCGAATCCCTCGTTGACGGTCGCCGCGCTTGCCATAAGACTGGCCGATCGGGTGGCGGCCCACGCCTAGGCGGCGCCGAGGGAGCGAACGACGTGTTCGTGGACGGACGAGAGCAACCGGGAGGCACCGAGCTCGTGGCCGATCTGTGCATCATCGGCGCAGGCGCCGCAGGCCACGAGTCGAATCCGCTTGCCTCAACGGTATGGTGTTCGGCGTCACGGCACGCTACTTCGTTCTTGCTACCGGTGGCATTGAGAATGCTCGCCTGCTGCTGTCATCGAACCGCCAGATCAACGATGGAATCGGTGACCAGTTCGGACATGTCGGCCGCTGGTTCATGGAACACCCTGATGTCGTCTCAGGGGCCGCTTACCTGGCGGGTCCACGGGAGGAACTCGCTGCCTACCGAGTCAGCGACGCCAACGGAATGCGCCAGCGCCGGCCGTTGACCTATTCGCCGACAGCCTGTGCACAACAGGAGCAGCGGATGCTGAACACATGCCTCGAGCTGGTTTGGCCGAGGAATCGGCCGGCTTTTCGCAGCGAGTCATCGGGTTCGAGCGGTCGTTACACAAAAATCTCTTTCATCGACTGAGCTCCCAGGACACTTCCGACTTCTTCGCCCATTTGTTCGCCAAGTCCGAACAGGCTCCCAATCGTTGCAGTCGGGTCGAGCTGACCAACGGGAGAGATGCCCTGGGCGTACTGCGCACTCGATTGGACTAGCTGCTTACGGACATCGACCTCCAGAGCATCACGCGTTTCGTGGAGCTGATTGGCCGGCACCTCGGTAGCACGAGCACGGGAAGAGCGGGTCGGCGGGTTCACGTCGACGAGCCGCAACCCGTCCGGGTCGGCTATCACCAGATGGGCACGACACGGATGAGCGCATCCGACCGACACGGGGTCGTGGACGGTCAGTGCCGGGTTCACGGCTTCGACAATCTCTATATCGCCGGCAGCTCGGTCTTTCCGACGTCGGGATTTGCGAACCCGACTTTCACGATCGTCGCGCTGGCACTGCGCCTGGCCGGCCACTTGCAGCGCAAGCTCGGGGCATGAACGTCACGGCGGTCGACGCACAACGGCGCCGTCTCGTCGCCGCTTCGCTCGGCTCGGGCTGCTGCGCTATCACGATTACTGGCTGCGGTGGGCCCGCAGCCATCGACCTAGGCGATGTTATGGACGTGAAGGCCGCGCGGCACGCCGGTCAAGCATACTTGGCCGAGACCCCGGCGGAAGCCGACCCCTCGACGCTGCTCACCCTGCTCACTGGCGATCAGCGCCCGGATACGGACGCGGAATCTGCCGAGCAGCTGCGTACCCGCATCGCGGCCGATTCCGGCAATCCGGAGACGACAGGGGTGCTCGGCGGTTGGGTGCTAAGCGTAACCGAGTGTCGCCTGGCCGCGCTTGCGACATTTTCTCGCCGGGTCGATCTCCGCTGAGGTCCCTTCGCTTCTCGGGGACGCGTCAGGTCGGTTGTGATCTGCGCCGCGACGCAATGCGAATGCGCAGCGCGTTGAGCTTGATAAAACCCCCAGCGTCCGCCTGATCGTACGCGCCGACATCATCCTCGAATGTCGCGATACGCTCGTCGAAGAGGGAGTCCGTATCCGACTTTCGGCCCTCCACGTAGACATTGCCCTTGTACAGCCGCAGACGAACGACACCATTGACGACCTGCTGGGTGGAGTCGATCAGGCGCTGCAGCGTCTCGCGCTCCGGACTCCACCAGTAGCCGTTGTAGATAAGCGCTGCATAGCGGGGCATGAGCTCGTCCTTCAAATGCGCCACTTCGCGATCGAGGGTGATCGATTCAATGGCTCTGTGGCCCTTCAGCATGATAGTGCCGGCGGGAGTCTCGTAACAGCCGCGCGACTTCATGCCGACATAGCGATTCTCTACGATATCGGCGCGCCCGATGCCATGGCGACTGCCGTGTTCGTTGAGCAGCGTCATGACCCCCGCCGCCGAAAGCGCCTCACCGTCCACTGCCACCACGTCGCCCCCTCGGTAGCTGAGCTCGATGGTCTGCGGTGCATTCGGCGCATCGACAGGCGACACCGTCCACCGCCACATGTCCTCCGCCGGCGCCTGCCAGGGATCCTCGAGCTCTCCCCCTTCGTAGGAGATGTGCAGCATGTTGGCATCGACCGAGTAGGGTGACCCACCACCGGCCTTCTTCTCGATGGGTATACCGTGCTCGTCGGCGTAGGCGACGAGCTTCTCGCGCGAGGTGAGGTCCCACTCGCGCCAGGGCGCAATAACCTTGATGTCCGGGTTCAGCGCGTAGGCGCCGAGCTCCATGCGAACCTGATCGTTCCCCTTTCCCGTGGCACCGTGAGCGATTGCGTCGGCGCCGGTCTCCTCGGCGATGCGCACAAGATGACGCGCGATCAGCGGCCGCGCAATGGAGGTACCGAGCAGGTACTCGCCTTCATAGACGGTGTTGGCTCGAAACATCGGGTACACAAAATCGCGGGCGAACTCCTCGCGGAGGTCCTCCACATATATCTGCCTTACGCCCAGCGCCCGCGCCTTCTCCCGCGCAGGCTCGAGGTCCTCACCCTGGCCAAGGTCGGCGGTAAAGGTAACCACTTCGCACTCGTAGCGCTCCTGCAGCCACTTGAGGATAACGGAGGTGTCGAGCCCGCCCGAATAGGCCAGCACGACCTTGTTAACGCTCGAGATCGTCATCGATCCATTCCTACGTAGATTGGTGACGGCCAGACACGGCCCAAACAGACTCCCCACGCCACGGCGACCCCGTCATCGCCCGAGAGGGAGGGGTCGGAGACTACCGCCGGACAAGCAACCGCGCGCCGCAGCCAGCGCCGGGCTATCTTCGGCGCTGGGCAATGTGACGTCAAGGGCACGCGCCGCCGGCCTGTCGTCGGCAGAAAACGACAGCCGATGCTCTGCTTGAAATCACACCTTCGCTGGCATAGCCTACGCGCACGCCAGCGGGCGTGCTGGCGCGCAACTCGATAACCATCGCCGGGAACGAAAACGACACATGAAGAATCCTCTCGATTCCATCACCGGGACGCTCGTCGCCGGTCTTGTGCTGCTGATCGTGCTCTACATCTTCGCCAGAAATTTCTTGCCTCTGGGCGACGCGGGCTGATTGCGACGGGCGGCACGCGGCACCGAGACGCTCCCATCATGGAACTGGTTATCGGCCGTTGGCTGCACATTCTCACCGGCATCGCCTGGGTCGGCCTGCTTTACTATTTCAATTTCGTCCAGGTACCGGCGCTGGCGCGGGCCAGAGCAGACGGCACCGCGCGCGGCATCAGCCTGCACATCGTGCCGCGCGCTTTGCTGTGGTTCCGCTGGGCAGCTATTGCTACCTGGTTGACCGGCGCATACTATCTGAGCGCCAGCGGCCACGGCTTCAAGAAGGCCTTCCTGCTCGAGGGCGAATCGGCCTACATCGGACTCGGGGCCTGGCTGGGCACGATAATGCTACTCAATGTCTGGCTGCTGATCTGGCCCAACCAGAAGAAGGTCCTCGGCCTGGTCGATGTTTCCGAGGAGCAGCAGTCGCGCGCCGCCCGCATCGCCTTTCTCGCATCGCGCACCAACACCATGCTGTCGTTGCCCATGTTGTTCTTCATGGTCGCGGGTTCCCCCGCACATCAATTGGGCGTTTTTGGCTGAGCACGGCGCGACCCCCTCGCTGCCGCCGCACCATGCACTGGGGTGCACTTGGCTTCCGCCTGACATACCAATAAAATCCGGAGCAGAGAGCGCCCCGCTAGGGCGCTTCGTGCTGTCGCCAGCGCCGTCCTGCGCCGACCCGGCTCCGCGTCGACCGTGCGGCCCGCTTGCTCGAGCACGGGTGTCTGCATGCGCCCTTGTGACGCTGCCGGCGCAGGACACCACAATGTGTGCAGCCGACATGCCGACGCGACACCTTCTCACGTTAATGGACCTCAGCGCCAGCGAGCTGCGGGATCTCGTGCGGCGAGCGATTGCACTCAAGGAGCGTTACCGCGCCGGCGACCGGCCCGAGCCGCTGCGCGGCAAGGCGCTGGCGATGATCTTCGACAAGTCGTCGACGCGCACCCGTGTTTCCTTCGAGACGGCCATGATCCATTTCGGCGGCCATGCCATCTTCCTCGCACCCGGCGACTCGCAGCTTGGCCGTGGCGAGCCCGTTGAGGATACGGCGCGGGTGCTCTCGGGAATGGTCGACGCCGTGGTAATCCGAACCGGTCCCCACGAGATGGTGGAGACGTTCGCTGCGCACTCCAGCGTGCCCGTAATAAACGGCTTGACGGACCGCTTTCATCCCTGCCAGCTGCTGGCCGACATCCAGACCTATGTCGAACATCGTGGCGACGTTCGCGGAATCACTGCGGCCTGGATCGGAGACGGCAACAACGTCTGCCACTCGTGGATGAACGCTGCCCAGCAGTGCGACTTCAAGCTGCGCGTCGCGACGCCTCGCGGGTTCGGCCCCGATCCCGAGCTGCTCGCGGAACGGCAATCGCACGTGACGTTGACGGAGGACCCGGCCGAGGCCGCTGACGGTGCAGCCATCGTCGTCACCGACACCTGGGCAAGCATGGGCCAGGAGAGTGAGAAGGCCGAGCGGCTGGAGGCCTTCGAGGGTTTCCGCGTCGATGAGGCGATCATGAAACGAGCCCGCGATGATGCGCTTTTCATGCACTGCTTGCCCGCCTATCGGGGCAACGAAGTGACGGCCTCGGTCATCGACGGCCCGCAGAGTGTCGTCTGGGACCAGGCGGCAAATCGGCTGCACGCACAGAAGGCGCTGCTCGAGCTGCTCTTGGCGACCTGATTCCATGCGGTCATAGCGACCATCGACAGCTCTTGTGCTCGACGCGACACGGTGATCCGAGCGGCCATGCGCCGCCGAACTATCGCGCGGCACGCCGCCTTCGGATAGCGCACCATTGAGCTACGTCCTCGAGGCCAAAGACATCGACTGCCGTTACGGCAGCCAGCTCGTCGTCGAGGGCGTATCACTCGCCGTCGCCCCGGGAGCGCTCGTCTGTCTGCTTGGGCCGAGCGGCTGTGGCAAGACGACCGTGTTGCGCGCCATTGCGGGGTTTCACCCCGTCAGCCGCGGCGAGATTCGACTCACCGGTCGGGTCGTGTCACGCCCCGGCTACGCCCTCGCACCCGAGAAAAGGATGCTCGGTATGGTTTTTCAAGACAGCGCGCTGTTTCCGCACCAGAGCGTCGCGGAGAATATCGGGGCCGGTCTACGTACCCTGTCGCGAGCACACCGCCGACGGACCGTCGACGAGCTGATCGAACGGGTCGGGCTGAGCGGAATGGCCGATCGCTTTCCCCACGAGCTGTCCGGCGGTCAGCAGCAGCGGGTTGCCCTTGCCCGGGCTCTTGCTCCACAACCCACGCTGCTGTTGATGGACGAGCCTTTCTCCAATCTCGACGTCGCGCTGCGCGAGCGGCTCGGGCAAGACGTGCGCGAGCTATTGAGCGAACAAGGCACGACCTGCGTGCTCGTCACCCATGATCAGCAGGATGCGTTCGCGCTAGCGGACAAGGTCGGTGTACTGGCTCAGGGACGGGTTCTGCAATGGGATACCCCCTACAACCTCTATCACGAGCCCAACAGCCGCTTCGTTGCCGATTTCATCGGCGAGGGCGTGTTCCTGCCGGGCAGGCTGCTTGCGCCGGACACGGTTCGCACCGAGCTCGGCACGATCCGCGGCAATCGCGCCTACGGATGGCCGACCGGCAGCCGCATCGAGGTCCTCGTGCGACCCGACGACATTGTTCCCGATTCCGGCGAGCAGATCCGCGCCGAGGTCATCCGCAAGGCGTTCAAGGGCGCGGAGACGCTCTACACGCTGCGACTGCCCGAAGGAACCGTCGTGCTGTCGCTCTTTCCAAGCCACATCGACCATGCCGTCGGCGATCGGGTTGGGATCCGCCTGCAGGCGGACCATTTGGTCGCGTTCAAACACAGCGAGGAAATCTGATGCCTCGATCCTCTGTCGTATCGCTGGGTGGGTCCCGCCGCGGTAGCGCGGTGATCCGCACATGGCTTTGTCTCATCGGGCTGGCGGTGGCACCCGCTTCGGCGGTCGCCGATACACCCGGCGATGCCGGACGAACATCCGCCTCTTCGAGTGCGACACCGGCCGAGGCCGGCGACACCAGTGGTTCCGTAGCAGAGCGCGCGCTGGCACAGGCGCGAGAGCTGTCGCGCAGGGGTCGCCTGCAGCAGGCGGCAGAGCTGCTCGACCAGGCGCTCCGGGGGCCTTCAGTCGATCCCGCTATCGCCGAGGCGCTGCGTACCGAGCTGGAGTTCAACCTGCCCGTGCTGCGGGCGCAGCAACATCTCGTGGAAAGTGAGTTCGATGAGGCCTACGAGACGTTGCAGTGGGCTTATCGTCGCAGCGGGGACAATGCCGAGCGTCGAGAGCAACTCGCCGAGATGCTCAGGAAAGTGGGGCTCATGCGCGGCGGGGTTGGAACACTCGACACGATGGACGAGCGCAGCGTGCTGCGTGCCGTGCGCCAGCGCCTCGACGTATTTTTCCGGGAAAATGGTCGCTACCCGCGCGGCACCCGGGAGCTAGCTCGGCTGCTGCCAGCCGACACGGCGCCGCTCGAGCACTTCGACGTCGCCGCATACCGGGGCAGCGCGACCGGCTTCACGCTGACCCTGCGCAACAAGAACGAGCCCTTCAACGAAGTAACGTTCACCAAGACCGGGCTGCTCAGGTAAGCGCTCGCGCCAATGCAGGAAGGCCCCGCAATACGGGGCCCTCAGAGACTGTTGGCTCGACGACGTGCGCCGAGCGTCACGCGGCCAGCGTGTTCTTCATCTTCTGCAGGGCGCGCTTCTCGATTTGGCGAATACGCTCAGCGGAGACGCCGTATTTATCGGCCAGCTGATGCAGCGTCGGTTTCTCGTCTTCATCGAGCCATCGCCGCTGAATAATGTCGCGGCTGCGCTCGTCGAGAGCGTTGAGGGCATCGCTCAGCTGATCGCGCCGCAATTCCTCCGCCCGCGCATTGGCGATCAGCCGTTCCGGGCTGTACCGCATATCGGCTATATAGCCTTCGGGCGCCAGCGTCCCTTCCTCGCCGTTTTCGTCGCCGCCATCGAACGGCACGTCAGCGCTGCTCATGCGAGATTCCATCTCCCGCACCGTGTCCTCCGACACGTCGAGATCGCTCGCGAGCGCGCCGACCTCATCGTCCTTCATCCAGCCAAGGCGCGCCCGGGATTTGCGGAGATTGAAAAACAGCTTGCGCTGCGCTTTGGTCGTAGCAACTTTGACTATACGCCAATTGCGCAGAACGAAGTCATAAATCTCCGCGCGAATCCAGTGCACGGCGAAAGACACCAGGCGCACGTCACGGGACGGATCGTAGCGCTTGACGGCCTTCATCAAACCAATGTTGCCTTCCTGGATCAGATCGGCCAGCGGCAGTCCGTAACCCATGAAGCCGCGCGCGACCCGCACCACATGACGCAGGTGTGAGAGTACCAGTTGGCGCGCCGCGTCGAGATCGTCGTGCTCGCGGTAGCGCAATGCCAGGTCGCGCTCCTCCTCGGCGCTGAGGATGGGAGCCGCATTCACGGCCTGGATGTAAGCCGCCAACCCCTGGCCGTTCACCTCCAGTGGCATCGGCAAAGTGTGCCTCATATCAGATTTTGCTCTCCGTTGACTCCAGTTAATTTTAGCACTCGCCCGGCAAGAGTGCCAACCGTGCGGATGCGAAACATTAGAGCCCCGCAGCCGCCGAAAGTTCCACTATTTTATAATTTTCTTATCTTCAAGGCAAACCTCTTTTGTGGGAAAGTTGACTAGAAATCAAACGTTTTATTTATCTTTTTACTATACTATTCCATAGTTTTACGAAAAAAATTGTCATAAAGTGGGAGATACCTGATTTTTCCGCTTGCTTCTGGACACACCTGAACGTGGTCCGATCTCACGCGGGCCGCAGTCGACGCAGCTGCCACCCGACCGCGACGCGCGCCCCGACCCAACCCAGAGCGCCCCCGATGCCCACCAGCGCGCAACCCGCCACAACGCCCATCCCTCTCAGCGAGAAGGTGCCGCCGTAGGAGGCGGAGAGCGCCTGCGCGGGCGCGGCGAGCAACACGATCGCACCTCCTACCATACCCCATGCCAGTGCGCCGCCGAGCGCGCCCTGCAGGGCACCGGCATAAAGGAAGGGCCGCCGAATGAACGCGCCGGTACCGCCAACGCGGTCGACGAGCTCGATCTCGTCGCGTCGGTCGGCCACAGCGAGGCGCGTCGTGTTGCTGACGATCAGCGCCACCGCCACGCCGAGCAAGCCCGCGAGCAGCAGTACAGCGCGCTCGAAGAGCGCCACGATTGCGTTCAGCCGTCTCACCCACGCGATATCGAGCTGCGCGTGCTCGACGTGGCGCAGTTTCGCGAGCTCCTCCGCGATGCGGCTCAGCGAAGCGGGGTCCTGGGCAGTCGCTCGGGGGTAGACCACCACGACCGCCGGAAGCGGATTGTCGCCGAGAACGTCGAGGGTGGCGCCCAGGCCGGACGACGCCTTGAACTCGTCGAACGATGACGCCGCCGAGACGAACACGACGTCTTCGACGTCGCGCCGCTGCCGAATCGTCTCGGCGATCCCTCGCGCATCCGCTTCCGCCAATCCTACCGACAGAAAAGCCGAAATCTGCGGCCGGCCCTCCCACGCGGCGCTCAGGCGTTTGATGTTGTCCACCATGACGAACAGCGCGCTCGGCAGCGCCAACGCCACGCCGAGCAGAGTGACGGTGAGCAACGAGGGCAGCGGCGCGCGCGCCAGTCTTCCGAGGCAGCCGATAAGAGCCTGCAGATGGCGCAAAAGGTAGGCGCTCATCTGACGTCTCCGCTGCCCACCAGCTCGCCGGCCCGCAGCTCGAGCACCCGCTGCTCCGTGGATTGAAAATGCCGAAAGTCGTGGGTCGCAATTACCACCGTGACGTGATGCCGATTGAACTCGTAGAAGAGCGCCATGATCTCGTCGGCGAGATCCGGATCCAGGTTGCCTGTCGGCTCGTCGGCCAGCAGCAGCGCCGGCCGGTTCACCAGCGCGCGGGCGATGCCGACCCGCTGCTGCTCCCCACCCGAGAGCATGATCGGGTAGTGGCTCTCCTTGGCCGGCAGCCCGACCTTGTCGAGGATGGCCCGGACCCGCCGGCCGATCTCGCGATGAGGCACGCCGGCAACGATCAGGGGCAGCGCCACGTTGTCAAACACCGGCCGATCGGCGAGCAGCTTGTGGTCCTGGAATACGACCCCGATCTGGCGGCGCAGGTACGCAATGCGACGACCCGCCAGACGGGCCAGATTCTGGTCGTTGACGATGATCTGCCCCCGTGTGGGGCGCTCGGCGAGCATGATCAGCCTGAGCAGTGTGCTTTTGCCGGCACCCGAGTGCCCGGTGAGAAACACCAGTTCGTCGCGCTCGACGTGTAACGTCACACGGCGCAGCGCCTCGTGGCCGTTTCGATAGCGTTTGTAGACTTGACTGAAGTGGATCATGCCGCGACTTCCCGGGCCGACTCGTCGGCGACACGACAGTCCAGCGGAGGGATCACCGATCCGAGGCGCTGCTCCCAGCCGGCCGCGGCATCAGCGCATCGACAAACTCCTCGGCGTCGAAAGGGCGAAAATCCGTCACGGCCTCGCCCACGCCGACGTAACGGACCGGAATGGAGAATCGATCGCACAGCGCCAACACGACTCCTCCTTTTGCCGTACCGTCGAGCTTGGTCACGCAGAGCCCGGTCAGGCCCAGACGGGAGTGGAACTGCTCGACCTGCGCTAGAACGTTTTGACCGTTGCCGGCATCTACGGTCAGCAGGGTCTCGTGCGGCGCCGTCTCGTCGATCTTCGCTATCACTCGGCGGACCTTGACCAGCTGTTCCATCAGGTCGTCATGGGTATGCTGACGACCGGCGGTGTCGACGATCAGCACCGAGGCGCGCCGTGCCTGGGCCGAACGCAGCGCGTCATGCGCGACCGCCGCCGGGTCTGCACCGTGGCGCTGCGCGATGACGGGCACGTCGAGGCGCTGACCCCAGGCCTGCAGCTGCTCTATGGCGGCCGCACGATAGGTGTCGCACGCGGCCAGCATCACCGAATGCCCGTCCTGTGCCAGCTGATGCGCCAGTTTCGCGACCGTCGTCGTCTTACCCACGCCGTTGACGCCTACCATGAGTATGACGAACGGCTCGCGCTGCCCATCGATGACCAAAGGCTGGCTGGCCGGTGCGAGCAGATCGCGCATCTTGGCGCGTACTACGCCGAGAAGGTCCTCGGCGCTCTGCAGGCGCTGCTCTCTGGCAGCCGCGCGCAGCGCCTCGACGATCGTCCGCGTCGGCCCGACGCCGACGTCGGCCATGATCAGCTGATCCTCGATCTCGTCGAACCAGGCGTCGTCGAGCGCGGCGCCGGGGGAGAAAATACCGGCCAGGCGCCGGGTCAGCGCCTCTCGCGTCTTGACGAGCCTCGACATCAGCCCCGTTCGCCGGGGCCGTGGTTCCTCGGGAGAAGACTTCATTGCTGTTCCCATGAATCGAGTCGCGGCGAGCGTCTGCTCGCTACTGGCGCAGCGGACGGAGGCGCACCGGAGAAGGAAGCCCTTTCCGGCGCCGGCCACTCCGCGCTACTGCTCAAGCGACGGGGGATCGGCTTCGTCCGCATTGTACTCTACCATCGTAGGGGTACTGGACTGTATGGCGCTCGATGGGACATCCCTCGGGACACTGTGCTGCTGGGCGCTCTTCAAACCGCCCCGTAAGCCGCACCGCCGTGCAGGACGGTGACGGACTCGCGGCATGGGCGAGGGTAGGGAGACATGGCGCAATCGAGGCACGCGGGGCGGGTTCGCATCATCGGCGGTCAATGGAGGCATCGTCAGCTGCGATTCTACGAGAGCGGCGCCGTTCGCCCGACGCCTGACGCCATTCGCGAGACCCTCTTCAACTGGCTGCAGGACTCGCTCGATCAGGCGGTGTGCGTGGATCTGTTTGCCGGCAGCGGGGCCCTCGGCTTCGAGGCGGCTTCCCGCGGCGCGGCCCGTGTGGTACTGGTCGAGCAGGACCCGCGTTGCGCCGCTGCGCTGAGGGAGAACCGCCGGCGCTTGCAGGCGCACAACGTCGAGGTGGTTGGCGACGACGCCATTCGCTTCCTGCGCCGTTCCCAGGAGCGATTCGACGTGGCATTCGTAGACCCCCCCTTCAACCTCGGCTTGGCACCCAAAGTCTGCCGAGCACTTGCGCAGCTCGATCGCATGAAATCGGGGGCACTGGTGTACGTAGAGTCCGAACGCGCCCTCTCACAGCTGGTACTCGCGCCCGGCTGGGAGGTAGTGCGCAGCAAGACGGCGGGGGCGGTTGCCTATCGGCTGCTGCGCTGCGGACCGCGCGGCGAGTGATCCCCACCAGTGTCCCGGGCTGCCCCGCTCACCCATGCCGGGCGAGCCCCCTGATTCCGCATAGCGCAGCGAGCAAGCGCAGGCGCGACCACGGCGAGGCGCCGGCAAAGGCCCTGGAACGCCGCGGCCGACGCAATCGCCGTTCTCCCTCGAGGAAACGACCCGGGAGCCTTGGCCGGTCGCCGACCGCGCCGCGGGCTGCCAGACGGGCGTGGCGCGCACGGCGCGCCACCCTCCTGGATATCGCCGCAAAGATCCACCATGATTAGCCGATACGGATACAATCGGCCAACGCGCCCGAGCCGCCACCGCGCTCCCCGAGGCGGGCGTGGTCGGGACAGCGACGTCATCGCCCGGTGTGCTTCGCGCCGGGCGGCCCGCGGGACTGAGCTGGCGCGGCGGCCGAAAGGCGCCCGACCGGGGATTCTCAGCCAAACGCAAGGCACTGATGGAAATCACCGCGATTTATCCAGGAACCTTCGACCCGATCACGAATGGTCACGTTGATCTGGTCATGCGTGCTGCCCGCATGTTCGACGAGGTCGTCATTGCCATCGCAGCCAGTCCCGGTAAGGAGCCGCTGTTCGGTCTCGACGAGAGAATAGCCCTTGCCGAGACGGCGACGGCGGACATCGTCGGCACGCGCGTCACCGGGTTCGAGGGATTGCTGGTCGACTACGCGCGTCAAATCGGCGCCCGCATTATCGTCAGAGGTCTACGCGCGGTGTCCGATTTCGAGTACGAGTTCCAGCTGGCGTCGATGAACCGGCGGCTCGATTCCAGCGTCGAGACCGTTTTCCTGACGCCGGCTGAGAATCACACATTCATCTCCGCCTCGCTGGTCAAGGAGATCGCGAAGCTAAACGGCGACGTCTCGGAATTCGTTCATCCGGGCGTGTATGCTGCGCTGCGCCGAAAATTGGGCTAGCATCGTCCCCGACCCCACGCCCCGCGCGACCAGCAGCCGCCACCACCCATCGGCACATTCGGAAAACAACATGGCCCTGCTCATCACCGACGAGTGCATCAATTGCGACGTCTGCGAGCCCGAATGTCCTAACGACGCCATCTCGATGGGGGAGGAGATCTACGTGATCGATCCCCGCCTGTGCACAGAGTGTGTTGGGCACTTCGAGACGCAGCAGTGCGTGGAGGTGTGTCCGGTGGAGTGCATTATCGTGGACCCGGACCACCAGGAGAGCCGCGAGCAGCTCCTCGCCAAGTATCAGACGCTGACCAAAACCGACTGTGTGGCTGGTTGAGCCGAGTGCGTTGGCACATCGGCGCTTCCATGGAGCTCCGCCTCCAGCGCGCTTCTGATTGTTGCGGCCAGTTCCTCGACGCTCTCCTGCTGCGCACCGAGATCCTGACGCCCTGCATGGAGCTCGGCGAGCTGGGCCTCTAGAGAGTCGGTCACGCTGTGAATGCGCTTCATGCTGTCGAGGCGGCGGCGGAGCCGAACCTGGTGCTCTTTCATCTCCGCTTTCATGGGGGACATGAGTCTCTTCAGCCACGAGTCCACATCCCGATTAGCCAGCTCGAAGATCAATTTCGCCCTCGCGATCACCGATTCGTGAAATCGCCGCACCACCACGTCCTGCTCGGTCATGATCGTACCGACGCCGTAGACGAAGTGCTCGTGGCGCGCCTGCAGCACGCGCATGTCGCGCTGATAACGTTTCATGGAAAACGGGCGGAGCTTCACGCGTGCCAGGCCGTTCTCCTCCTGCAGACGTCCGTACACCGCCTGAACCAGCGCCATGATCTCTGCGGCCTGGAGCTCGGCTTCGTTCATCGAGCCTTGCAGCCCTTCGAAGAAGCGCAACATCTGCCCGCGCAGTCCACCGGTGGTCAGGCTCTTCGTCATATCGCGACGGATCTCAGCACCCAGATGCTCGAGGCGCGCAATGCTCAGCTGCTGGCGTAGTTTCTTGCGTTGCTTCGCGAAGATCGCACGCGTCGCCTGGAACCGCTGAATATTGCCGGCGAGGCGATCGCGCTGATTCTGGATCTTCTGCATCATGTCCTCGACGATCTCCACGTTGTGCACGTTCAAGCCTTGCAGCTCGCGGATATGATCGTTGAAGTAGGCCATGCGGTTACCAATAGCGACATCGACGGTCTCGAGGATGTCATTCGTCTCGGCGCGCAGCGCCTGTCGCCGAATGTCATGGCGCGCGGGCACCAACTCGCAGGCCAGCACCTGCTCGAAGCTCTCGACACCGCTTCTCTCAACCGCCCCCGTATCGCCGCGCACCCTTCCGACCAACGCCTTCTGGGCGGAGACGGGAAAAACCCTTGAGTCGGCCACCTCGAGAGCGGCAGCAGCCCCCTGAACCTGACGCTGGACCTCGCCTTCGAGCTCCGATGGCTCGAGCAGATCATCCCAAAGCAGATCAATCTTGTTCAGCACAACAAGCCGCGTGCCGTCGTCGGGTGCGCTCGCGCCCGTGCTCAAGTAATCGCGCCACAACGACAGATCGGAACGTGTGACCCCGGTGTCCGCCGCAAGCATGAACACGATGGCATGAGCATTCGACAGCAGATCCAGAGTCAGCTCGGGCTCGGCACCCACAGCATTGAGGCCCGGGGTGTCGAGTATCACCAATCCCTGATCGAGGAGCGGATGCGGAAGGTTGACGATGGCGTGTCGCCAGCGTGGGATCTCGACCCTGCCGTCCGGGCACACGCGCATACCCTCTACATTGTCGTCATCGTCGGCGATTGGTAGATCCATCGATCGCGCTTCGTCCAGGGTGACCGACTTCACCTCCGTTATCGACGAGAGCGCCGCCGCGAAGCGCTGCGGATCTTCAAGCTCGAGGGGAATCATGTGCCAATGCTGATCCTGCTCCTTGAACTCGGCAATGGTCGTTCGGCTGCTTCGAGTTTCTATGGGCAGCAGACGTATGTAGGGATCACGTTCGTGATCGCGGAGCAGCTCCGTCGGGCACATGGTCGTACGGCCGGCCCGCGACGGCAAGACCCGCTGCCCCATCTGCGAGAAGAACATTGCATTGATGAGCTCCGACTTGCCGCGCGAGAACTCGGCTACGAACGCAACGTACAACCGGTCGTCCTTGAGCGAGCAGAGCAGCTGCTCGAGGCGACTGAGCATCTCGCCATCGACGAGAGAGTGAGCAGCAAGGGCAGTGCGATAGCCATTGAGAGCGCTGCCCAGCTGACGACGCCACGCGCTGTAGGCGTCGAGGTCGAATTCGATTCTGCTTACATCCGTCGCCACCCAGGCGCCCTCTCCAGCATTCTTCATATGGGGCAGTGCGCGCCCCAGTAGGCGTTTGCCGAGCGCCAAGAGCCACACCCGGACGTCGAGCGTCTGCATTGAGCAGAATCCCGCGACCGTATCGCCCCGACACGCTGCGCGCCATGCCTCTATAAACTGATATACCAAAAAACACAACAATGCAAAGAAATATAGGGGGTTACGAGAGATCGCCCACGCGTTTGCCGTGCCTGCATCAGTGCGGTTTGATGCAAGTCTGTTCTCGGTGGATTCCGGGGAGTCCACGTCGAGTCGGCGAGCGCGGCGGTAGCGCTCTCGTCATACCCGGACGGGACTGCCCGGCGCTGCGCCGGCCGCCTGCGCCGCGCTCAGCGTTGGCAACGGCCGCAGTAGAAGCTCGATCTTTGCGCCAGGCGCTTGCGCGTGATCGACGTCGAGCAGCGGGGACAGGGGAGTCCTTCTCGACCATAGACATTCAGCGACTGGGCAAAATATCCAGGCTCACCGCTTCCGCCCACGAAGTCGCGCAAGGTCGTCCCGCCGACATCGATGGCCTCGGACAACGTCCTCTTGATGCTGTCGACCAGCAACGCATAGCGCAAGGCGCTGATACGCCCGGCGGCCCGCAGCGGGTGTACCCCGGCCCGGAACAGTGCCTCGGCGGCATATATGTTTCCCACGCCAGCCACCACGGTGCCGTCGAGCAGGAGGTTCTTGATCGCTACCCGGCGACCGCGACCGCAGCGCCTCAGATACTCGCCGGTGAAATCGGCCCCGAGCGGCTCCGGGCCCAGCTCGCGCAGCAGCCAGTGCCGCTCAGGCGCCGCACCCGCAAACAGAATCGCCCCGAAGCGCCGTGGATCACGGTAACGAAGCCGCCTACCGCTCGCGAAAACGACGTCGACGTGATCGTGAGCGGCGGGCGCGACCGCCGCGTCGAGCGCTCTCAAGCTGCCAGACATGCCCAAATGCACCAAGACGTTGCAGCCCGGCGCTTCGAGTATCAAATACTTGCCACGGCGCCGCATGGCCGAGATCGTCTTCCCGCGCAGCGCTCGGGCCAGCGCCGGCGGCACTGGCCAGCGCAGACGCCCATCGCGAACGACCAGCTCGTTCACCCGCTCGCCCACCACCAAGGGCGCCAGCCCGCGCAGCGTCGTCTCGACTTCCGGCAGCTCCGGCATCCGTTCGCCTCACTCCCGCGAGCAAGCCGTGGGGGGCACGGGCCGCAGCGGACCACGCTGCGAGCGGAGAGCGACCGCCCCACCCGGCCTGCGTCGCCTTTCTCGTGTCTGCGAATAATGGGACAATCGTGCTACCCCGATCTGCCGGCCGTGCAGGCCGGTCTTCATGCAATGGCTTTTCGTGTTCACAATCGACTGAGCGGCGCGAGCTTCGAGGTGCGCGCCGATGAGAGCATACTCGACGCCGCCATGCGCGCGGGGCGTGTGCTGCCCTACAGCTGCCGTTTTGGCTCCTGCGCCGCCTGTAAGGCGACGCTGATCTCCGGCAGCGTCGACTATGGCAGTTACGAGGCGCGCGCGCTCACGGGCGACGAGATTAAAGCAGGCAAACTGCTGCTTTGCCAGGCGCGCCCCCTGGAAGACGTCACAATCGAAGCGCACGAGGTGGACGGGGCGGTCGCGCTCAGTATCCGGACGCTACCTTGCCGTGTGACCCGCATGCGTCGGCTGGCCCACGACGTAATGGCCCTGCACCTGGCCCTGCCGCCGGGGCAGGTTCTGGACTATGTGGCGGGCCAGTACATCGACATCCTGCTGCGCGGCGGCCGGCGCCGGAGCTTCTCGCTGGCGGGTCGCCCCGGCGGTGCCAAGGAGCTGGAAATTCACGTGCGACACGTCCCCGGCGGCCGCTTCACGAGTCACGTGTTCGGCTCCATGAAGGAACGCGACTTGCTGCGTTTCGAGGGACCTTTCGGCACCTTCTTTCTTCGCACCGACTCCGACGACCCGGTCATACTCATGGCCGGTGGCACCGGCCTGGCGCCGATGAAGAGCATGATCGAGGACGCTATCGCGAAAGGCTACCGCCGATCCATGCATCTGTTCTGGGGCGTACGCGCATTACGCGATCTGTACATGCACGAACTGGTCGGTCAGTGGACCCGGGCTCTGCCCTGTCTTCGCTACACACCCGTGCTGTCGGAGGCACAGCCCGGCGACAGATGGTCGGGACGCACGGGGTTGGTTCATCAGGCCGTAATAGACGCGTACCCGGACCTCAGCGGATTCGAAGTGTACGCGAGCGGACCGCCGCCGATGATTGACGCCGCCAAAACCGTCTTCCCCCGCCACCGGATACGCGGCGAGCGTTTCTATTACGATTCCTTCGAGTTCGCCGAAAATCCGCCGCCGTCTCGCTGAGCGCGAATCGCCGTCGTCATGCGATCATGCGCCGGCTGCCGCATCCTGCGCTGCAGCCGCATTCGGCGGCGGTACCCGCGCCAGCGGTGCGGCGACCACACGTTCCATGCCTTGCCGATAGCAGTCTCGGGCCTGCTCGGTCTCTCCGAGCTGCTCCAGCAGCTGGCCCAGCTCGCGGTAGGTTTCGGCGCGGCCCCCCGCACCGATACTGGCCTCCAGATAGCTGCGCGCCTTTCCCCAAAGCCGATTCTGAATTGCGAGACGGCCGAGGCTCAACAACAGGTCGGGATCCGCGCGGTTCTCCTCGAGCCAAGATTCGGCGGTCTTGAATTGCGCAGCCGGATCGCTACCCTGCACCAACCCGTACAGGTAGGCGAGGCGCGAACTCCACTCCCGCTTCAAGGCCCCACGCAGCAGAGCCTCGCACTCATCCATTCTCCCCGAAGCCAATAGCCGGTGTGCGTAACTCTCGATCAACGCCGGCTCACGGCGCTGAGCGGATTTCAGCGACTGCCAGACGCGATGCAGCTCGTCGCCACCCTGCTGCTCGGCGGCGGCGGTCTCGATGAGCCGGCGCAGCGCCTGGCGCTCGAGCTCGTCGAGCTCGCTCATGCTGAAGGCACCCGCCCGACGCGCTAGCGGCAACGTATCGAGCACACCCTGCCAGTCGCCCAGCTCGCGATAGACATCCAGCAACAGGCGGAGGACGGCGACATTGCGCGGCTCTCGGTCCCGCAGCTGGCCGAGTATGTCCAAAGCATCCTCGGTCTGGTCGCTGCCGAGCAGCAGCCGCGCCTGCGTCAGCCCGACCGCCAGCGCCGCCCGTTGGTTGCCTTGGTGCGCCTCGGCCAAATAGCGGTCACGCGCCCCCAGATCGCCGCGTTGTTGGGCGGAGTAAGCGGCAGCAAGATAGTTGACTATAGGAGGAGGCCCGGCGGCGCGCGCCGGCGCCGCGACCAGCTGCTGCTCAGCGCGTCCCCAGTCACCCTCGACGAGGCTCAGGTAACCCCGCACCATGGTACGTTGCGCCCGCCCGGCGGCACGCTGGCGGCGCCAGCGCTGCACCGCCCGCGGCACTCTTCGGGCCAGCCCGACGCTGCGCAGCAGCCAGTAAAGAACCGCGAAAACAACCAGAACAACACCCACGAACAAGACCAGCGACATCTCCAACGTCCACGGTGCTCGCGATATCAACACGTACCCGGGGTCGTCCAGAGCAATGCGCGTGAACGCAATTGTGCCCGCCAGCGCCAGCACGACGTAGAGGATCAACTTCACGATGCACTCCGCGTCTTGGCTTCGACGGATTTGCGCAGCGCGGACAGCGAACCGGATATGTCCGGCAGGGTCGGGCGTATCTGCTCACCGGCCAGGCTGTCCAGCTCGCGAGCCATCGCCACGACGGATTCGTCGGCGGTGTCGAAGTATTCCTTCAACCAATCGAGGGCGGCGGTCAGAGCTTCATGGTAGACCCCGGCGTCGCCGCGCAGCAGTCCGAGCTGCGCGCTGTCGAGCTTCAAGCGCAGATTCTGGACGAGGAAATAGCTCTGTTCCGGCGGCAGCAACGGCTGACGCGTCTCGCCCGAGTGCTGAATGCGCAGCAACGCCCGGAAATCGTCCCACATCTCGCGTCCGGCCTCGACGACCTGACTGGCCACGTCGCCGCCGTCACCTTCCGGTACCGCCCGATCGGTGCCTTCGCGGAACCCCGGACGCGCCTTTAGAGGCAAATCCGTCACGCGCCCGTTGAGCGCCGCGAGCCGCAGCGCCAGGCCCGCTACGTCCACCGCCGGCACGGCGGCCAAGGCGGCCATCTCCTCGGCAAGCTGCCGACGCACATCGACAAACGCTGGGTCAGCGATTTCTTCCAGGCGACTGTCGGCAATCTCGAGCGCCGCGGCCGCCAGCGCTACGTCGGCGGAGAGCTGCAGGCGATGATTCGCCAGCAGCAGCAACTGCTCGACCTCCTCCACGGCCCAGGTATCGAGGCTGCGGTCGAGCTCCTCGTAGAGCTTGCCCACCGTCGCGCCGAGCTCCGTGACCTCGCCGCGCAGCACGTCGATTGCGCCGGCGCGGCTGGCTTGCTCGGCGCGAAATTGCTCGAGCTGGCCCTGTACCTGGCCGCTCAGCTGGTCGATCTGACCCTGCAGCTGTGAACCCAGCTGGTCGACCTGTCTCTCGAGCTGACCGCTTAGCTGCTCGCTGTGACCACGAAGATCCTCGAGCCGCTGCTGCAGCACGCTGATGTCTCCCTGCAACGACACGGAGCGCAGACGCGCGCCCATGTCGAGGCGGAACCACAAGAACCCGAAGGCAGCGGCGGCCGCGACGCTGACCAGCAGTGCGACAACAGCGATGATGGCCATCCCCCGTCCTGGGCGGACCGCCGCCGCATCGCCGGGCGTCGGCTGCGGCGTCGAGCCGGGAGGCTGCTCGGAGACAGCCGCGCCGGCGTCGGGCAGCGCCTCGCCACCGGTCTCTCCGATACCGGGCGCATTTGTCTCCTCCACGGCCGTCGCGCTGGCACCGGTATCATCCGTGTTGGCGTGCTGTTGCGGCGTCTTTTCGGGGTCGCTAGCCACGATGGATGGAAGCCTGTCTGAACCTCGGTCCTCAAAGTATCATGCCTCGCAGCCGTTGGCGAGCGCGGCACGGCGCACGCGTCGGCGGTGACGGCACCCGCCCGGCGCGCGCGGGGCCGGCAGTGGACACCCGGGCGTCCTGTCCAGCAAACGGGCGACGCGCAGTGGTTGTCGCGGTGGCAGTACCCGCCAACAACCCCTGGCGATGGCACAGCGAGCGAGGTAGGCGAGCTATTCGGTAGAACGCGGGCTACGTCTTCACGTGCCGCAGCTGGGCGGCGCGCCATGACACGAGCGTCGCGACGAGCGCAGCATCCGTGGCGTTGTCGGCGACCCACGGCGCGTGGCGACACCCCAGCTGCTCGCAGACGCGAGCGACGCGCGGGCTCACGGTGACGAACGGCGTGGCGACCAGGTACGCGCGACCTTCTTCGCCGAGCAACGCGAACAAATTGTGCGCGATCATGCTGCTGGTCACGGTCACCACGTCGATAGCGTCTCGCGCAAAGCACTCCAGTACGGGACCGGGGTCCGTCTCGGGCCGCACGGCCTGGTAGCATACCGCCGCATCGACCGAGGCGCCGCGACCCCGCAACACATCGATCAAGTGCTCGCGACCGGCAGAGCCTCGAAATACCACGATGCGCTTGCCGGCCACGTCCTTCAACTCGGGCGCGTCCAGCAACGCCTCGGCATCGTAGCTTTCTTCGGGGACAACGGAGACGGCGACGCCGCTGCGCCGCAAGGCCGCGGCGGTGGTTGGGCCCACCGCGGCGACGGTAAGCCGGTCTGGCATTCGCTGATGGCGGTGCTCGATGGCCTCGCTGGCGTACGCCACCGCGTTGGCGCTCACAAAGACCGCCAGATCATAGGTGGTCAGTCGATCGATGATGCCGTACAAGCGATCGACGTCTTGGGGACCCACGATTGCCAGCGCCGGGAACCGTACTGCCCGACCGCCCCGCGCCTCGATCAGCTCGACCAGCGTGGCGGCCTGCTGCGCCGGGCGCGTCACCAACACGCCGACGCCGGAGAGACCACCTCCCTCGCCCGACCGATCGCGGCTGCCCAACGCCGTCAACGGCCGGCGTAGACGGCATCGAGGATTTGCCGTGCCCCCTGCACCAGCAGCGCCTCGGCCAGCGCCGCGCCCACCTCCTCCGCCTCGGACGCGGGTCCGCTGACCTCGGCACGCAGAAGCTGCGACCCCTCCGGGTGGCCCACCGCGCCCCGCACCACCAGCTCCGCACCCGCAAGCTCCGCATACACGGCGAGCGGGACGTGGCAGCCACCCTGCAGCCGCGCATTCGCCGCCCGTTCGGCGAGCACACGAACACGCGTCCCCGCATGGTCGAGCGGTGCGACGAGCGTGTTCGTAGCGACGTCGTCACGCCGACACTCCAGCCCGACGGCGCCTTGTCCCACGGCGGGGAGACATACCTCGGCGGGAATCAGCTCGCGAATTCGGTCATCGAGCTGCAGCCGTTTGAGCCCGGCCGCAGCCAATATGATGGCGTCGAAGTCACCCGCGTCGAGTCGCGCGAGACGTGTGTTGACGTTGCCCCGCAAGGGCGCGATGCACAGCTCGGGATAGCGGTTTGAGAGCAGACACCGACGGCGCAGGCTGCAGGTGCCGACGCGGGCGCCTGCAGGCAGCTGCGCCAGCGTTGCGTAGCGGTTCGATACAAAGGCATCGCGGGGATCAGCCCGTTCGCAGATGGCCGCAATGTGTAGCCCGGGCGGTAGGCTGACGGTGACATCCTTCATGGAATGAACGGCGACGTCGATGCGCCCACCGAGCAAGGCCTGCTCCAGCTCTTTCAGAAAAAGCCCCTTGCCACCGACCGTCGCCAGCGGCACGTCCAGGGTGCGATCACCCTCGGTCGAGATCGGCACCAGCTCCACCGCCAGGGCGCTGTGGATCTCGAGCAGGCGATTGCGGGCGTAGTGGGCCTGCCATAGCGCGAGCTGGCTGGCACGTGTCCCAATACGAAGCGTATTCACCGGCAGGCCGCCACAACCACGACGCCGCCCTGCGACTCCCCTCGCACGAACGCAGCCCGCTGCGCCTCAAAAGACGCGATGGCCACGAGACACGGCGCCAACGCGCCGCAGGTGTCGCGAGAACGCGCTAACGGCGCGTCCAGCGGCGCACAGCCGGCGTGTGGCGTCGGCTCACGTCGAGTTTGTCGTCGACGTTTTTCAGAAGCACCCGCCAACGACCGGACGGCTGCTTTTCGATGCCGCGGATGTATTGGGCCGCGACGAGCGCATTGCGATGAATGCGCAGAAACTGCTCCCCGAACTCCTCCTCCAGACTGACCAGCGAGTCTTCGATCAGATGGCTTTCGTTGGCGGTGCGAACCGTAACGTATTTGCTGTCAGCCATGAAGTAGATGATTTCCTCGACGGGGATCAAATTGATCTGCCCGCGCATATGCACGCTGATGTGCGTACGCGCGCTGGGTTCGGGTTGACTCTTGCTGATCTCTCTGAGCTGGCGGAGCGTGACCTGCTTGGCCTTGTCGAGCGCCGCGGCCAGACGATCCTTACGAATCGGCTTCAGGAGATAGTCCACGGCGTTGACTTCGAACGCCTCGAGCGCATGCTGATCGTACGCCGTTGTGAAGATCACAGCGGGGGGCGACTCCATGCGCATCAGATGCATGGCCGCCTCGAGACCGTCCACGACCGGCATGCGGATGTCCATCAAGAGACAATTGGGCTTGAGCTCCATGGTCTTCTCTACGGCCTCGCTGCCGTTGACGGCTTCCCCTACCACGGAGTGCTCGCCGATCTTGTTGATGAGTTCCCGGAGGCGGGCGCGAGCCAGCTTCTCGTCATCGACGATGAGTATTCTCATTCGATCCCCCCGAATGCATGGTGTGTGATGTCAACGGAAAAACGTCCTTCCTTTTCCGAGAGGTCTATCCGAGCACGGTCTTTGAAGTGGTCGTACAAACGCACACGCACATTCTCGTATGTCGGGCTGTCTCCCTGCGCCGCGCCGTCAATGACCGCCGTGGAAACGGGGTTCTCGACGTGGATGTGCAGGGTCTCGCCCTGACAGTCTATTTTAATACCGATAATGCCTCCCTCGGTAAAGGGCTCGATCCCGTAGCGAATTGCGTCTTCGAGCAGCACCTGCAGCATGAGCACCGGTATCCGCGCGTTGCGCGGTATTGCCTGGGTTTCCCAGTCGACCTGCAGACGGTTATCCAGGCGCAATCGCTCGAGTCTCAGGAATTTCCTGGCGATCGCGATCTCGTTGCTCACCAGCACCAGATCCTTGGACTCGTCCACCATCAGCCGAAAAAGGTCCGCCATGTCCTCGATGGCCGTTTCGGCCCGGGCCGGCGCTTGGGAGGTCAGGCTGGCGATGATATTGAGGCAGTTGAACAGAAAATGGCGCCTGAGCCGATAGCGTCGAGTCTCCATAAGCGCCGCCGCCTCGGACAACGTCCGTTGGCGCAACTGGTGGCGGGCGAGCAAATAGCGCAGTACCAGGGCCGCGATGATCGCCGCCACGGTGAGGTTGCGAACATGAAACTCGGCATACCACGACGGTCGCGGACTGTCGATGCCGTCGATCGCGTACAGCAGCCAGAGCCCCGCCTCGCCGACGACGAAAGTGATGCACACCAGCAGAAGGTGGGCCATGACCAGCGCGCGGCCGGGCGGCAACCTGTTCAGCGGGCGACGCAGCGCACACAGGACAGCAAGGCTGACGAGCGCGATCCACTGGACGAACAGCGAGATTAGAAAAAGATCCTGAAAGATGTCGTTGGTCAGCCGTCCCACCAGCAGGGTGGCGGTGATGGCCAGGAACTGGGCGAGCACCACCACATTGAGCACCAGCCGGCCACGGCAGAAATCGGGGAGGAATTCGCTGTCCTGCAGCTGGGCAAGTCCGGCCGTTTGCATCAGTCCGGTTGAGGTCCCGGTGACCGTCACCTCAGCAACCAGAGCCGCGGACGATCGGGATCTTGATCTTCACGTAATAATTGCCCAGCTTCTCCATGTTCTGCAGGCTTGCTCGGTTGCCGAAATGGCGCTCGAGACGCTCTCTGACATTGGCCATGGCTATCTGATTGCCGCGTCGGTGTGATGCCGACGCAGACAGCTCGGGCAGCGGGTTGCTGATCACGATGTGCAGGCCTTCCCCGTCACCCCACATCTGCACGGTTACAGTGCCCCCGGCGAAACTCGGCTCTATCCCATGGTACACCGCGTTCTCGAGCAGCGGTTGCAGGGTGAGAGAAGGCATGAGGGCGCTGCGCGGGACGTTGGACAAGGTCCATTTGACGTTCAACCGATCGCCGAGGCGCATCTTCTCGAGATCCAGATATTGACGAGCCAGCTGACTTTCCGCGGTGATCGGGACCATCTTCCGCGCGTCGGCGAGCACGACCCGATAGACGTCGGCGAGATCCTCGAGCGCCTTCTCCGCGAGTTCGGGGTTCGAGCGGATGAGACTCGCGACGCTGTTCATGCTGTTGAACAGAAAATGGGGGCGAATGCGCGAGTGCAGCACCTGCAAACGATCGTCGTGTTGAGCCTTGGTCTCCGTCGTGGCCTGCTGGTAGACGAGCATGTAGTTCCACATCAGCGCACCGACGATTGCGCTGATGATCAATGCACGCAGCAGAACCGACACATGCCACTCGGGCCATGCCTCCAGCGTCGCCCCCAGCTCGAACAACGCGTACAGAACCACCTCCGCGACAGCGACGGTAACCAAGGCCAGCACGCCCAGTGCCGCTGCGCCGCGCGTCCACGCCCCGAGCCTCTCCAAAAAAGGACCCAGCGCTCGCAGCGCCAACGCACCGCCGACAGCCGTCAACTGCGCAAAGAGGGTGATGACGAGAAAGTCGAGCAGGGCGGCACGATCGATCTCGGCATTGCGACCGACAGCGACCACGATCGCCACGCACTGGCCGACGATCAATGCACGGCTCAACATCGCGGCGCTCCCGAGACCCGGCCGGGACAGGACGGATCGCGACTGCTTCTCACCCGAGCGCTTTGCCCAAGAATTGGCGACCGGCGATGCCGAAACCTCGGAAGCATGGGTATTCACGAGCAGTCCTCGCGTACGGCAACCGGACAGACCCGGCGCTCAGTGGTGACCATAGATACTGAGACGGTGCCGCGCAACTTTCGGCGCCTTATCGCGCAGCTCTGCGCGACGGGCGACACGACGGGGGGTCCGCCGGAATGCAGTATGATACAGTAATGGTCGGCGAGGGCGTCTGGGCAAAAAAAACCCCCCGGGTCTTCCGGGGGGCCAGATTCCTGATCCGGTTACTAGGTGGGGGTGTCTGAGGAAGGTGTCCCGAATCAGGTTCGTTTCCCGAAACGCCACAACGTCATTGGGAATCGATGATTAGCAATTTAGATAAGGCTCCGCCCCCCCGCAACGCGACCCCGATGGGCGGCGAGTCCGGTCGGACAAACGGAAGTCGCCTGAGCGGAGCGACGATGCCCCACCCAGCCGGGATCCCTTGGAAAGTGAAGGCAACGCGCATGACGCGCCGCGTCGCATTGGGTTGACCCCATGACTGCCCGGAAACCCTGGGGCGGTCGTTTCACCGCCGGCACACATACGAGCGCCGAGGCGTTCACCGCGTCGGTGCACTTCGATCGTCGACTGTTCCGCCACGACATCGCAGGCTCCATGGCGCACGCGCGCATGCTGCACCGCATCGGACTCCTCACGGAAGCCGAACACGACGCCATTCAGGAAGGGCTGCGCACGATCGAGCAGGAGATCGAGAGCGGCGAGTTTTCCTGGTCCGCCGAACTCGAAGACGTTCACATGAACATCGAGGCGCGTCTGACCGAGCGCATCGGGGACGCCGGAAAGAAGCTGCACACGGCGCGCTCGCGCAACGATCAGGTGGCTACTGACATGCGCCTGTTTCTGCGCGACAGCATCGATCGCATTGTCGCGTCGCTGTTGGATTTTCAGAAGGCGCTGCTGGATCTAGCCGAGCGTGAGGCCGAGACGATCATGCCGGGCTTCACCCACCTACAGATAGCCCAGCCGGTGACGTTCGGCCATCACGTCCTGGCATGGTTCGAGATGCTCGAGCGCGATCGCCAGCGCCTCACGGAGTGTCGCGTCCGGGTCAACGTCTGTCCGCTCGGCAGCGCCGCGCTCGCGGGCACCACGTTCGCCATCGACCGCAAGATGACAGCCGACGAGCTCGGTTTCGAGACGATCTCGGAGAATTCGCTCGACGCGGTCTCCGATCGGGATTTCATGATCGAGTTCGTGAGCAACGCCGCCTTGATCATGATCCACCTCTCGCGGATCGCCGAGGAGCTGATCCTGTGGAGCACTCCGCAGTTCGGATTCGTCGACATCGACGACGCATTCTGCACGGGATCCAGCATCATGCCGCAGAAGAAGAACCCCGACGTCGCCGAGCTTGTCCGCGGCAAGGCGGCACGGGTCAGCGGCAACCTGAACACACTGCTCATGCTGATGAAGGGTCAGCCGCTGGCATACAACCGGGACAACCAGGAAGACAAGGAACCGCTTTTCGATACCGTCGATACCGTCAGCGCCGTTCTCGAGATCCTGCGGGCAATGGTTCCGGGCATCTCGCTGAATCGATCGCGGCTACGCGAGGCGGCGGCGACGGGCTTCTCGACGGCGACGGATCTCGCCGACTATCTGGTGCGCAGGAACGTTCCGTTCCGCGACGCCCATGCCATCGTAGGACGAGCCGTGCGCCACGCGCTCGAGAGTGGTTGCGGCCTGGAAGCGCTGAGCCTCGAGACATTGCAGTCGTTCTGCCCGGCCATCGAAGCGGACATTTTTGCGCTGCTCACCGTCGAGGGATCGGTAAGCGCGCGTAACCATATCGGCGGCACTGCGCCCCGACAGGTTCGCGCCGCCGTCGACCGCGCGCGACGCCGGCTCGCTGTCGACGCCGACCGAGCGCGCCAACAGACGCCGAGCTGACCCCGCAAAGGCTGCGACGAGATCTCTGCGCGTCGTGCCACGCGCTCGGCGGGCTGTGATATCCAGTGCACGCCTGTTGTGCTAGGGTATCGAGCGCGGGTCGGGCGGCTTCGCTGCGCGAGCCGGCGCGGCCAGATCCGAAACATGTGCAATAGCCGAGGAATCGCGATGTCCGCTGCCGTCACCCGTCTGTTACGCACACTGTTCGCCTGCGCGTTGGTCGCGGCCGTCATGCTCGGATGCGGACAGAAGGGGCCACTTTACCTGCCCGACGAGGAGTCTCCCGAGGACAAGCAGGAGCGTCCCGACGCATCTCCGGGAAAGACCACCCTTCCGTACTGACGGGCAGCGGCCGCTTGGATCATTTCGCGTTCCGGGACGGTCTGCTGCACGCAGAGGATGTCCCGCTGCCGGTCATCGCAGAGCAGGTCGGGACACCTTGCTATGTGTACTCGCGAGCCACCCTCGAGCGACACTGGCGGGTGTTCGACGAAGCCTTCGGCGCCCGCGAGCACCTGATCTGCTATTCGGTAAAGGCAAACTCGAACCTGGCCGTCATTGGACTGCTCGCCGCCCTCGGCTCCGGCTTCGACATCGTCTCGGGCGGCGAGCTCGAACGGGTGTTGCGCGCCGGCGGCGACCCGGCCAAGACAGTTTTCTCCGGGGTCGGCAAGAGCGAATCGGAAATCCGGCACGCCCTGCAGGCGGGGATCATGTCCATCAACGTCGAATCCGAGGCCGAGCTCGAGCGCGTCGATCGAATCGCCTCGAGCATGAGGCGTCGGGCGCCGGTGGCACTGCGCGTCAACCCCGACGTCGACCCCAATACGCACCCCTATATCGCCACGGGGCTGATGCGAACGAAGTTCGGCATCCCCATGAACAACGCTCTGGCGGTGTATCGCAGGGCGCGCGATCTCGGCAATGTGCGGGTTACCGGGATCGCTTTCCACATCGGCTCACAACTGATCGACATCGGCCCCTACACCGACGCCCTCCGCCGGCTGATGGTGCTGTGGGAGCAGTTGCGGGACGAGAATATCGAGCTCGAGCACTTGGATCTAGGAGGAGGTCTCGGAATTCGCTACGCGGCGGAGACGCCGCCGCTGCCTTCCGACTATGTGCGTGCGCTGCTGGACATTCTCGACGAGCACGGCTGTACATTGCCGATATCCGTCGAGCCTGGCCGGGTGATCGCCGGCAACGCGGGCGTGCTGCTGACCCGTGTCGAGTACCTGAAACTTGGCGAGACGAAGAACTTCGTGGTCGTCGACGCGGCAATGAACGATTTTCTGCGACCCATGCTCTATCAGGCCTGGCATGAGATCGTCTGCGTGGACACGCGAGCGGACACCGTCGCCCGCGTCTACGACGTGGTCGGCCCGGTGTGCGAAACCGCGGACTGCCTGGGCCACGACCGGCGCCTGGCGGTCGAGAGCGGCGACCTGCTCGCCGTGCGGTCGGCCGGTGCCTACGGCGCTGTCATGAGCTCCAACTACAATTCGCGGCTGCGAGCTGCCGAGGTGATGGTCGACGGCGGGCGTTTTCAGGTCGTGCGCCCGCGAGAGACGGTCGATCAGCTGCTCGACGGCGAGGCGCTGCTACGACCCGAGTGAGTGGTCGTGCGGCCGGCGAACCCTCTCGGGTGCGGCCGAGTCGCTCAAGCCCGCCGCCGATCCGCGGACCCTCGATGCAGGCGGGACGCTGCGGACCGACTGCCACCGGCGCATCTCCTGGCGCTCGGATCAGTAGACCGGTTCGCTCGGCATTGCTTTAGAGACGGGAGACGACGATGAGCGAGAGCAGTCACACGGCGCTGGTCACGGGGGCCGGGCGCAACATAGGGCGAGCGATCGCACTCGAGCTGGCGAAGAACGGCTGCAACGTGGTCATCAACGTGCGCGAGCGTCAAGAGGAAGCCGAGGCGGTGGCCGAGCAGGTACGGGCGTTGGGCGCGCAGGCGCTGGTCGCGTTGGCCGACGTCGGCGACGTCGCGGCGGTCGACGATCTAGCGCGCACCGCCCTGGGGCGCTTCGAGCGTGTCGACATCGTCGTCAACAACGCGGCCATTCGCCCCGTGACGCCTTTTCTCGAGCTCGATCCGCAGGAGTGGCACCGTGTCCTCGATGTCGATCTCAACGCCGCCTTCTACACGGCGCGCGCCTTTCTCCCGGGCATGGTGGCGCAAAAATGGGGTCGCATCATCAACCTCACGGGCATGAATGCCATAGCGGGCTACGGCGGCCGTGCGCCGGTCTCCGCTGCCAAGCACGGTGTCTGGGGCCTCACCAAGGCGCTCGCCAAGGAATTCGGCCCTGCGGGCGTCACGGTCAACGCCATCTCACCCGGCCCGATCCGCTCCCAGCACCCGGATCCGAGCATGACCCGGCACATCGAGTCGCAGCTCGGGAAGATCCCGGTGGGGCGCCTCGGGGAGCCGCAGGACATCGCCGCGCTGTGCGCCCTGCTTGCCTCGGACGCCGGCGGCTTCATCTCCGGGCAGATGATCGCCTGCAACGGCGCAGCGCAGACCTGAACCCACCGCGGTACCGCGGCGCCGGCGTCACGCGCTCGCGGTAAGCTGCTTGATGAGATAGCCGCCGGACTTCTCGTCGCGCTCGAGCTCGACCAGACCCTCGGTCTGCATCTGCTCGAGCAGCTCGCTGAAGGTCCGGAAGCCGTGATAGCGCTCGCTAAAACCCGGCTTACGGCGTTTGAGCGTCTGTTTCACCATCGAGCCCCACACCTTTTCCTGCGCGCCCCGCTCCTCGACCAGGTCCTCGATGGTTTCCAATACCAGCTCGACCGCCTCTTTGCGGCGCTTTTCCTCGGTGGGGGCCTTGCGCTTCGTCGCCGCACCCTTGGCGCTCGGCTTGGTTGTCTTGCGCCGCTCGGCCTCGGCGTCCCGAACGAGATCGTCGTAGTAGATGAACTCATCGCAATTGGCGATGAGAAGATCGGACGTGGAGCTCTTCACCCCGACGCCGATCACCGTCTTGTTGTTCTCACGGAGCTTGCTGACCAAGGCCGAGAAGTCGGAGTCCCCGCTCACGACAACGAACGTGTCCACGTGTTCCTTCGTGTAGCACAGATCGAGGGCATCGACGACCATACGGATGTCCGCCGAATTCTTGCCGGATTGCCGCACATGGGGGATCTCGATGAGCTCGAAGGATGCCTCGTGCATACCCGCCTTGAAGTCCTTGTAGCGATCCCAGTCGCAGTACGCTTTCTTGACGACGATGTTACCCTTGAGCAGCAGACGCTCGAGCACCTTCTTCATGTCGAACGCGGCATACTTCGCGTCGCGAGCGCCGAGGGCGATGTTCTCGAAGTCGCAGAACACGGCCATGCTGTGCGTGTCGGTCGCTGTGCTCATCTCGTCCTGTCCTTGTGCTCCCGCTGCTTAACGTTACCCGGCCGGCGGCTGTCTCGAAACTGTCCCGCACGTGCTGCCGCCGATGCAACAGATTCAATCATCGGAGCCCGGCCTGCCCCTCTCGCCCAGCAGTCGCGCGAGGTCGGCGAACGGCCTGTGTTTGCTCGCCGGCCGCGGTTGCTCATCGATCAGTGGATCAACACCCTGCACCTGGTCCGCGAAGCGCCGGTGCTCGTTGTCATGGCAGTACAGGCACAGGTTCTCCCAGTTGCTGCCGTCGGCTGGATTGTTGTCGTGGTTATGATCCTTGTGATGGACCGTCAGCTCGTGCAAGCTCTCACGTGTGAATTCGCGCCCGCAGCGAGCGCAGACCCACGGGTGAAGGCGCAGCGACTGCTCGCGGTAGCCCTGATGACGCTCGAGTCGAGAACGAAGCGCATCGGCGACCACTCGATCGAGTTGCCCCGAATCGATCCGCTGGCCTTGCCTTCTCGGGCCTTGTTTCGGTTTGACTGTCATCGGTGGCCTCGGGCCGTCTCCAGATTTCTGCGTCCGCACCGCCTCGCCACGGTTTGCCTCCGTATGCCGTTATACCCCGCTCGAGCTGGCGCGTACACCGGCACGGCACGACAAAGACCCGCTCGCCCCGTCGGGGCCTTCAGCTGCGTTCACCGCGCGGCGGCTGCGCCACCTCGAGCGATTGCGCGTACCAACTCAGATAGTCGTCATCCCCACCGACGATCGGCACCGCGATAATACCGGGTAGCTCGTAGGAATGAATCGCTCTGATCTCCCGCTCGACGTCACGCTGACGGATTGCGTCGGACTTGATCAGACACATCCACTCCCGTGATCGACAGAGCTCACCGCGCCAGCGATAAGTGCTGGTGACGGGACCGATTACCTGCGCCGCTGCCGCGAGAGAACGCTCGACGACGCGGTCGGCAATGCGCTGCGCCTCGTCTTCCGAGGCCGTGTTGGTCATCAAGATAACGAGGTCCGTCATCGTGCCTGTCCTGCTATCGTCGCCGGCCGACCGCAGCGTGCGGCGCCTGGGCAAGTCGTGCCTGGAATGGTATCCTGAATCCGGCCCCTCGCCGAACGCCCCATCCCGGCCTTGCCTCACCCGAGGAATCGAAGATGACCCTCACCTCGCTGATTCGCAAACTGACGGGCTCTCGCAAGCAGGAGCAGGCATTCGAGGCCGCGGAATACCGCGGCTATCTCATCCGGCCGACACCCCGCAGGGAGGGCTCGCACTATTACACGGCGGGGACCATCAGCAAGACCACCGAGGCGGGGACCCGCGAGCACGCCTTCATCCGGGCCGACACCCACACCAGCGCCGACAGCGCTGCTCAGCATGCGATCAGCAAGGGGCGCCAGATTATCGACGAGCAGGGCGACCGACTGTTTGAAGGGTCGTGATGGCGGCGATCCGCCTGCGCGCGCCATGCTGCTCACCAGCCCGCCGTCCTAGGCCACGAGCGCGGATCTGCCGCGGCTGATCCGCTCGAGCTCCCGTTCGGCGCCCGCGGCTCCCCGCCGCCCACGCTCGCGCGGCGTTGCTCACACGGTCCGCGTCGCTATTCAGCCGCTCGGCGCGGCAGCGCCGGCGCGCCGGTTGCAGCGGCGTGCACGCGCCCTTGCTGGCCGGCCAACAGCATCGCCCCGACGGTCATCACGGCGACGGCCCCGGTAGCCCAGAACACCAGGTGCGGTCGGGCGTGGTCGAGCAGGTAGCCGAACATGAGGGGCCCGACGATACCGCCGATGTTGTAGCCCGTCGTGACGAAGCCGAATACCTTGCCTGTCTCTGCGGGCGGCGTCACGGCCCTGATCATCATATCGCGGGACGGCGCTACCACGCCGTTGGCGAAGCCGGCCGCCACCAACAGCGCCGCGACGGCCTGCGCCGAGGCATCGGCCGCAGCAACGGCGAACATTGCGCCGGCGAAGACGACGAAGCACGCTGCGGAGACGAGATCGTGACGCTCGGTGGCGTCTGCCACCCAGCCGCCGACGAGCACGCCGAGCGGAGCTGCGAAGAGAAACGCACTCAACATTGCGCCGGCCTGGGCGAGAGGCATCTCGTAGATGAGCATCAGCACGGCCACCCCGAAATCGGTTACGCCATGATTGGACAGCGACAAGCCGGCGAAGAAGATCAGTCCCGTCACGATCGGCATGCTCAGCAGCAGCCGCAGACCGCTTTTTCCCGGCAGCGGTGGCCTGCTGTCGGGCGCCGCGCGCTGGGCGGCGCCGGCCTCGGCCAGCACGTCCGATTTGAGCGCGAGCAGCGTCGCCACGACAACCCCCGCAACGCCGCACAGCACGATGGCCCCACGCCAGCCAACCACCGCGGTAAGCGACAGAACGGCGGCCGGCGCCACGGCGCTGCCGAGATAGCCGGCAAAGGTATGCACGGAGAAGGCGCGCCCCATTCGCGCGGTATCGACGCAGCCGCTCAGCACGGCGTAGTCAGCGGGATGGTAGACGGCATTCGCCAGCCCGGCGAGCATCATCAGCCCGATGAGCGCCGCATAGAACGGCAACACACCGACCAGCACGAAGACCAGCGATTCCACCAGCAGGCCGACGATGAGAATCACTCGCGCACCGACGCGGTCGACGAGAAAGCCCATCGGCGCCTGCGTCAGGGCCGTGGTGACGCTGAAAGCGGTGATGGCCAGACCAAGCTCGGTGAAGCCGATGCCGTAGACATCGCGCAGCAGTGGAAACAGCGGCGGCAGCGCCAGCAGATAGAAATGGCTGAAGAAGTGCGCCGTGCTGACTAGCGCAATGACCTGGGTGTTTCGGGTTACCACACCAGCACCCGCTGTCTCCGCGGCACCATCCGCGCTATTCGGGCAGACCGGCTTTGCGCAGCCCGTTCACGAGCGCGGCGAGGTAGCTGTCGTCCGTGAACAGCTCCGCCTCGGCCCACGCCTGCACGGAGAAATCGGGCGCGAGCGAAAGGATTTCCGCGACTTCCCACTCGGCGTCGTCCAGGCGCCCCGTCTGCGCCAGCGCCGCGGCGTAGTACACGCGGGTCACGATAACACCCGGATTCTGCTGCGTGGCTCGCCCGAGCGATTCGATGGCTTCCTCGTGACGACCCAGTAAATACAGCGCCCTGCCGCGTTGCAGCAGATAGAACGAGTGAGGGTGCGGGCTGCGCGCCAATGCCTGCTCGATCGCCTCGAGGGCGTCCCCGGCCCGGCCCGCCTCGGTGTACCCAAAAGCGAGCAGCGCGTAAGCGTCCGCATAGTTCGGTTCGAGTTCGATTGCGCGGCGGGCCGCCTCGATGCCCTCCAGCGGACGCTTGGAGTAGATCATGGTGGTGCCCAGCGCGAACTGTACCTGCGGCCCGGACGCGTCGAGGCGCACCGCTTTGGCCGCCAGCTCGCGGGCCGTGGCCAGCGCCTGCGTCGGCTCGACGCTCCAGCCGAAGCGCGCTGCGTACGCATAAGTCAACGCCAGCGCCCCATGGGCCCGGGCGAACAGGGGATCCAGCTCAAGCGCCTTGCGATACATCTCCCGCGCGCGCTCGTTGTCCAATCCATTGAAGCGCGACCACAGAGCCTGACCCCGCAGGAAATAATCGTAGGCCGCGGCGCTGACCGTCTCCCGATGCGCCAGCTGTGCCTTCTCGGTGGCGGTGAGCTTCACCTCGAGGGCATCGACGATCTGCGCGGTGACCTGGTCCTGTAGCGCGAAGACGTCGTCGAGCACGCCGTCGTAGCGCTCCGCCCAGAGATGCCCACCGCTGTCGGCATCGATCAGCTGGGCGTTGATCCGCACACGATGGCCCGCGCGCCGTACCGAACCCTCGAGCACGTAGCGCACACCCAGCTCGGCCGCGATCTGCCGCACATCCCTCTGCCGCCCCTTGTAGGCGAAGGCCGAGTTGCGAGCGATGACGAACAGCGCCGAGACGCGCGACAAGTCTGTGGTGAGGTCCTCGCTGATGCCATCGGCGAAGTACTCCTGCTCGGGATCATCGCTCATGTTGGTGAACGGGAGCACCACCAGCGACGTCTTCTCCGCCTCGGCCCGACGCGGCGTCTCGAGCATCCCTGCGCTGCGAAGATCGGCCTTGAGGCGGGCCAAGTAGCTCGGCTCGGCGATGGCCTCGCGATCGGTCCAGCCTTCCACGGAAAAATCCGGATCCAGCGCCAAGAGCTGTGCCTTCTGCCACTCGATCTCGTCCGCGTCTCCCAGCCGGGCGTGCGCCGCCGTCAGAAAGACCTGTGAGATCAGAAACGTCGGGTTGAGCTCGACGGCCCGTGTGAGCGACGCCACCGCCTGCTGTGGGCGACCGGCGAAATACTGCGCTCGACCCAGCGCGAGAAAATAGATCGCCGGCGGCAGGGGATTGAGTCGTATCCCTTGTTGCGTGATGGCGACTGATTCAGCCGCACGCCCGGCGTAGCTGAGACTGATCGCCATAAGCACATACGCGTCGGCGTAGTTGGGATCGAGCGCGATGGCCTTCTCCGCCGCCGCGATCGCCGCGTCGTGCTGTCGCTGGAACACCTCGAGCGTGCCGAGCACCATGTGGGCCTGCGGCAGGTCGGGATCGAGCTCGACGGCTTTGCGGGCGAGCGCCGTCGCGCGCTCGAGGACGCGGTCGCTGGCGTCGTTCCAGTCGAAGCGGAAGTCGTTGAGCCAGGTCAGGGCGAGCCCCCCGTACGCACGGGCGAACCTCGGATCGATCTCCGTCGCCCGCAGATAGTGCTCACGCGCCAGCGCATTGTCGTTCGCGGAGTACCGAAAATACAGCGCCTGCCCGCGCAGGAACTCGTCGTACGCCTCCACGCTTTCGGTGAAGCGGCGCGCCAGGCGCGCCCGCTGCTCGGCGCTGAGCTGCAGCGACAGTGCTGAGGTGATCTTCTCGGTGAGGTCGTCCTGCACGCTGAACACCTCTCCCCATGCACCATCGAAGCGCTCGGCCCAGAGGTGCCGACCCGACAGCGCGTCGATGAACTGCGCATGCACTCGGATCCGATCACCCGAGCGCTGAAAGCTGCCTTCGAGCACGTAGCGCACGCCCAGCTCCTCCGCGACCTGCTGCACCTTTACCGAGCGTCCTTTGTAGGTGAACGTGGAATTGCGTGCGATGACGAAGATCTCGGGCAGCTGTGAGAGCGTGGTGATGAGATTCTCCGTCAGCCCGTCCGCGACGTAATCCTGCGCGGCGTCGCCGCTCATATTGGCGAACGGCAGCACGGCGAGCGACGGTTTGTCCGGCAGCGGATAGACCATACGCTCTATGGAGGCGGGGTCCTCGCGCTCGACCCACGGTTGCAGCCAGCTCAGCACGCCGGCGGCGGCGATCGCGAGCACGACGGTGGCGCCGATCGCCAGCGCCCGCCGGCGGGCGCGCGGCGCCGCCGACGGCGCGTTCCTCTGCGGGGGTGCCCCCAGCTTCGCGCCCGGGCGCAGCCGCACGCGGTATGCCCGGACGGGCTTGGCAATGTTCTTGACATGCTGCTCGCCCATGAACTCGTAGTCGAGCGGCAGCTTGGCGCCGACCGCATCGTGTACGGCGCCCGAGATGCAGATGCCGCCCGGATCGGCGAGGCTCTCCAAGCGAGCGGCGATGTTCACCCCGTCGCCATAGATGTCATCGCGATCGACGATCACCTCGCCGAGATTGACGCCTACGCGAAAGCGCACGCGCCGCTCTTCGGGCAGAGCCAGGCTGCGCGACTCGAGCTCGTGCTGAACGCTCACCGCGCAGGACAGTGCGTTGGAGACCGTGCCGAAGTCCGCGAGCACGGCATCCCCGGCGTAGTGCACGACACGTCCTTGGTGTTCCGCCACGAACCGGGCGATGACGTCGAGATAGGCACTCAGCGTCCGGTGCGTGCCGATCTCGTCCTCGCCGGTCAGGCGACTGTACCCGGCGACATCGGCGTAGAGAACGGCGGCGAGTTTTTGCTCCATACCGGCTCAGAGCTCTGCTCGGACAAGCGTCTGCCGGCGAATATATACTAACCTGCGCAGCGCGGTGTGCCCGATCGCTGGACCGTCCGGGCCAAGATCCGCGCCTGCGTTGGGCTGCACTGCGGGGCCGTCGCGGAGCGCCGCGCGCGGCTGGAGGCTGTGGCCGGCGGCGCTGCTGCGGCACCGAGAGCCGGCCCGGGAGGCGTGAGTTGGAAACGAGGTCCTGGGCGCTACGGAAATGACCGATTCTTTGCCCCGCAAACGCATCGTGATCGTCGGCGCGGCGGGCCGCGACTTCCACAACTTCAACGTCGTTTACCGCGACGACCCGCGCGTCGAAGTGGTGGCGTTCACGGCCACCCAGATTCCGGGCATCAGCGGCCGACACTATCCCCCCGAGCTCGCCGGTGCGCGCTATCCGGGCGGCATCCCCATCGCTTCGGAAGAACAGCTCGAGCACTTGTGCCGTCAGCACACGATCGACGAGGTGGTATTCGCCTACAGCGATGTCTCGCACGAGCAGGTGATGCACGTGGCATCTCGAGCGCTCGCCGCAGGGGCGTCGTTCGTGCTGCTCGGCCCACGGCAGACAATGCTTGCTTCGCAGCGGCCGGTGGTTGCCGTCTCCGCCGTGCGCACCGGTTGCGGCAAATCTCAGACGGCGCGTTGGCTCTCGCGCCGCCTCGCCGACCACGGTCTTCGCGCTGGGGTGTTGCGCCACCCCATGCCGTACGGCGATCTCGCCCGACAGGCGGTACAGCGCTTTGCCTCTCGAGACGATCTCGACAAGGCGCGCTGTACCAACGAAGAGCGTGAGGAGTACGAGCCGCATCTGGCCGCGGGCAACGTGGTGTATGCCGGCGTCGACTATGCCGAGGTGTTGGGGCGCGCCGAGCAGGATGCCGACATCATCGTCTGGGACGGCGGTAACAACGACTTTCCGTTCGTTCGCCCCGACCTTCACATCGTGATCGTCGACGCGCTGCGGCCGGATCAGGTCGCCACCCACCACCCGGGCGAGACCGTGGCCCGCATGGCGGACGTCGTCGTGATCAACAAGACGAGGTCGGCCTCGAGTGCGGGTGTGCAGCGCGCTGTCGAGGCGTTGCGTGGCGTAAACCCGCACGCAGCAGTCGTCATGGCCGCCTCGCCGGTGACCCTCGACACGCCGGAGAGGGTACGAGACAGAGCCGTGCTCGTCATCGAAGACGGTCCCACCATTACCCACGGCGGCATGGCCTACGGGGCCGGCTACGTGGCGAGCGTCGAGGCGGGCGCGCGCGAGATCATCGACCCGCGAGAACATGCTGTCGGGCGGATCACAGAGCTCTACACCCGCTACCCGCACATCGGCAGGGTGCTGCCCGCCGTGGGCTACGCGGACGAGGAGCTCGAGGCGCTGCGCCGGACCATCGAGGCGTCGCGGGCCGAGATCGTCGTCTCGGCAACGCCGATGGATCTGGCCGCCCTCATCGACGTGTCGATACCCGTGGTGCGGGTGCGCTACGCGTTCGCGGACGCCGACGACGGCGGCCCGACGCTGGCGCAACACCTCGACGACTTCGTCGCGCGACTCGCAAGGGCATGACGCGGCGTGCCGGCGATTGCTTCAGGCACGTTGATCGTCATCGCGCTAGGAGGAAACGCCCTGCTGCGCCGCGGGCAGCCGCCGGACGCCGAGCGCCAGCGCGCCAACGTGAGACTCGCCGCGCAATCGATTGCCGAGCTGGCTCCCGAGCACAGGCTGGTGGTCAGTCACGGCAACGGTCCCCAGATCGGGCTGCTGGCTCTGCAGGCGGAAGCATCGCCCGAGCGACAGGGTTTTCCACTCGACGTGTTGGGCGCCGAAACAGAGGGCATGATCGGCTACGTCATCGAACAGGAGCTCGCGAGCCTGTTGCCTTCCTGCCCGGTGGCCACCTTGCTGACGCAGGTGGAGGTCGATCCCGACGACCCGGCGTTCACTCATCCCAGCAAACCCATCGGCCCGCTTTACTCGCGCGAGCAGGCACGTGCCCTCGCCGACGCCCGCGGCTGGAGCATTGCCCGCGACGGCACGGGCTATCGGCGCGTGGTGGCGTCGCCGTTCCCCAAGCGCATCTTGGAACTGTCGACCATCGCCCTGCTTGTCGCTGCGGGCGTGCTCGTGATTTGCGCCGGTGGCGGCGGTATTCCGGTGATCATCACGCCCACCCGGCAGATTCGCGGCGTCGAGGCGGTTATCGACAAGGACCGCTCCGCCGCCTTGCTCGCGGCCGGGCTCGGCGCCGAGCTGTTGGTCATGCTGAGCGATGTCGGGGCCGTGTACGCCGACTGGCCGACACCGGCCCGCCGTCCCATTCGCTACACGACCCCCGCCGAGCTGGCCGAGCTGCACTTCGACGCCGGCTCCATGGGGCCCAAAGTGGAAAGCGCGTGCCGCTTCGTCGAGACGACGGGCCGGCGGGCTGCGATCGGCGCGCTGGCGGATGCTGCTGCCATCGTCCGCGGTGACGCCGGCACCATCATCGCGCCGCGCCGCTGATCCGCCCGCGCGTCGCGCCGCCGTCCCCGCCGCCGCGCACAATGCCACGGGGGTCGCGGGCGCGCGCGCCATCCCCCCGCCGCAATGCGCTAGACTCCCGCGCAGGGCGCGCGCGACCCGCCGGCCTGCTTGTCGCAGACCGGCGCCGCCGCGCATCCGGACCGACTGCTGACCTCCCGGCGCCGCGAAGCATGACGCCAGCACACTACCGGTTCCATCAACGACCGTTCTTCGAGATCGCCACCGATCGCGACCAGGCCGCGCTGTCGGACGACGACCGCAAGCGTCTGGCGACGTTTGCGGCCACCGGTGGGCTGGTTTTCGACCCCGCTATCGATGCCGGGCCGATCGAGGAAACGTCGGCCTTCATGCGCCGCGATCTGCTCACCGCCGACGGCTCGGTGGTGGCGCGCCGAGGCCACAACGCGTGGCCGAGCTGCAGCGCCGTGGCGCAGATTGCGACGCATCCGCGCGTGCTCGAACTGGTGCGTCTGCTCTACGGTCGGGAGCCGATTCCTTTCCAGACGTTGAACTTCCCGATCGGCAGCGAGCAGCGCACCCACAGCGACTGCATCCAGTTCGACACCCTGCCTTCGCGGTTCGTCTGCGGCGTCTGGGTCGCCCTCGAAGACATCGATCACGACAACGGCCCGCTGCACTACTACCCCGGAAGCCACAAGCTTCCCGATGTGGCCATGTACGACTGCTTCGACGGCACCCAGGCGGCGGGCGATTGGCCGTCGCCGGACGACTATCGCCGCTGCTACGAGGACTACTTGGCCCGTGTGCTCGATCGCGAGCGACTGCAACGCCGGGAGCTGCATCTAACGAAGGGCCAGGCGTTCATCTGGGCAGGCAGCCTCTGCCACGGTGGCTGCCCCATCGTCGACCCCAAGCGGACGCGCTTCAGCCAGGTGACCCACTACTTCTTCGAGAACTGCCTCTACTACAGTCCGCGACGGTCCCATCCCGGCGTTGGCCGCCTGTGGCTCAGACAGGTGTACGACATCGGCGCGCGTCGTGTCGTGGCCCATCACTTCAACGGAAGATCCTTCAGGGTCGATCGGCCCGGGCCGTATTACTTCGACCGCAGGGGTCGGCCGCGCCCGCTGACCGGCGACTCGCTGGTGCGTCGTCTCGCCCGCCGACTGGGGCGGCTGCACGCGTAACCGCGGCGCGCCGGGAGTCGTTGCGGCGCTCTCAGCGCCGCCTCAGGCGTCGGCGGTGTTCTGGTAGTGCTCCAGGCGGTCAGCGAGCGCAGCGACCGCGATCGGATCGCGAAACAGCTGCACGTGCCCGCGCGTGGCCGGAATCAGCTCGCTGGTCAGCCCGCCGCGCACGATTTCACGCCACAGCACCTCCTCGTCACGCCACTCGAGCGAGCGACTGCGGCCCCGCTCGGCCCGGAGCAAGATGGCCGTACCGTCGTACGGCGCGAAAGGGTAGGGTTTCATCACCTCGTCGACGAGCCGCAGGATCTCTTCCCTGGGCAGCTCCTGGGTCTCATGGTATGCGCCTGGCGCGGCGTCGCCGGCGTTGCCGTCCAGCGTCTCCGGCGTGTAGGGGTCATTGCGTGGATCGCCATCGCCCACACCCGCCCCCGCGCCGCGACGCAACCGCTCAGCGACGAAGCCCGGCAGCCGGTGCACGAAGCCCAGCGTGTACCCGAGTTTCTCCGCGAGCGGCAATGATGCTGCCCACATCGCCTGCAGCCGCCGATGCCGTCCCCGGACCCGGTAGTGGAACGGGCTGGTTGGCTCGATCAGCGCGAGCATCGACACGCGTTGGCCTTCCGTCTCGATGCGCCGGGCGATCTCCAGAGCGACGATCGCACCCAGCGAGAAGCCTGCCAGCAGGTATGGACCCCCGGCGGACACCGCACGAATCTGTTCGAGGTGTTTCTCCGCGAGCGACGCTATGCTCTCAAACGGAACCACCGTCCCGGCACGACCGTGAACAAGCCAGTACACGGGTCGCTCCGGATCGAGCTGCGCCGCGAGAAGCTGCGCGTTGCCGTAGGCGAGGAACAGCGGCGCGTATCGGCCATCGGCGCGGATGGCGACGTTGGAGACCCACTGTTCGGTCGCGCGCTTCGACCGCGCCCTTCGCGTCAACCCGCCGACCGTCGGGGCGTCGTAGAGATCCGCAACGGAGAGCCGCGTGTGCAGCCGCGCATTGAGATCACGAATCAGCACCGCCGCCCGCAGCGAATCGCCACCCACCTCGAAGAAATTGTCGTCCGCGTCCGGGACACCGAGGCCGAGCGTCTCGCTCCAGACCTCGGCCACCTTGCGCTGCAGCGGGTCGACGAACGACACGCGGCCGCGCGAGGCGGGCTGCGAGCAGCTGCGCGCGTCGTCCATCAGGCGCTGGCGATCGACCTTGCCGCTCGCAAGCAACGGCAGGCTCGCGCGCGCGTGCACCTGGGCCGGCACCATGGCGGCAGGGAGGCGCTCGGCCAAAAAGCCGCGCACGCCGTCGGCGGAGAGCTCGCCCGGGCGCTGGGCGCCCAGGAAGGCGACGAGCGCAACCTCGTCGCCTCTCGGGACGGGCACCACCGCCGCCTGATCGACCGCAGGGTAGCGCGCGAGCCAGGACTCGATCTCACCGAGATGCATGCGCATCCCTCGCACCTTGATCTGATCGTCGCGCCGACCGAGAAACTCGATCGTCCCATCATGCCGATAGCGCCCGAGATCACCCGTACGGTACAACCTCGCTGCGCCGCGAATCGGATCGGTCACGAAGCGCTGCGCCGTCAGGGCCGCGTCGTTGAGATAGCCCCGGGCGACCCCCGGGCCAGCAATGCATATCTCGCCGACAAAACCTTCGGGCAGTAGCTGCAGCCGCTCGTTGACGATGTAGATGTGCGCACCCGGGATGGGACGCCCGATCGGCAGGCGCTCGCCGTTCACCTTCTGCGTCCCCGCCGGCATGTCGTGCACCGTGCACCAGACGGTGCCCTCGGTCGGACCGTACTCGTTGTGCAGGTCGGTCTGCGGACATCGCTCGCCGTGCTTGGCGACGAGTCCGACCGGACACGTCTCACCAGCAACGATGACGGTCGCCAGCGAACGCAGCTCACCCTCGCCGGCCGTGTCCAAGATCAGCTCGTACACCGCGGGGAGGCACAACGTGTGCGTTATGGCGTGCCGCTCGATGAGCGCCGGCAGCTCGGCGAGCTGGCGCTCGATGGCCCCGCCCGGCACGACGAGCTCGCCGCCCGTGACCAGCGTCCAGAATAACCCGGCCACGGAGCTGTCGAAGGAAAGCGGCGACAGCAGCAGGAACCTGACCACCGGCTCCCGATAATGGCGCACTCTGGCCGCGGTGGAGCTCGCCAGATTGCGCCGCGAGACGAGCACACCCTTGGGTGCTCCGGATGAGCCGGACGTGAACAGAACGTAGGCGAGCGCGTCGATGGGGACGGCTGTCGCCTCAGGCGGGGCGCCGCCGCTCTCGGGAGAGGCACCCTCTAGTTCGGGCAGCAGCACCGAACGCGCGACACCGTCGGGGATCCGCTCCTTGTGCGCGTCGCCCGTCACCACCAGGGCGGGCTCCGCACCGCTCCCCGTGGTCGCGATCTCGTGGAGCATGCCGCGCACGCGTTCTACCGGCAGACGAGGATCTATCGGGACGTAGGCAGCGCCCGCGCGCAGCACGGCGAGCACCGCGACCACGAGATCGACGGACGGGTCCATGCAGAGGCCTACGGCATTGCCGGCCGCCACGCCCAGGGCGCGCAGCCCGTCGGCGCCGCGTTGAGCGCGGCGGCAGAGCTCGCCATAGCTGAGCGTCTGGGACCCACAGCGCACGGCCGGCGCCGCCGGCCGCTCACGCGCCTGTCGCCATATCGCCGCCGTGACACACGACGGCGACGCATCGTCGGCATCGCCGGGAGGCGGATCGCCGAGCAGTCTTCGACGCGCGGCCGCCGTCATGAGGCTCCACTCGGACAGCCGCCCCGCCACCGCCTCCGGGAGGCTCTGCAGCGCCCCACAGAAAGCGTCGAGCAGTCGCTCCACTGCCCAGCGATCGAAACGCTCGCCATCGAAATTGATGCGCACCGCGAGCCGCTCGCGCGGGTGGACCAGCGCTGCGAGGGGCACGTTTGTCCTGTCGACGTAGTTGATGCCAACGATCTTGATGCCGCCCCGCGCACTGCGCTCGACCGGCGGAGCGCTCTCCAGCACCACCAGCGACTCGAACAGCGGCTGATCGACCGGCACACCGGAAAGCTTCTTGATCTCTCCCAACGGGAGGTGGCCGTAGGCCAACGCCCGACCCTGGTCCGTCTGCAACGCCCGCAGCCAGTCGCCCAGCGGCTGCTGCCACTCGAAGCGCAGGCGCAACGGCACGGAGTTCAGCAGCAGGCCCACTACCTTGGTGACACCCGCGAGCGCAATCTGACGCCCCGAATGAGTGACGCCGAAGACGACGTCGTCGGAAGCCGCCAAGTTCGAGAGCACCAGCCCCCAGGCGGCATTGACGACCGTGCTCAGCGTCACGCCAACGCTGCGTGCGGCCTCGCGCAGACGCTCGCTGCTTTCGAGGGGGAGCTCCGCTTCGACACAGCCGCTCTGCACGGCGTCGATGCGTCCTCGCGATGCACCCGCCAGAGCGAGTGGCGTCGGCGCGCTGATGTCGGCCACAGCCTTCGACCAGAAACCGCGGAGCTCCTCGGGCGACTGCTGCCTGAGCCACTGAAGATAGGTGCGCAACGACGGCGGCGCGGGAAGGTCGAGGTCTCGACCGTCGCGTAACGCGGCGTACCGCTCGACAGCCTCATCGATGAGCAGCTGACTCGACCAGCCGTCGAGGAGGATGTGATGGAAAGTCCACAGGTGAAGGTAGCGGTCCACGCCCAGGCGGCACAGACAATGCCGCGTGAGGGGGGCATGGCGCAGGTCGAATGGCTCGGCGCGATCCTCTTCGAGGCGGCCGCTCAGGAGGCGATTCTGCTCGACGTCGTCGGCGCTCGACCAGTCACGCTCCTGCCAAGCCATGACGACTCCGCGCCGGATGATCTGAATCGGCTCCCCGCGTCGGTGCCAGAGAAAGCTCGCCCGCAGCGCAGCGTGCCGTTCGCAGACCGCGCTCCAGGCCGTGCGCCAGCTCCCCACATCGAGCGCCCCCTCGAGGCGGATGATCACCTGTGTGACGTAAACACCCGATCCCGGCGCGGCCACGCTGTGGAAGAGCATGCCCAGCTGCATGGGCGCGAGGGGCAGGATGGCCTCGACGTCCGGTGTTGGCTCGCTGCTCATTCGCTGCCCGACGGCTCGCTGCGGCCCGCCAGAATTTCCGCCAGCTCCTCATCGGTGAGATCGACGTCGACCACCAGCTGCGGCTCACCGTCGTGGTCGGCGACGGACGTCGCTGCGCCGGGCGCTGCCGCTGAGGGCGACGCGCACCGCGCTTGCCCCCGTACCGTCGGCTGCTCGAAGATAGCGCCGGGCGCGATCTCGAGACCCAGCTCCTGAGCCTTGGCCACGATCTGGATGGCGGCCATCGAGTCGCCGCCGAGAGCGAAGAAATCGTCCTCGACACCGATCTCGCCACAGCGCAGCACCTCGGCCCAGACTCCACAGAGCACTCGCTCGGTCTCGGTCGCCGGCGGCGTGCGTCCGCTCGAGCGCGTCGTCGCGCTCACGCGCGCTGCGAGGGCGGAGCGGTCAACCTTGCCGTTGGCCGTGAGCGGTATCTCGTTCAGTTCCACGGCCCGCGACGGCACGATGTTCGACGGCAGCCGCGCCCTCAGATGCGCGAGCAAATCCTCGCTGCGCGTGGGCGAGCGCGCCGTGTAGCAGGCCACCAGCTGGGCTCCGCTCGTCTCCGTGGCTGCGGCCGCGGCGGGCTCGTAGCCCAGCTGGCGCAGAATCGCCGTCACGCGGTCGTCGTCGATGCGGTCGTCGAGCTCGGCGAGCGCCTGCTCTCGAGACTTGTGGCCAAGCCTGACGTCCCAGCTGTAGGGCAAGGCGTAGTTGTGGAATCCGCGCTCGAGGCGATGGACGTAGATACCCACGTCGTTGATCAGGCAGTTGGTCGAGCGGCCGGTATCGCGCGGCCGGATCCACGGCGCGTGGTCGCGCAAATACGCGTAGACGTCATCGAGAGGGACATCGACGTATCGATAGAAGTCGACGAATTCGATGGACTCGAACACCCGGTCGTCATCGAAAAGCGTCGTATCGAGACAGCGTCGCACCGCGTCGTCGATACGGTGATAGGTCTTGCGCGCCGCGAGCACCAGCGCGTCGTAGTCCTCGACGTCGATCTCCGCCTGCTCGAACAGATCGATCAGGCGCGTCTCGAAAAGCTGCCCGCGGGAAAGGCCGGTAACGATGTAGCGGATGCCTCGCTCGGCGGCCAGCTGCATGCTGAGCGAGTAGATGGTTTTGAAGCAACCGTTGCAGACATTGCTGAAGCGCGTGAGGCTGTCGGCAAAAATGGTGTTCATGTGCGGGGTGTGGCCAGCGACGTGCTCCAAATCGAGGTCGGCCACGACACGCGCGATGTTGGACTTCGCCTCCTCGGACAGAAAGCCGTTGTCGAGCGTGAACACGAGCGGTCGCAGCCCCATCTCGACGAGCCGATAAAGCATGTAGGTGCTGTCTTTGCCGCCGCTGTACAGCGCGATACATGGCGGACCGTCGCCCGCCTCCCGCATCATGCGCCGGGTCAGGCTGCGCAGCTCCGCTTCGGGGCGGAAGTAACGCTCGACGCGCTGCCGGTTTCGCTCGAAAGCGCGGCACATGCTGCACACATGCTCGGCGTCGAGCTCGACCCCGGGATAGCCCCCCGCTAGACCGCAGATCTGGCAGCACCCCTCGCTGCGCATACCTGCCCCGCTCGGCTCTGCGGCGACAGCCGGAACGACCACGGCGCAGCTGGTCACGGCCGGATGCTCGCTCAGCGCGGCCTCGATCTCGCCGGGTTCGACACGCACCCCGCGCAGCTTGAGCTGCTCGTCCATGCGGCCGAGGTACTCGATCTCCCCGGTGCTGTTGAAGCGCGCCCGGTCGCCTGTCCTGTACAGACGTTGCCCGTCCGCGAACGGGTTTGCGACGAAACGCTCCGCGGTCTCCTCGGGCCGGCTCAGATAGCCGTCGGCGAGGCCGGCGCCACCGATGAAGATCTCGCCCGGAACGTCCGGGACGACCGGCTTTCCGTAGCGATCGAGGACGTACACGCAGGCGTTATCGATCGGCCGCCCGATGGGCACCGAGGGGACGCTGTCGTGCTCGATGTCGAAACGGCGCACCATGCAGCCCACCGTCGCCTCGGTCGGCCCGTACTCGTTATAAACCTCCGCGTCGTCACCAAGCGCACGCGCGAGCCGCGCGGCAAGCGATGTCGGGAGATCTTCGCCGCCCAGCACGACGCGCCGGATCCTCGACGTCGACAGCGCGTGCTCCGGCACGACGGCGAGCTGCGATGGCGTCAGCTTGAGAAAATCGACGCGGTTGTCCCTGAAAACGTCGAGCAGCGCGGTATCGAGCGGCCCCTCGCGCTGCGGGTAGACGATCAGCCGGTTGCCGGTGGTCAGCGGCAGAAACAGCGAGGTAACGGTCAGGTCGAAGCCGAGCGCCGAGAACAGCGGAAACGCCAGCGAATCGCCGCGCACGTAGTGCCGCGACGCCCAGCGGATGTAGTTGTATAGCGCGCGATGGGAGACAACGACGCCCTTGGGACGGCCCGTCGATCCCGAGGTGTACATGACGTAGCCGACGTCCTCCGGCAACGGCGGCGGGATCTCCGCAGTCTCGATGGGCGCTTCACGGGTCGTGTCGGGATCGTCGAGATGGAGCACTTCGGCAGATCGCGGCAGACGCGCTTCGTGCCGACTGAGCGTCAGCACCGTCGCCGAGCCGCCGTTGTGGTGACCGATGTCGTCGAGCAGCGCCTGCAGCCTCGCCCTGGGGAAGGCGGGCTCGAGCGGCACGTAGCCGGCGCCGGCGCGCAGCACGGCCAGGATCGCGGCGATGGTCCGCGGCTCGCGATCGGAGCACACGCCGACCAGCGTTCCGCGCGACAATCCCGCCCGGCGCAGCCGCCCGGCGAGAAGCCTCGACTCGCGTTCGAGATCGTTGAAGCTCATTTGCTGGCCCGCACACTCGAGCGCAATGTCTTCACCCCGCGCGCGCGCCTGTTCGACGAACATGTCAACCACCGTCGCACGTTCGGGCAGCGGCCGGCGCCGTTCGTTGAACTCGACCAGCAAGGCATGACGCTCCGCTCCCGCGAGCAGCTCGAGCTCGGCGACAGACCGCTCAGGGTCGTCGAGCATGGTACCGAGAACGTGCTCGAAACACCCCACGAGACGCGTACGCTGCAGCGAATCGAACCGTTGGCAGGAAAGATCGAAGTCGAGATCGAGGCGACCCGAGCCGGCGAAATCGTGCGCTTGGAGTCGGATCTTGTGCTGCGGATCACCGTAGCCCGGATGCAGCCAGGTCGTGCTGACCGGCCTGCCGGCGAACGGCCCGAAAACCACGGGCATGTAGTTGAGCACGACCTCAAACGGCTGTGTCGCCGTCGCGGCGCCGGTTCCCGGCCCCGTATGCAGCATCATCTCGATGAACTGCTTCACGATGCGCTCGCTCAGCGAACGCAACGTATCCGAGGGCGCGAGGGCAATCTCGAGCACGGACAGCTCGATGAGCAGACCGACCGTCTGCTTTCGCTTGCGGGTCGAGCGGTTGTGAAGGGGCACGCCGATGCGGATGCGGTCGCTCGCCCCGAGGCGGTGCAACGTCACGGCCAGCACTGCCGCGAGCAGGGCGAATTCGGCGAGTCCGGCGGTGAGCACGCCCGGCACGCTGGCCACAAAACGCTCGAGCTGGTGCTGAACCTGCGACGTGAGTGTGAGCCGCGCTCGCTCGGTGCGGGCGTCGTTCGACGCGGGCCGCTCGCCGAAAACACTGAGCGGCGCGGCGGGCTCAGCGAGCTTCTCGCGCCAGAAGGCCAGCGCCTCGTCATGGCGGGCGCTGCAGCGCGCGTCGCGTTCGGCGCTCGCGTACTCGGCGAACTGCGGCCAATGGAATTCGCCGTGACTGTCCTCTGAGCACCTCGCCTGGTAGAGCGCGGCCATGCGCTCGTAGAGCAGACCAAAACTCCACACGTCGCTGACCAGATGGTGCACGCTCAGCAGCCATATCCAGCGCGTCCTCCCCCTGCGCATCAAGACCGAGCGATAGGGGCACACGGCAAGATCGAGCCGACTCGCGCATTGCTTGGAGACAATCGCGTCGAGCCGGCCCTCGCGCGCATCGTCGCGCAGATCGAGCTGATCAAGCTCGGCGGGCACTCCCTCCACCACATGCGCCTGCGGGATTCCCGATTGCTCCCGTACCACGGTTCTCAGCGAATCGTGGCACGCGACAAGATCGCGAAAAGCCGCAGCGAACAGCTCGACGTCGAGCTCACCGTCGATCTCGAACGTATGGCACATGTTGTAGAGCGGCGTGTCCGGACGCAGCGCTTGCCCGAGCCAGATCAGATACTGACTCTGGGTGAGGTTGCTCTCCGCCGGTACCGTCGTGGCGCGCTCCTCGACGACGGTGGAACGATCCGCGTTGGCTTGTGTCATGACCGGCCGCGCTCTCGTTGGCTCAGTCCGGCTCGCCAACGCCGCGAACGGCCGCGCCCCGCGAGGCGAGATACTCGGTCATGGCGTCGACGTTCCGAAAATGGTCCAGCGTAACGTCCTCGGGCGGTATGCTCACCGCGAACTCCTGCTCCATGAACACAATCAAACGTATGATGCCGATCGAGTCGATCAACTCGCTCTGCAGGAGATCCGGCTCCTCTTCGATCGGCTCCGGGTCGCCGTCGAGCAGCTCCCGCACCACGAATTCGATGATGGAGTGTTTGATGATGTCCGACATACCAGGCCGTCTGGCGAACGATCTTCCCGAGCGGTGACGGATTCAGGCTATGGCGCCGAGCGAGTCCGGTCGATCCATCAATCCACGACTGAACGGGCGCGACGGCAACAGTGACGAGATCACGATATCAGCGCGCTGCAGAGAGCTGCCTAACCGGAGCCGACGTCGAAGGTCCGGCTCACGAACCACCACGTGGCCGCTACCGAGATCAGTGCCGAAGCCGCCGTCAGGCCCACAGGGCGATAGGCAGTCTGGCGGCGTAGCAGGTAAAGCACTGGAAATACGGCCAGTATCAGTATCACCTGTCCGATCTCCACCCCAATGTTGAATCCAAACAGGCTCAGTATCTTCGCCTGCCGATTTAGCGCGATCTCGCGAAGAACGCTGGCAAATCCAAAACCGTGGAAGAGACCGAATGCGAACACGATCAGCCATGTGCGGTCGCTGAAGATCGGATAGAGATTGTTCAACGCCACCAGCAGCACCGAGAGTGCGATGACGGACTCCACCAGCCTCGTCGGCAGCTCGAGCACATTGAACGCCGCGAGCGACAGCGTGATCGAGTGGGCCACGGTGAACACCGTGACCACTTTCACGACATGGATTACGGCGGGTCTGAAGCGATCGACCGGCTCCCACACGTGGCCGCGGCGTACCATCACCGCCGGCAATATCAGGGCGATCAGGAACAGAACGTGATCGAAGCCGCGCCATATGTGCCACATACCTTCACGCACGAAGCGGGCGAGCTGCCGCAGCCGGTTCTCGCCGAGCAGTCGCAGATCGAACTCTTCCCGACCGGGTCCGAACAGGAACGACATGCGAACGTGGTTCTTCTCGAGACCGATCTTGGCGTTGTGCTCGATGACCAGCCCGCCCCGGTGATCGGGCTTGGCCTCCAGGATCGCCGAGTAACGCATGGTGACGACATCGGGGATGAGCCCCGTGGATTCGGCCTGGAACACCTGCACGACGTAGTCGCCGATCTCGATGCGCCGCACGGCCCGCTCGACGTAGCGAATGTCGTAGCGGCGCTCTTCAGCCGCGATGGAGAAATGCGCATCCAGATAGGCTTCGATGCGAGCGCCGGCCGCGCTGACTTCAGCCTCGCTGAGGGCGCCATCGCCGTCGGTGTCGATCGACAGCACCCCATCGAGGTCCCCGGCCGGAAGCTCGATGCGTCCCTCCATGCCGTCGTGGTAGACGCGCAGGAAGATATAGCTCTGATTGGCAAAATGGGCACTGCCCGCCTCGGCCAGCAGCAGAACACCGGCGAGGACCCACAGCGCTCTGTGAGCACGCATCGTCGTCATGTAGGCAAGACAGCGTGAGAGATCTTCGGGAGAATAATGGCGACGGGCACCGTCGGCCAGAGACCACCACCGAATGTCGCCTCGGGCACTATAATGGATCGACACCCGATAGAACAACAGCCGGGACCGCTCCACATGGCACACCGCCGTGTGCACTGTCGCGGACGCGTGCAGATATCAGACGGGCGTCCCGGGCGCGGCTGTCTTCTCCGCCTCGAGCACCATCGTCTCGAGCTCCAGAAACCCTTCGGGCATACGGTCGGCGTTCTCCAATCCGCGCAGCGCGTCGTCCTGGCTGTCATTGAGGTCGAACCGGCGCACCGCCGAGAAACCCGCGGATTTCAGGGCCAGACCCAGGGTGTTTTCGTCGTAGATGAACCGATGACCCCAGTTCCGTACGAAGTTGTTGATTACGAACGTTGCGTCGGTGGCCGGGGCGTCGGGCACGAATCTGCGGATAGACCACTCGATGTAACGTTGCTCAAGCGGCGACCGTGCGTCGCGGTACAGCCCCACGAGAAATGCCAGATCCGGGGTGGCGATGCGAATCCGACCACCGGTTTTGAGCACGCGATATGATTCCACAAGCATCCGCAAGCCCTGACTGTAAGGGATATGCTCGATCAGATGGTGACTGTATACGTAGTCGAAAACCGCGTCCGAGAACGGAAACGGTACGGTGGCGTCGAGGAAAATCTCGGCTCCGCGGGGCGACAGATCGCCGTTGAGCCAACCCGGAAGCTCGTGGGCCCCTGATCCGATGTGGAGCTTGGCACTGCCCCCGCGCGCCAGATACGCTTCGATGTGCCGGCGCCGAGTGCGACGGTACAGCATCGCCCGGGCATCCCGCTTGAGGCGGCGCGCTACGGCTGAGGCAAAATCTCGATAGGGCATGCGAACGGTGCTGGGTCGTGCCGCCTTGCTTGCGCGCCTGGTCTGGCAGCCGGGTCGTCCCGCAGCAGGCGTCTCACCATCGGGGCGCGGCGTGCGCGCAAAGCTCTGGCGACGACCCGGGGCATTTAGCTGTACGGCTGCCGCGCTGTCAAGCCGTCTGCCGGGGAAACGACGGCACACCGGTACTGCTCGAGCAGCGCCGCAGGGGTGGAGCAACTGACGCGCGCAACGTGCTGCGGATCGAGCCCATGGGACACGTCGTCTACGTGACGAACGGCTTCGCCGGAAACCTCAATGTCGCGCTCGAGCTCGGCAACCGGCTGCGCGAAGCCGGTCATCGCGTCACGTACCTGTGCCCCGCCCAAAGAGAGCAGCTGGTCACCGGTGAGGGTCACGCCTACATCGCTCTTTCTGCCGACCGCTCGATTCGCGCCGAGGCCGCCGACATCGACTGCGTTGCGCAGAGGTGGCGCCGGCTTCGTCTGCGACGGGCGCTGCGTAAGCGCTCCATTGACAACGACGAGATCGAACGGATCGTCGATCGGCTCGCGCCCGATCTGCTGTTGATTGACATCGAGCTGCATTACGCCATTATCGTCACGGCGCGGCTCGGGGTGCCCACCGCGCTGGTGACCTGCTGGTTCAACGTGTTTCGTCGCCCGGGCGTGCCGCCGCTGCACTCACTCGCCGTTCCCGGCACCACGCTGGCGAGCCGTCTCTCTGTCACCGGCTCGTGGTGGCGACTCATTCTGTGGAAGCGATACAGGGCGCTGCGCGAACGGCTGTCGCCGGCGGGCGTCCGCGCCGCTCTGCTGCCGCTCGGCTACCAGACCCGGCGTCTCGGCGACCTGCGGGCGCTCGCCCGCTCGCGCGGCGTGCGGCTGCGCCGCGCAGTGGACCGAAACCAGTGGGTAATTCCCTTCGTCTACCGCCACCTGCCCGTGCTGAGCTTCACCGCCTGGGAGATGGAGTTCCCCCACGCGCCGAGCCCGCTCATGCACTATGTCGGTCCGATGATCCCCAAGTCCCGGTCCGAGCGTCGCAGCAACGCCGGGTCGCTCGCCGCATGGCGAGCGTTTCGCGACGCTCGCCCCGAGACGTCCTCCCCGAGGCCTCTCGTGTACTGCTCTCTCGGCTCGTACTGGGGCACCGATGTCGCTTTCTTGCGCAAGGTGATCGCCGTCTTTGCGCGACGCCGCGAGTGGGATCTCGTGCTCGGCCTGGGCGGCAAGCTCGCAGCGGCATCGCTAGACTCGCTGCCGCCCAACGCCGTTGCCCTCGAATGGGCGCCGCAGCTCGAGATCTTGGAGCTCGCCGACGGCGCCCTCACCCACGGCGGCATCAACACGATAAACGAGTGTATCGCCCGCGGCGTTCCCGTCGTCGTCTATTCGACGAATCGCGTCGATCAGAACGGCTGCGCGGCCCGCGTCGCGTACCACCGCCTGGGAATCATCGGTGACATCGACGGGGACGACGCGCCGCAGATCGAGCGGAACATCAGTCAGATTCTGACCGACCGTGAAATCATCGGCTCGGTCGACACCATGCAAGATACCTTCGAGCGCTACACGCGTTCACAGCGGGCCATCGAAATCGTCGAGAGGCTGATGGCGCAGGGGCGCCGCACAGCTTAGCCGCGCGTCTGAAAACGCCCAGTCGATTCAAGCGCTTGTGGGACTCGATCTTTGCAGAGCCTGTCAGCGGCTGTGGCATCGTCAACAATGGCGGCTAGAATTACTGGAGCGTGCCGACGGGCGGAGCGGGTCGCCATGGCAGAAACAATCGAAGCCCTCACGAGCGGCCATAGTCTGGCCAACGTCGAGATTTTCGAGGGGCTGTCCGAAGCCCTTCGCGACGCCGTTGCCGCCCAATGTCAATGGCGCCGGTTTTCCCCCAACGAGCAGATTGTCCGCTACAAGGACCGCACCCGCGACGTCTACTTCATCGTGTCGGGCGAGGTTCGGGCCACCATCTATTCGGCATCGGGAAAAGAGGTCACCTTCCGCGATCTGCACAGCGGCGACATCTTCGGTGAGCTCTCGGCGATCGACGCCGAGCCGCGCACCGCTTACGTCGTGGCGCTGACGCAAACGGTCGTCGCGTCGCTGTCCGCGGAGGCGTTCTGGGAAGTGCTCCTCACGCACCCGAGCGTGGCCAGTGCCACGTTCAAGCGGCTGACCCGCCTCATTCGGCTTCTGTGCGATCGCGTCGTCGAGTTCAGCACCCTTCCGGTGAGGACCCGTCTGCATATCGAGCTGCTGCGCATGGCGCACCAGAACATGAAGTCGTCCAACGCGGCCGTCATCAGCCCCGTGCCCACCCACGCCGAGATCGCCAATCGACTCTCGAGCGTGCGTGAAGCCGTTTCACGCGAACTCGCCCAGCTCGCGCACAGCGGCCTCATCGAGCGCCGCGGCAACACGCTGCTCATCAACGACGTTGAGCGCCTTCATCGGCTGGTCGCCGAAGCCCAGAACCGTTAGCCGCACTTCATGGCGCAGCGCCTAGGCGCGGCGCACACGGGCTCGGCTGCCAGGCGGCCTGCAAAGGCCCGGCGAGAGCATGAGCGCCGCGGCCTACGCGCCAGCCGGCGCCCACCGTAAGCGCCTCAGCCGGCGCGTTCTGCGGTGGCAGCCGCGGCGTCGAGGCGGTCGAGCAGAGCTTGCGTGGGTTTACCGTCGATGTCGAGATCGTTGTCGCGCTGAAACGCCTCGATAGCCGAACGCGTCTTGCGGCCCATCACACCGTCGACCGGACCCGGGTCGTAGCCGAGGGCGGTCAACCGCGCCTGGACCCGACGCACGGGCGGCTCGCGTAGCGACGCCGCCACGTCGTTCTGGACCGCCTGCTCGGTCGGTGGACGCACCTGCTCAGCCATCGCCCGCAGACGCTCGACTGCGTCCGCGTCGCCCTGCGCCGCGGCACGTGCCAGCCAGCGACGCGCCTCGGTCGCATCCTGGGCGATGCCGTCGCCGTCGTTCAACATCACGCCCAGGTTGTACTGCGCCGGCGCATGTCCCTGCTCGGCCGCCTTGCGATACCACACCGCGGCCTCGGCGCTATCGCGCACCACGCCGTCACCGCTCTGGAGGACCACGGCGAGATTGTTCTGCGCAGGGGCATAGCCCTGGTCCGCCGCCGCGCGGTACCAGTTGACGGCGAGCACCGGATCGCGCGGCACGGCACGACCCTCGTCGTACATCACGGCAAGATTGTGCTGCGCCTTGGCCATGCCGCTCTGCGCAAGCGCCTTGAACTGCTCGAAAGCCTCGGCAAGAGCGCCTCGCTCATAAGCACGTACACCGGCCGCGAAGTCGGCGCGTGCTATTGCCGCCAGAGTCATGGCTATGACAACGATCGCAACACGCTTCATGATCGGTTACCTCCCGCTGGCTGGACGTTCGCGAGTGGCTGGCCATGCCGCCGCCGGCCGAGTATGCGAGGACGGTGGGCTGCGCTTCAAACCGTTTCCGCCGCGTGGCGCGACGGCCGGAACCGAGCGCAGAGCGCCGCACGGCGGCGACGGGCCATGAACGACCGCCGTGACTCGGCGCGGACGTTATTCGATCACTCGAGTGGAAGCGCGATGCGGCGACCCTGCTCCATGCTGCGCTGGACGGCCTCGGTGAACTGCATGTACTTGACGCCGTCGTCGAAGCTCGTGTGGGTCACCGGTTTTCCTTCCCGAATGGCGTCGACGAAGTCCGCCTCGACGCGCCAGCCGCCGCGTTGCTCCGGCGGCACCTCGAGCGCGCGGAAGACGGTGTCGGACTCCAGCGCTATCCACGCAGACCCGCCCTCGAGTTTGAAGGCACCGCGCGTACCGTGCATCTCGATTGATGAGCCCCGACCGTAGCGTGCGACGCTGCTCACGTGGTAGACCGCTGTCGCCCCGCTCTGCTGCTCTGCGATGACTGCAACGCTGTCCGGCACGTCGACCTCTCGCTTGCGGCCGCCGTCGGCGTCCTCGCGCTGCGCAACGAATATCTTCCCGTGAGCGAGCACCGCGCTCTCGTCCCCGGCGTAACGGCGCACAGTCTCGTTGAAAATGCCGAGCGTCATGATGTTGAGTCCAGAGAGATCACGCCGTTGACGCCAGTGCAGCGGCGCGCTCGGATCGTATCCCCCCGCGAGCGCGTTCACATGGATCTCGAGCAGTTCGCCAAAAACCCCTTCCGCGATCATCTCCAGCAGACGCGGCTCGTACTCGAGGTAGAAAGGCGCCGGCACCACCATGGCCACCCGGTCGCTGGCGGCCGATGCCGCCCGCATCTGCCGCGCCTGCTCGAGGTCCATGGCCATTCTGGCTTCGGTGAGCAGGTGCTTGCCCGCCGCGAGCGCCTCGAGCGTGACGGGGCAGTGCATGTACGGCCAGGTGCCGACGCAGACCGCATCGATGTCCTCGCCGCGGACCAGTGCCCGCCAGTCATCGAAGACCTGGGGTATGCCGAACTCCTCGGCCACCCGCTCGCCCGACTCCCGGGAGCGGTTGCACACGGCGACAACCTGCACACCGTCGATGGCCTGAAAACCCGGAATGTGGCGGGCGCGCGTGTTGGCGCCGGCCCCTACGATACCGATACGTAGTGTCATGGAGTGTCTCCGATTCAGAGGATCATACCGATCACAGCGGATGTAAAGCGAACGCGCTACGCATCGCGTGTCGGCATCCGCACCGCGGCCGCACGCCGTTCCCGCATGGACTTCTCCATGGCCTCCGGATAGCGGTCCGGAAGTCGGGATACGCTGTTCAGCCGCTCGAGCGCCTCGCCGTCGAGTCGCCATCCTGCGGCACCGAGGTTCTGTTCGAGCTGCGCGGCGTCGCGCGCGCCGATGATCGCCGATGTCAGCGCACTCTGGGCGAGCACCCAGCGCAGCGCGGTCTGCGCGGGAGTGCGGTCCAGCTCCGCGGCGACGTTGCGCAGCGTCTCGAGGGTCTGGTCCGCATTGGCGGCGAAGTAGGGCTGTGGGTATGCCCACCCCTCCGACGAGCGGGTGCCGGCGAGCGTGCGCTCGCCGGCCTTGTACTTTCCGGTCAGAAATCCTCCCGCCATCGGCGCCCAGCTGACCACGCCGAGACCGTTGCGCTGGCACACGGGAATGATTTCCTGCTCGATGTCCCTGACCACCAGGTTGTACAGCGGCTGGTAGCACTCGAAGCGGGTGAGGCCGTTGACATCGCTGATCCACAGCGACTCCATCAAACGCCATGCCTGGTAGTTGCTGCAGGCGGCGTAGCGGACCTTACCGTGATGGACGAGGTCGTCGAGCGCGCGCAGCATCTCCTCGAGCGGCGTGTCCTCGTCGACGTGATGGACGTAGTAGAGGTCTACGTAATCGGTCTGCAGCCGCCGCAGGCTGTGCTCGATGGCGTGCAGGATGTGCACGCGCGACATGCCCGAGTCGTTGGGTCCAGATCCGGTGGGATTGAAGAATTTGGTACCGACCACGGCACTGTGGCGCCTGCCCTTTAGCGCCTTGCCGAGAATCACCTCGGACTCGCCCCCGGCGTAGGAGTCCGCGGTGTCGAAGAAATTGACGCCGGAAGCGAACGCCATGTCGACCATGCGTTTGGCCTGCGTCTCATCGGTAACGTGGCCGAAGGTCATGGTGCCGAGGCACAGCTCGGACACCTTGAGGCCTGTGCGTCCCAGATTGCGATACTGCATCGTCTGCTCCTCGCCGTGGGGAGGGTCGCCAAGGGCACGGGCCGGTGCCGACCGCGGGCTCGCCCGGCGCTCGCTAGGTACTTACACGCCCATCTGACGTTGAATGGCGCTCGAGAGTGAACTGGCCGGGTCGGCGAGCTGCGCGACGATGGAGAAATGATCGACGTCCGGCATCACCATGACCTCCGGCACCGGCGTCGTGGCCGCCCACGAACGAGCAAGATCCTGCGTCTGGCGCAGATATTCGGGACCCTCCAGGGCGCCGACCGGCAGCAGCAAGGCGCCGCGGCTGCGGCGCTCGAGCCGTACCGGGCTGTTGCGTGCGGCTTCGTGCTCGGAGAGACGCAGGTCGTCGTTGAGAAAGCACAGGCAGATCGGCTCCAGGTCGTACAGGCCGCTGATGCCGCAGCCGCCCTTGATCGGATCAACCGGCAGCGCACTGTCGAACGCCACCCAGTCGGTGGCCATCAGCATCGCCACCAGGTGCCCGCCCGCGGAGTGGCCCGAGACGTAGAGGCGCTCGCGGTCGGCGCCCAATCGCGCGGCGTTGTGCCACACCCATGCCAGAGCGGCGCGGCACTGGCGCACCAGCTCGTCCATGCGAACCGCGGGGATCAGCGCATAGTTGACAACGACCGTGACCACCCCGCTCGGCTGCAGGCCGAGCGCGACGAAATCGAAGTCGGCCTTGTCGCGCGCTTTCCAGTAGCCGCCGTGAAAGAACACGTTCACCGGCGCCCGGGCGGCGCCGGGCACAGTGAAAATATCGAGCCGCTCGGCGGCGCTGGGACCATAGGCCATGTCGAGCCGAGCGGGCAGCGTCGCGCGCGCCCGAAGGCTCAATTGCCCGAAACGTTCGCTGTAGCTGTCGGCGTCCGTCACCTTGGCGCGATTGTCGTACTCGCGATCGAGCGCCGCGCGATCGTAATTTCCGAAGACGGCGTGTCCCATGTGAGTGGTCCGTGCAGTGTCGCCGTTGCGGATTGTAAGGGCTTCCCGATGTCGGCTAAAACCTCGCTCCAACGCGGCTGCCGGGCAGCGGTCAGCAGCTGCCGCCCGCATCGGCAGGTCGAGCGGAAGGGCGCCGACGGTCAGCTGCCTGTGATGCGCCCGAGCCATGCCCGCACTAGATCGATCAGCAGTGCCTCACGACCGTCGAAGAAGTGATTGGCGCCCGCCGCCTCCATCTGGTGGTAGGCGGCATTCGCCGCCCCCGCGGCGGCGCGCGCCGCCGCTGACGCAACAACGCTCTCCAGGTCGTTCTCACCGTACAGGTCCAGCACGGGGATATCGATCCGACTGAGCAACGCCGCGTTGTCCGTAGCGCCACCTTCGCGCCTCGCGCTCATGCCGATGCCGACGAAGGCAACGATGGGACTGTCGGGGTGGTGGGCGAGATAGTGATTGGTCATGCTCGCGCCCATGCTGTGGCCGATGGCGACCACCGGCTCGGCGCCGCGCTGCCGCAACACCTCTATGCCCGCCTCGATCCGGGCCGGTACCTCGTCGAGCAGCGCGGCGTACTCGGCTTCGGCCGCATCGTTCGCCAAGATGGGCATTTGCAGCGACAACGTCGCCCAGCCGCTCTCCGCCAACGCGACACGCAGCGGGTTGATGACCTGGGGCCAGTCCGGGTGGACACCTATGCCGTGCATCACCAAGGCGCCGCCGCGCAGCTCCGCCCGCGGCGCCGCGTACAACGCGAGAAACTCCCCGTCGTCGCCGCTCAGCCACACCGGCTCGCCGTCGAAAAGCTCGGGCAGGATCTGCTCGGCCCAGCGTCGTTCCTTGTCGATGTCGGAGCCGTAGGCGGCCTGCGCCGCCAGCGCGGCGAGCAGCGCTCCACCTGCGAGCGCGGTGAGCTGCCTCACCAATGTCCGGCCCACCAGCGGGCCACCGGAACGAGCGTCTTTTCTCAATGCTGAGCTCCGTTGATAATCGTGACGTTCGCGCGCTGCGTCGCACGGCGCGTCGACAACAGGATCGATCCGTTGCGCACCAGCGCTGGCCGAACAGCAGATGATACACCGGAGCAAAGCCGCACAGAGCCGACGCGTAATCGTCGTCATTCACGGCGCCGGTGATCCGCGCGACGTTCCCGGGCTCGATCGCCTCGACGATGACGTCGTGCTGCGAGCGGCACCGACGGTCGAGGCGTTGCGCACCGCGCTGCCGGGCGCGGACGTCGTGCTGGGCTGGGACTTCCGGGCTAGTGCCCTCGAGGCGGCCTGGGGCGCGGCCGACCGGCTGCGCTGGATCCATTGGGCAGCGGCCGGGGTCGACGCCACTCTGTTCCCCGCGCTGGTCGACAGCCCGATCACGCTCACCAACGCCCGGGGGGTCTTCGATCGGCCCGTTGCCGAGTATGTCCTCGGACTCGTGGTCGCGATGGCCAAAGACTTGCCGCGAACCGTCGAGCTGCAATTGCAGCGCACGTGGCTGCACCGGCTCAACGAGCCAGTTGACGGATCCTGCGCGCTGGTGGTGGGCGTCGGCGGCATCGGTCGTGAGACGGCCCGTCTGCTCAGGGCAGCCGGTATGAACGTCACCGCTGTCGGGCGCCGCGCACGCAGCGCTGATCCTGACTTTGGCACCGTCCACGGCTCCGACGCGCTCGATCGCCTGCTTCCGAACGCCGATTTCGTCGTTCTCTGCGCGCCGTTGACCCCGGCAACGCGGCACATGTTTGACGCCGAGCGCTTCGGCCGCATGCGCCCGACGGCGCGCCTGATCAATGTAGGGCGCGGGGCGCTGGTCTGCGAGCAGGCGCTGGTGGGCGCGCTCCAGGATGGTCTCATCGCCGGAGCGGCGCTCGATGTGTTCGATAACGAGCCCCTGGCGGAGCACAGTCCCCTGTGGACGCTGCCCGGCGTCATCGTCTCTCCCCACATGGCCGGCGACTATGCCGGCTTCGAGCGCGCCCTGGCGGCGGGCTTCCTGGAGAACCTCAAGCGCTACCGCCGCGGCCTGCCGCTGCTGAACGTCGTCGACAAGGCACTGGGCTACGTACCGAGCTGATGTTCGGGCAGCACGTCGACTGCGGGCCGTCCGACGCCGCCGATCGTGGGCGGCGCAGTAACGCTTGAGCACACCGCGGCCGCCACCCGTCCTGGAAGGGGTTGGTTCGGGGCGGAAGCTGGGCTAGACTCCAGCGACCGCGTCCCATGGGGGAAGCAGGTGGATGGGGTGTTTGGTTCGCCCTACCGCGGTTTATGGGCACGGTCGGACTGTCGTGCCACTCCCCCTCTTCGAAGCCGACCGCACGGTGGGAGGTACGCCGCTGCGCCGTGCTCTTTCGGCTGGGTCGCAAACTCGATCAGAAGGGAGGAGCGATACGGTGACTACAAGGTCCCACGGTCGCTGGGGCATGACGCGCCGCGATTTGCTGCGCGTCGGTGCGGGCTTGCTCGTCGGCGCAACGCCGCTACCGGCCCTTGCGCACCGCAAGACTCAGCCGGACAGAGATCTACGGCTTTACAACCTGCACACGGCCGAGCAGGTGAATGTCGTCTACTGGTCGCGTGGCGAGTACGTCTCCGAGGCACTCGACGAGATCAACCGTCACCTGCGTGATTTTCGGACCGGCGACGTCTCCGCCATCGACCCGAAGCTCCTAGATATCTTGTTCGCCCTGCGACGCAGGCTCGAAAGCACAGGGAGCTATCACGTGGTGTCGGGCTATCGCTCGCCCAGGACCAACGCCATGCTCGCCAAGAACCGCAATGGGGTTGCCAAGAGAAGTCTGCACACGCGAGGCATGGCTATTGACGTAAAGCTGCCCGGCCGCAATCTTCGGGACGTGCAACACGCGGCGCGGGCGATGGCGGCGGGCGGGGTCGGCTACTACCCCAGCTCCGGCTTCGTTCATCTCGACGTGGGTAGAGTGCGTTTTTGGTAAGAGCGAGGGCGGCCGGCACGACTCCCGCCCCACTGGCAGTCAGCGCGGAGACGTTTGTCCGTCCTTCACCGGGGGGAGGCGGCCGCGTCGTTGAGACGCCAGTCGTAGGCGTGGTCGTCGAATCGGCTCACCGCGGCGAGCTGTGCCGCCAGATTGCCCTCTGCATAGCGCCGCAAGTGGCTTAACACGCTGCCGCTGGATGTAACGAAATCGCCTTCGAACCAGACATAGATGCTGGAGACGATGAGCGATTCGCCGGCGAAACGGACCCCGCGCGGGTGATTGACGTAGGCCCGTGCCGCCCTCTCGAGAAGCTCCTCCGTATTGGCGGCGGTGAATGCCTCGCGCGCGAGGTTGGGGCACCCTATCGAAGCGCAGTTGACCGCGTAGTGTAAGCGGGCATCGCGCCATATCGGACGCAGGATGCGATGCTCTATGTCATTGAGCGAGAGCATCTGACCCGCCACCGACACACGCTTCGCCTTCCACGGTCCGCGAGAGAAAAGCCCGGAGGACAGGTTGATGTCGCGTATGCTGGCGACCGGATAGCGCTCGAGCACAATTTTCACGGTGAGGGCGTTGTAGAGGTTAATCCAGAACGCGCGCTGCTCGCCGCGGCTGTACTCGTCGATCGGCACCTCGGAGAGGCTTGCGAGGTAGTCCTCGAGCATGCGCCTGTCCTCCGCGTCGACGGCATGGTACGCAAAACGAGTAATGCCGTCGTCGGCGACCGTGACGTAGCGCACGAGCAGGGCGCTCCAGGGTCTATGGTCGACGACAGCCGTCGACGACGGCTGATGGACGGTCCAGCGATCCCACAGTCGTGCTTTGGGCGCAAAAAGCCGATCGAACAGCGCCCCCTGCGCGGGTATCGCGGCGACGAACGCGAGTGCTGTCGCGATCGCCACACTCCTGCCCAGGGAGGTGAGGTGACGCACGCCTCCCCGCGCCGCCGCGCGGGTGCCCGCAGAAACCACGTGTTCGTGCCGTCGACTAATGATCGACGAAGCCTCGCCGCGAGCCCGGGGGAGGTCGGGGCGCGACGACAGGCGGTGCTTTTGGTGACAGCTCACGGCGTTTGAGACCGCCGGCCGGGGCTGGCGTTCACGCTCCTTGTCGGAATACCGGCGCTGCGACGCCGTTACCGCTCGCCCGCGCCGTGCGCGCAATCGCCGAAGACCGGCGCGTCGAGCGCGCCTTCTATGCTACCAGAGCGCTAGCGCACGCACGCGGGGCGTTTGTTGTGCCGACGAACGGCTAAAAATACCTTTCGTCTCCTACAAATAACCGTTCGTCAACCTGACTTTGACGTTAATCTGAGTGTGGACTGGACTGAATTCAAGGATATCGTGTGTCTGGTGTGTCTGGGCGAGTGTTCCGAAGCAGGGGAGGGGCGGTTTAGGCAGCGTACTTTCCGTCCGCGATGGGAGCAGAAGAAAAAGGGGTTGCATAGCCGCCCCTGCGTCAGGGCAGCGGGGTGAATTTCCCGGGGGCTGCCGGCGCAGCGGCGGCATTTTTTCGTTTTGGCGATTCTCCCGCTATGACGACCGACCGGGTCCAACGACCGTCGGCGGTGTGTTGGCCGCAGCGCCTGGCCAGGGCTTCCGCAGGCCAGCCGACGCGATCGACCTCGCGCGCCGCGCCACGCCATTCCGCCGAAGCGGCACCTCAACCGGCCCGAACCCGCGCATCGAGTACAATCAGGCCGCAGCGGTCGGTCGTGTGCGGTCCTGCCTCCTAGAGCGACCGCCGCTCGCAGAGAGGCCCGAGCGAGACCGCGTAGGGGCCCCGACGGCGCCTCCGTCACAGTGCGAACGAGGGACGTCCCGTCCCTCATCGCAAGACCGTCCATCCGTCCCGACGGCGGAGTGAATATGGAATCAACGAAGGCTATCCCGGGCACACCGGTGGTCCTCGATTCGGCATTGCGCGAGAGCATTCGTCCTGCAGCCGCCACGCTGCCCGAGAGCGGCATCCTGGAGGTCGTCAATTACGGCCGGCATCGACCAGATCTGACCCGTTTGTGGGTCGGGGAGAGCGATCAGCCGACGCCGGCGTTCATATGCGACGCCGCCATCTCGGCGCTTCGCGCGGGACACACGTTCTACACGTATCAACGCGGCATCCCGCAGCTGCGCGATGCCCTCGTGGACTACCATCGCCGCACCGACGACGTGGCGCTCGACGTCGAACGCATCATCGTCACCACCTCCGGCATGCAGGGCATGATGCAGACCATGCAGGCGCTGGTGGGCGCCGGCGACGAAACGGTAGTCGTGTCGCCGGTATGGCCCAACATTTTCGCCGCTATCCACATGCAGCAAGCGCTGCCGGTGCCGGTGCCGCTGCGACCGAGAAATGGCCGCTGGCACCTCGACCTCGACCGTCTGTTCGACGGCTGTGGTCCGAAGACGCGTGCCCTCTACATCAATTCGCCCAACAATCCCACCGGCTGGGTCATGGATCGTGACGAGATGATCGCGGTGCGCGACTTCGCGCGAAAACACGGTCTGTGGATCGTCGCCGATGAAGTGTACAACCGTTTCGTGTATGACCGCCCTCGGACCACCTCGTTTCTCGAATTGATGGGATACGACGAGCGATTGATCGTCGCGCACACCTTCTCCAAGAACTGGGCGATGACGGGCTGGCGCGTCGGCTGGCTGGTAATCCCGCGGGGCCTGGGCCAAGTCTTCGAGAATCTCGTCCAGTACAACACATCGGGCACGGCGGGTTTTCTGCAGTATGGCTGCATCGCCGCTCTCGAGCAGGGCGAGGCGTTTCTGGCATCGACGATCGAGCGCTGCCGGATCGGCCGCGACCTCGCCTGCGACGCCCTTGCGTCGCTGCCCAATATCGAGCTCAACCGTCCGCAGGGCGCGTTCTATCTGTTTCTGCGCGTCGAAGGCGAGAACGACAGCGTCGCGCTCGCCAAACGGCTCGTCGACGAAGCCAATGTTGGACTGGCCCCGGGCTCCGCTTTCGGTGACGGCGGCGAGGGGTATGTGCGGCTCTGCTACGCAGCTTCACATCAGACGCTGAAGGTGGGCATCGAGCGGCTATGCCAAGCGCTGTGCGGAGACACGGCAACTGTGCGCGCGGCAGGCTGAGCCAGACGATGTCCCTGATCGGATGAAGATACTGAGCGCCCGTGAAGATCACCGCTATTCGTAATCGTTTTGTCGACCGCTATCTCTTCGTCGAGGTAGCGACCGACGCCGGAATCACGGGAGTGGGTGAATCCGGCACATGGGCCTTCCTCGAAGCCTCTGCGGCGGTCGTCGAGACATTCAAGCGTTATCTGATCGGTCAGGATCCTCTGCGCATAGAGCACCACTGGCAATATCTGTATCGCTGGTGCCATTTCCGCGGCGCCGCGATCATGGGCGCGTTGAGCGCAATAGACATCGCCCTGTGGGACATCGCGGGCAAACATTTTGGCGTGCCCGTCTATCAGCTGCTCGGCGGCAAGTGCCGCGACAGGGCACGGGTCTACTACCACGTCTACGGCGCCACAACAGACGAGCAGATCGAGGCCTGCCGCGCCGCCCGACACCAGGGCTTCACGGCCGTGGGGCATCTCAATCCTTTCCTCGACGAATCGCGCGGGACTCCCTTGTACCGCGCTCACTCCGCACGCATGGATGAGGCGATCGAGCGTGTGCGGCGCTATCGCGAGACCGTCGGTAACGACGTCGATCTCTGCATCGAGATTCATCGCCAGCTGACACCCGCCGAAGCGGTGGTGCTGGGACGCGGCATAGAGACCTACCGCCCATTCTTCTTCGAAGACCCGACGCTGCCGGACAACCTCGACGCGATGGCCGAGATAGCCGCCAAGATCGACATTCCCATCGCCACCGGTGAGCGGCTGCACACTATTCACGAGTTCCAGATGCTCCTCGCGCGGCGCGCGGTCCATTACGTCCGACCCGACGTCTGCATGTGCGGCGGACTGACCCACGCCAAGAAAATAGCGGCACTGGCCGAAGCCCACTACGCGCAGGTGGTGCCGCACAACCCGCTGGGACCCGTCAGCACGGCCGCGTGCGTCCAGCTTGCGGCCTGCATCCCCAATTTTGCTTTGCAGGAGTTTCCGCTCATGGAGGGAGGCAGCGCCTCGGGCTACATACCGCCCGGTGGCGAGGCCGCCAAGAGCGGTATGGTGCAAAGCGCGCTCACTCTCGAGCAGGGTTTTATCGTCGTCCCCGAAGCGCCCGGACTCGGCGTAGAGGTGGTGGAGGACGCCGAGCAGCGCTTTCCTTATCGACCGCGTGCGGTACGAACGCGGCTGCATGTCGACGGCTCGGTCGTGGATCAGTAGCGGCGAACCGGTCCGAGCACCGCGGGGGACTCGCGACGGACCGCGACGGCCCGTGTCCCCAGAAACGCCTTCGCCCCGGCGCCGCTCGACGGCCTCAGCCCGCGCGCAGCCGCTCGAGGCCCTCGCGCAGAACGCGCGCGAGCCTGTCGGCCCACTGCCCCTGCCCGGCCGCCGTCGCGATCAGGTCCTGACGGATCTCGAATTCGACGTGGGGCAGCCCTCGCTGCTCGCCGTGCACCGGCACCGAGTAGTCCCGTTCGTGGCTCAGCACGTACGGCTCGTTCTCGCCAACCGTCAGCTCCCGATGACGCCGCAACAGCTCGAGCAGTATCCGGGCGAAACGATCATCCTTGTCGTACAGGACACCAACGTGCCATGGGCGCCACACGCCATGGTAAACCGCGGTGCAGCTGTGCACCGCCACCAGCACCGTCTCGACACCTTGCACCACCCGCTGCTCCAGCAGTTCATGAACGGCCGCATGGTAGGGCTCGAAGATCTCCCGCCTGCGCGCTGACGACTCCTGCTCGCTGATGTCGACATTGCCGGGTATCTCCGTGTCCTCGCTGAGCACGGTAATGAAGTCGTCGGCGCTCGGCGCGCGATTGCAGTCCACCACCAGCCGCGAGTAGCGCTGCAACACCAGCGGCGCGGCGAGGCGTGCGGACAGATCCCGGGCGACGCCGGCGGCGCCGATATCCCAGGCGATGTGTCGTTCGAGATCGGCCCCGCTGATGCCGAGGTCGCCGAGTCGGCGGGGGATCAGCCGGCCTGCGTGGTCGCACGTCAAAAAGAACGGCGAGTGACTCTCGGCGCGCAATGTCTCGACGGGCGGTGGCTCATCCGATGCCAGCAGCCGATAGGTATCGCCCTTCTCCGCCACACCGCCCATCACCGCTGACCTCACTCGCCGGCGCGCGGACTGGCGCGCAGCGCATCGATGAAACGCGTGCGCCACGCCTCGATGCTGTTGCGGGTCAGCATTGCCAGCATCGAGTTCATCCGTTCGCGCCGCTCGTCGAGCTCCATGTGAAGCGCACGCTGGACGGCCTGCGCGACGGCGTAGGTGTCGTAGGGGTTGATCAGCAGCGCCGCGTCCAGCTCGCGCGCCGCGCCCGCCAGGGTCGACAGCACCAGCACACCTGGATCCGCCGGATCCTGGGAGGCGACAAACTCTTTTGCCACGAGATTCATGCCGTCGCGCAGCGGCGTCACCAACCCGACCCGACCGATGCGCAGGAAGCCCATGAGCGTCGAGCGAGCAAATCCGCGGTTGAGATAGCGCAGCGGAACCCAGTCGAAGTCGGCGAACTGTCCGTTGATGTTGCCGGCGGCCTGCTCGAGCTCGAGTCGTATCGCGTCGTAGGCGCGCACCGCCGTGCGCGAAGGCGGGGCGATCTGCAGATAGACCACCTTACCGCGCGTGTCCGGATAATCGGCCAGCAGCCGCTTGAAAGACTGAAATCGTTGAGGAAGGCCTTTGCTGTAGTCCAGCCGGTCGACCCCGATCAGCAGCTGTCGACCGCGCAGGCTGGACACCATGCGGGCAACGGTCTTGCTCGCGCTTGCCCGCTCCGCGAGCTTGCTCACGGCTTCGACGTCGATGCCGATCGGGAAGTGGTCGGCCCGAAAAAGGCGGCCCCGTGCGTAGCAGGTCCCGTCCGCGTAGATCTGCGCATCGAGGTCGCGCTCGATGCAGCGATGGAATGCATCGAGATCCGTGCTCGTCTGAAAACCCACCACGTCGTACCTTGCCAGCGCCTCGAGAAGCTCGAGATAGACCGGTAGCGCGTGCAGCACCTCCGGCCCCGGAAACGGGACATGCAGAAAGAAGCCGATGGGCTGCTCGACGCCTGCGTGGCGCAGCTCCTGGGCCAGCGTGATCAGATGGTAATCATGCACCCAGATCATGTCATCGGGTTCGAGCAGACGCTTGAGCTTGCGGGCGAAGAGTCGGTTGACACGACGGTAGGCGTCGTACTGGCTGCGGTGATAGTCGAAGATCCCCAGCTGAAAGTGGAACAGCGGCCAGAGTATGTTGTTGCAGAACCCATTGTAGTAGCGCTCGTAGTCGCGCCGCGCCAGGTCGACGGTCGCAAAAGCGACACGGCCGCGCTTCGAGACGGTCGGATCACTCGGCTCGGTGTCGCTTATCTCGCCGCTCCAACCAAACCACACGCCCCCGTGCTTGCGCAGCGCATCGAGCACTCCGACGGCAAGCCCACCGGCGGACTGGCCGCGCTCGGGGACGGCAACGCGGTTGGACACCGCTACAAGGCGGCTCACAACGCCTCCTCCCAGGACGCGCTCAATCGCGTCGCCGCATTGATCACGCCGACCATGCTGTATGTCTGCGGAAAATTGCCCCACAGCTCATTGGTGCGCGGATCGAAATCCTCCGACAGCAGTCCGAGCGGGTTGCGACAGCTGAGCATGTGCTCGAAGAGCTCCCGAGCCTCGTCGCGACGCCCGATGTTGGCCAGCGCGCCGATGTACCAGAAGGTGCACACATTGAAAGCCGTCTCCGGCAAACCGAGATCATCGGCCACCGTGTAACGGAACATGTGCCGGCCGGCGAGCAGCTGCGCTTCGATGGCCGACACCGTACCGATGAAGCGCGGATCGTCCTTCGCCACGAAATGCAGATCGGCCATCAGCAACAGGCTCGCATCCAGCTCCTCCCGCCCAAAGCTCTCGGTGAACGCCCCGATGCCCTCGTGCCAGGCGTGCGCGCACACTTCGCCGTGAATAACGGCCGCGTGCTCCCGCCAGCGCTGCGCCTTGGCGGGCTGCCCCAGTCGCTCAGCGATGCGGGCGAGCCGGTCGCATGCCGCCCAGCAGATAACGCTCGAGAACGTATGCACACGCTCGCGGCTGCGATACTCCCACAGCCCGGCGTCAGGCCGGGCGTAGACTTCGAGCGCCTTCTGACCGAGGGGCTCGAGTCGCTCGAGCAGAGAGCGGTCGGCGGGCGGCACCAGGCGGCTGTCGAAGAAGGCCTGCGTAGCCGACAGCACCACCGCGCCGTAGACGTCGTTCTGCCGCTGCCGGTATGCCATGTTACCCACCCGCACGGGGCCCATGCCGCGGTAACCTTGCAGCGAATCGACGAGCCTCTCATCGAGCTGCGTTTCGCCGTTGAGGCCGTAGACCGGCTGCAGCTCGCCGCCGGCTGTGTTCACAGCCAAATTGATGATGAACCGCAGATATTCCTCCATGGTTCGGGTGGCGCCGAGACGGTTCAGCGCCTGCACCACGAAGTAGCTGTCTCGCAGCCAGCAGTATCGGTAGTCCCAGTTGCGGCTGCTGTTGGCGGCCTCGGGGATGGAGGTGGTGAGGGCGGCGACCACCGCGCCGGTGTCCTCGTAGGTGCACAGCTTGAGAGTGATGGCTGCCCGAATGACCGCCTCCTGCCACTCGAAAGGAATCGACAGTCCCCGTGACCACGAGTGCCAGTAATCCTGAGTCTGAGCGAGAAATCGACGGCCGAGATCGGGGATCGACTCGGTCACCGATTCGTCGCTGCCGATGACCAGCGTCAGCTCGCGATTGAGCACGAAGGGCGTCTCGGCGAGCACGGCGTTTATGGACGCATCGGTCGTTACCCGCAGGGTCAGCTGCGGACCGACATAGCGTATGTGGTGGCTGCCGTGGGTGATGCTCGGCTCGATGGCACCGTAGCCGAAGCGCGGCCGGATGCGCAGACGCACCGTCGCGCTTCCGGCGACCGGCTCGATGCGCCGAATCAGCATCATCGGATGAAACGTCCGATCGTACAACGAGAAGCGCGGTGCAAAATCGACGACTCGCACGGCGGCGCCGTGGGCATCGTGGAGGATCGTTTCGGCAATCGCGGTATTCGGCAAATAGCGCTGCTCGCTGCGGACGCAGTCCTCGAGCTCTACGGCACACACGCCTCGTTCGTGCTCACCACCGTCCAACAGGGCGCAGAAGACGGGATCACCATCGAAGCGCGGCACGCAGCTCCAGACGATGCGACCGAGACGATCGATCATTGCCGCCACTTCGCAATTGCCGATCACCGCAAGGTCCAGTCCTGTCATTGACACTGCTCCGTGCCCGCTCTGCCAAGGTGATTGATGTCGGGGAGCGCCTCGAGCCAGCTCAGCAGCCCCGACACCGTGCCCACCCGCCAGCGAGCAACCGTGGGCTGCGAGTCACCCACCCTTATCGAATAGCCATTGACGCGGTTCACGTACACGAAGCCGTCCTCATCGGTGACATCGTCGCCGACGAACACCGGTCGTCGACCCCGAAAAGGCGCTTCGTCCATGAACTGCGCAATGGCCGTCCCCTTGTCGTAGCGACGCGACTTGATCTCGAGCACCATCTTGCCAGCCTGTATGTGGTATCCGGGACCGAGTTCGGCGGCGATCTCGCCCATCAGCGCCCGGCAGCGGTTCTCGAGATGCGGTGCCATGCGGTAGTGCAGCGCGACCGCCGTCCCCTTTTCTTCGAGCAGCAAGCCCGGGTTGCGCCGGACGAAGGGCCCGATCCTGGCGGCGGCTTTGGCCATGACGCTGACGACCGTCCCATCGCGATGGACGACACCGTCCGTACCACGATGCTCCGCGCCATGAGCCCCCGAGGCGGGGAGCACGAGGGGCGCGAACAGCGCGTCGAGATCGGCCAGCGAGCGCCCGCTGATCAGCGCGAGCGCCCCATTGCTCGCTCCGGCAAGCCGTGCCAGCGCGCCACGGGTTCGGTCGGACAGCCGGACCAGGTCGGGGCGCTCCGCGATCTCGACGAGTGTGCCGTCGACGTCGAAAAAGAAACAGAGGCGGTCGTCCCACCCCGGCAGTGGCGCGTGGTCCCTGTCTGGCATTGTGACGGATGCAGCCCGCGGTTGCAGCGGCGCAAAACCCTCTGTCGGGGCACAATCATGACAAATAGCAATTCCCGGCGCAAAAGTTGGTCCGCCGCACTGCCCCAGCCCCCGCCGAGCGCAAGACCGCCGAGCGCGACCCCAAGCAGCCCGCGCTGCCTTCGTGCCGGCGGGGGGGTGGTGCGCCAGATCACCGTGCCGCGCGGCGTCCGCCGGCTAAACTCCACCCATGCGAAGCCCTCGTCTCACCATGGCTCGGTGCGTTGTTGCTCTTGGCCTGCTTCTCGCGCGCGCACGCGCAGGTGGGCAGCGCCCTACGGCGCATCCTCCTGATCGCGTGCGTGTTCGTTCTGGTCAGCGGCGCCGTCTACTTCGCGTTCATGGTGGCTTGGCTCAACATGTTCCTCATCATAGGTCTCTCGCGCGCTCTGCAAATCACTGTCGGACTGCTCGCCATCGGCATCGGCAGCCTTTATCCGAAGGATTGCATCGCCTTCGGCCGCCGCGCATCGCTCGGCATTCCCGAGGCGGCCAAGCCGGGGCTGTACGCCCGCGTGCGTTCCGTGATCCACGCCCAGGATCTTGCAGGGGCGCTCGTCGCCGTCACGGTGGTGGCCGTGCTGGTCAACCTCGTCGAGCTTCTGTGCACCGCCGGACTGCCAGCCCTTCACACGCAGATGCTGACCGCCCACGAACTCGATTTGGCGAGCTATTACGGTTATCTGCCGCTGTACAACGTGGCCCACGTTCTCGATGACGCGCTCGTGGTCGGCGTCGCGGTGTACACGCTGAGCCGGCACACGTCGCAGCACCGTCACGGCCGCTGGTTGAAGCCCTCGAGCGGCGGCGGCGTGCTGCTGCTGGTGTTCGCGCCGGAACGGCTCCGTTAACCGCAGGGTTGCGCGCAGCGCGGCGGCGTGCCGTGCGGGGCGAGCATCGACGTTCACCGCACTGTGCCCGCGAACAATGCAGGTTAGAATGCGGCGCGGTCGCGCGGCGGCCGCCCGACGACCGACACAAGCCGCGAGGAGCGGACGACACGTGGAGATTACGTTCTACGGCGCAGCGGGAGAGGTTACCGGCTCCTGTCATCTGCTGCGGGTAGGCGGGCGGCTGATACTGCTCGATTGCGGACTGATCCAAGGCAGCCGCAAGCAGGAGGCGCGCAACCGCGATCCTTTCCTGTTCGACCCGACAGCGGTCGATGCCGTCGTCCTGAGCCACGCCCACCTCGACCACTCGGGTCGTCTGCCGGTGCTGGTCAAGCAGGGCTTCCGTGGGCCGATCTATGCCCACAACGCGACGCGGGCGCTGTGCGAGGTCCTACTCGCGGACGCAGCGTCACTGAGCGAGCGCGACGCCGAGCAGGACAACAGGCGACGCGCGCGCAAAGGTCTCGCGCCGATCGAGCCGCTGTATACGCGCGCCGACGTTGGCGACGTGTTGAGACGAGTCAGTGGCATGCGCTATGAGGAGCGCAAGGAGATCCTACCCGGCGTCCGTCTCTGCTTCCGCGATGCGGGCCACATCATGGGGTCGGCCGTGATCGAGCTTTGGCTGCGCGAAGGCGACCTCGAGCGCAAGGTCGTGTTCAGCGGCGACCTCGGGCAACATGGCGCCCCCATCCTGCGCGACCCGACGCCCGTCGCCCAGGCTGACCTGGTGCTGATGGAGAGCACCTACGGCGGCCGCGTCCATCGCGATCGTGATGCGACGATCGAGGAGATCGGCCGCATCGTCAGCGACGCCGAACACGACCGCGGCAACATCCTGATCCCTGCATTCGCGGTCGGTCGCAGCCAGGAGATCCTGTACCTGCTCGGGAAACACTACAGGCCGTGGGATCTCGACCGCTGGCACGTCTTTCTCGACAGCCCCATGGCCATCGAGGCGACACGCATCTACTGGAGCTATCCCCATCTCTACGACGACGAGGCGACGACCCTGCGCCGTGGCGTGGACGAGATGCCGCGATTGCGCAACCTGCACCTCACCGCGACCACTGAGGAGTCCCGGGTGATCAACCGCCTCGCGAGCGGCGCCATCATCATCGCCGGCAGCGGCATGTGCAACGGCGGTCGTATACTGCATCACCTCAAGCACAACATCTGGCGTCGGGAGAGCCACATCGTCATCGTCGGCTACCAGGCTCAGGGCACACTCGGACGGCGTCTCGTGGACCGCGCCGAGCGCGTGCGCATCTTCGGAGAGACCATGCGTGTCGCCGCACACGTTCACACCGTTGGCGGGCTGTCCGCCCACGGCGATGAGAACGACCTGCTGCGCTGGTACCGCGCCTTCGATGGGACGCCGCCCGTCTACCTGGTACATGGCGAACTCGACGCCTCACACGCGCTCGCAGAGCATCTGCGGCGCGCGTGTCGCGCGCACGTAACCCTCGCGCTGCCCGGTTACCGCGTCAACCTAGCGCGTCTGCCCCATGAGGAAAGCTGATGAACGACGGCCCGTCCGACTACCCATTCGCGCCGATACACGTGCTCGCCGATCAGATTCGCCGGCAACGCGTATCCGCGCAAGAGCTGGTCGCGCTCTACCTCGAGCGCATCGAGCGCTATGACCCCAAGCTGCATGCGTTTGTGGCGGTGTACGCCGACGAGGCGCGGCGCGCTGCGCAGGCTGCCGACGCCGCGCTCCGCGCCGGGCACGATCTCGGCCCGCTGCACGGCATCCCCGTTGCGCTCAAAGACATCATCGACATCGAAGGCCGTATCACCACGGGCGGCTCCAAGGCCTGGGCAGATCGTGTGTCGCCCACCACCGCCACGGTCGTCCGCAGGCTGCTGGCGGCCGGCGCCATCCTGCTCGGAAAAACCCACTCGGTGGAGTTTGCCTATGGGAGCTGGGGCACCAATGAGCACTGCGGCACGCCGTGGAACCCCTGGGACCTCGAGACCCACCGCGTGCCAGGCGGCTCCAGCAGCGGCTCGGCGGTCGCCACCGCCGCCGGGCTCGCCGCGGCGGCGCTCGGCACCGACACCGGCGGGTCGGTGCGATTGCCGGCGGCGTTCTGCGGCCTGGTCGGCCTGAAGACCACGACCGGGCGCATCAGCACCTACGGCGTGCTGCCGCTGTCGACCACGCTCGACACCGTGGGACCGCTGACACGCTCGGTGGAGGACGCCGCACTGCTCTGTAACGCGCTGCAGGGCCCCGACCCGTTGCAGCGTCAGACCGCTGGCCACCTGCTCGACGACACGCGCCGTCAGCTGCGCCGCGGCGTCAAGGGCCTGCGCCTGGGCGTGCTGCCACCGGCGGAACGCAACGGCGTCGACGGCGAAGTGCTCGCCGCGTACGACGCCGCCATCGAGACGTTCGCCGGCCTCGGCGCGACCCCCGTCGAGATCGACCTGCCGGAATCCTTCGAGGCGTACCGCGAGGCCAATGCCATTCTCATCGAGGCCGAGGGCTACACCGAGACGGGCGCGCTCATCGAGCGCAGCGACCTGCCGCTCGACCGGCATGTGCGCCGGCGCATGGGCAAGGGCCGCGACGTGAGCGCGACGCGCTACATCGAGGTGCTGCGCATGCGGTCCCGCGCGACGCACGCCTTTCTCGACGCGCTCGACGGCGCCGACGCGCTGCTCACGCCGACAACCACGGTCCCGGCCATACCGCTCTGCGACGTCGACGAGAACGTCGCCGCCTCGCACTTCACCCGCGCTGGCAACTTTCTCGATCTGTGCGGGCTTGCCATCCCCAACGGAACGACCGCAACGGGACTGCCTCTGTCGCTGCTGATCAACGGCCGCGCCTTCGACGAGTCACGCGTGCTGCGCATCGGCTGGGCCTACGAGCAGGCCACGCCCGAGCTGCGCCGCATTCCAGCCGGACTCGATTGAGCCGCAGCGCCGCAGCGCCGCAGCGCCCCTCTGATGACCGCAACCACCCGCACGCGAGCCATGGTACCGAGACGATGAGCAGGGAGAGGCTGGTTTATTTTGACGGTGACCTGGTGCCGGCCGAAGAGGCGAAGGTGCACGTGTCCACCGCTGCGTTCCGCTTCGGCACCGCGGTCTTCGAGGGCATCCGCGGCTACTGGAACGCCGACCGCGAGCAGATGTACCTCTTCCGTCTCGACGACCACGTGCGGCGGCTGGCGACGTCTCAGAAATTCATGCGCTTCGCCGAGATCGTCGAACCCGACCATGTCGCGGAGAGCATCGTAGCGCTGATCCGCGCCAACGACTTTCGCGAAGACGTCCACGTGATGGCCACTGCCTTCGTCAACGGCGTCGGCCCCCCTACGGTGTGCGCGCCCGTTGCGCTGACGATCACCGCCTACCCCGGCGTCGGTCCGGGCTTCGTCGAGTCGGGCTGCTCGGTGCAGGTGAGCGCCTGGCAGCGCGTTCCGGATCAGGCCATGCCAATTCGAATCAAGTGCAACGCCAACTACCAGAACAGCCGGCTGGCCGGATTGCAGGCGCACGCCGACGGCTATGACACCGCGCTGATGATGAACGGCCAGGGCAAGATCTCCGAAGGCCCCGGCATGTGCTTCTTCATGGTTCGCGAGGGGACGGCCATCACGCCGACGGTGACCAGCGACATCCTCGAGAGCATCACGCGCGACGCGGTTATCGACCTGCTGCCGTCGCACTGCGGCGTCGCTACCGTCGAGCGGGTCATCGACCGTAGCGAGCTGGTCGCGGCGTCGGAGGCCTTCTTCTGCGGGACGGTGTGGGAGGTGACGCCGGTGGTGAGCATCGACCGTCTGCCGGTGGGCGACGGGCGGGTCGGGCCCGTCGTCCGCGCGCTGCAGCGTGCCTATTTCGACGTCGTCCGCGGCCGCGTCACCGACCACGCGCAGTGGCGCACGCCCGTCTATGCGCGATGATTCCGGGCGGATGCCGCGACGGCGTCGGCAGCCGCGCAAAGGCGGCCATGCGCTAGAGGAGGATCTCGATCAGACAGGGGCCCGCCGCGGCCAGCGCGCGGCTGAGCGCCGCGCGCAGATCATCGACGGCATCGACCCGCACGGCGTCGACACCCATGCCCGCGGCAAGCGCGGTCCAGTCGAGCGACGGCCGATCGAGGCTGAATAGATCGCCCGCCCTGGGGCCCGACCGGGCGACGCCGATATTGCGCATCTCGACGCGCAGTATCTGGTAAGCGCGGTTCGAGAATAGCAGGGTGGTGACGTCCAGCCCCTCGCGTGCCTGGGTCCACAACGCCTGAAGCGTGTACATGCCGCTGCCGTCGGACTCGAGACAGACCACCTTTCGATCCGGACAGGCGATGGCAGCGCCGGTGGCGACCGGCATGCCGAAACCGATCGCGCCGCCGCGGTTGACCAGCCAGTCGTGAGGCGCCGCGTGGGCCGTCTGCGCAAAAAAGTTGCGTCCCGTGCTCACCGCCTCGTCGACGACAATCGCCTGCTCCGGCAGCAGCTCGGCGAGCACCGCCCCGATCGCGTCGGGCGTGATCGGACCCGACCCGGGTGGCCCATTCGACACGGGCGCCGTGCGGTCCGCCGTGCCGGCCGCACCCAGCGCGCCGGCCAGGTCGTCGAGCGCAGCGAGGCAATCCTGTCCCGCCTCGGCCAGGGTCGTGAACTCACAGCCGGTCGGCGCAAGCAGGCCCGGCTTGTCCGGGTAGGCGAAGAACGCCACCGGCCGGCGGGAGCCGACTAGGACGATACGCCGGTAACGCTCGAGCACCGCGAGCGCCTGATCGACGGGATAGGGTATGCGGTTCACGAAGGGCCGCCCCGCGCCGCGCGCCATGCGGGCATTGAACGTCTCCGCCATCAGGCGCGCACCGGTTGCCTGCGCGATGCCTGCAGCCAACCGCAAGGGCCTCTCGGCCAACGCCTCGCCGCCGAGCAGAATCAGCGTCGGCACAGGCTCACGAAGGGCGGCGGCGACGTTCTCCACCGCTTGCGGGCCGACCGCTGCCGGCGCCGGCACGGGCAACGGCGCGGCCGGCTCGGCACCCTCGCTCCAGGCCACGTCGGCGGGCAGAATCAGCGTCGCCACCTGCCCGGGCGCCGTACGCGCTGCTTGCACCGCGCTGGCGGCGGTGCCCCCGACGTCGGCCGCGCTGGCTGCCGTCTGCACCCATCCCGAGACCGGTCGCGCGATACCCTCGATGTCCGATGTCAGGGGGGCGTCGTAGGCGATGTGAGCGAGCGCGTGCTCGCCGACGATGTTGACCAGCGGCGTGAAAGCCTTGCGCGCGTTGTGCAGACCGGCGAGACCGTTGGCGAGACCGGGCCCGAGGTGTAGCAGCGTGGCCGCCGGCACCCCTTTCATCCGTGCATAGCCATCCGCCGCGCCGGTGGCAACGCCCTCGAATAAGCACAGCACGCTGCGCATGCCCTCGATTCGGTCGAGGGCCGCGACGAAATGCATCTCCGACGTGCCGGGATTGGTGAAACAGGTATCGACGCCGCTGGCGATCAGCGTGCGGAGCAGGCTCTCGGCGCCGTTCACGGCTGGCGCCCCCGCCAACGGCGCGGCAGGCGGTCCGACGGCGGCGCCCAGCGGTCGCCGGCGCCCGGCCCCACGCGGAAGGCGAGCTGCGCGCCTGCCGCAACGTCGACACGCCGAGGCGCTCCGCCGCCCACCCCGGAACGCGCAGGGTGTGAGCGGCCAGATCGTCGCCGGCGTCGGGATGGACGACGACCACCGGGCGCCGGCGGTAGGGGGTGAGCCACGGAATGCCCCGTCCGCACGCCTCGGGAGACACCGTCAGCTGACGGCTCTTGCACGAAGGGGCAGCCAAGGGCCGGGCGGGCGCCGCACCGGCATCGCAGAGCAAACGCCGAAGCGGCAATCGGCCCCGTCGCGGCAAGTCGCCCGGGCACGGCGTCGCTGCCGGAGCGCCGTGGCGAGGCTTCCGGAGAGGTCCCGCCGTGGTTGATCTCTCGCACGTGGCGGCGGGACGTCAGCCCGCGTTGGGCTGCGCGAGTCGCTCCATGACCTGATCGAGACTGAAGCTCGCCGCCCGCTGCCGCGGCGGAAACTCGCGGAAGGTCTCGAGAAAACGACCGACGTATGTCTGCGCCGGCACCAGCAGATAGGCGCGATCGATCAGCCAGTCGAAGTAGGTGTTGGAGGTAATCTCAGCCCGCTCGAAGGGGTCGCGTCGCAGGTTGAAGATCAGCGGCACGCGCAGCGGCACGAACGGCTCCATCCACACGCGGAACGAGCCCACCGTCTTCTGCTCCATGAAAATCAGCTTCCAGTCGTCGTAACGCAGGGCGGTCAGGTCACCGTCGTCGGAGAAGTAGAAGATCTCGTGGCGTGGGCTCGTGTCCGTCTCACCGGTCAGCAGCGGCAGTATGTTGTAGCCGTCCAGATGCACCCTGTAGCTGCGGCCGATGGCCTCGACGCCACCGGCTTTGAGGTTGTCCTTGATCTGCCCGTCGCCGGCGGCCGCCAGAAACGTCGGCAGCCAGTCCATGTGATGCACGATCTCGTTGGTGACCGAGCCCGGCGCGATCTGGCCCGGCCAGCGCACCATGGCCGGCACCCGCCAGCCGCCCTCCCAGTTGGTGTTCTTCTCGCCGCGGAACGGCGTCGCCGCTGCATCGGGCCAGGTGTTGTAATGCGGGCCGTTGTCGGTCGAGTAGAACACGAGCGTGTTGTCCGCAATGCCCAGCTCGTCGAGCTTGTCGAGGAACTTGCCGATATGCATGTCGTGCTCGACCATGCCGTCGGCGTACTCGTCCTGGCCAGAGATGCCGCGCAGCTCGTCCTTGACGTGGGTGCGGAAGTGCATGCGCGTGCCGTTCCACCACACGAACCACGGCGTGCCCGCCCTGTGCTGGCGCTCGATGAAGTCGATGGCGGCGTCAGAGGTCTCGTCGTCGACCGTCTCCATGCGCTTCTTGGTCAGCGGTCCGGTGTCCTCGATCACGCCATCGGCCGAGGACTTGATGACTCCGCGTGGACCGAACTTCTCTCTGAACGTGGAGCCGTCGGCCAGCACCATGTCGCCCGGGTAGTCCTCGTTCTCGGGCTCTTCCTCGGCGTTGAGGTGATAGAGGTTGCCGAAGAACTCGTCGAAGCCGTGGTTGGTGGGCAGGTGCTCGTCGCGGTCGCCGAGGTGGTTCTTGCCGAACTGGGCGGTGGCGTAGCCGTGTGCCTTGAGCAGCGCCGCGATGGTCGGGTCTTCCTCCTTCAAGCCGAGCTCGGCGCCGGGCAGACCGACCTTGGACAGACCGGTGCGGAACACGCTCTGGCCGGTGATGAACGACGAGCGCCCGGCGGTGCAGCTCTGCTCGCCGTAGTAGTCGGTGAAGATCATGCCTTCGTTGGCAATGCGGTCGATATTGGGGGTGCGGTAGCCGACCACGCCCATCGTGTAGGCGCTGATGTTGGATTGACCGACATCGTCCCCCCACACGACGAGAATGTTCGGCCTGCCGGCGTCGGCCGCCATGACCGTCGCAGTGGCCTGCAAAGCGACGGCGAAGGTGGAGGCCGCTAGCATCCGCCTGGTACGAGCTTCGAACGTAGGACTCATAGAGCTGCTCCCAGCGCGATTGTGCAGGAATGGCCACGGGGACCCGGGGGCAAGAAGCCGCGAAGTATGCTTAATTCGCGCCGCGTCTTCCAGTGCCCCGCCTCGTCGGTTGCGCGGGCAGCAGCGCCGAGGACGCTATGGCAGTGCGTGCATCGCACGTCGGTGCCAATCTCTGCTACTCTGCCTCGTGCCCATCCACGGTCGAGACATTGACGCGATGTTGCAGACGACGATTGCCGGCAGCCTGCCCAAGCCGAGCTGGCTGGCCGAACCCGAGCAGCTGTGGGCGCCCTGGCGGCTCGAGGGCGAGGCGCTTGCGCAGGCCAAGCGCGACGCCGCGCTGCTCTGGCTCAAGCTCCAGGAGGACGCGGGGATCGACATCGTCGGCGACGGCGAGCAGTTCAGGGTCCACTTCGTGCACGGATTCCTCGAGCACATCGAAGGTATCGACTGGCAGCGCAAGACCAGGATGGGGATCCGCGACAATCGCTACGTGGTCGACGTCCCCACCGTGACGGCGCCGGTCCGGCGCACCGCTTCCGTGCACGGCGACGAGGCGCGCTTCACCCGTGCCCACACCCGTCGCGCACTCAAGTTCACCCTCCCCGGCCCCATGACCATCTGCGACACGATCGCCGATGCGCACTATGGTCGCCGCGCCGACATGGCGATGGCCTTCGCGCAGCTGCTCAACGACGAGGCGCGCGAGCTCGAGGCCGCCGGCGTCGACGTCATCCAGTTCGACGAGCCGGCTTTCAACGTCTTCATGGACGACGTCAAAGACTGGGGTATCGCCGCGCTGGAGCGCGCTGCCGAGGGACTCACCTGCACGACGGCGGTGCACATCTGCTACGGCTACGGCATCGACGCCAACATCGAGTGGAAGAAGACGCTCGGTGCCGAGTGGCGGCAGTACGAGGAGACCTTTCCCGCCCTCGACGCGAGCCGCATCGACAGGGTGTCGATCGAGTGTGCCGATTCCCACGTGCCGCTTTCCCTGCTCGAGCTGCTGGCGAACAAGGAGATCATGGTCGGCGCGATCAACGTCGCGTCGCGCGACATCGAGACGGCGGAGAAGGTCCGCGACACCCTCAAGGCCGCCCTGGCCTACGTCGACGCCGAGCGCGTGTTCCCGTGCACGAACTGCGGCATGGCGCCGCTGCCGCGCGACGTCGCGCTGGCCAAGCTGCAGGCATTGAGCGCCGGCGCGGCGCTGCTGCGCCGCGAGCTGGGCGCCGACTGAGCAAAACGATCCAAGCATGCGCTGGCGCGCCAGCAGACGCAGTCAGAACATCGAGGACCGGCGTGCAGCTTCGCCGAACGTGAGGTTGCCGACCGGCTTTTCCGGCGGCATGGACGTGCCGCGGCGACGCCGGCCCGGCCCCAACGGCAGAAGGGGCGGCATCGGCCTCGTCGTCGCAGTGCTCGCCGCGCTCTATTCCGGGGTAGACCCCGGCTTGCTGTTCGCGGCCGTGACCACCGAGCAGCCGCCGTCGTCCGGCGGCCCAACGGCGTCGGCGTCGCGCTCGGCCGCGGAGCAGGAGCGCGCTGAGTTCGTGGCCGCGGTGCTGGCGGACACCGAAGACACCTGGCACGCGCTGTTCGCCGAGATGGACGCCAGCTACGAGGAGCCGAGGCTGGTGCTGTTCAGCGGCGCGGTGCGCTCCGCATGCGGTCTCGCCAGCGCCGCCGTAGGCTCCTTCTACTGCCCGGGCGACCGCAAGGTGTATGTCGACCTCGCCTTCTACGACGAGCTCCGGACACGCTTTCGCGCGCCGGGCGACCTTGCCCAAGCCTATGTGATCGCGCACGAGATCGGCCACCACGTGCAGACGCTGCTGGGCATCGCCGATCAGGTTCGGGCCGCGCAGAGTCGCGCCGGCCCGCAAGAGGCGAACGCGCTTTTTGTGCGCCAGGAGCTGCAGGCCGACTGTCTCGCCGGCATCTGGGCGCATCACGCGGATCGCACGCGCCAGCTCCTCGAGCGGGGCGACGTAGAGGAGGCTCTCAATGCGGCCGCCGTCATCGGCGACGACCGCATTCAGCGGCAGACGCAGGGTTATGTCGTCCCCGAGTCCTTCACGCACGGCAGCGCAGCGCAGCGGCAACGCTGGTTCCGGCGCGGCTGGGAGACGGGGGACCTGCGCGGGTGCGATACCTTCAGCACGAAAGCCCTCTGAGTGGCCGGCCCTGTGGCGTGCCCGTCGAGGAGCCCCGCTCTACCCCCCGCTTCGTCGGAGTCACCCGCGCCCGATAGCGGCTGTGGGCGGCGAAGACGCCTCGCCCGCCGGCAGCGTCTGCAGGGTGAACACCTTGCGACCTTGTTGGGGCCCCACGGCGACGCGGTCGGTGATCAACGCACCGATGAGCTCGGCCATCGCCCGGCTTCGAGCTTGCCCTCCTTGCTGATCAGGTGAGTCGCGATGCAACGGCAGACGTCGCCGAGCACCCGGCCCATGACCTCGGGACGGCTTGCGAACCGATACCGCAACGGATGCGGAACGCTCAACACCTCTTGGCGTACCGGCTGCTCGGCAAACACCTGGTCCACCAGCAATGCCGCACTCTCGGCCATACGCCGGGCGCCGCAGTTCGGACACAAACCGCGGCGCTTGCAGCGCAACGCTACTGGACGCTAGGCAGGGCAGGTGTCGCAGCGCACCCGCAGAACACCGTGCTCGAGGCACCCGCACTCGAGATAGACCTCGAACTCCTGAGCGACACATCCCGGCAACGCCCTGTCCTGCGCCGCGAGGTGCGTCTCTAGCCTGGGATAGTGTTCCTGGACGAGCCGATAGAGGAGGGCGCGCTCGGGGCGGCGGCGCTCGTAGACATAGCCAACCCCCCCAACAGGCTTCCCTGCCCGCCACGGACTGCACCATGTTCGCGTCCTTGCGAAGGAGGTGTGAGTCTCAGCGTAGCACCGGGTGCGGGCCTCGAGCGGATCTCTCCTCGTGCTCGGGCCACGTGTGGGACGCGCAGGCTGGCCGCGGCACTGTGCGCCGCGCCGGTCTATCGGCTGAGGACCCTCAGGAATTGTTCGTTTCGAAGCGCCTGCGAAGGCGGCCTAGGGACCGCTTCGCGGGCGTTCGCTCGCCGGTCTCCCAGCGCAGGCGATTGCGGGATCGGCGCCGATCGACCGCGCCAGCTGCTTTTGGCTGAGCCCTCGATTTGTGCGAGACAGCCGCACAGGCACAAATCTGGCACATCAATTGTGCTGTGTATCGATAGCCGATACAGTTGTTACATATGATCAGGAATATCGCGGGTAAGGCAACCCAGGGTATATACGACGGCATCAACAGTCGTCACGCTCGAAGTGTTCCACGCGAGCTGCACAGCAAAGCCGTCCGGTTACTTGACCAGATCAATGCAGCCCCTACCCTCGATTTCCTCCGCACTCCGCCGAGCAATCGCCTCGAAAAACTGCGCGGTGACTGGGCTGGATACTGGAGCCTGCGGATAAACGACCAGTGGCGCATTGTATTTCGTTGGGAAGGCAACGACGCCATAGATGTGGAAATCGTGGATTATCACAGGTAATCGAATATGCTTCCGAAAAACCGACCACCCACACACCCCGGTGAGATGCTTTTGAAGGAGTTTCTCGAACCGCTGGAAATGAGCCAAAAGCAGTTTGCCGAACACCTGGGCTGGACCTACGCGCGACTCAACGAGATCGTGAATGGCCGGCGCAACGTCAGCGCGGACTCAGCCTTGGCATTCGGAGAAGCTCTTGGAACCGGTCCGGAGTTCTGGCTGAACCTGCAACGAGACTGGGACCTGTGGCACGCCAGAAACTCGCATGAGCGCGTGCCACGGCTGCGTACAGCAAGCTGATGGTGCTAGAGTGATCGAATCAGATCGTTGGGCTGCACTGCGAGTGAAAGCCGTCAATCAATCTGCTCACAATCGACTTTAGTCTGTCCGACGCATGGGGCAGGAGTCGGCCAATAGCAGCCGAATTGCCAAAGTGGCTTTGCAGGAAGCCAAATCATCATCACAGATGTTCGCTGAATCCAGGAGAACACCCGAATCGGTCCATGGCACCGCCTAGTCGTTGAAGAAATACGAGATTCCAATTTTGAACCGCCACTGAGCAGCATTATCGGGTCGTTCCACGAGATCACACACGCCAAGGCTCAGGTCTAAGCCATCCCCATTACCGAGCAACAGAGTGCGTCCGACGGTAAGAGCCAACGGCTGGGACGCGCAGGCTGGCGCCGGCACTGTGCGCCGCGCCGGCCGGTTGGCTGAGGACCTTCAGATATTGTCCGTTTCGAAGCGCTCCCGAAGGCGGCCTTGGGACCGCTTCGCTGGCGCTGGCTCGCCGGTCTCCCAGCGCGGGACGGTTGCGGGATCGGCGCCGATCGACCGCGCCAGCTGCTTTTGGCTGAGCCCTCGATTCGTGCGATGTAGCGCGATTCTCCCCCCGGGTGTCGCCCCGCCGGTAAGGGCAGTAGCCGAGGAAGTCCATGATGGCCGGGTGGTATCCGACGGCCGGTCTGCGATCATTCTGCTCCCAATTTCCCGGTGTGAAAGTCGTGATGGTCGGTTTTGGTGCAACGTCCCGCTGATAGAGTCCGAGCTGCAGTCGGCGGCGCTTCAGATGGTCCCCGCGGGCCTCGCAATCGGTGAATTTTCGATAACTGATTGATTTCTCGCTCTGAGGGTCAAATGGCAAAAGAGCAAATCAACCCCTGCGCTCTCGTCCTCATCGGCGCGCTGCTGCTCGTGCCCGGGGCCGCGGCCGCCGAGACGCGGGGTTACTTCCGCGACTGGCTTGCCATCTGCGCGGCGCCCGACGCTGCGCACTGCTCTGCCAGCGCCTTCGTGCTGGACCGTTTGGCGCCCGACGGCGTTGCCGCCCAACTGCGCGTGTCCCGAGCCCATGGCGGCACCGCCTTCGAGATCGCGTTCCGACCCACGGTCGCGCGGTTGGCGCCGGGGGCGTTTCTCGAGATTCGCGTCGACGGCGATCCTTGGCTCGTGCTCGAGCCGCAGTCGGACTTCCGCACCGCCGCGCGCGACGGCGTCCACGTCCTCGAGCCGCGGCTGACCGCAGCGCTGCTCACGAAGATGAGGGCGGGCTCGAACCTCGCCGTTCGCTATGTCGATGCCGATGGGGTCAAGCGGCGCTATCGTTTCTCGCTGCGGGGACTGAGCGCCGCGCTCGCTTTCGCGCACGAAGAGCAGGCCGCCGCACCTCCAGCGGGCGCC
>JBFEOO010000005.1:0-97142 GCA_041550555.1 Arenicellales bacterium
CCGTAACCCTGCCGCCGATCGTCAACGCCGGCGGCGCGACGGCCGCGCCGCCGGGACCGCTGCGCGAGTTCTGGAGCTACTTTGTCGAGAACAAGGGCGCCGTGGCGGGATTCGGGGTGTTCGTCATCGTCAGCGTGGTCGCCGTCGCCGCGGATTTGATCGCACCGCATCCGCCGCACGAGCAGTACCGCGATTTCTTTCTGCTGCCACCGGTGTGGCAGGAAGGCGGTCAGAGTCAGTTCATTCTCGGCACGGACGCCGTCGGCCGCGACATCCTGTCCCGCATCATGTACGGAGCCCGCTATTCGCTGGTGATCGGCCTGATCGTCGTATTGCTGTCGCTTACGGTGGGCATCGCTCTCGGCCTGGTGGCGGCCTTCTTCCGCGGCGTGGTCGAGATCCTCATCATGCGGGCCATGGATATCATGCTCGCCCTGCCCAGCCTTCTGCTGGCCGTGGTGATCGTGGCGATTCTCGGCCCGGGGCTGTTCAACGCGATGCTGGCGATCTCGATCGTTTATCTGCCTCACTTGGTGCGCCTTACGCGCGCTGCCGCCATTACCGAGCTCGGCAAGGACTACGTGACGGCCTCGCGGGTCAGCGGAGCCGGCTTGACGCGGCTGATGATCATCACGGTGCTGCCCAACTGCATGGCGCCGCTGATCGTGCAAGCCACGCTGAGCTTCTCGAGCGCCATACTCGACGCCGCCGCACTTGGGTTCCTCGGCATGGGAGCGCAGCCCCCCACGCCTGAGTGGGGAACGATGCTGGCCGAAGCCCGCGAATTCGTGCTGCGTGCTTGGTGGGTAGTCACCTTTCCCGGTCTCGCCATCCTGATCACCGTGCTCGCGCTCAATCTGCTCGGCGACGGCCTCAGAGACGCGCTCGATCCCAAGCTCAAGCGCCAATGAACGGGGTCGATGTGTGATGGCGTTGCTCGAAGTCGACAATCTCACGGTGTCGTTCGGGGATTTTCGCGCTGTCGACGGCGTGGACGTGCGCCTCGAGCGAGGCTCCGTGCTGGGCGTGGTGGGCGAGTCGGGATCCGGCAAGAGCGTGTGCATGCTTGCCCTGATGGGCCTCATCCCCTACCCCGGGGTCGTCACCGCCGATCGCGTCCTGTTCGACGGCACCGATCTGATGACGCTCGCTCCCAAGGCGCGCCGCAAGATAACCGGCAAGGACGTCGCGATGATCTTCCAGGAGCCTATGACCAGCCTCAATCCGTGCTTTACCGTCGGGTTTCAGATCATGGAGACGCTCAAGGTCCACGAGGGCGGCGGCCGACGCCAGCGCCGCCAGCGCGCCGTCGAGCTGCTCGAGCAGGTGGGCATCCCCGACGCGCCCCGACGTCTCAACGCGTTTCCTCACCAGCTCTCGGGGGGCATGAATCAGCGTGTGATGATCGCGATGGCGGTGGCATGCAATCCCAAGCTGCTGATCGCCGACGAGCCCACCACAGCCCTCGACGTCACCATCCAGGCCCAAATCCTCGAACTACTGGTAGCACTGCAGCGCCAGCGAGGCATGGCGTTGGTTCTGATCACTCACGACATGGGCGTCGTGGCGGAGACGGCCAACGAGGTCGTCGTCATGTACGCCGGGCAAATCGTCGAGCAGCAGGAGGCGTCACGATTGTTCGCGACGCCGCACCACCCCTACACCCACGCCCTGCTCAACGCGCTGCCCGAGCGCAACGCGGATCACCGGCGACTGCCGGTGATCCCCGGCGTCGTGCCGGGCCCATACGACCGGCCGAGCGGCTGTCTGTTCAATCCCCGCTGCTCGCGGGCAGCCCCCCGCTGCACCGAGACGCCGCCCCCCGTCGAGCGGGTCGAGCGCAGCGTCCTGCGCTGCCACTTCCCCATCGGCGCCGACGACTCGTCGTGAGCGAGGTGCTCGTGCAGGCCGATCGGCTGGCGCGCCATTACCAGGTGCGGCGCGGGCTGCTGCGCGGGACGGTGACCTTACGTGCGCTGGAGGACGTGTCGTTCTCCCTCTCGCGCGGCCGCACCCTTGCCGTGGTGGGCGAATCGGGGTGCGGAAAATCGACGCTGGCGCGACAGGTCACCATGATCGAGACGCCGACCGCGGGTCGCCTGTCCATCGAGGGCCGTGACGTCACGCGGGCCACGCGGCGCGAGCGTCGCGCTTTGCAGCGCAAAGTGCAGATCATCTTCCAAGACCCCTTCGGCTCGCTCAACCCGCGCAAGAGGATAGGCGCCATCCTCGAGGAGCCGCTCGTCATCAACACGGGCGATGACCGCCGCAGACGTCGCGCGAAGGCGCGCGAGATGATGGACCGGGTCGGACTGCGACCCGAGCACTACGACCGCTACCCGCACATGTTCTCCGGTGGTCAACGTCAACGCATCGCCGTCGCGCGCGCGCTCATGCTCCACCCGTCGGTGGTGGTCGCCGACGAGCCCGTCTCGGCTCTCGACGTCTCCATTCAGGCCCAGGTACTCAACCTGCTGATGGACCTTCAGGAGCAGCTGCAGCTGGCCTACCTGTTCATATCCCACGACCTCTCGGTGGTGCGCCACTTGGCGGACGACGTGATGGTGATGTACCTCGGTCGCCCCATCGAGCAGGGCCCATCGCGCGCCATCTTCGCCGACCCGCAGCATCCCTACACACGCGCTTTGATGGCGTCCACACCCCAGGTCGATCCAACGCGCCGCCGCGCTCGCGTTCCGATCAAGGGCGAGCTGCCGTCGCCGCTCTCGCCGCCGCCGGGGTGCGCCTTCAACGCGCGCTGCCCTCACGCCGACCGCCAATGCGTCGAGCAGCGCCCCGCATTGCGCAGCGTCGCCGGAAGACTCGTGGCCTGCCATCACGCGTAGCGGTTCGTAGCGCGCCGATCGCCGGATTCGTGCACAGGCGCCCGAAACCGCGTAACATTGTGATATAAGGGGACGTGGGGCACGCCGCACGGGGCACTCTCCGCGTGCCGCACCTAGATGCAGGCCATGAACCGCACTGAACAAACAGTAATCGTCGCCGCGGACGGGCGTCGCCCGCGGTGGAGCGGATGCTCGGGCATGCGCGTTCTGCGGCGCCTGGTCCTGGCGCTCTGCCTGGCGGCGCTCATAGCGCCGGCACTCGCGACGACGTCCGCGAACGCCCCCGCCGATATCGGCGGCCTGGCGCCGTTGGCCAAACACATCCGCACCACCCATCTGATCAACTCTCTGCTGCGCAAGTACCATTACAGGAAGGTTTCGCTGGACAATGCGCTCTCGGGCGCGATTCTCGAAGCCTATCTCGACGCCCTTGATCCGAACCGCAGTTATTTTCTGAGCCCGGACATACAGGAGTTCAAGCGTCATCGTTATCGCTTCGACGACTACCTGCGCGCAGGAGAGCTCAAACCGGCCTACGCCGTGTTCACGGTCTTCCGCAAGCGCGTCGAGGAGCGCATTGCGTACGCACGCCAGCTCATCAATCAGGATTTTGATTTCTCGACGCACGAAAGCTACCGGATCGATCGTCGTGACGACAGCTGGGTGACCGATCGCGAGACCCTCGATGAGATCTGGCGCAAGCGTGTAAAAAACGATGTCCTGAGCCTTCGCCTCGAGGGGGTGGCGCGGGAAGAAATCGTCGATGTGCTGGACAAGCGCTATGAGCGCATCGCGCGACGCACGGCGCAGCTCAGCAGCGACGACGTGTTCTCGCTCTTCATCAACGCCTACGTGTCCGCCATCGAACCACACACGGCCTATTTCTCGCCGCGCAGCTCCGAGAACTTCCGCATCCGCATGAGCCTCTCGCTCGAGGGCATAGGCGCCGTGCTGCAGATGGACGACGACTACACCCGGATACGCAGGGTGGTGCCGGGCGGCCCGGCGGAGAACAGCGGCGAGCTGGGCGACGGCGACCGTATCGTCGGCGTTGCCCAGGGCGAAGAGGCCTTTGTCGACGTCATCGGCTGGCGACTCGACGACGTCGTCGAACTCATCCGGGGGCCGAAGGGCACCGTCGTGCGACTGCGCATCTTGCCCAAGGATGCGGGCGCCCACGGACCGACGAAGATCGTCAGCCTCGTCCGCAACAAGATCAAGCTCGAAGAGCAGGCGGCGCAGAGCTCTGTGCTCGACGTCGCGGGCGAGAACGGCCCGATGCGCATTGGCGTCATCGACCTGCCCACCTTCTACGTGGACTTCGACGCACGCGCCCGCGGCGAATCGGACTACCGCAGCACGACGCGGGACGTGAAGCAGCTGCTTCAGGAGCTGCAGCAGGACAGCGTGGCAGGCATCGTCATCGACCTGCGAGGCAACGGCGGCGGCTCGCTGAGCGAAGCGACGAGCCTCACCGGGCTGTTCATCGAATCGGGGCCGATCGTTCAGGTGCGTGATACCTCCGGCCGTATTCAGATCAACTCCGATCCCGACCCGAGCATCGTGTACTCGGGACCGCTCGCGGTTCTGGTAGATCGCGAAAGCGCCTCGGCCTCGGAGATATTCGCGGGCGCCATGCAGGACTATGGACGCGGTCTGATTATCGGCGAGCCGACGTTCGGCAAAGGTACGGTCCAGAATCTCGTCGATCTCGACGACTTCTCCGACGGCCGCTACGGTAGTCTGGGACAGCTGAAAGTAACCATTGCCCAGTTTTTCCGCGTCAACGGAGACAGCACGCAGCACCGCGGCGTCGTGCCCGACATCGTCTTTCCGACCGCAGTGGACACCCAGACGCACGGAGAGCGCGCTCTCGAAAACGCATTGCCCTGGGCGACCGTGACCGCGGCGCGCTATATCCCGCATGCAGCCGCCAGCGCGCGCTCCGTTTTCGACAGGGCGCGCGTCGAGCACGAGCAGCGGGTCCGCGGGAGTGATCGGTTTCAGTCGCTGATCGTCGAGCTGGCGCAGCGCGACCAGAATTCGGAAAACACCGCCGTTTCGCTGCACGAGGAGACTCGACGCGCGGAACGCGACACTCGCCAGGCAGGGGAGGACGAAGCCAATCCGGAAGCCGCGTCCGCAGGCGATCAGGAACCCGACCTGCTTCTGGAGGAGACGTCACACATCCTTGTCGACTTCATACGCTTCAGCCGCGATCTCGTCCCCTCTCGTCAGGCGCAGCACGCCGCGGCGTCGGCCGACGACCATCTGGTGAGCATGACACCCGAAAAAGGTAGCCGGCCAGAAGGCGACGGCGCCCGCTGAAGCAACGCCCGGGCGTTGCACTTTCCGCTCATGCGTCTCTCCCGGTTCGGCCGCAGATTCACGCGCCAATCGGGGATTCTGCGGCTCATGGACGATCTCGGCGCGGCCACGTCCGGCAGCGGATCAACGTGCATGCTGGGCGGCGGCAATCCGGCGCGCATTCCCCTGATGGAGCAACGATTCCGCGAGGGTCTCGAACGCCTGCTCCGCAACGGCGACGGGTTCGAGCGTGCAGTGGGCAGCTACGACGGACCCCAGGGGACGCCCGAGTTCATCGACGCACTCGCTGCGCTCTTGCGCAGCGAGTGCGGCTGGGACGTCGGTCCGTCCAACATCGCGCTTACCAACGGCAGCCAGTTCTCCTTCTTTCTGCTGTTCAACATGTTCGCCGGGGAATGCGAAGGCGGCGAATTCAGACACATCCTGCTCCCGTTGACGCCCGAGTACATCGGCTACTCGGACTCAAGTCTCGGGGAGCCTCTTTTCAAAGCGATGCGCCCCCGTATCGACAAGCTGGACGATCACACGTTCAAGTATCACGTCAACTTCGATGAGCTATCGGTCGACGCTTCCTGCGGCGCCATATGTATCTCCAGACCGACCAATCCGACCGGCAACGTGGTGACAGACGACGAGATCGAACGGCTGCTCGCCTTGTCCGCCGAGAGCGATATCCCCTTCATCATCGACAGCGCCTACGGAAATCCTTTTCCGGGCATCGTCTTCTCCCGCGCAACGCCCGTTTGGAACGACAGAACCATCGTCACCATGAGTCTCTCCAAGCTCGGTTTACCCGGCGTCCGCACCGGGATCGTCATCGCCCGCGAGGACATCGTCAAAGCCATTACCGGTATGAACGCCATCTTCAACCTGGCAACCGGCAGCTTCGGTCCGGCATTGGCACTCGATCTCGTGAGAAGCGGCGAAATCACCCGCTTGAGCCGCGATATCATCGCACCCTACTATCGCGTCCGCGCCCAACAGGCGCTCGAGTGGCTGCACGCGGAGATGCAGGGCTACCCGTATTGGGTGCACAAGCCGGAAGGCGCATTCTTCCTGTGGGTGTGGTTTCCGGCGCTGCCCATCACGAGCGAGGTGCTCTACGAGCGGCTCAAGCACCGCGGTGTTCTGATCCTCGCCGGTGAGCACTTCTTCCCGGGGCTGGAGGACGACTGGCCCCACACTCACGAATGCATCCGCATCAACTATTCCCAGGACGAGCACAGCGTGCGCAGCGGATTCAGGATCATCGCCGAGGAAGTTCGGCGCGCTTTCGATGCCGCCCCTGAGCGGCTCGGGCGGAGCGAATTATCCGCGTAGCCGAGCCGGTTCAGCGCCGAGCGGATTTCGAGCTGAGCCTGACAAGAGCGTCGAACAGCCGCTGCTGGATAGCGTCCTGAGCAGCCGTGATTTCCGGATGCCACTGCACGCTCATGAGCCATGGCATGTCCGGATGCTCCACCGCCTCCGCAACGCCATCGGCCGCCTGCGCGACGACGGTGAAGCCGTCGGCGATTCGCGCCAGCGACTGATGATGCCACGACATGCAGCTACACACTGTCACCCCGAGCGTGGTTGCCAGCCGCGAGCCGGGTGTCAGCGTGATGTCGTGGGGAATGGGATTGCGCGGAGGCGCCCGATGAACGACCCGCTCCCCGACCACATCGGGCAGGTGCGGGACGAGGGTGCCGCCGTAGAGGACATTGATGATCTGCATGCCGCGGCAGATGGCCAGTGTCGGTAGCTCTCTGTCCATAGCGATCTTCGCGATGGCCAGCTCGCTTTCGTCGCGTTCCTGATCGACGTTGTAGATGGTCTCATGATGTAGACCCCCGTAGCGATGTGGGTCGACATCGCCACCGCCGGTCAACACCAGCCCGGCAACGGAATCGAGGACGTGATCCAGGTGCCTCTCCCCCGGAGCGACGAGCATCGGAATACCGCCACCTCGTCTCACGGCGTCGATGTACTGAGCAGGAAGCTCGAAACGCCCGCCCTCGTCGCGCCCGTAGGTCGTTACACCGATAAGCGGCGCGGTCATGTGTCGACTCCCTCCCTAAGACGTTGCCAGATCAGTCGCATGGGGCCGGCAAACTCCTCAGGACGGCTGTCCATCCAGCGATCGACGGCATCGCTGGCGAACCATCCGGCGCGGTCAATTTCATGGGGATCGGGGCGAAAAGGTCCTTCGGACTGCGTCCGATAGATCCAGCTGAACTCCCATCCGGTCTGCCGGCAGGCCGAAAGCTTGAACATGCGCTCGGGAACGTGGGCCAGCACCAGCCCCAGCTCCTCACGGGCCTCGCGCAGCGCACACGCGTCGTAGCGCTCCCCCGCGTCGACGTGGCCGGACACCGACGCGTCCCAGACCCCCGGATTGCAGTCCTTGTGCATGGCGCGCTTCTGCAGATAGATCTGGCCCTTGGCGTTGAACACGAGAATGTGTACCGAGCGGTGCCGCAAACCGAGTCGGTGCACCTCCGAGCGGGTGCGACGCTCGACAACCACGTCGTGCTCATCGACGACGTCAAAGACCTCTTCGACCACGGGCTCACTCCCTAAAGGGCGACAAATCGGCCGTCAACTCGAAACGCTCTCGCAGAGCGTCGTATTTGCCGGTAGCGACCATCGCCGCCAACGCATGCTCCAACGCATGCCGGACGTCGTCGTTGCCGACGCGCACGCCGAATCCCGCTTCCCGCTGCGGGCGGAACAAACCTTCCACCAGCCGCGTGCGCGAATGCTGGTCCTGACTGAGCCCCACCGCCCTGACCGTGCCGGCGAAGAAGGCGCTGGCGTGACCCATCGACACGGGAAACGGGGTGTGGCGAGTCTCCAGAAACGAGTGGATCACCATCGGCTCCAACCCGGCGTCGACCAGACGCGCATCGATCTCCCGCGCAAAGCGCTCGCCGCTCGACCCGGCCGTTGCCGCCACGATCCGCCCGCTCAGGTCCTCGATGCCCCGGATGCGATAGGGATTGCCTCGCAGCACCATGGCGTGATCCCCCGTCACCAGGTACGGGACGACGGCGACGCGATGATCGGTGGCGGGTGTCGCAAGCGTATTGATGGTGTCCACGGCGCCGTCAACCAACGCGGTTGCCAGAGAGTCGCGCGACAAACGAACGAGCACGAGCTCAAGACCGTGTGCCGCCGCCACCGCGCGCGCGACGTCGATCTCGAAGCCCTGCAACTCGCCCCCCGCGCGGTAAGCGAATGGTTTGCCCGTCAGGGCCACCCCGAAGGTAAGCGCACCCGGTCGGACGAGCGTGTCCAGCGACACGTAGTGCGCCGCGCTTGGCCACGACGCCACGGCGAGCCAAGCACACAGCAACGTCGCGACACGTTGGCTCGTTCGAGGGACCCACCACCGACGCTGCCCGGCGATCATGAGCTCGGGTCGCCCCCTGCGGCGTTCGCCGCCTCCGCGATTCCCGTCTGTCGCAGCATTCCCCGATAGATCTCCCTGTCCCCGACGACGCCGACAAACCTACCCTCCTCGAGCAGCAGCACCGCCTGACCAGTGCGGTGGCGCGCCTCGATCGCATTCCTCATGCGAATGCTCGCCGGCGCGGCCACGACGGCCGGTTCCTCGGCGGTCGCTGCGAGCTCAGCGCCGCTTTCGCTCTCGATCACTTGCGCAGGCCGACCGTCGACGGTGACCCGCTGCACGCGCCCGCTGGCATCGAGCGTCGCACGCAAGCGGCCCTCGTCGTCAAGCAGCAGCTCGTGGTCGTCCCGTCTCAGCGATTCAAGCGGCGTCATCAGCGACGTTCCACGCAGAACATGGAGGGGGTTCATGTTCGCAACGAAATCGGCGACGTACTCGTTGGCGGGCTCCAGGACGATGCGCTCGGGCTCGCCGTACTGCACGATGCGGCCACTTTCCATGATGGCGATGTGGTTGCCGAGCTTCAAGGCCTCGTCGAGATCGTGACTCACGAAAATGATGGTTTTCTTGAGGCGGGTTTGCAGCTCGAGGAGCTCGTCCTGCAGCCGCGTGCGGATCAGCGGGTCCAACGCGGAAAACGGCTCGTCCATGAGCAGTATGTCGGCATCGGTGGCGAAAGCACGGGCGAGCCCCACGCGCTGCTGCATGCCACCTGACAGCTCGTGGGCGTATTTCTCCCCCCACTGTGCGAGGCCCACGAGCTCGAGCTTGTCGCTGACGACCTTTTCCCGATCGGTCTTGGGCGTTCCCCGCAGCTCCAGCCCGAAGCCGACGTTCTCGCGTACCGTCCGCCACGGCAGCAGACCGAACTGCTGAAACACCATCGAAATGCGGCTTCTCCTCAGCTCGCGCAGGGTCGCCGGGTCACAGCGAGTGACGTCCACGCGCTGGCCGCCATGCTCGATGTGAATGGCGCCGCGCGTCACCCTGTTCAGACCATTGACGGCACGCAGCAGAGTCGACTTACCCGACCCCGACAGACCCATCAGTACACAGGTCTCCCCGCGGGCGACCTCGAGCGTCGCGTTCGCCACGCCGACGACGCTCCCCGTTCGCGTCAGTATCGATTCCCGCGTCTCGCCCCGATCGAGCAGCTCGAGCGCCGGCGTCGGATCGTCGCCGAAGATGATGTCCACGCTGTCGAAGGCGACGGCTGCCATGGGACGCTCAGGCAGCGCCTGTCTCCTTACCACGCTGCTTGCACACGCGATCTAGCAGTATGGCGACGATCACGATGGACAGACCCGCCTCGAAGCCCTGTGCCACGTTGATGGTCGTCAACGCGCGCACCACCGGCTTGCCCAGACCATCTGCTCCCACGAGTGCAGCGATCACCACCATCGACAGTGACAACATGATGCACTGGGTCAGGCCGGCCATGATCGTGGGGGTGGCGTACGGCAGCTCGACCTTCCACAAAAGCTGGCGCCGGGTCGCCCCGAACGACGCGCCGGCGTCGATCAGGTGGGCAGGCACCGAGGACACACCCAGGTAGGTGAGCCGAATGGGCGCCGGCAGGGCAAAGATGATCGTCGAGATCAGCCCGGGCACGACTCCGAGTCCGAACAACACCAGCGTCGGGATCAGATAGACAAACGTAGGTATCGTCTGCATGAGGTCGAGCACGGGTCGCAAAATGGTATACAACCAGGGTCGGTGAGCGGCGGCGATACCCGTCGGCACGCCGACCACCATCCAGAGGACCGTCGCACAGACGACCAACGCCAGCGTCTCGAGCGTCTCGTCCCAGTAGCCGATGTTGATGACCAGCAACAGCGAGACGACGATGAGCGCGACGAGTCGCCACGAGCGATGGAGCCAGTACGCCAGCGCCGAGAAGAACAGCACCAGCACCAGCGGATGCATCCACTGCATGATGTCGATCAGGCCCTGTATCAGAAACTCGAGACCCTCGGAAACGAGATCGAACAACCACGCGGCGTGCTCATTCACGAAGTCGACCCCGGCTTCTATCCACTTTCCGAGCGGTATCTTGCTTTGCGTAAGCCAGTCCACCGCGCGTCCTCCTCACGTCGTAACGGCAGAACAGTCTAATACATTTGCATAACGCGACGGCGACGTTGGGGACGCGTCCTGTGGGTCAGGGCGATAGGGAGCGAGCCGCGGTGGGGCATCCCCGCCGCGACAGCGACGAGCAGCAGAGCGGGCGGACGGGGTCGCAGGGGTGGGCGGGCGGTGGAGACCCGCTCCACCGACCGTCTCGACACCGCCGCCCCGATCGGCAGCGCAAGGCGGAAGGGAGCGCGCGGGGCTACATGCCTAGCGCAGACTTTACGGCATCGACTGCGGCGCTCGCCCCATCGGCGGTGGTTACTCCGGCGAGCCATTGCTCGAGAGTCTCCGGGTGCTGTTTGATCAGCTTCCTGGCAGCCGCCTGAGGGTCCATGCCGTCGTCGAGCATGTAGCTCATCACCTCGTTCTCGATGGCCAGTGAGAACTTCAGGTTCTCGAGCAGCCGACCGGCGTTGGGGCATGCGTCGCGATACCCCTTGCGCGTCAGCGTGTGTACCGTCGCGCCGCCATAGTTGGGACCGAAATAGTCATCACCGCCGGCCAGATACGCCAGATCGAAATGGCGGTTCATCGGATGTGGCGCCCAGCCGAGAAAAACGATCCACTCTTTGCGAGTAGTGGCACGCTTGACCTGGGCCAACATGCCTTGCTCGCTCGATTCGACCAACTCCCAGTCCTTGAGACCGAACTCGTCATTATCGATCAACGACTGAATGATCAGGTTGCCGTCGTTGCCCGGCTCGATCCCGTAGACCTTGCCGCCGAACTTATCCGCGTGGGCGGCGAGATCGGCGAAGCTTTTCACACCGGCATCGTTGACGTACTTGGGCACGGCGAGCGTGTATTTGGCTCCCTCGAGGTTGACGGCCACATCCTCTACTGTGCCCTTGTCGAAGTAGGGTTGGATCATCGACTGCTGTGAAGGAAGCCACAGCCCTATCAGCGCGTCGATATCACCATTGGACAGACTCTCGAAGGTGACCGTAACGGACAGCACGGAAGCTTTCGGCTCGTAGCCGAGGGCGTCGAGAATCTCGGAGGCGATGGCCGTCGTCGCGGTGATGCAGCTCCATCCGACGTCGGAGAAATGGACGGTCTTGCAGTCCTCCGGATCTGCGGCCTGCGCCAGCGAGCTCAGTCCAAGGGCGGCTACGCCGGCTACCACCAGCTTCTTGATGCGAATACGGTGCATTGATCTCCTCCTAGGCATACGACCCAGCAGCGGGCTCGAACTCGACGGTCCCTGGCCCGGAATCGACTCGGTACCGACAGCGTTCTCGCCTGCCGTGCGCGACAGTGCAAGCGCCGGTCCGACCCCCACGTTGGAAAGGCGAAGTGTAGTAGGCTTTGCTGGCCAGATAAAGCACTGCGGGCGGCGCCGTGCGGGCAAACGACGCGCCGAGCGGCGGGTTCACGGGTCGCTCCATCGAAATTTCGCTTAAACGCGGCGTCGCCGCGCACCCCGCGCTCACGCCGGTGATACGCGAACGACAGGCGGTCAGCGCTGACTCCCCTCGTAGCCGGGGGCAACGTAGACAGGCACTGACCGCGGCTCGAGCGGAGACCGCCCGAGTATCAGGTCCGCCGCCTTTTCGGCAATCATGATTGTCGGCGCGTTGAGATTGCCGCTGACGATGCTTGGCATGATCGACGCATCGATGACCCGCAGCCCATCGATGCCATGCAGGCGCAGCTCCCCGTCCACGACCGCGTCGGCATCGTTGCCCATCTTGCAGGTGCCGCACGGATGATAAGCGCTCTCGGCCCGCGCGCGCACGAAGGCGTCGATATCGGCGTCCGACACCACTTCGGCGCCCGGCGCCAGCTCCGGTCCGCGAAAGCGATCGAAGGCTTGCTGGGCAAAAATCTCGCGGGTCAGCCGAACCGCTGCCCGCATCTCTTCACGGTCGTCATCGCTCGCCAAATACCGGAACAGAATCGATGGCGGCGCCATGGGATCACTTGAGCGCAACGTGACTCGACCCCGACTCGGCGATCGCATCGGTCCGACGTGCGCCTGGAATCCGTGTCCCGTGGCTGCCGCCCGGCCGTCGTAGTTGGCCGCGATGGGCAGAAAGTGGTACTGCAGATCCGGATGCCTGACGCCGGCGCGGCTGCGAATGAATGCGCCCGCCTCGAAGTGGCTACTGGCTCCCGCGCCGGTTTTGAACAACAGCCACTCTGCACCGATTTTCAGTTTAGTGAACGGCTTCAGTGCCGGGTAAAGCGTGATGGGCTCGGTGCAGGCATGCTGGACGTAGATCTCCAGGTGATCCTGCAGGTTGCGGCCCACGGCGGGCGAATCCATCGCGACGGGAATGTTCAGCTCGCGCAACGCGGCGGCGTCGCCGATGCCGGAGAGCATGAGCAGCTGCGGGGAGTTTATCGCACCGGCACAGAGCAGAACCTCGCGGTCAGCCGTAGCGAGTTCGATCCGTCCATTGCGCACGTACTCGGCGCCGATTACCCGCCTCCCCGCATATCTGAGCCGCGTCGTCAGCGCGCCGAGCTCGATACGCAGGTTGGTGCGGCGCCGGATCGGGTGCAGGTAGGCCCGGGCCGCGCGCGAGCGCGTGCCGTCGTGCACCGTCATGTCCATGGCACCGAAGCCCTCCTGCTGATACCCGTTCATGTCCTCGGTGCGCGGGTAGCCTGCCTGCGCACCCGCCTCGATGAACGCCTGAAACAAGGGGTTGGCGCAGCGACCGGTTGACACCTGCAACGGTCCGTCGGAACCGCGATAGTCGTCTCCGCCCGCGGCCCGGGACTCGGCGCGCTGAAAGTAGGGAAGCACGTGCGCGTACGACCACTTCTCGAGCCCCTCCTCCTCGGCCCAGCGATCGTAGTCGAAGGCATGGCCCCGCACATATGCCATACCGTTGATTGACGACGAGCCCCCCAGTACGCGCCCGCGCGGACAGTACATCCGGCGGTCGTCCATGTGCGGCTCCGGATCGGACCAGTAGTACCAGTTGAAACGCTCACTCGCGAGCGGATAGGAGAACGCCATCGGCATATCGAGATAGATGCTGCGGTCGCGCGGCCCGGCTTCGAGCAGCAGCAGCGAGACATCGGCATCTGCCGAGAGTCGATTGGCAAGCACACAGCCGGCCGAGCCGGCTCCCACGATGATGTAGTCGTACGATTTGCGTTTGTACATCTTTGCCCGTCGCGCGAATGTCGCCGCACCCACCTCCCGGTACGCGTATTATTGTACTCTGGCCATCAGAGGGGCGGGCAATCGCGGCGAGGCGCGGCCCCTGTCGCCCGGGCAGGCTGTGCTCCTTCATGGCTCGCACGGGTCGAGCAAACGTGCAGAACGGAGCATGGGAGCGTCCCACGCCTCCGCCCGAGACGACCGCGTGCGAAACCCACTTCTCAACCGCGGCCCTCAGGGGAGATAATGGGCAGCGGGGGGGGCTTCCGTGAGTGCCTACGAGAATTATCACCAAACGTCTCCGAGCTACGACCGCACGCGCGCCCCGGTCGGCATCGAGATCATCATCGGCTGCCTGGCCGTCAACCCACGTCCGCTATTGAGCCAGCGGATACTCGACGCCGGCTGCGGAACAGGCAACTATGCCATCGCATTGCTCGCGCACGTCGGCGAAGTTGTGGCAATGGACCTCAACTCGGCTATGCTCGACGTCGCCACAAGCAAGCTGACCGATGCCTCGCGACGGGCACGCCTCACCTTTCACAGAGCCAGTATCTCGGCGCTTCCTTTCGAGGACGCGAGCTTCGATGGCATCACGGTCAACCAGGTGCTGCATCATCTCCCGCGAAGCGGTCGAGACGGCCTGGCCGCGTATCGGCAGGCTTTCCGGGGGTTCGCCCGTGTGCTCAGACCGGGCGGCGCGCTGATCATCAATACGTGCTCGATAGAACAGCTCGGCAGCGGCTTCTGGTACTACGACCTCATCCCAGAGGCGGCCGCCGCGATGCAGGAGCGGCACCTGCCCCTCGAGGACCTCGACCGGCTGCTGGACGAGACCGGTCTGGCCGCGGACGCCCGCTTCGTGCCGCTCGACGCGGTGCTACAGGGCGCGGCGTACTTCGACTGCGACGGGCCGCTCGACAAGCATTGGCGCGACGGCGATTCCATCTGGAGCACCGTGCCCCCCGATCGGCTCGAAGCTGTCCTCGTGCGCGTGCGCGCCATGGAGCGCGACGGCACGCTCGAGGCCTATGTCGCCGATCACGACGCCGGCCGCAGGCGCATCGGTCAGATGACATTCGTCTGCAGGCGACGCCGGCCGGGAGATAGCTGAATGGCAGCGGTGACGGTGGGCGACGCCCGCTTCGACGTCGAGCTGATCGTCTTCGACAAGGACGGGACGCTCATCGACTTCCACCACATGTGGGGGCGGCGCACCGAGACGAGCGTCTCGGTGCTGCTGCAAGCCGTCGGCGGCGACCGGCGACTCGAGCAGGCTTTGTTCCGAGGTCTCGGCTACGACCATGAGCGGCGCCGCACGATGGGCAGCGGGCCGCTGGCCACCGCGACCCTGGCCAAGATTCGCACGGTGGTGGCAACGGTGCTCTATCAACACGGCTTGAGCTGGGAGGATGCCGAACATCGGGCGGAGGCGACCTTCGCACGATGCTTCAGCCGCCTCCCCGAGGCCGAGGCCATCCGGCCGCGTGGTGACGTGGCGAGCATCTGCCGCAGGCTGCTCGCGGCGGGTCTGCACCTGGCGGTGGCCACGACCGACGACCGCGAGGCCACCAAGGCCACGTTACGTCAACTGGCCGTCGACGAGCTCATCGCCCACCTGCGCTGCGGCGATGATCCCGACGGTCCGACCAAGCCCGACCCCGATGTCTTGCACCAGCTGGCCCGAGACACGAACGTCCGACCGCAACACGTCATGATGGTGGGCGACACACCGAGCGACCTGACCATGGCCCGCCGTGCCGGGGCTGTCGCCGTAGGCGTAACCGGCGGTGCGGGGCGGCCGAGCGATCTTGCTCCCCATGCCGACGCGCTCGTCGAATCCATTGCCGCGATCGAGGTCTGACACCTGCTCGGGTAAGCTTACCCTCGCGAGACAGCGGCCACCGCGAGCGCGCATGCCGAGACCCCTGCGGGCTCGGCCACGGGCCGCTGACCAGGCGGCTCGCCCTCGGACCGGACCGTGCTGACCGACGCCGGCGCGGAGCGCCACACACCTGTCGACTCCCCGGGCCTCGGCGCGCTATCGACGACTTGCGAGCGAGGAGCACGGCTATGCAGCACTGGCTGATCCTGATCGGCGCCATTCTCTTGGAGGTGGCGGGCACGACGTCCATGAAGCTCTCGGAGGGATTTACGCGGATCGTTCCCTCCCTGCTGATCTTCGTGTTCTACGCCTTGTCCTTCGTGGCACTGACGCTGGCAATCCGCAGGATTGATCTCAGCGTGGCATACGCCATATGGGCGGGTGTCGGTACCGCAGTGATCGCCGTCATCGGCTTCGCCTATTTCCACGAGCCGGTGAACGCCGTCAAGCTGGGGAGCATCGCCCTGATCATCGTGGGCGTCGTCGGCCTCAATCTGGCCGGCACTCACGGCTGACGGCCGATCGGCCGCACTCAGCGACGTCGCCAGGCCTGCGTGCGCCGTTCGAGCAGGTGGCTGCCCGCATAGTGCAGCAGGCGCACACCCGCGCTGGTGTAGAAGATCATCATGCCCATGGCAGCCGCCGGGGCGATGTCTCCTGCATCATCCATGTTGAGCACGGCGACCGAGGCCAGCGTCGTGTCCGGCCCGTAGAGGAACACCACCGCCGACACCGTGGTCATGGCGTTGACGAACAGATAAATGCTGATGTCGAGAATCGCCGGCATGCACACGGGCACGGTGACCCGTCCAAAGGTCTTGTAGAAGGGCTGCTTGAGCGACGCCGACACGGCCTCGAACTCCCGATCCATTTGTTTCAGCGCGGTGACTGCCGTCAGATGGCCAACCGTGTAGAAATGGACGATGGTGCTGATCACCAGGATCGCCATCGAGTGGTAGAGGAAATTGAGCGGATTGTCAGGATGATTGAAGAAGAAGATATAGGAGAGCCCCAGCACGAGACCGGGCACTGCCATCGGCATCATAGCCAGAAATTGAAATAGCGCGCGCCCCTGCGCAAAGCCCCTCGCCTTCTCGACCATGTAGCCGCCGGTGAACACCACAATGGTGCCGAACAGGGCGCTGTAGAGCGCCATTCGTATTGAATTGCCGTACGACTCCCAGCCGCCGCCGTCCATGAGGTCGAACTGGTAGTTCTTCAGCGACAGGCTGAGATCGTAGGGATAGAACTTGACGAGCGCCGCGTACTGGCAGGTGGCGAGCATGCCCAGAATGAAAATGCTCACGAGACAGGTGTAGGCGAGCATGATGTTGTCGAAACGGCGTTGCGGCTTCGGCTCCAGCGTCACGGCCCGCCCCGAAAGCAATGCAACCTGCCTCCTTTGCACGATTCGATCGACCACGAACGCTATCGCCGCGGGTATCAAGAGCACGACGCTGACCACCGCCCCCATCTCGAAGTTCTGCTGTCCGATCACCTGCTTGTAAATATCAGTAGCGAGAACATTGAAATCGCCGCCGATCACCTTTGGGGCGCCGAAATCGGTGATGGTCAGGGTAAAAACGACGAAAGCGGCGCTTATCAATCCGTAACGCACCCCCGGGAGCGTCACGGTAAGAAAGATGCGCACTTTGCCGGCGCGCAGCGCCACGGCGGCCTCGTACAGACGAGCGTCGGCAATCGACAGGGCGGTCACTATGATGATGAGCGCGTGGGGAAAGGTGAAGAACACCTCGGCGATCACGATACCTATCGGACCGTAGATCTCGTGGCCGAAGAGCAGCCAGGAGATCATGCCCTGTCGTCCGAACAGGTAGACGAGAGCGATGCCCGGAAGCAACGACGGCACTAGAATCGGCACCATCGCCACCGTCTTGAATAACCCCTTCAGCGGCATGCAGCTGCGCGTCAACGCGTAGGCGAACACGAAAGCCAGCGAAATCGTAATCACCGTCGTGACGACGGCGATGAAGATGCTGTTGTTGATCGAATACGACAGCGCCGGTGTGCCGAAATACTCAAGATAATTGGCGAGCCCGACGAATTCACCGTCGTGGTTTCGGAAGCTCTTCGAGAGCATCGTGTAGAGCGGCAGCGCGAGAGCGATTACCAGGTACAGTCCCACCGCTACCATGTAGGCGCGCATGATCCAGTCGTCGCGGCTGGATTTCGCTCGCACCACCGGCGCCGCCACTGCAGCCGTCACCGCATGGTCAGCCATTCGACGCGGCTCCTCGGAAAACGTGGATCCGCTCGCGAGGCAGGATGACCGTCAGCGAATCGTCTTCGGCCAACGTCCGACGGCGCACAAGGCCGACCGACAAATCCGCGCGCAGCGGGTGGCCCGAGCCGAGTTGCTCGCAGCCGAGCTCGGCGCGCACGAACGAGCCGAGAAACTCCATCGCCTCGATCGTGACCGTCGCCGGGGTCCCGTCGATGCCCTCCGCATCGTGAACCACGATGTCTTCGGGGCGCACGGCAACCGTCACCCGATCGCCCACCGCAACCCCCGTCGTGTCGCAGGCGACCTCGAGCTGCCCTACGCGCACCGCGCCGTCGACGCTAACCGTGCCAGTCAAGAAATTCATCGTGCCGATGAAATCCGCAACAAAAATCGTTGCGGGCTCGCTGTAGACCTGACCCGGCGAGCCGATCTGCTCGATAACGCCATTGTTCATGACCACGATGCGGTCGGCCATGCTGAGCGCCTCTTCCTGATCGTGCGTCACCATGATCGTGGTGACGCCGAGCCGCCGCTGAAGCGCCTTGATTTCGTGGCGCAGGTGCACACGCACCTTGGCGTCGAGGGCCGAGAGGGGCTCGTCGAGCAGCAGCAGCCCCGGCGAGGTGGCGATGGCGCGGGCGACGGCGACGCGCTGCTGCTGCCCGCCCGAGAGCTGGGCCGGATACTTGTCGGCCTGCTCGGGCAGGCCGACCAGCGCCAGCAGCTCGGAGACGCGACCGGCGATCGCCGCTTTACCGGCGTTGCGACTGCGCAGGCCATAGGCGACGTTCTTGCGCACCGTCAGATTGGGAAACAGCGCGTATGACTGGAACACGATGCCAAAATCACGCTCGCTGGGGGGCAACGCCGAGATGTCCGCGCCGGCCTGCTCGACGGTCCCCGTCGTCTGAATGTCGAGCCCGGCGATTGCCCGCAGCAGCGTCGTCTTGCCGCAGCCCGACGGCCCCACAAAGCAGACGAACTCGCCGTCGTAGACATCCAGCGAGACATCGCGAAGCGCGACGAACTCGCCAAACTTCTTGGTGAGGTTCGCAATGCGAAGATAAGGTCTGTCGGCGGCCCGCACCGCCTCGGAGACCCGCTCAGTCATGACATGTGTCCTCGGGTACCGGCGCCTCGGCAACCATAGCGCGATGCAGCGGCCGAGTCGACCTGCAGCGGCACCGCGCACCCGTCGCCAATCAACCCGGGGACACGGCGCGCAGCCCGGCCACGGCGAGCGCACTCGGCCGGAGCCAGCAAAAAAACGGCCGCCCCACCGACCGGGGCGGCCGCTGCGGAAGATCTAGACGCTACGCGTCAGCTCTTGGGCTCGGACTTGGAGTCGTACCGCTTCTGCCACTCTGACAGGATGCGCTTGCGATTCTGGGCCGCCCACTCGAAGTTGTTGTCGATCATCGCTTCGAGAATGCCGTCGGGAAAGTGCTCGACGGGCTTCGCCAGCGCCGGGATGGCGACCACCGCGTAGCCCTCGTTGTACATCTCGTTGGCTTTCTCGGTGATCGACCAGTCGACCAGCGTCTTTGCCGCATCGAGGTTCTTGGTGCCGTTCACGATGGCCGTCGCCTCCATGTCCCAACCGATGCCCTCGGAGGGGATGATGATCTCGAGCGGCGCACCCTCTGCTTTCGACTTGGCGCCGCGAAAGGCGAAGGAAACGCCGATGGGCACTTCACCGCGCGCCGCGTCCTTGCAAGGCTTCGAGCCGGAATGGGTGTAGTAGTTGATGTTCTCGTGAAGGCCGTCCATGAACGCCCAGCCGCCATCCTCGCCCATCAGCTGCAACCAGCTCGACACGTCGAGGAAGCCGGTGCCGGACGAGTTCGGGTTGGGCATCGCGACGTGGCCCTTGTACTCGGGCTTGGTGAGATCCTTCCACGAAGAGGGTTTTGACAGATTGTGCTTCTGCGCCTCCACCGTGTTGAAGCAGATGGCGGCGACCCACGCGTCCATGCCGACCCAAGAGGGCGGGTCCGCCGCATCCCGGAACTTCGGATCCAGCTTGTCCAGGCCCTTGGGCGCGTAGGGCATCAGCATGTCCTCGCCTTTCATCAGCAACAGGCTCGTCGCGGCCAGTCCCCAGATGACGTCCGCCTGCGGATTGTCTTTCTCCGCCAGCAGCTTCGCCGTGACGATGCCCGTCGAGTCCCGCACCCATTTGATCTCGATGTCGGGGTGGTCCTCGTTGAAGCGGGCGGCGTATTTCTTCAGGTCCTCCGCCTCGACCGCCGTGTACACCGTGAGCGTCGTCTGCGCCTGCGCGACAACCGCCGTCAGCAGAACGCCAATAAAAGCGGCGATGACCGTCCTCAAGCCGCGGAGTGATGCTGAAAATGTTCTCATCTCTCGTTCATCCTCATTGTGGGTGGTGGTGCGAACCGTCCGTCCTCTCTAGGGAAGGACTGCTTACAGCGCCGACACATCGCGAGACACCCGCTGCGGATGCCACCGGAAATGCCCCGACCCTCCGGATTATTACGCAGTATCGACCGAGCCGCTACTCACCCCGGCGGCGCCCCCCCACACGGGCGTCCTCCGCGCCTCGTGCCCTGCAGCGCCGCTGCCCGAGGTCAGGCGCCCCCCGCACGCCGACTTCCGCGGCGCCTCGACCCCGGCCGAGATACGCCGCCGGTGAGGGGCAGACTCACGACCCGGCCGAGTCTCGGGTACCTCTCGCGCGCGTGCGGGATGGCCATCGCATCGACGAAGTGCGCTTGGAAACGGGGCTCCACCGCCGTCTCCACCTTCTCCACGGTGCGCACCGTTCGTTCGATCTCGGTGCGGGCCCTGCGATCGAGCAGTGCGATGCGTGCGCCGGTCCCCGCGGCGTTGCCCGCCGCGGTCACGTGCTCGAGCTCGCAGTCCGGTATCATGCCGAGAATCATCGCGTACTTGACGTCGATATGGCTGCCGAAGGCCCCGGCGAGCCGAATCCGATCGACCGCTTCGACGCCGAGCCGATCCATCAGCAGCCGCACCCCCGCGTGCAGCGCCGCCTTCGCGAGCTGGATGGCGCGCACGTCGTTCTGCGTGATGCGTATGGGAATCTCGCCGCCATGCACGTGATAGCAGAACGTGCGCCCATCGGCCGCGATCCGGGGCGTGCGCCGGGCGAGGTCGCCGTTGATGACACCGGCGCTGCTGATGATGCCCGTGAGGTACATCTCGGCGATCGCCTCGACGATACCCGACCCGCAGATGCCGGTAACACCGCTCGCCGCGACGGCGTCTTCGAAGCCCGCCTCGTTCGACCAGAGCTCGCAGCCGATGACTTTGAAGCGCGGCTGCAGCGTTTCGGCGTCGATGCGCAGCCGTTCGATCGCCCCGGGCGCCGCCCGCTGACCGCAGCTGATCTGAGCACCTTCGAAGGCGGGCCCCGTGGGGCTCGACGCCGCCAGCAGCCGGTTACGGTTGCCGAGAACGATCTCCGCATTGGTGCCAACGTCGACGAGCAGGGTGATCTCGTCCCGCAGATAGGGCGCCTCGGAGAGCAACACGCCTGCGGTATCCGCGCCGACGTGACCGGCGATGCAGGGAAGCACGAACACGCGCGCGTTGGGGTGCAGGTTCAGATCGAGCGCTCTTGCCTCGAGAGACAGCGAGCGATCCGTCGCAAGCGCGAAAGGTGCGCCCCCAAGCTCCACGGGGCTGATGCCGAGCAGCAGGTGATGCATGATCGGATTACCGACGAAAGTCGCTTCCAGAATATCCGTGACGGCAATCCCCGCCTCCTCGGCCACCTCCTCGGCGAGACGCCGTACCGCCCCGCGCACCGCATCGGTCATCGCCCCCGCCCCGCCCGGATTCATCATCACATAGGACACCCGGCTCATCAGGTCCTCGCCAAAACGGATCTGCGGGTTCATGGCGCCCGCGGCGGCGACCACCTCGCCGCTCGCCAGATCGCACAGATGGGCGGCGATCGTCGTCGAGCCCACGTCCACGGCGAGCCCGTAGGCCTTATCGCGGAACCCGGGCCACACGGCGATGATCCGGCACGCGTCGTGCACCGCCACGGTGACCTGCCACTGCCCCTCGCGCAGCGCGTGCTGCAGACCGTGCAGCACCTGCAAATCGCAACCGAGCCCCGTCAACCCCCACTCGAACTCCAGCGCCTCCTCGAGCCGCTGCAAGTCACTTTGAGGCTCGTGCAGGGTCGGCAGCGGCACCTCGACGTAGTGGAGACGCACCGCCGGATCGAGCGTTATCTCGTGCACCTCGGCGCGCTTGCGCACCACCTGGCGATGGACCTGGCTGTCAGGGGGGACGTCGATGACGACGTCGCCCGCGATACAGGCCGCGCAGGCGAGCCGCCGCCCGGGCGCCAGCGGCGCGCCCCGGGCATACTCACGCTCTGTTTCGCCAACGGCGGAGAGATGCTCGACCCGCGAATCGACACCGTGCTTGGCAAAACGGCCGTAGCTCGGCAGCACCTGGCAGCGCCCGCACAGACCGCGACCCCCGCACACCGAATCGACGTCGACGCCCAGCGAGCGAGCCGCCTGCAGCACGGACGTTCCGATCCGCACCCGGCCGCGCCGACCCGACGGCGTGAACACCACCAGCGCGTCGCTTTGCTCTTGCTCGCCGCTCACGGGACTGGCTGCTCGAAACAGGGTTGCCGCCGCTCGCTCGTCACGGCGCGGGCCGGCGCCAACGCGCCTCAGTCGGCGCTCGGCCGGCGCCGGCGTCCACGCCGCTGGCGCCGCCCCGAGTCCTGCTCGGCGCCCGCCAGCGGCGGCTCGCGGAAGCCGGCGATCCAGCGTCGACATTCCGGGTCGTTGCCGGCCATCACGTCGGCGCCCATCACCGCCTGCACCAGCTCGGCATGCAGCGGATTGGTGATCGCCGATGTCAGTCCGGCCCCGATCGCCATCGAAAGGAACGCCGCGTTGAGACCGTTGCGGTTCGGCAGGCCGAAGCTCACGTTCGACGCGCCGCAGGTGGTGTTGACCTTGAGCTCGTCGCGCAGCCGGCGAATGAGGTGAAAAACCTGCTTGCCGGCACTGTTGATGGCGCCTATCGGCATCACCAGGGGATCGACCACGACATCGGCCCGGGCGATACCGTGGTCCTGCGCCCGCTCCACGATGCGCCGCGCCACCTCGAAGCGCACATCGGGGTCCTCCGAGATGCCGGTCTCGTCGTTGGAGATCGCCACCACGGCGGCGCCGTGACGCTTGACCAAGGGCAGCACGGTTTCGAGCCTCTCCTCTTCGCCCGTCACCGAGTTGACCAGCGCCTTGCCCTGATACACCGCGAGCCCGGCCTCCAGGGCGGCCACGATCGACGAGTCGATCGACAGCGGCACGTCGGTGACCGACTGCACGAGCTGCACGGCTTCAGCGAGGATGCGGGGCTCATCCGCCAGGGGAATTCCGGCATTCACGTCGAGCATGTGTGCGCCGGCCGCAACCTGCGCCAGCGCGTCCGCCTCGACCCGAGCGTAGTCGCCCGCCGCCATCTCCGCGGCGAGAACCTTGCGCCCGGTCGGATTGATGCGCTCGCCTATGATGCAGAATGGCCGGTCGAAACCGATGACGACCTGCTTGACCGCGGAGCTGACGATCGTGTTGGTTATGACACTGCCCTCAATACGTCCGGCTCACCGGCGTCTTGCGGATGCCACGGAACCCGGCCCTGCAGCACACCCGACGCGTCGATGATCTCGGCGACCGTTTCCTCTTGGCGGTACGCCATGACGTGCACGCCGTGAACGCCCCCGATCTCGCGGACCTGCTGTATGAGCTCGGTGCAGAGCTTCATGCCCTCGAGCTTGGGCTTCTGCGCTCCCTCGAGCCTGCGCACCACCTCGTCGGGGATGTGAACGCCCGGCACGTTCTCGCGCATCCAGCGCGCAGCGCGGGGAGAAGCCAGCGGACCCACCCCGACCAGCACGAACACGCGTTCGTGCAGGCCCATGTCGCGAACGCGCTCCATGTAGCGCTCAAGCATCGCAATATCGAAACAGTACTGCGTCTGCACGAACTGGGCCCCGGCCTCGATCTTTTTCCTGAGCCTGAGCGGACGGTACTCCAGCGGCGGTGCGAAGGGATTCGCCGCCGCGCCAAGAAACACGCGCGGCGGCGTCGTCAGCGTTCTGCCGCTCAGAAAACGACCCTCGTCACGCATGCGTCGCACGGCGCCGAGCAGCGACATGCAGTCGAGGTCGAACACTGGCATGGCGTCGGGATGATCCCCTGTCTGCACGCCGTCTCCGGTCAGACACAGAATGTTGGCGACACCCATGGCGCTGGCGCCCAGCACGTCACCCTGCATGGCGATACGGTTGCGATCCCGGCACGACATCTGCGCGACCATCGAGTAGCCGCGCCGCGCCAGCAACGCGCACACGCCGATGCTCGACATGTGGCAGTTAGCGCCCGAGCCGTCGGTCGCGTTCATGGCGTCGACGTAGCCGTCGAAGATGCGCGCGCGCAGGTAGACGTCCTCGGGGTCGGCCGAGTCCGGCGGCGAGAGCTCGGTGGTCACCGCGAAATGGCCGGCGCGCAGCACGCGCTCGAGACGTCCACCCGAGCTGTGCCCGGGCAGGATCTCGAGCGGCTCGCCGCCGCTGGTGCCCTCGACCGTCATCGCCCCGCGTCCGCGCCGCGTGGGAGCGCCGACTTCTCGCAAACGACGCGCAGCCACGAGGAGGCGCCGAGCAAACTCGTGTCGAGCGGTCGCTGCACCGGGTCTTCAGGGGAGCGCATGCGTGCGCGACCCTCGGCCGCCGCCACCCACACGCAGCGCATGTGTCGATCGACCTCGCAGCTGCCGTCGTCGCGCACGCCGCCGCAGGGGCCGTTGCGAATTCGCTTCGGACAATTCATCGGGCACGACATGCCGGTCGAGTTGAGCACGCACTGCCCGCACATGCGGCAGTCGAACAGAAATCCCTTGACGGTCCTTTCCACCGCGCGCACCGGCCGCTCGAGTCGCCGGTAGCCCAGAGAGCGCCACAGCGGATGCAGGGCGACCATCACCGGCTCGAGGACCCCATACAAGGCCTCGAGTCCACGCGCGTGTCGCACCGACCATTGACGCGCCGCGTACATGGGCTACTCGCTCCTCATGCCCTTGGCCTTGATCAGCAGCTCGAGATCGCCGTCGGAGAATGCCTCCTCGAGCTGCGCCGCACATGCCGCCGCTGCGGCTTCGAGGTCGTCACCGCACTCGCTCTGCTGCCGACGCCACTCGCTGAGATACGCTTCGCTGCTGCCCTTGCCGGCGCGCATCGCGGCGCGGTCGATTGCCTTGTGGAAGCGATCGGAGAGCGGCACCTTGGCCGACCGGCGCCCGCTCTTGGCGATGACCTGTGCCGGAATATCACGCCAGTACACGGTGATCAGCTTGGCCATCCGTGAGACACCTCTGCGCATGCTCTAACGCGGCGTGCAGTCCACCGTAACCCGTGTGACGATGCTCGAAAGCCAGGTTCAGACGCGCCGCCGCTTGTCTGGCGCGCTCGGCGAGCATCGCGTCGACGGTCTGGGAGAGATACACGAGCTTGCGGTAGTTGCCGAAATACAGCGGCTCGAGCTCGGGATGGCGGTCGAGTCCCAGCCCCTTCACGACGAGCCGCTCGAAATGTCTGGCCAGAAAATCGGTCAGGTAGAAGGTTCCCGGCTCGGCTTCGGAAAGCTCGCGAAACAGGCGCGTCCCTGCGAAGAATTCGTAGCAATGAGCGCCCGCAATCCGCTCCACGCCCTCCTGCTCCAGAACGCGATCGAGGGCACCACCGGTCCCACAGTCTGCGTAGGCCACGAAAATGTGACGGTAGCGGGTGCGCGCCGCGCAGATGGCCGCGCGCACGGCTTGCGGTATCTCCTCGGGTCTGTTGTGCAGCATCGCCGGAAGGCACTGCACCGCCACGGACTCCCAGCCGTTGGCGCGCACCAGCGCCGTGAGCTCGTGGGCGAGCGCACCGCAGGCGATCACCACAAGCCGTGATCCCTGCCGCGCTGCGTCGGTGCCGTCGGCTGCAGCCACGGGGACTCAGGCGTGCGCCGCCGCTCGGTGCGCCGCCACCAGCTCCTTCGCGGTCTCGACAGCGACAGCTGCATCACGACAATAGGCGTCCGCCCCGATCGCTCTGCCGAACTCTTCGTTGAGCGGCGCTCCGCCAACCAAGATCACATAGTCGCCGCGGCGGCCCTGCTCGAGCAGCGTGTCGATCACGACCTTCATGTACGGCATGGTGGTGGTGAGCAGCGCCGACATGCCCAGTATCTCGGGCTTGTGCTGGTCGAGCGCTTCGAGGTAGCTCTCCACGGGATTGTTGATGCCAAGGTCGATCACCTCGAATCCGGCACCCTCCATCATCATCGCCACCAGATTCTTGCCGATGTCGTGAATGTCTCCCTTCACCGTTCCGATCACCATCTTGCCGATCGTCGGTGCGCCGGTCTCGGCAAGCAGCGGCCGCAGGATCTCCATTCCGCCCTTCATGGCGTTCGCGGCCATCAACACCTCGGGGACGAAGAGGATACCGTCGCGAAAGTCGATACCGACAATGCGCATGCCCTCGACCAGCGCGTCATTGAGGACCCTGTCCGGCGACCAGCCGCGGTCGAGCAGTATGCGCGTCCCCTCCTCGATCTCCTCCTTGAGACCGTCGTACAGATCGTCATGCATTTGTTCGACCAACTCGTCGTCGGCGAGGCTCGACAGGTCGAGCTCCTCGCCGCTGTCGATTGGCTCCACGTTGGCCATCACGTTACCCCTGTCAGAACGCCACAACACCCGTGTGACTTGCCATGCAGGCGCGCTAAGAGTAGGACTCGACCCCACGGTCTGCTGACGTCGCGGCGACGTTGGATTGCCGGAAAGCGACACGACAGCAGACCGCGGAAACAGCGTTTATGGCTTGGCGCGGGAACCGCACGGGCACCATGCGCGGCGCCCGCGCGGTTCGCCGTGAGCGTGACTGAGCTGCCAGGCCCACAGGCGTCGGCGGTCGACGCTCTGCCGGCGACCACCGGCATGACCGGCCACCCCCCCGCGTGCAGGCCCGGGATTGCGACGTCCGCCTCGGTAGGCCGTGGCGGGCGCCGCTTCGCCCGTGCGCGAGCAGACATGTTGGCGGCGCTCTCGGAAAAGCCGACGCCCAACGCAGGCGCAATAATTCGCCCCACGTCGCAAGGGCTCCTGCCTCGAGTTCATCCGCGCGCTCGGATCACGCGTTTTCCGCGTTCGATCTCCCCGCACAGCGATGCCCCACGAGGAGCACTGGACGGCTCAGGGGTTTGCTCATCCACAGACGCAGTACGCCGGCAAAGGAAAAACGCTTCATGGGCGATATCATCGACGGCAAGACCTTCGCAGCGAACCTGCGCCTGGACATCGGGCGCCAGGTTGAACGACTCAAGGCCCGGCACGGGATCACGCCGGGTCTCGCCGTCGTGCTCGTCGGCGACAATCCCGCCAGCCAGGTCTACGTTCGCAGCAAGGGTAAGCAGACACAGGAAGCGGGCATGGCGTCGTTCGACCACCGGCTGCCCGCCACCGTCTCCGAGTCGGAGCTGCTGTCGCTGATCGCGCGTCTGAACCAGGACGCCGCCGTGAACGGCATTCTCGTGCAACTGCCGTTGCCGCCCCAGATCGGCGCGTCGGCCGTCATCGACGCCATCGATCCCGCCAAGGACGTGGACGGGTTTCACGTCATCAACGTCGGCAAACTCAACACCGGTGGCGACGGCATGGTGCCGTGCACCCCGCTTGGCTGTCTGATGCTGCTCAAGGATCGCCTGCCCGAACTCGCCGGCCTGAATGCTCTGGTGCTCGGACGCTCCAACATTGTCGGCAAGCCCATGGCGGCGCTGCTGCTCAAGGAGAGCTGCACGGTGACCGTGGCGCATTCGCGGACCCGGAACCTGGCCGAAGAGTGCCGTCGCGCTGATGTACTCGTCGCCGCCGTCGGGCGCGCGAACATGGTCAGGGGCGATTGGATAAAGCCGGGTGCGATTGTGATCGACGTCGGGATCAACCGCATCGACGCCGGCAACGGCAAGACGCGCCTGGTCGGCGACGTCGACTTCGACAACGCGCTGCCGGTGGCCGGTGCGATCACACCCGTCCCCGGCGGTGTCGGCCCCATGACGATCGCGTGCCTTCTCCACAACACGCTCAAAGCGGCCCGTCTCCAGCACGGCATCGAACCCGCCGGCTGAACAAAGCGGGATGGGCCGCCCCAGCGACCACCGCCGCATCGCGGTGCCGGGCTCGACAGTCATGGTGCGTTCACGAGCAAGGCGGGCTAGACTTCACCCACAGCGAAGCACGGGCCGCTCCCGGTGACAGACACTTTCCTCACCGCCTGCGTCCAGAACTGCGCAAGCGCTGACGTCGGCGCCAGTCTCGACGACAGCATCGCGCTCGTGCGCGAGGCGGCCCGCGCCGGTGCCCGTTTGATCTGCGTGCCGGAGTTCTTCTCCTGCTACTACGTCGACGACACAGGTCTGCGGGTGGGCCGCTACGCCGAGGACGAGCACCCCGCGCTGCCGGCCTACCGCGCCCTCGCCCGCGAGCTCGCTGTCTGGATCGTCATCGGCTCGCTCGCCGTGACGGCTGATTCGGGATCGGGGAAACTACGCAACCGCTCGTTTCTCATCGGTGCCGACGGCGCCGTCAAGGCGCGCTACGACAAGATCCACATGTTCGACATCGAAGCGGCGAGCGGCCGGGCCAGCCGCGAGTCGGATCTCTTCGAGCCGGGCAGCGAAGCCGTGCTCGCCGACACCCCATGGGGCCTGCTCGGCATGACGGTGTGCTACGACGTTCGTTTTCCGAGCCTGTATCGCCGCTTGGCCCAGGCGGGTGCGCACTTTTTCACCGTGCCGGCAGCCTTCCTGCGCGCCACCGGCCGGGCACACTGGCACGTGCTGCTGCGCAGCCGCGCCATCGAGACCGGCTGCTACGTGTTCGCGCCTTGTCAGTACGGCGAGCACGGCAAGTCAAAGACCTTTGGCCACTCCTTGATCGTCGATCCTTGGGGCGAGGTTGTGGCCGACGCCGGCGACGCACGCGGCTTTGCCATCGCCGAGATCGACCCCGGCCGGGTCGCCGAGGTACGTCGCCGACTGCCGGCGCTCGGCCACGATCGCCGCTACACGGTCGTCGGCGGCGCGTCGCGGTAGTCGTTGTCTTGGCGGAGTGTGCTGGACGGTCGCCGCGGCGCGCTCCGTCTACCGGCGCTCTTGCGGCGCGGCCGCCCGGTTCGGTGACACCTTGCCGGATGGCGGCCGGGACGGTACAACGTCTGCTAACTCCGTCCCGGGCCTCGTGGCCGGGACATCACTCGGGATCCGCAATGCAGCTCACTCACGCCGAAATCTCCGATTTCCAAAGCGTCCGCGAATCCAATCCGATCGACATCGGCGATATCACCTGCCTGGTCGGCAGCAACGAGGCCGGCAAGACCGCCTTGCTGCAGGCGTTGTACCGGCTCAATCCGATCGTCGACGGCGACGCCCAGTACAGCGTCGATGACGACTACCCCCGCGCCGACGTCGACGACTACGAGCGTCTGGTGGCGCAAGCAGCACAGCCGCCGGCGACGGTGGTGCGCGCCATGTTTGCGCTGCAGGATGACGACCTCACCGACCTGCACCGCGATTTCGGCGAGGCGGCGTTGCGCCTCCGGCACATCGTGGTATGGAAGGGATACGACAACAAACGCAAGTTCCGCCTGCAGACCGACGAGCGGGCAGCGGTAGCACACATGCTGACCGCCCCGGATCTGGACGCCGACGTCCGCACGGCGCTGGCCGGCAGCGAGACGTTCGCCGACATCCTGGAACGCGCGGCCACCGTGAGCACGACGCCGGCCGTCGAACGCGTCACCGCCCTTGCCCGCTCCGCGTGTGATCTCGGCTTCGACCGCCTGCTGTATCACAGCTACCTGCTGCCGCGTTTACCCCGCTTCGTGTACTTCGACGACCTCTATCAGTTACAGGGACGGGAGAATCTCGACGCCCTCAAGCGACGTCGCGACGCACAGCAGCTGTTACCGTCCGACCACGCTATGTTGGGCTTGATAGAGCAGGCCCGCCTCGACATCGATCAGCTGTTGCATCCCGGCCGCACTCAGGCACTGGTGAGCAAGCTCGAGAACGCCGGCATGCGCCTGAGCGACGCCGTCTCCCGCTGCTGGTCGCAGAGCCGATCTCTGCGGGTGCGATTCGACGTCCGCCCCGCCCATCCCGACGACCCCGAGGGGCTGCGGGAGGGGACCAACATCTGGGCATGGGTCTACGACACCCGTCACAAGGTCACCACCGGGCTGCACGAGCGCTCTCGCGGCTTCCTCTGGTTTTTCTCGTTCATGGCCTGGTACTGGCAACTGCGACAGTCGGAACAGCCCCTGGTGCTGCTGCTCGACGAGCCGGGACTGTCGCTGCATGCGCAGGCACAACGGGATCTGGTGCGCTATTTCGAGGACGAACTCAAACCCAATCACCAGCTCGTCTACACCACGCATTCGCCGTTCATGGTCAACCCTCTTCATCTTGAGCGCGTGCGCATCGTCGAGGATCTGCACGACCCGCGCAACGATGACGTCGACGGCGGATCTTCGGGCACGCGGGTGCTCACCGAGTTCATGGACGCACGCCGAGAGAGCCTGGTGCCCTTGCAGGCGGCGCTCGGCCATCGCATCGTCGACTCACTGCTACCGCGCTCGGACATTCTCGTCGTCGACGACGTCTCCGACCTGATCTACCTGAAGGTGATGTCGGAGCTGATTCAGCAGGAACGGCGTATCGGCTTGAGCCTGCGCTGGTGCCTGCTGCCGGTAGGCGGCGCGCGACGCTTGCTGGAATTCGCTGCTCTGACCGGCACCAGGGAGAACGGCGTTCTGGCGGCATTGCTCGGTATTCACGCCGACGAACGCCAGCTCGTCGACGCCGTTTATGCGCGCAAGCTGCTGCAGAAGAATCACATCGTCACCTTCGGCGATTTTCTGGGTCGCGCGGAGGCAGATATCGAGGACATGTTCGAGCCGTCATTCTATGTGCAGCTCGTCAATCTGGCCTATCGGCAGAGCCTGAGCGAGTCGGTCACGGAGACGGCGCTCGATCCGAGAGAACAATGCATGCGGGCGCGCGTTCGGCGATTCTTCGAGCAGTATCCGCTGCGCGACGGCGAGCCGTTCGACCACTATCGGCCGGCGCGGACGCTGCTCGAGAACATCAACGGGCTCAGTGCCGATATTGCTCACATCACGCGTGAGAAATTCGCCACCATGTTCCTGTGGCTAAACTCACTGCTCGCGACCGAGATCGATCGCCGTTGAGTCCCCGGTGCGCACCGCGCCACGCATCAGGGAAACCTGGGCGGCGAGGCGACCCGACATAATCCGTGAGGCGCGCGGATCGCGGTCGCAGTGCGTCGTCCAATCCGGGCAATGAGGGATCGTTGGGGCGCGGCGCGGCGCCGACACCTACGCGGGTGGGATTGTGGCGAGCATCGACGCAGAGTCTGCCGCCGCACGCGTGCCGTGGTGCCGGCTACGTCTCGCGATTGCGAATGCGCAGGAACACACCCGACCGCGCCTTGGGCTCGAACCAGGTGGACTTGGGCGGCATCACCTCACCGGCGTCGGCCACGGCGATCAGCTGCTCGATCGACGTCGGGAAGCATGCGAAGCCGAGACGCCAGTCGCGCTGCCGACAGCGCTCGGCGAGCCCGCGCAAACCTGTCGTGCCGGCGACGTAGTCGAGGCGAGCATCGGAACGGGCATCGCTGATGCCGAGAATCGGGCTCAGCACGCGTTCCTCCAGGACAACCACATCGAGGGCCCGCACCGGGTCGGCGGGCACTAAGCCGGGTCGTACCTGCAATCGGTACCAATCCCCGTCGAGCAGCATGGCCAGCTCGCCCGGCCGCGTCGGCGTTGCGTCTTCGGCGCGAGCCACTTCGAGCGGCGTCACCTCGAAACTCTCCTCGAGCGCACTCAAGAACCGCGGCACGCTATAGCCTTCTATATCCCGCACGCAGCGGTTGTAGGCGAGAATGCGCAGCTGGTTGTGGGGAAACAGCGCTACGAGCATGTAGTTGTACGCCTCGTCGCCGCGGTGCGCGGGGCTCTTGCGGCGCTCGGCCGCGAAGCGGGACGCGGCCGCGGTCCGATGATGACCATCGGTCAGATATGAAACCGGAATCGCGGCGAACAGGTCCACCAGCAGACGTATATCCGTATCGTTCTCGACACGCCAGATCGTCTGTCGCAGACGGTCGGGAACGGCGAAGTCGAGCAAAGGTTCGCTGCGCGTCAAGCGCTCGACGCACTCATCGATGCGCGCGTCCCTGGCATAGGCCAGGGAGACGGGGCTCGAGCTCGCGCCAACGGCCTTCTGATAGCGCGTCAGCTCGTCCTCCTTGATCGGCTGCGTGTGCTCGTGCTTCCTGATGCGGCCGCCGTCATATTCCGCAATCGGCATCTCCGCGACCACACCCGTCTGCACATGCTCGTCGGTTGCCATGCGGTACAAGTAGAGGTACTTACCGTGACTCGGCTGGAAAGCCCCTTCATCGAGGAGTTGTTGCAGCTTCGCGGCGTTGAGCTCGAGCACTTCGAGCAGCGTCGGGCGCTCCTCGGGCGGAAATTCCTCCCGCGAACGCATGACGTTTAGGAAATTGTCAGGGTGGGCGGCGGCGAAGCGAAACCGTTCCTCGGGACTCAGCGAGTCGTACGATGGAGCGACCACGTCCGCGACTCGCGCGGGGGCAACGAGATATCCACCGAAGGGGCTGATGATCGGCACGGAGAACAGTCCGAGTCGCAGGAGCGGCGTGTGGCTACGCGGCGTTGGCGCGGCGGAATTTCTCCATGAACTCGGCCAGCGCCGCCACACCCTCGGTGGGCATGGCGTTGTAGAGGCTGGCCCGACAGCCGCCGACGCTGCGGTGGCCCTTGAGATTCAGGAGCTCCGCGTTCGACGCCTGTGCCAAAAACCGTGCTTCCAGCTCTTCGCTGGGCAGACGAAAGACGACATTCATTACCGAGCGGCTGCCGCGATCCACGGGGCAGCGGTAGTAATCGCCGCTCTCGTCGATGCAACGGTAGAGAATCGCCGCTTTGGCTTCGGCCTCTCTCTCTATCGCCGCCAGCCCGCCTTTCTGCCTCATCCACCCGAGCACCTTCCCGAGCATGTAAACGGCGAACACCGGCGGCGTATTGAACATCGACTCATTGTCCCGATGAACGTCGTAGCGGAGATAGCGCGCAATGTTGCGATTGGTGTCGGCGAGGATCGCGTCGCGCACGAACACCACTGCCAGTCCCGCCGGCCCCAGATTCTTCTGCACTCCCCCATAAACCAGATCGAACCGCTCCCAGGGAATCGGTCGCGCCATGTACTCCGACGACAGGTCTGCGACAAGGGGGACGCTCACACTGGGCCATTCCGCATAACGAATGCCGCCGATGGTCTCGTTTGAAGTCAGGTGCAGATAGCGGGTGTTTTCCTGGAGGACAATCTCGGCGGATTCCGGCATCCGCGTGTAGCCGCACTCGGCACCGTCCCAGGCCAGATAGACCTCCCCGTACTGCCGAGCGTCGTCAATGGCTCCTTTGGCCCATGATCCGGAGTGAACGTAGGCCGCGCGTTGGCCGGCCTTGAGCAGGTTCATCGGAACCATGCCGAACTGCAGGGTCGCGCCGCCCTGAATGAAAAGCACGGAGAACCCCTCCGGCACGTCGAACACCTCGAGCGCGAGCCGCATGGCCTCGTGGTGAACCTCGTCATAGTGCTTGCCTCGATGGCTCATCTCGATCAGCGACATTCCGGAGCCTTGATAGTCCACGAACTCCGCCTGCGCCTCCTGCAGTATTTCCAAGGGCAGCGTGCACGGTCCCGCGCAGAAGTTGAAAACGCGCCTCGTCATAGCGAACTCCGATACTCCCGGTCAGTTGAGAAGCAGCCGTTTTACGGCTACATGTTCACGCAGTTGAGGACGTCGCCACGACCGAAGGCGTCGACGATTTCGAGGACGCGACGGGCGACGGCTGCTTGGGCCTGGGACGTCGAGGCACCGATGTGGTGGGTGCCGTAGACGTTCGGGTGTCGGGCCAGGGCGGACTCGAACGTCGCCTGGGCACCGCCCGGCTCGTTCGCGTACACGTCCAGACCGGCGCGGATCCCCTTCTCGTCCATTGCCTTGATGAGCGCGTCCTCGTCGACGATATCGCCGCGCGACGTATTGAGGATCACGGCGCCGGGCTTGAGCCGCGCCAGCAAAGCGGCATCGACCATCTGCCTCGTGGTCGCCGTTGCAGGCACATGAAAGCTGAGAATATCGCAGCATTCGGCTAACCGTCCGATATCGTCGACGTACACCGTCCCCAGCGAATCCAATCTTGCCCGCGTGACGTCGGGACGGTCCGCCTTGCGCAGCGCATGTATCCGCAGACCAAAAGCGACGGCGCGCTCAGCCACTGCCATGCCGACCGCGCCCAGACCCACTATACCGATATTCCTGCCAAAAAGTCCGAGAGCCTCGGAGTAGCGTTTCTTGTCCCAGCGGCCGCGCCGCAGATCGAACACGTTGTCGGCTATGTTGCGATCGATGCACAGCAGCAGCCCCATGGTCAGCTCGGCGACCGCTATGGCGTTCTGTCCCGGCACATTGCAGACACGGACGTTGCGGTCGGCAGCGGCTTGGGTGTCGATGGTATTGGTTCCGGCGCCGGCGCGGATGACCAGAGCCAGCCGGTCACTCGAGGCGATCGTCGCGGCAGTGACCCGCGTGCTGCGCACGATCAAGCAATCGTGCCCCGCTATGGCGTCCACCAACTCATCGGCCGCGAGCTCTGGGCGGTACGTGCAGCGGTGCCCACTGTCCTCGAGCTCATGCAGGCAACTCTGTGGAAGCTTGTCGGCAACCAGAATATCCATGAGGTCCCCCGTGCGGTGAAGCACTCGGCGATGCAAACCGAAAAAGCTACGCCGACCGCTGGCTCCGGAGCAAGGGCGCCGGTCAAGCGCACGCTGTGGGCGGGCGAGCGCCGACCGTGCTCTACCCCTTGTCCGAGATTAAAAAGCGCTCATAGTGCATCAAGGTCGCGGTGGGCAATTGCTTGAGAACGGCGTCGAGGTGCGCAGCTGCGTCGCGACCGCGCCGACTCACGCACCGTCGGCTTCCACCGCGGGGCGCGCTTGCCCACCGCCGTCGCCCGGCGTCGGCCGAGCGGCGGGCTCGGGCGATGAACGCGGGGCGGCTCGCTCGCCCGATGGACGCCCCTGTAGAATCGCTCGACCACCGTGACGCGTCCGCGGCGGACCGTCCACTCCCGACAGCGGGCGGTCGCGCGGACGCGCCGGCCTCCCGTCATGGCTAGTGGGTCGACTCGATCGCGGCAGGCGGCACCGTGGAACGAACCGAAGACCCGATCCAGGAGGCGTTGACATGACGGCACCGCTTTTCCACAACCTCGCTCAGGCGCCGGCCCCGGTGGCGCCGTTCAGCCACGCCGTCGAGGCCGATGGCTGGGTGCTGCTCACCGGTCAGATGCCCACCGACCCCACTGACGACACGCGGCCGCTGCCCGAGGGCATCGACGCCCAGACGCGCCGCGTGATCGACAATTTGCGTATCGTGCTCAACGGCCTCGCACTCGATCTCGAGCACGTCGTTCAGGTGCGTGCCTACCTGACCCACTTCGACGATCACTACGCTGCGTTCAATCGTGTCTACGCCTCGTATTTTCCCCACAACCGGCTCCCGGCGCGCACCTGCATCGGCGTGACCGCGCTCGCGCGCGGCGCACTGGTGGAGATCGACATGGTTGCGCGGCGACCCTAAACGGCCGACATCGCCAAGCCACCCGCCGTCCCCATCGTTTGTCAGCTTACCCGGCACAGGCTATAGTGGCGCCGCCGCGGTCCGGCGGCGTCGCCGCTCGCCATGGAAGGAGAACAGGCCCTTGAGCAGGTTCCGGGATCTACTGCAGTCCGACACGTTCGTCGTCACCTGCGAGCTGACACCCCCGAAGGGCACCAATCTGGCGCCGCTGCTCGCCAACGCCGAGGCCCTGAAGTCCGTCGCCGACGCCGTCAACGTAACCGACTCGCATGCCGCGCGCATGGCCATGGATCCCACTGCGGTCGCCCATCTGCTTCTCGACCGCGGCTTAGAGCCGATCGTGCAGATGACCGGTCGCGATCGAAATCGCATCGCGATCCAGGCGGGCCTGCTGGGCGCGGCCGCGCTGGGTATCACCAACGTCGTGTTCATGGGCGGCGATTCCCCCTCGACCGGAGACCACCCCGACGCCAAGCCGGTATTCGATCTCTATGCGGCCGATCTCATTCGCGCAGCGCGCTTGCTGGAGAGCGGCCACGATCTGGGCGGCCACGCACTCAACGGCACGCCGAAATTCTGTGTCGGCGCGGTAGTCAATCCCGGCGCATCGGATCTGCGAGCGGAGCTCGACGCCATGCGCCGCAAGATCGATGCGGGCGCCGAGTTCTTCCAGACCCAGGCCGTCTACGATACCGCGCGTTTCGAGGAATTCATGGCGCAGGCCGGCGGTCTCGGTGCAGCAATTCTCGCCGGCGTCATTCCCATCAAGTCGCTGCGGATGGCCAACTACCTGAACAAGAACGTGCCCGGCATCTGCGTGCCCGAACCGGTGCTGCGGGAGCTCGCCGAGGCAGAGCAGCGCGGCGCCGACATCGAACGCTGCGCCATCGACATCGCGGCCCGCACACTGCACGCCCTGCGACCGCTTTGCCACGGCGCGCACATCATGGCGATCGGCTGGGAAGACCGGATTCCCGCGATCATCGCTGCCGCCCGGGGCTGATCGGCGCCGGCGGCAACCGTCGCGGCGCCACCGCGCTTCGGGGTAAGATGCGCGAGACGGCGGCCTTGCGTCCACGGCGCATCGCTTGACCTGCATCAAGCGCGTGCCCAGGACGAGACGTACCATGGTACCGGACGAGACGCACCGCAAAACGCGGCTGCGGCGCACAACGCCCCGTCAGGCACAGCGCCGATCCACATTGGATATCGGGTAACAGGAAAAGCACAACATGACGAAACCGCTTCAGATCACGTGGCAGCGAATCGCTCAATCCGACGCAATCGAGGCAGCCATCCGCAAGCGCGCGGACAAGCTCAAGACCTACTACGAGCACGTCATGGGGTGTCACGTTGTCATCGACGCGCCCCACGCCCACCAGCACAAGGGTAAGCGCTACCAGGTTCGCATAGACCTCACCGTGCCGGGGTCCGAGATCGTCGTCAACCGCGATCACGACAAGGGCGGGACCCACGAGGATATCTATGTGGCCATCCGCGACGCCTTCGACGCCGCGAAAAGACAGCTCCAGGAGTACGCCCGGCGCCAGCGCGGCGACGTCAAGACCCACGAGGAGAATGCTCCGCCCGAGTCCTGATTCGCGACCGCATTCGGCGCCGACGCCCGCCTGCGCCCTGCGTATCGCGCCCGATGTGTGGATCGCCGAGGACGAACTCAGCTTTCGGGCGATTCGCGCATCGGGTCCCGGCGGTCAGCGCGTCAACAAAGTCGCCACCGCGGTGCAGCTTCGCTTCGACACACGGCGTAGCCGCGGTCTGCCGGAGAGCGTGCGTGCACGGCTATGCGACCTCGCCGGGCACAGGCTCACCACCGCCGGGGTCATCGTCATCACCGCCCGGCGCTACCGCGACCAGGAGCAGAATCGGCGCGACGCGCGCGAGCGCCTGCGCTCGCTGGTCCAGCGCGCATGCGCCGCACCCAAGCCCAGAAAGAAGACCCGACCGAGCCGCGCCGCCCGCGAAAGGCGCCTCGACGCCAAGAGAGCGCGCGCCGAGATCAAGCGCTTGCGGCGCAGCGTCGCGCCCGGGGACTGACTCGGCGCGCCGGCGTCTGCCGCTCAGTCGGGGGTCTTGACGCGGTAGCCGAACTCCGTCGACGCATCGACCACCCAGCGCCAGAGATAATCAGCGAAACTGCGCCTGACAACGATATCAAAAACGCCTTGCGCTCGATGCACCAGCAAAAGACTTGCACGAGCGAGCACCGTCTGGGCGCAGTCGCCAACGGCGAATCGGCGATCGTGCAGATCCAGCGGGCAACCTTTCGCGAGCACATCGCGCGCACGGGCCCCTTCGAGCGTGATAACACCGAGGCCGCCGCTCACGTCGGTGATCGCCACGAATGAACCGGCAATCGCCCGGTCCAGCGCATCGATGCGTTCCGTGTCCCTTTCGTACGGCGTCGTGACCAGCCACTCGTCGGGTCCAAGCCAGCACACGGTGACACCGGGGCCGCTCACCACCGTATTCGCCTGCGTCGGCAGCTCGATGCCTAGAGAGTCCCTGACCGCGCGCCGCAGCGCGGTGTCGCGGGCATCACCGCGCAGATTGTAGTGACCGAGGAAACGGCGCTCGCCGATGACGACGCCGGCCTCGCCCGCGCCGCCGGCCGCCGGCGTGCCGGCAAGATGGGCGAGCGCGCTCTCGCGGCGAATGCCGTCAGACACGTTGGCGCTCCCCCTGAGGGTCGTAGAACACCGGCGAGGTGATCGTCGCACGCAGCGTACGGCCGTCCATGAGCGGCGCAAAGACGGCGCCTCCCACGCGACCGCGACCGCCCTTGACAAGGGCCAGCGCGATGGAGCGCCCGAGACATGCGCTCCAGTAGCTCGAGGTGACGTGGCCGACCATGGGCACGGGCCGCTCGTCCGTCGGCTCGTTGACGAGCTGTGCGCCTTCAGGCAGCACGTCCGCCGGATTCTCGGTCAGCAATCCGACCAGCTGCTTGCGGTTCTCACGCACACAGTCGCTTCGAGACAGCGACCGCTTGCCGATGAAATCCTTGCGCTGGGACAGGATCCAGTCCATACCGAGATCGACCGGAGTAGCCGAGCCATCGGTGTCCTGACCGACTATGACGTAGCCCTTCTCCGCCCGCAGCACGTGCATGGACTCAGTGCCGTACGCCGTGATCCCGTGCGGTGCGCCGGCCTCCATCAACGCGTCCCACAGAAAACGGCCGTAGTCGGCGCAGACATTGATCTCGTAGCCAAGCTCGCCGCTGAAGCTGATGCGGAACACCCGCGCCGGCACGCCGGCCACCGTCCCTTCGCGTACCGCCATGAAGGGAAAGGCATCGCCGGAGAAATCGATGTCGTCACACAGTGCGGCGATCAGCTGCCGACTCTTCGGCCCTGCGATCGAGGCGACCGCCCAGTGGTCGGTCACCGACGTGAGGTACAGGCGAAGCTCCGGCCACTCCGTTTGCAGCCAGCGCTCCATCCACGCAAACACGCGGGCGGCACCGCCCGTCGTCGTCGTCATGAAGAAGTGATCCGGCCCGAGGCGGGACGTCACCCCGTCGTCCATGACCATACCGTCTTCGCCGAGCATGACGCCGTAGCGGCAGCGCCCGATCTCCAGCCGCGACCAGCTGTTGGTGTAGATGCGGTCGAGAAACGTGGCCGCGTCGGGCCCGCGAATGTCGATCTTGCCCAGCGTGGAGGCGTCCAGTATGCCGACGCCCGCGCGCGTCGCCCTGCACTCCCGGTTGACGGCGTCCTGCATGGTCTCGCCCGAGCGTGGGTAAAACCAGGGGCGTTTCCACTGTCCGACGTTCTCGAACTCGGCGCCGTGCGCTATGTGCCATGCGTGCATGGGCGTCTGCCGCACCGGATCGAAGCGCTCGGCGCCGAGATCGCGCCCGGCGAGCGCAGCGAACGGCACCGGCGTGTAGGGTGGGCGAAAGGTAGTCGTGCCGATCTCGGCCAGGTCCCGGCCCAGTGTCCGCGCCAGGATCGCCATGCCGTTGATGTTTCCGAGCTTGCCCTGGTCGGTACCGAACCCGAGCGCCGTGTAGCGCTTGACGTGCTCGATCGAACGGTAGCCCTCGCGTGCCGCGAGACGGATGTCGGCCGCAGTGGTGTCGTTCTGCAGGTCGACGAACTGTTTGGGTCGGCCGGCGCCAGCGCCCGTCGGCACCCACCACAGCGGCTGCAGAGGCTGCTCGTCGTGCTCCGCAACCTCCGGCGGCGCAGCAGCAGGGTCGTTGAAACCGGCCGCCTGCGCAGCGTCGATACCCGCGCGGTGACCCTCGCGCAGGCAAGCGCCCAGCGCAAAAGTGCCGTTGCACGCCCCGGCCGAGCGCTCCGCCTGCACGGGCGCGCCGGGGACGAAGCATACCCTGTCCGCGTCGAACCGCGGCCGACCCCCGGACTGCGCGTGAAGATGCACTGCCGGACTCCACCCACCTGCTACCGCCAGCAGGTCGCACGCGAGCGACCCCGCCGCACCCAGGCAGTGCGACAGATCCGGCGCCACGCGCTCGACGGCGACGCTCGACAGCGAACGCCGGCCGATCGCCCTGGTGACGACGCTGCCGGTGATGATGTCGACGCCCCGCGCGCGCACGCGCTCGGGCAGTGCGCCGGTCAGCTCGGGCCGCGGGTCCACGACGGCCGAGACGGCCAGCCCGGCGTCGAGCAGGTCGATCGCCGTTCGGTAGGCGGCGTCGTTGTTGGTGAAGAGCACGGCGCGGCGCCCCGGCGCGACGCCATAGCGCTTCAGGTAGGTCGACACGGCGGAGGCCAGCATGACGCCCGGCGTGTCGTTGTCGGTAAACACGAGCGGCCGCTCGATAGCGCCGGTAGCGAGGACCACCTCGTGCGCCCGCACATGCCACAGGCGGTGGCGCGGCAACGCGGCGGGAGCGTGTGCCAAATGGTCCGTCACCCGCTCGAGCACCGCGAGCAGGTTGTGATCGTAGTAGCCAAACAACGTGCTGCGGCGCAGCAGACGCACCTCGCCCATGCCGCCGAGCTCGTCGACGACCTCGGCGACCCAATCCATGGCGGGTCGGCCGCCGATCGGGTCGTCGCTCCGCAGCAGGCTGCCGCCGAACTCGGACTGCTCGTCCACCACCATCACGCGCGCACCCGCTTGGGCAGCCGCGCGGGCGGCCGCCAGCCCGGCCGCACCGGCGCCCACCACGAGCACGTCACAGTGGGCGTAAACCCGCTCGTAGCGATCGACATCGCCCGCAGTGGGGGCTCTGCCCAACCCAGCGGCCTTACGGATCAGCCGCTCGTAGTGCATCCAGAATCCCGGCGGCCACATGAAGGTCTTGTAGTAGAAACCCGCCGGCAGCACAGCCGAGAGCAACCCGCTGGCGGCGAAGACGTCGCGCTCGACGCTCGGCCACCCGCCGACACTGCGCACCTGCAGTCCCTCGTAGAGCTCGATCTGGGTCGCCAGCGCGTTGGGCACCGTCGCCGCGCCGTCGCCGAGCTGCATCACGGCGTTGGGCTCGTCGGCGCCACTGCCGATGATGCCCCGCGGGCGGTGGTACTTGATGCTGCGGGCCACGGTGCGCACACCGTTGGCGAGCAGCGCGGCGGCGACGGTGTCGCCGGCGTAGCCCTGCAGGCGCCGACCGTTGAAGCTGAAAACGAGCGGTGTGTCGCGGTCGATGCGACCGCCGATTGGCAGTCTATTGTGCTGCGTCACTCGCCGCTCTCCGGGGCGGGCTCGCCCATTTCGTAGACGGCGCTGACGCGATAGCTCACGGTATCGCGCACGGCGTTGAACCAGCGGCGACAGCCATGGGTGTGACACCACTGCTCGAGATGCCTGCCCTTGGGATTGCTGCGCATGAACAGGTAGTCCGCCCACTCGGCATCGGAGAGCCTGCCCGGATCCTCAGGCCGTACGATGTGTGCCTCACCCCCGTAGCTGAACTCGCTCTGATCCCGATACCCGCACCAGGGACACTCGATGAGCAACATGCCGCACCTCCTAATGCGCCACGCCTGCCGCGCCGTGTTCGTCGATCAGAGCGCCGCTGGTGAAACGCTCGAGGCTGAACGGCGCATTGAGCGGATGCGGGGACTCGCGGGCGATCGTATGTGCAAACACCCATCCGGAACCGGGCGTGGCCTTGAAGCCGCCCGTGCCCCATCCGCAGTTGAAATACAGGCCCTTCACCGGTGTGCTACCGATGATGGGACAGGCATCGGGACACACATCGACGATGCCGCCCCACTGGCGCAGCATGCGCACCCGGCTGAAGATGGGAAACAGCTCGATTATCGCCGCCGCATTGCCTTCGATGATGGACAGGCTGCCGCGCTGCCCATAGCCGGTGTACGCGTCTATGCCTGCCCCGATCACCAGCTCACCCTTGTCGGATTGGCTGATGTAGCCGTGAACCGCGTTCGACATCAAGACGGTGTGCAGCACGGGCCGCAGCGGCTCGGAGACGAACGCCTGCAGCGGATGGCTCTCGATCGGCAGACGCAATCCGGCCATGGCCGCGATCACGCTGCTGTGACCCGCGGCCACCACGCCCACCTTGGCGGCTTCGATGAACCCGCGCGTCGTCTCGACGCCCGCCACGGCGCCGTTGTGACGGCGTATTCCGGTCACCTCGCAATTCTGGATGATGTCCACACCCCGGGCATCGGCGCCGCGCGCGAAGCCCCAGGCCACGGCGTCGTGTCGGGCGACGCCGCCGCGGGGCTGGTACGACGCCCCCAGGATCGGATAGCGTGCCGTCGACGAGATGTCGATGATCGGAATCTTCTCTTTGACCTGCTGAGCCGAGAGCACCTCGCTGTCGATGCCGTTGAGCCGGTTGGCGCTCGAACGACGATAGATGTCACGCATGTCCTGAAGCGTGTGACCGAGGTTCAACACGCCGCGCTGGCTGAACATGACGTTGTAGTTGAGATCCTGGCTCAAACCCTCCCAAAGCTTGAGCGATTTTTCGTACAGATGTGCAGCCTCGTCCCACAGGTAATTGGAGCGGACGATGGTAGTGTTGCGGCCGGTGTTGCCCCCGCCGAGCCAGCCTTTCTCGAGCACCGCCACATCCGTGATGCCGTGCTCCTTTGCGAGATAGTACGCCGTGGCCAGGCCGTGACCACCGCCGCCTACGATGATCACCTGGTAGCGGGGCTTCGGCTCGGGGCTGCGCCACGCCTGCGGCCAGTTCTCGTGATGGCTCAACGCGTTGCGCAGCAGGCTGAAGATCGAGTACGCCTTCATCGCGTCGACCCCCTGCGCTGCGCCGATGACGCACGAGCCGTCACGGCACGCGGCCGGCGCTCAAGCGGTGTGCGCCACAGCCGGTGCCTCGCCACCGATCGAGCGATAGACCGGGAACCGGGCGCACAGGGCCAGCACCTTTTGCCTGACCTCCTCGATCACGGCGTCGTTGTCGAGATCGTCGAGCACGTCGCACATCCAGTGCGTCAGCTCGCGCATCTCGGCTTCAGCAAATCCGCGCGTGGTGGCGGCCGGTGAGCCGATGCGCAGCCCGCTGGTCACAAAGGGCGATCGCGGGTCGTTGGGGACGCTGTTTTTGTTGACCGTGATGTTGGCGCGGCCGAGCGCGGCGTCGGCGTCCTTGCCGGTAATGCCCTTGTCGATCAGATCGAGCAGAAACAGGTGGTTGTCGGTGCCGCCGGACACGACTTTGTAGCCGCGCGCCTGAAACACCTCGGCCATGGCGCGCGCGTTGGCAACGACCTGCTCCTGATAGCGCTTGAAGGCAGGCGCCAGCGCCTCCTTGAAGGCGACCGCCTTCGCGGCGATCACGTGCATGAGCGGGCCGCCCTGCGTCCCCGGAAACACAAGCGAGTTGAGCTTCTTGGTGATCTCGTCGTTGGTGCGCGCCAGGATGAGCCCGCCCCGCGGTCCACGCAGCGTCTTGTGGGTCGTCGTGGTGACGACGTCGGCCACGGGCACGGGATTGGGATAGACGCCGGTGGCGACCAAACCGGCCACGTGGGCCATGTCGACGAAAAGGTAGGCGCCGACCGCATCGGCGACGCTGCGAAAGCGCTGCCAGTCCATGACACGCGAGTAGGCGGAGAAGCCCGCCACGATCATGCGCGGGCGATGGGCTTCGGCAAGCCGCTCGACCTCGGCGTAATCCACTTCGCCGCTCGCCTCGTCGAGGCCATACTGCACGGCATGATAGAGCTTGCCGGAGAAGTTCACCTTGGCACCGTGGGTGAGGTGTCCGCCGTCGGCGAGGCTCATGCCGAGAATGGTCTCGCCGGGCTCCACCAGCGCCATGTAGACCGCCGCATTGGCCTGAGAACCCGAGTGCGGCTGGACGTTCGCGTAGTCGGCGCCAAACAGCTGCTTGGCGCGGTCGATCGCCAGCTGCTCAGCGATGTCGACGTACTCGCAGCCCCCGTAGTAGCGCTTCCCGGGATAGCCCTCGGCGTATTTGTTGGTCAGCACCGAGCCCTGTGCCTCGAGCACCCGGGGGCTCGTGTAGTTCTCCGACGCAATCAGCTCGATGTGCTCCTCCTGGCGGCGTTCCTCGGCCTGGATTGCAGCCCAGAGCTCGGGATCGAATTCGGCGATGGTCTCGGACGTGTCAAACATCAGCTGGCAACCTCCACGATAACGGCCCTTTGATAGCGGGTTCGCTCAACGATACCCGTGCGGATTCCCCGCCCCGACCCTGACCACCTGCACGAAGCGCGCCCGTCCAGGCGCCCCAACTGCAGGCCGGCGCCGACCGCGCGCGCAGCGCGGTGCCGGGTCCTGGCCGCGAACGCCGCGAGCTTAGCGGTGATCGCGATGCACGACATGCCGGCCGACGACGCCGATTTGCCCGACCACGACGGTCCCGAGCCGGCGACAGCCCGCCTGTGCTCGGCTTGCGGACAGGACGCTAGGCCCTGATCCCGCGCAACCGCTCCGATCGACGGCGCAAAAGCTCTACCGCCGTGAGCAGCATGATCGAGACGACCACCAGCAGCGTCGCCACGGCGAGGATGGTCGGGCTAATCTGCTCGCGAATACCGGAGAACATCTGCCAGGGGATGGTGCGCTGCTCGAAGCTGCCGACGAACAGCACGACGACCACCTCGTCGAAGGAGGTGATGAATGCGAACAGCGCCCCCGAAATGACGCCCGGCAGGATCAGCGGCACGATCACCTTGAAGAACGTTCGCACCGGTGACGCGCCGAGCATCGCCGCCGCTCTGATGAGGCTCTGGTCAAAACCGGTGAGCGTGGCCGTGACGGTTATCACCACGAACGGCGTGCCGAGCGCGGCGTGGGCCAGGATGACGCCCAGATGCGTCGAGGCCAGGCCGATCTTGGTGTAGAAGAAATACATACCGGCCGCGGAGATGATCAGCGGCACGATCATCGGGGAGATGAGCACCCCCATGACCAGCGCCTTTTTCGGCATCTCCGCCCGGCTCAGACCAAGGGCGGCGACGGTGCCCAGGGTGGTCGCAATGATCGTGGCGAACACGGCGATAAAAAAGCTGTTCCTGACGGCGCCCTGCCAGTTGAGGTTCGTGAAGAAGTCTTCGTACCACTTGAGCGAGTAGCCGGCGGGATCGAACGACAACATCTCCGGCGTAAACGTGAAGAAGGGCACCGCATTGAACGAGAGCGGAATGATGACGACGATGGGCGCGATGAGAAAGATGAAGATCAGACCGCAAATGATGCGAAAGGTGTAATACCAGACGCGTTCGAGAGGCGAGGCGTACAGCGGCGGCGCCATGTCTCAGCCCAACTTCATGTTGTCGACGCCGACAATCTTGTCGTAGAGCAGATACAGCGCCAGCACGAGTCCGAGCAGGATGGTGCCCAGCGCGGCGGCAAGGCCCCAGTTGAGCGACGTCGACATGTGGTAGGCGATGAAGTTGCTGATCAGCGTGCCGGTCGTGCCGCCGACCAGGGCCGGCGTGATGTAGTAACCGATAGCAAGAATGAAAACGAGGATGCTGCCGGCGCCGATGCCGGGAACCGTGTTCGGCAAATAGACGCGGACGAACGCTACCAGCGGGTTGGCGCCGAGCGAGCGGGCCGCGCGCAGGTAGCTCGGTGGGATCGTCTTCATTACGCTGAACAACGGCAACACCATGAACGGCAGCAGAATGTGCGTCATGGCAATGATGGTTCCGGTGCGGTTGTGGATCATGGCGAGCCGATTGTCGTCACCGATCAGGCCGACCCCGACCAAGAGATCGTTGATCACGCCCTCCTGCTGCAACAGCGCAATCCACGCCGTCGTGCGCACCAGCAGCGACGTCCAGAACGGCAGCAGCACGAGGATCAAGAGCAGGTTGCTTTTGCTGGTCGGCAGCGTCGACAGCAGATAGGAGATCGGGTAGGCCAGGATGAGGCAGACGACGGTTATCAGTGCGCTCATCCACAGTGTTCGCCAGAACAGCTTGAGGTAGATTCGCTTGTCGCTGGACAACAGCATCGGCGACCCTTCGGCGTCGTAGCCGACGTCGACGGCCGACAGGTAGTACGAGGCGGTGTACGCTCCGATCTCGCGCTTGAGCACACGCCAGTACTCGAGCGAACCCCAGTCCTTGTCCGCCTTGATGAATGCCTCCTTGTAGGGCGGCTTCATGCGCCCCGCTTTGCGACCCGTGGCGCGAAACAGCCCGGAGAAACCGCTCTTCTCGTAATTCAGCCGCAGCCCCACCTTGCCGATGGTCTTGTCTTTGTATCCCGCGACGAAATCCTCGTGCAGGGCGACGAACACCTCTTCGCTCGGCAGCTCACCGGCGCTGTCGTCCCACGCAGCGATGAGCGGCGCAGATTTCTGCAGCACTTCCCCGACCAATTGGTTCTCCACGCTGCGGAACAGCATGTCGAAGATGGGGATGAAGAACGTGACCAGGATGAACGCGAACAGCGGCGCGACGAGCATGATCGCACGCCAGCGCGCGCGCCGATTGGCGCGCGCCAGGCTGATTTTCAGCGGTGTACCGTCCGCCGTCGTCATGGCAACGGGGACGGCCTCGCTCACTGCCTGCGCCATGGGAAGTCCGTCTGCGGAATCATCCGCGATGTGCTCCGCGCTCGCCGCTTCCGCGGCATGCTCAGCGGGGCGGCCGCCCCGGCCGCCCCGCCCTCCGAGACAGCCGCTACTGGGCCAGCCAGGCCTGGAACCGCTCGTTCATGTCGTCGAGGTTATCCGCCCACCACTCGAAGTTGTACAGCAGCGTGTGCTTGGCGTTGTTCGGATCCGTCGGCATGTGCGGCGCCATGTCGATGCCGAGCTCGGCGTGCTTGCCCACCATCGGCGCCGATGACTTGCGCGCCGGGCCGTAGGAGATGTACTTGGCCTGGTCCGCCAGCCGCTGGGTGTCGCTCGAGAACGTGAGAAGCTTCATGGCCTCCTCGCGATGCGGCCCCCCGGTCGGGAGAATCCAGCCGTCGAGGTCGAACACCTGCCAGTCCCACATCATGCCGATGGGCTGCTTCTCCTCCTCGATGACGGAGAACAACCGGCCGTTGTAGGTCGAGCCCATGACCACCTCGCCGTCGGCCAAGAGCTGCGGGGTCTGCGCACCCTTCTCCCACCACACCACCTGATCCTTGATGGTGTCAAGCTTGGCGAACGCGCGCGCGACGCCCTCCTCGGTGTCGAGCACGTCGTAGATCTCTTCGGCGGGCACGCCGTCGGCCAGCAGCGCCCACTCCATGTTGTTGATGGGGCGCCGTTCGAGCGAGCGCTTGCCGGGGATCTTCTCGAGGTCGAAGACGTCGGCAATCGACGTCGGCGGCGTTTTGACCAGATCCGTCCGGTAGCCAAAGGTCGTCGAGTACACGATCAGCGGAACGAAGCACTCCGAGACGACAAGGTCGCCGAAATCCTCCGAGGCCGACGTGCCGTCGGGGGCCGAAGGAAGCATCGCATCGTGATCGATCGGCTCGGCGAGCCCCTCGTCGCAGAGGCGGATCGCGTCGGCGGCGACCACGTCGACCAGCGCCCAAGTCACGTTACCGGCCTCGTTCATGGCCCTGAGCTTGGCGACCGCCTCGTTCGAGGAGTCGTCGTTGATGATCTTCACGTCGGGGTGTGCCTGCATGTACGGATCGTGGTAGGCCTTCTGCTGGCTCGCCGAGTAAGCGCCGCCCCAGGACACCACCACCAAGTCGACCGCGTTGGCGACACCCGCGCCGCCTATCCCGACGGCCACCGCTGCTGCTAAGGCCGTTTTTCTAGCTGATATGCTCATGTCGAGAACGTCTCCTCCTGTTAAGAGCTGTAAAGAGTGTTGCAAGCCGGCCGGGCCGGCCTATATCGGCTCCGGGTCCGGTGCCGCCGCGCGTCCCATGCAGGCTACTGCCGCGCGGTGGAAGGCGCATCCAGGGCCCGACAGTCCTCCGCCTGCCAAGCGACGCAGATAGCTTCGCGCGGCCGCAGCCGGCCGTGCCCCGACGAGTTCGGCACCTTGACAATGAAATTCGTATCGCCCAGCACATTGAGCCGCGTGCGGATATGGTCGCCAAGATAGATGACCTCTTCGACCATGGCCTCGAACTCGTTCGGGAAAGCTCCGGGCTCGGGGTCGATGGCGACCCGCTCGGGGCGCAGCGACAGGGTCGTGGGCCCGCCGACCGCGCCGATATTGACCGGAAAGGCCTTCACCGTTTGCCCATTGACGTCGACGACGCACTGTGCGCCGTTGCGCTCCCGGATCTCACCGAGCAGGGTGTTGTTCTCGCCGATGAACTGGGCCACGAAGGCGTTCTGCGGCTGCTCGTAGAGAACATCGGGGGACGCCAGCTGCTGAATGACGCCGTCGTTGAACACCGCAACGCGGTTGGACATCGTCAGCGCCTCGCTCTGGTCATGGGTCACGTAGACGACCGTCACCTCGAGATTCTCGTGGATATGCTTGATCTCGTACTGCATCTGCTCACGGAGCTGCTTGTCGAGCGCGCCCAGCGGCTCATCCATGAGCACCAGCTTGGGCTCGAAGACGAGCGCCCTGGCGACGGCCACGCGCTGCTGCTGCCCGCCGGAGAGCTGCGCCGGCCGCCGCGCACCGAAATCCGCCAGCTGGACCATCTCGAGCGCCTTGCGCACTCGCTCGGCGACCTCGCTCTGTGGCTGCTTGCGCACCTCGAGCGGAAAGGCAAGGTTCTCCGCGACCGTCATATGCGGAAACAGCGCGTAGTTCTGGAACACCATGCCGATGTCACGGCGATGCGGCGGCACGTTGTTGATGGGGCGGCCGTCAAGATAGATCTCGCCGTGGGTAGCCGGCTCGAATCCCGCGAGCATCATCAAACACGTGGTCTTGCCCGACCCGGACGGACCCAGCATGGTCAGGAACTCGCCGCGCTTGATATCGAGATTCAGCCCCTCGACAACCAGCGTCTCGCCGTCGTAGCTCTTCTGGACGTCGACGAATTGAACGTAGTGCTCTGTGCCAGTGTCTGCCATGGAAATCTGATCCGTATGCGCGACCGCAGAGGGAAACGCTCTGCTTCCCGCTCCGCCAACGCCGCGCACCCCCACCGGGTCGCAGCTTAGATTTTATTGCTCGTCAGACCAGTACTCTATCGGAATTCGCGTAGATGTTTCAAACGATAAGACACTCCTCGCGGCACGCGCCGCGCTTTGCCTCCGCGTCCAACAGCGCGCCATTTGGCGAGATCGGCCTGATCCGCGACGCTGCCGCGAGCGGCGCCGAAGCGGGCCGAACCGACCGCGTTCGGGTCGTCACAGCCCGTGTTCCTGCAGCGCTCCATCGCCGAGCGTTGGCGATCCCGGCGACCACCGCGAGGCCCACCGAGCTACCGCGCCCACTGCCGGGCCCCGACAGAGCACCTGCAGTGCGTCTCGGCACGGGGCGCAGGCGCCGCGGAGGACGTGCAATTCGGCGTGAGTGTGCAATACTTCTAGTGATGTCCAGAAGAAGCGAGCAATCGCCGAATAAGAACATGTATGACGACGTGTCTGAGTCATCGCAGAGGTTTGAGCGGGGCGGCGCATAGCTCCTGATGAGGAGGAGCGCGTCAGGCGCTTCGTTTACTCATCGATACCGGCACCGGCATTTCCGGGTCCCGCGCGCCGCCGGCGGCGACCGGCTCATTCAGCGTCACAGCACGAGCACAAAATAACAACGGCGCAGCCGACGAAGGACATCAAAGCGCTTTACGGGACAACAGCAACGACAATTACCGCAGCAGTTACCGCAGCGGAGAGGATGGGCCGACCCACTAACAGCGGTCGGCGGCAGTCGAGGGGATGACCGAACGGTGGACGGGTGCCGCGAGTTCGAGCCGCTACGCGATCACGCGCTGAAGATCGCGGCAGCTTGCGCGACCATCGGCCTGCTCTGGGTACTGGCGACGGACTTCATCTCCGCCGCGCTGCGACAGGGCGGACCCTGGTCGCAGGCCTTGATCGACTCAATGAGCACTATCTATCTGCTGACGACGACGCTCGTCGTCTACGGAATGGTCTGGTCCTATCTGCACCATCTCGGGAAGATCGGCGGTCGAGACCGTAAGACAGCCGGCTCCGACGACGATTCAACGAACTCGTCTGCGCAGACGGCGCTACGGCGTCATGCGCTGGGCATCGCCGTTGCGTACACCGTTCTCGGCTATGCGTGGATTCTGCTCCCCGATGCCGTGATCACGGCAACCGGCCTCAGCGACTGGATCGACGTCACGGGTCGCTCTCGTCTGGCGATGTTCATACTGCTTGCCACGTGCGTCATATACCTGTGGGCACGCGCCCACGCAGCACGGGTCGGCCAGGCACAGCGGACGCTGGCCGGCCGCTTGGGCGGCCTCGGGCACATCGTCGACCTGCTGCCCCAGCAGATCTTCGTCAGGGACGCCGATGGACGCTATCTGCTCCGCAACGAGGCCTTCTTGCGCGGTCGTGGGACGGGCGTCGAGCAATCAGACGACGACCAGCCCCAGGCAGTGGCGCCGAGCCCCGCTGACGGCACTCCGCTTCTCCTCGAGGAGCGACTGCTCCTGGCAGCACCGTCGGGAGCCCTGACGACGGACGAGGTGACCGTCGATGGCCGGGGCCGTCGCCGCGTCTTGCAGACCACACGCGTAGCGATCACCGGTTCCGGGGTCGGCTCGCCCGTTATCCTGGGTCTCTCCATCGATGTTACCGACAGCAGGCGGACGGAGGAGGCGCTACGCCACGAGAAAGAACGCGCCGAGGTCACGCTGCACTCGATATCCGATGCCGTCATCACCACCGGAGAGAGCGGCACCATCGACTATATCAATCCGACCGCAGAGAAGCTCACCCGATGGCCTCTCGACGAAGCCCGTGGCCGAGCGCTGCCTGATGTCCTCAACGTCATAGACGGGCAAACCCGCCGGACGGTGCCGGATTTGTTCCTCGACGCCGTCGAGGAGCGTCTCGCACATCGCCATCGCGACCGCCTTGTTCTCGTCGACCGTCGCGGTCAGGAGCACGCCATCGAGATGTCGGCCTCCGCGATTCGCGAAGCTGACGATACTGTCGGCGGCGCCGTTATCGTATTCCGAGACGTCACCGATTCGCGGCGCATGGCGCGACGCATGAGCTACCTTGCTAGCCACGATCCGCTCACCGGGTTGCTGAACCGCCGCGAGCTCGAGCGGCGCCTCAAGCGTGCCGTGCTCGACGCGCAGCACAACGATACCCGACACGTGCTGTGCTACATCGACCTCGATCAGTTCAAGCTCGTCAACGACGCTGCGGGGCACATCGCGGGAGACGCGTTGCTCAGAGAGCTCGCCACGCGACTCGGCCGCACGCTGCCTTCACATCATGCGTTCGCGCGTCTCGGCGGCGACGAGTTCAGCCTGCTGCTGGAGAATTGCGCGCTGGAGCACGCCATCGACATCGCGCAGGGGCTGGTCGAGAGCGTGGCGGACTACCGCTTCGTGTGGGAGGGACGCAGCTTCGCGGTCAGCGCCAGCGTAGGCCTCGTTCCCATTACCGGAGCGACGCCGAACTTCGTCCAAATCCTCAGCCATGGCGACATCGCGTGCTACACCGCTAAGAACCGCGGCCGCAACCGCATCCACGTTTATCGGCCGGACGATCGGCGGCACCCGAAGCGGTTGGCGCCCAGCGCACGTTTCACCGACGCATTCAACGAGAAGCGCTTCTCGCTCCATGGGCAACCGATCTTCCGCCTTGCCGCCGGCCCGGCGACCCCCTGCATGATCGAGATACTGCTGCGGATGGTCGACGACCGCGGTGAGCTGGTCCCCGCGGGCGAGTTCCTGCCCGCCGCGGAGCGCTACGGGCTTACGCACACCATCGACAGATGGGTCATACGCACTGCGCTGCGCCGGTTCTTTCGCCATGCAGCCGAATTCAGCGGCGTCGACATATCCATCAATGTCTCGGCCGACTCCTTGAACAACGACCATCTCGCACACTTCGTCCGGAGCGAGCTGGCGCGCGGCGACATACCTGCCGAGCGCATCTGTTTCGAGATACCGGAGAAGGCGGCAGCCAACATAGATCGCGCGATCCGTTTCGCCGACATGATCAAGAACCTCGGCGCTCGCCTGGCCCTCGACGGCACGGGCAGCGCCTTGTCGTCGCTGGATCTTCTCAGGCAACTCCCTTGCGACTATCTGAAGATCGACGCGAACGTCGTCGGCGCGCTGGCGTCGGACCGGATCGACCAAGCCATCGTCGAAGCCGTCAACCACGTTGGCCACCTCATGGGCGTCGAGCTCATTGCCGAGGGCGTCGACGACGCCAGCGTCGTCGAGCGGTTGCGCGGCATCGGCTTCGACATGGCGCAGGGAGCCTATCTCGGTGCAGTCGAGCCGCTCGAGGAGGTCGCCGCGCGTCTCGACGCTCAGCGCCCGAGCTAGGGGGGACGTCGCTCACCCGCAGAGGGCGGCTCGGCGGGCACTTGCGCCGGCACAAGCCTGGCGGCGCGTTGGCGAGCGCGGAGCGGTCGCTCTGTCCACCGCACGGCGGCCCGCTCGTGCTGCTCGCGCGCGATGGTTCGGGCGGACGGCCCGGTGCGAAGCCCCACCGTGCTCCCGGAGCCATCGCCACACGCCGTGCGACCCAAGCGGCGTGGCCGCGCAGCAACGATTCGGCGCCGCCAAGCCCGTCCGGCGACCAAAGTCAGGCCTGCTCGAGCGAGGCCAGCGAGCGGCGCGCGTGATAGGCAATCTGCTCGGGGGAATAGCGGTGCTCGGCGCCCACCGGGCACGCCAGGCGTGCTGCGCAGCTCGCCGCGCACGGCGACGCCGGAGCCAGCCGCTGGCGGGTGCATGCCGCGAGCCGAAATGCGCCGCCGGCGACGAGCGCCCGGCCGGGGCACGCCGCAATGCACGGCTTCTCCGCGCAGCGCTCACAGGGGGACGGTTGCCGGCGCGTCGCCGAGACCGGCAGCGCTGCGGCAACCAGAATGACCGCTCGGTAAGCGAACCACGTGCCGAACCGCGCGTGGATACCCAGCCCGAGCGGCGAGGGGTGGCTCCAACCCGCGAGCGACCCGAGCTGCTGCAACGGCAGAGGCAGCGCGGAGGGATAGAGCAGGCGAGCGGGCGGGTCGCCGAGATAGCGTCGCAGCAACGTCTCCGCGATGGCCGTGCTGAAGGTGTCGACGGGGTCGGGCCCGGCCGTCTGCGACGCCCGCAGCGCCTGCCAGAAGCGGCCGCCGCCATGCGCCATCAGCACGAGCCGCGAAAAGCGCCCCGCCTCCGGCACGCAGCGGACCAACGCCGCGGCAACGGCCCCCGGCAGAGCCGCGGTGTCGAACACGTGCGTGAGCGCAATGCCTTGACGCTCCAGGTACCTGATCCCCGCGTGGTAGGACTGCTCCATGCTCATCGGCGCGTTCTCTTGCCGCACCCGGGTCGGGCACGCATCGCTCGAGGACTCGAGACGACAGGTTACCATCGGCCGGCGTCCGATGCGCGGCGCCACGGCTAACCTGGAGAGGCTTTGCGTGCGCACCGGCCGGCGCTATAGTCGCCGCCTTTGCGCACCCTTCCCGACGTGGCATCGACACTCATTCAGGGCCACCGGGGCGCCCGCGGCCTGGCGCCCGAGAATTCACTGCCGGCGTTCGCCCGCGCGTTCTCGATAGGCGTGGACGCCGTCGAGCTCGACGTCGGCGTCTCGGCCGACGGCGTCGTCGTCGTCGCACACGACCGCGAGCTGAATCCGGACATCGCCCGCCGCGCCGACGGCGCCCTGCTGACCGAGCCCACCCCGACCGTGCACGGTCTGACCCTGGAGCAGATCAAGTCGTTCACCATCGGCCGTCTGCGCCCGGGCTCGGTGTACGCACGTCGCTTCGCCGAGCAGGACCAGCTCGACGGTGTGACGATACCGACCCTCGAGGAAGTGGTCGCCCTCGCCCAGGCCGCCGCCGACGAACGCGTCCACTTCAACATCGAGATCAAGACGTCCCCTGAGCAGCCGCAGCAGACCTTGCCGCCGGAACGTTTTGCCGAGGTCGTCGTCGACGAGGTCCGCCGCTTGCGCATCGCGCGGCGCACATGGATTCAGGCATTCGATTGGGGGGTGCTGCAACACGTTCAGCGGATCGCCGCGGAGATTCCCACCGGCTACCTGAGCGCCGCGCAGAGCTGGTTCGACACCGTCCGCGCCGCCGATCCCGAGCCCTCGCCGTGGACGGCGGGTTTCAGCGTTCGCGAGTTCGGCACGCTGCCGCGAATGGTCAAGGCGGCCGGCGGCGCAATGTGGTGCCCCTACTACGAGGACGTCGAACCGGCCCGCATTGCCGAGGCCCACGCCCTCGGCCTGCGTGTCTTCGTCTGGACGGTCAACGGACCGGCCGACATGCGGCGTCTCATCGATTGGTCCATCGACGGCGTCATCTCCGACTATCCCGACCGCTTACGGCGGGTCGCCATCGAGATGGGGCGCCCGGTGCCGCCGCCCGCTCGTAACAGAAGGTGAATCGGCGCAACGCCAAGGTCGGCGTGCCGCTTGCGGGCACAGCGGGGCGCCGGCGCCTGGGGCGCGAAAGGAAATTCTTGTGGGGTGCCGTTTTGCGTTACACTCGCGAGCGGTCGACCCGCCAGCGGACGACCGTGGCGGCGTCACTATAATAATCCGAGCACTCCGATGGATACCCTGCTGAGCATACGGGACCTCGAAGTCCAATTTCACATCCACGGCGGCGTGGTGGAAGCGGTCCGCGGCGTGTCGTTCGACATTCGTCAGGGTGCCACGGTGGCCCTCGTCGGCGAGTCCGGCTCGGGAAAGACCGTGACGGCGCAGGCGATCCAGGGCATCCTCCCCGAGGTGGCGCGCATCGGAGCCGGGCAGATTCTGCTGCACAATCCGAGCAAGCCCGACAGACCGATCGACATCGCCAAGCTCGAGCGCAACTCGGCGACCATGCGCGCCATTCGCGGCGGGCGTATCTCCATGATCTTTCAGGAGCCCATGGTGTCGTTGTCGCCACTGCACACCATCGGTGACCAAATCAGCGAGGCGCTCTTCCTGCACCGCGAAGTCGGCAAACGCGAGGGCATGGCGCTGACCGTCGAGATGCTGGGCATGGTCGGCTTCCCTCACCCGGATCGGGCGCTGCGGACCTATCCCTTCGAGCTCTCGGGCGGGCTCCGTCAGCGCGCCATGATCGCCATGGCCCTCATCTGCCATCCGGCGCTGCTCATCGCCGACGAGCCGACGACGGCGCTGGACGTGACCATCCAGGCGCAAATACTCAAGCTCATCCTCGATCTGCAGGCGGAGCTCGGGATGGCGGTGCTCATCATTACCCATGACCTCGGGGTCGTGGCGAACATCGCCGAAGAAGTCGTCGTGCTGTATCACGGCGAAGTGATGGAGAGCGGCACGGCGCAGGACATATTCGCCAACCCGGGACACCCCTACCTGCAGGCCCTGCTGCGCGCCGTGCCGCACTTCGACATGAAGGACGGTGAGCGGCTGGTGCCCGTGCGCGAGGTGCATAGCGAGGTGGGTGCGTTTCTGTCCCGGCGCGAGCCCTGGCCGGCGTCGGCCACCGATGACGGCCCGCACCTGGCGGTTCGCCACGTGAACCGCACCTTCGAGATCCGCAAGCGGGGCAGTGGCGGCGGCGGCGACGCGCGGATCAAGGCAGTCGACGACGTGGAGTTCACGATCCAGCCGGGCGAGTGTTTCGGGCTCGTCGGCGAGAGCGGCTGCGGCAAGACGACGCTGGCCAAGATACTGATGCGGGCCATCCGTCCCGACAGCGGCGAGGTGCTCTACAACGATCGTGGCACGATCGTCGACGTGCTGGCCCTCGAGGGCGATGCCCTCTTGGAGTTCCGAAAGAGGATGCAGTTCATCTTCCAGGACCCGTTCGGCTCGCTCTCCCCCCGCATGACCGTATTCGACATTCTGCGCGAGCCGCTCATCATCCACGAGATCGGGGACGCGGCATCGCAGGCGCAGACCGCCCAGGACCTCATGCGCGTCGTGGGACTCGACCCCCGCTTCCTCAGCCGCTACCCGCACAGCTTCTCGGGCGGACAGCGCCAGCGCATAGGTATTGCCCGCTCGCTTGCGCTTCAGCCCGACCTGCTGATCTGCGACGAGCCGGTTTCGGCGCTCGACGTCTCCATTCAGGCCCAGATTCTGAACCTGCTCAAGGATCTTCAGGAGCGGCTCGGGCTGACCTACCTCTTCATCTCTCACAACCTCGCGGTGGTGGATTACGTCGCCGACCGTATCGGGGTGATGTGCCGCGGCCGTCTTGTCGAGACGGCGCCGCGGGAGGTATTGTTTCGTAACCCCGTGCATCCGTACACGAGGGCATTGCTGGCAGCGGTGCCATTTCCGGATCTGGACAGGCGCCTCGATTTCGAGTTAGTGATGGAGACGCGCTCCTCGGATCCCGCCGCATGGCCTGAGCCGTTCACCGTTGTCGACGAGGTTGCGACCGGCATGGTCGACCTCGGTGACGGGCACTCCGTACGCGCCGTCGCCGGGGCACAGCAAGGAGATATTCCACAATGAAGCTGAAGGATTATTGCCTGACTGCGGCGGCCGCGCTCGGTCTCGCCGCCGTATCGCTCGTCGGCGCTCCTGCTCTCGCGGTCGCCGACGAGATCCCCTCGCTCGTCGAGCGGGTCAAGGCGGGCGAGCTGCCCCCGCTCAGCGAGCGCCTCCCCGAGACGCCCCACGTGACCACGCTCGACGGTTCGGATCTGAAACCAGGCGAGTACGGCGGCGAGCTGCGCCTTCTGATGGGCAAATCGCGCGACATTCGCATGATGTCCGTGTACGGCTATGCACGTCTGGTGAGGTACAACAAAGAGCTCGAGATCGAGCCCGACATCCTCGAGCGTATCGATGTCGAGGACGACCGCGTGTTCACGATGCACCTGCGCAAGGGACACAAGTGGTCCGACGGACATCCCTTCACCGCCGAAGACTTTCGTTACTACTGGGAGGACGTTGCCAATAACGAAACGCTGTCGCCGTTCGGTCCGGAGCGGGAGCTGTTCGTCGACGACGAGCCGCCGAAGGTGGAGTTCCTCGACGAACACACCCTGCGCTACTCCTGGTCCAAGCCCAACCCCTATTTTCTGGTGACGCTGGCCGGCGCCCTGCCCCTTTACATTTACAGGCCGGCTCACTACCTGAAACAGTTTCACGCCAAGTACACCGACGAGGCCAAGCTGGCCGAGCTCGTCGACGAGTCGGGCTCGCGCAACTGGGCGGGGCTTCACCACCGCTACGACAAGCTCTATCGCTTCGACAATCCCGATCTGCCGGTTTTGCAGCCGTGGCTGAACACCACGGCGATGCCCTCGGAGCGCTTCGTGTTCGTGCGCAACCCGTTCTTCCATCGCGTCGATCAGCTGGGGCGCCAGCTACCCTACATAGACACCGTGGTTCTCAACATCGCCAGCTCGTCGCTGGTGCCAGCCAAGACCGGCTCTGGAGAATCCGATCTGCAGGCACGCTACCTGAGACTCGACAACTTTCCCTTTCTCAAGGACGGCGCGGAGCGCAACGACTACGAGGTCCGCCTGTGGCGGCACGTCTCGGGATCGCAGACGGCTCTGTACCCCAACCTCAACAGCGCCGATCCGGTGTGGCGCGCGCTGGCCCGCGACCCCCGCTTGCGACGCGCGCTCTCCCTTGCCGTAGACCGCAAGGAGATCAATCAGGTGATTTATTTCGGCTCGGTGATCGAGAGCAACAACACGGTGCTTCCCGAAAGCCCCCTGTTCAAGCCGAAGTACCAGAAGAACTTCGCGGAGTTCGACCTGGCCAAGGCCAATGCCCTGCTCGACGAGATCGGCCTGACGGAGCGCGACGATCGCGGTGTGCGGCTGATGTCCGATGGCCGGCCGCTGGAGATCGTCGTGCAGACCGCCGGCGAGAGCACAGAGGAGAGCGACATTCTCGAACTGGTGCACGACAGCTGGCTCAAGGCCGGCATCAAGCTCTACACCAAGCCGTCGCAACGCGAGGTGTTCCGCAATCGCGTCTATGCCGGAGAGGCGATGATGTCGGTATGGAAAGGCGTCGAAAACGGCATTCCGAACGCCAACATGAGCCCGCGGGAGTTCGCCCCCACATCTCAGGAGCAGCTGCAGTGGCCGAAGTGGGGGCAGTTCTTCGAGACCAAAGGACAGACCGGCGAAGCCCCCGATATTCCGGAGGGTCAGCGTCTCGCCGAGCTGAACGCCGCCTGGCGGGAGGCCTCCACCCGCGAGCAGAAGGAGACGATCTGGCACGAAATCCTCGATCTGCACGCGGAGCAGATCTTCAGCATCGGCATCGTGTCCGGGGCCCGGCAACCGGTCGTGGTCAACAAAAATCTGAACAACGTACCCAAGGAAGGCATCTACAACTGGGAGCCTGGGGCGTATTTCGGCATCTATCGCCCGGACACGTTCTGGTTCAGCGAACCCCGTCGGTCGTCGAGCGGCTGAGCCGCAGGGCACACGGCGAGGGAGTCCGGCACGATGGACATGTTCAGCTACGTCATTCGGCGTGTGCTGATGATGATACCGACGCTGCTGGCCATCAGCATCATCGTCTTCGTCATCATTCAATTGCCGCCCGGCGACTACCTCGAGAGCCATATCGCCGAACTGCAGAGCCAGGGTGAATCCGTCGACGAGGCGAAGATTCGATTCCTTCGGCAGCATTACGGTCTCGACAAACCGCTCTATCAGCAGTACCTGTACTGGCTGTGGGGCATGCTCCACTGGGACTTCGGCTTTTCGTTCGAGTATGACCTGCCGGTGATGGACGTCGTGGGGGACCGCATGTTCCTCACCGTCATCGTCTCCTTCGTGACCATCATCTTCACGTGGATCGTCGCCTTCCCGATCGGCGTCTACTCCGCGACGCATCAGTACAGCTGGGGCGATTACGGACTCACCTTTCTGGGCTTCATCGGTCTTGCCACACCGAACTTTCTACTCGCCCTGGTGATGCTCTACCTCGCCAACGTCTACTTCGGCACCTCCATCGGCGGTCTCATGGATCCGTCGTACATCGACCAGCCGTGGAGCTGGGACAAGTTCTTGTCGGTCCTCGAGCACCTGTGGATTCCGGTGGTGGTCATCGGCACCTCCGGCACTGCGGGCATGATCCGTCGGCTCCGCGCCAACCTGCTCGATGAGCTGCAGAAGCAATACGTGATCACGGGGTTGGCCAAGGGGCTGCCGCGCATGAAGCTCCTGGTCAAGTACCCGCTGCGCATGGCGCTCAATTTCTTCATTGCTGACATCGGCACGATTCTGCCGAGCATCATCTCCGGCGCCGAGATCGTGGCGGTCGTGCTGTCATTGCCGACCACGGGTCCCATGCTGCTCAGCGCCTTGCAGAGCCAGGACATGTATCTGGCAGGGTCGTTCCTGATGTTCTTGGCATTCCTCACGGTCGTCGGCGTGCTGGTGTCCGATCTGCTGCTCGCCGCCCTCGATCCCCGCATTCGGCTCCAGGGAGGCGTGACACGTTGAGCACTACGACACCCAAGGCGCCCCTCGAGCATTTCGTCTCGACGAAGCCCTTCGATCCGCACTCGATCGAGGCGCTGACCCGGGAGCAGGAGCGCTACTACTTCGCGTCGCAGTGGCAGCTGATGTGGTGGAAGCTCAAGCACCATCGGCTGGCCGTGGTGTCCGGCCTGGTGCTGCTGGTGATGTACGGCGCCGCCATGCTGAGCGAAGTCGTAGCGCCTTACGAGCTGCAGTCCCGCTTCACCGACTACATTTACGCACCGCCTCAACGTCTGCATCTGTTCCACGAGGGACAGTTCATCGGACCGTTCGTGTACGGCTTCGAGTCGACCTTCGACTTCGAGACCATGAAACGCAAGTACGCCGCGAACACCGCGGACGTGCAGCCGCTGCGGTTCTTCTGCCAAGGAGATCCCTACAAGTTCTGGGGAGCGTGGCCGGCGCGCTTTCATCTCGTTTGCCCGGCCGAGGACGGCACCTTCTTCCTGCTCGGCACCGATCGCCTCGGCCGCGACATGTTCTCACGCATCATTCACGGCTCGCGCATCTCGCTCACCATCGGCCTGGTCGGCATCGTCATCAGTTTTGCCCTGGGCGTCGTCATCGGGGGTATCGCCGGCTACTACGGTGGGCTGGTCGACACCGTGGTTCAGCGAGTGATCGAGATTCTGCGCTCGTTCCCGGAGCTGCCGCTGTGGATGGCGCTCTCGGCCGTGCTCCCCGTCAATTGGAGCCCGCTTCTGGTTTTCTTCGGGATTACCGTGATTCTCGCGCTGCTCGACTGGACGGGGCTCGCGCGCGCGGTGCGCTCCAAGCTGCTCGCGCTCAGGGAAGAGGACTACTGCACGGCGGCGCAGCTGATGGGAGCGCGCCCCCGGCGAATCATCGGCCGCCACCTGCTGCCGGGGTTCATGAGCCACATGATCGCCTCGGCCACGCTGTCGATTCCGGCGATGATTCTCGGCGAGACGGCACTGAGCTTTCTTGGGCTCGGCCTGCGACCTCCGATCACCAGCTGGGGTGTGCTGCTCAACGAGGCTCAGAACATCAACGTCGTTGCGGTCTACCCGTGGCTGATGCTCCCGGTGGTTCCGGTGATTATCGCCATCCTGGCGTTCAACTTCTTCGGCGACGGGCTGCGCGACGCCGCCGACCCCTACAAGTAACGCCCCACTACTCCACTTCCAGCAAGCGCTCGAAGCTCGAGCCCGCCCGCGTGACGTCCTCGCGCGGTCCATGCTCCGCAACCTGGCCCTTTTCGACGACCATAATCGTGTCGAAGCGATTGGCCAGCTCCGGCCTGCCCAGCACCCACAGCAGTCCCCGCCCCTGCATGTAGCCGATGAGCTGGTCGACCATCCTGTTCTCGGCCGATGGATCGAGACCACCCGTCGCATCGTTGATGATGAGCATATCGGGATCCTTGATCAGGCAGCGGCCGATGGCGATCTTCTGGCGCTGCGCCAGCGACAGCCGGGCGCCGGCAATGCCGACCTCGTAATCGAGTCCGGCGCGGATGATGTCCTCGCGCAGATCGAGGGTGTCCACCGTCTCGCGAATGAGCTCGCCTACCCGCGCCTGCGCCTGACCCTGACCGTAGGCCAGCCTGCCAAACAGGATGTTGTCCTGAATCGAGATCGTCGAGTTGAACCCCTCCGGATCGAAGAAGCGAACCGAGTCGTTGTCCTTCCCGAGCGCTGCGCCCAACGCCTCGCGGGCCTTGAGCAGCCGCGCCTGGAAGGCATCGTCGATGAGGCCCAGTCGGTGTCGTGCCGGGATGAGCTTGAAGGGCAGCGACAACAACATGTCGCGATCCTCACTGCTGAGCGCCTCGATGTCATCGGCGCTGGTACGCTTGAGCAGGCTGTGAAACGCCGGCAGGTCGTCCGAGCTGATGAAGCTGAACTGCTCGAAAAGCTCGCTGTCGGCCGGAACGTCCGCGAACAGATCGAGCATGATCTCGGCCAGCCGCCGGCCCAACTTGATGAAATCGGTGTACAGGTCCGTATCCTTGAGCACCTGCACCACCTGCGCGTTGGTGGCCAATCGCTCGACATGGAACGAGGGATCGATCGGCGTACCAAAGAGGATGTTCTCGGCAACGGTCATGTTCGTGTTGTACTTGTCGCTGTCGAACAGCTCGACCAGCGATGCCATCTTCGGGTCCCGCACCCGGTCGCGCAGCGCCGCGCGCGCCTCCAGTATCCGTGCCGCGAGCTCCGGCCGGGCGTCGGGATCGACCGTCCCGTACAGCCCCAGGTTGTAGACGTCCTCTTCCATGCCGACCACCTTGAGGATCTTCAGGGACTTGGCGACGAGGCCCTCGAGATCGTCGACGCCCGCCGACGCGAAATCGATCCAGTTGGCGTTGACGTCGGCATCGGAGTTGGCGGAAGCCCGCGCCTCCTTGACGTAGTGGTCGCGCTGTTTGGACGCCGCGCCTTCGTAAGCGGGCGAATCCATAGCCCGATGCTTGAGGCCGTAGAAGAGGTTGTCACCCACCGAGCCCGAGAACATGTGCGCATTCTGGCCAACATAGGCGATGCGTCGACCCGTGATCGCCTCGGGCAGATCCGAGAGGTTCTTCTCGTCGACGGTGATGCGGCCGGCCGTGGGTATCATCAGACGCCCGGCCAGCATGGCCAGCTCGCCCTTGCCGCTGCCGGCCAGCCCGACGATGCCGGTGCTGCTGCGCACGTCGCAGCGGAAATTCATGCCGTCGATGCTCTTGACGATGTCGTCCTCGCTGTAGACGAGATTGGAGGCGACGAGAGTCCCCGACAGCGGCTCGACGCTTTCCGGGGTCTCATCGAGCAGACGCGACGCGAACATGTTCTCCGGCTGGAACTGCTCGATGACCTGCTGGTATTTCACGCGCACGTCTTCGGAGATCTGGTAGAACTTGAGCAACTCCTTCCACGGATCGGAGATATCCTTGTACGCCGCCAGCACCGCCACCAGCGCACCGAGAGAGAGACGGCCGTTGATGACAAAATAGCCGCCGATCGAAAAGAAGAAAAACGGCGTGACCTGGGCCAGGAAGTTGTTGATAAACTTGATGAAGAATTTTCTCTTGTAGACCTCGTAGCGAATCTCGAAGATCGTGCCGAGCCGGCTGGCGACGTCTGCGCGCTCGTACTGGCTCGTGTCCTGCGCATGGATCTCCGTGATACCCGATATGGATTCGCCGATGCGGTCGGCCACCTTGCGCGCCGTTCGCACGCGCTCCTTATTGAGCGCGTTCACCCGCATCTGCAGCTTGGGAATGAGCCACATCTGCGGGGGATACAGCGCAACCGCCGCCAGCCCGAGCCAGAAGCTCTGTGAGAAGATGAAGAACATGTAGGTGATCAGCAGCCCTCCCTGAAAGGCCGGCAGCGAGTACGATTCGCCGATGAAGCCCCCGAGCGGCTCGGTTTCCGCCATGATCATGGGGATGATTTCGCCCTGGGAGGTGCGCTTGAAGTGCGGCAGCGGGAAGCGCAGGATGCGCGCGTAGAGGTCGTAACGCAGCCGGCGTAGCATGCGCTCACCGAGCACGCCGCGGTAGACGTTGAGGTAGTACTTGAAGCCGCCGTTGAGGGTGATCAGCCCGAGAAACAAAAAGCTCAGTACCAGCAGGTAGTCGATCTGGTCGACTTCAAAGCCGAGGATCGCCTCGGGGATGTCCACCCCGCCGATGGCCTTGTTGATGATCGTCTTGGGAATGTCGAGCGAGATATAGACGAAAGGCATCGATATCACGGTCAACAACAGAAGAAATAGCTGATCCTTCAGGGTGTACTTCAGGATATAGCGATATATGTTTGGTTCGAGCTTTTCGTCTTTCATCGTTCCCTGGCCCGCCACCGCATCCGCCGTGTCAGCTCCACTCGCGAGCGACCTCCGCCAGCGAGTATACTGCCTACCCGAAGCGGCGTCTCGCGTCTGATGAAACTCGCCGTCTCACGAGCGGAGGCAGACGCGGCCGCCAACCCGCCCGAGCCCGGTTCCGGGCGCGCCTATGTCAAGACATCTGGCCATCGTTGTCAAAGGGTATCCGCGACTGTCGGAAACCTTCATCGCCCAGGAGATACAGGCCCTCGAGGAACGCGGTCTCACGGCGACGATCATCTCGCTTCGGCATCCGAGCGATCGCGACGTGCACCCGGTGCATCGCGCCGTCCGTGCGCCGGTCCGCTACTTGCCGGAATACCTCCACGACGAGCCGCGGCGCGTGCTCGAGGGGTGGCGTCGGGCCCGCCGTCTTCCCGGCTACCGGCGCGCGCGAGCAGTCTGGCTCAAGGACCTGCGCCGCGACCCGACGCGCAACCGGATTCGGCGCTTCGGTCAGGCGCTCGTGCTGGCGGCCGAGCTGCAGCCGACGGTGCAGGGGCTGCATGCGCATTTTCTCCACACGCCGGCATCGGTGGCCCGTTACGCGGCGATGCTCACGGGGCTGCCTTGGTCATGCTCGGCCCACGCCAAGGACATCTGGACGACGCCGGAGTGGGAGAAGCGCGAGAAGCTGGCCGACTGTGCCTTCCTGGTCACGTGTGCGCGTGCCAATGCCGATCATCTGGGCGCACTGTCCACGCGACCGCAAACCATCGGCCTAGTCTACCACGGCGTAGACTTCCATCGGTTCCCGGCGCCCGACGACGGCCGCTCCGACGCCGATGGCAGGGACCCTGACCACCCCGTGCGGCTGCTCTCCGTCGGGCGCGCGGTGCCCAAGAAGGGCTACGGCGATCTGCTGGATGCCCTGGCGGCGCTGCCCCCAACGGTCTCCTGGCGGCTCGATCACTTCGGCGGCGGAGCGTTGCTCGACGAGCTGCGGCGTCGGGCGCAGCGGCTGGGCCTGGCCGAGCGCATCACCTGGCACGGACCGGCCACCCAGCAACGGCTGCTCGATGCCTACCGGTGCGCCGATCTGTTCGTGCTGGCATCACGCATCGCCGCCGACGGCGACCGCGATGGCTTACCCAACGTCCTGATGGAGGCGCAGAGCCAGAAATTGGTCTGCGTCGCAACCAACGTCTCGGGCGTGCCGGAGCTGGTGCACGACGGCGTGACCGGCGTGCTCGTGCCCCCGGCGGACAGCCGGGCGTTGGCCCGCGCCCTCGCGGCGCTCATCCGCGACCCCGGGCGGCGCGCCGCGCTGGGCCACGCAGGGTTCCGCCGCGTGCGCGCTGAATTCTCGATGGCCGATGGCATCGACGCCCTGGCCGTCCGTCTCGGGCTGACGCCGCCGACGTGAACATCGCCTTCTACGCACCACTCAAGCCGCCGCTGCATCCGAACCCCTCGGGCGACCGGCTGATGGCGCGACTGCTGATGGGCGCGCTGGCGTCGGCCGGCCACCGCGTCACGCTGGCCGCCCGCCTGCGCACCTGGGACGGCGCCGGGGACACCGTCCGGCAGCGACGCCTGCAACAGCTTGGCGCGCGCATCGCCGAGCGACTGATCAAGCGCTTTCGCTCGGCCGCCGCCGAGGCGCGGCCGGATATCTGGTTCACCTACCACCTGTACCACAAGGCCCCGGACTGGATAGGGCCGCTCGTCGCCGATGCGCTCGCCATCCCCTATGTCATCGCGGAGGCCTCCTTCGCCCCCAAGCAGGACGGCGGACGCTGGGCGTCGGGCCACCGCCAGGCGCGCGCCGCAATTGCGCGCGCCGATGCCGTTGTCGGCCTGAACCGCGCCGACAGCGACTGCCTGCTGCCCCTGCTCGCGGAGCCCGAGCGGCTCGCTCTGCTGCCCCCGTTTCTCGACACCGCAGCATGCGACCGCCTCGGCGGGGCGCTGACGCGCCGGCAGGCAGCAGCGCGTCTGGGGCTCTCCCCGGACGTGCCCTGGCTGATTGCCACGGCGCGCATGCGCGCCGGCGACAAGCTGCGCTCGTTCGTCGAGCTCGCCGACGCCCTGCGAGAGATCGTCGACAGCGACTGGCGGCTCGTCGTGGTCGGCGATGGCGCGGCCCGGCCGCAGGTGGCGGCGGCCTTCGCCGCGCTTCCGGCCGGTCGCGTCTGCTTCGCCGGCCAACTCTCGCACGCCGACCTGTTTCCGCTGCTTCGGCAGTGCGATCTCTACGTGTGGCCGGCGGTCAACGAGGCCTACGGCATGGCGCTCATGGAAGCCCAGGCGTGCGGCTTGCCGGTCGTCGCCGGGTGCACCGGCGGCGTACCGGACGTCGTGGAGCATGACACGTCGGGGCTGCTGGTACCGGTCCACGATACCAGCCGTTTCGCCGGGGCGGTGCGCGCACTGCTCGACGATCCGCGGCGCCGCGCGCGGCTGGGCCGCCAGGCGCGCGCGCGGATCCGCGGCCGCCACGACATACACGCCGCCGCGGCGCGCCTCGATACCATCCTGAGCGATGCCCGGCGCGTTCACGCCGCGAGGTGCCCGTGACGACGGCTGCGCTGCGCCACTCCCCGGCCGCCACGGACTGGCGGTGAGCTGGATCGCATTCATCCGCCACGGCCCGACGGCCTGGAACGCCGAGGGGCGCATCCAGGGCCGTACCGACGTTCCGTTGAGCCCCGAGGGACGCGACGAGGTAGCGCGTTGGCGGCTGCCGGACGAGCTCAGCGCGGCGCGCTGCCGGACGAGTCCGCTCGGCCGAGCGCGCGAGACAGCAGCGCTGCTCGGCTTACACGAGCCCCGGCCCGACGCCGCGTTGATCGAGATGGACTGGGGCACGTGGGAAGGTGCCGTGCTCGGTGAGCTCCGCGTCGCACTCGGCGAAGCGATGGCGGCTAACGAGCAGCGCGGCCTCGACTTTCAACCGCCCGGCGGCGAGAGCCCGCGCGCCGTGCGGCGGCGCCTGCGGCGATTCGTCGCCGCGCGCGCGGCGTCGGACCAGCCGCTGGTGGCCGTTACCCACAAGGGGGTGATTCGGGCGGCATTGAGCCTGGCGACGGCATGGGACATGCGCGCAAAGCCGCCGTTCAAGCTGCGCTGGGATTGCGCGCACGTCTTCGACATGCAGAACGACGGCACGTTGCTGCTGCGGCGTTTGAACGTGTCGCTGGTGGCTGGCGGCCGGCGACGCGCGCCGCGCGGGCGCTCGCGGAGCTGACTCTTTCGCTCCACTTTCGGAGACGGCGTTGAAACGCGGCGGTCAGCGGCAGGCGAGCCGGCGAATCAGCTGGGCGCTCCTGGCGGCACCGCCGAGATCGAGGGTCATCGCGGGCCGGGGACGCGCGAGAGCGCGCTCCACCGCTCTCGCGAGGGCGTCTGCGGACAGCGTGCCCTCGTCGGCGCGCTCGGCCAGCCCCAGGGCCTCGAGACGCTGCGCGCGCAGCAGCTGCTCGGTCTCACCGGGACCCACGAAGGGAATCAGCACGGCGCGGGTATCCGCCGCCAGCAGATCCATGACGGTGTTGTAGCCCGCCTGGGATATCGACACGGCGCAGGCCGCGAGCAGCTGTCGAAACTCGCCGCGCGAGCGGTTGCGCTCGACGATCACCCCGGCGGGCGCCGACTCGCCGAGCGACTGAAACTCCTCCCGGGCGACGTTCGGTCCGACGAGCAAGCGCCAGCGGGCCTGCCGCAGCGCGCAGCGCGGCCGAGCCGCCAGCGCGCACCGGTACAGGGCACCGCTGGCCGCACCGCCACCGGCGGAGACGATCACCTCATCGGCGCCAAGCGCCGGCGTCACCACCGGCTGCGGGGTCGGCTCGACGACGAATCCCGTGTAGACGAGCTTGTCCGCGATCTGTACCGCCTCCGGAAACGTTTCCTCGAGGCGCGCGAAAGCCGGATCACCGTGTACCAGCACGCGGTCGAAACGCGACGCAACCAGAGCGACGATCTCCGCCCGCCGCGCCGGGTCACGCTTGATCTGCAGAATGTCGCGAACGGAGCAGGCGACGAGCGGCCGGGGTGTCATCTGCCAGACCGCGTCGAGCAATGGCAGCAGCTCGAAGCGCATCTGGCGCCGGCCGAACGGGAACATCTCGATGATCAGCACGTCCGGCCGACCGTCGCGCACCACCTCGAGCAGCCGCGCGCGGCGCGACGCGGCGTAGGCGTCGTCGACGACCTCCCCAGCGCCGGTCAGCAGGCGCGAGAAGTCCGCGCCGTCGCTGCGGATCGGCGGCAGCTGCGTTACCGCTGCGCCCCCGAAGTCGATGTCGGGCACGGCGACGCCGCCGCAGAGGACTTCGACCTTGTGGCAGGCCGCCGCGAGCGCGCGCGCCAGCACGGCGGCGCGCTGCAGATGACCGACACCGAGCAGGTGCTGCACATAGAGCATCACCCGCGTCCGCGGAGTGCGGTCGATCACGAGCGCAGGAGCCCGCCCAGCCCCACTGCGGGGAACAAGGCGCTAGCGCGCACGGCTCAGCGAGCCATGGGCGAGATGGGCGCGGCGTGCTCGCCGGGTCGGCGTCGTCGCCGGGAGCCGCGCCGCGCAACCGCTGCCCGCCGCACCGCCGGCGCCGCAAGTGTGGCGAGGATCACACCCCGCGCTCATTGCCCGTCACGACAACGCGGTGGCCGAGCTCGGCAGAGATGTCTGTCCGCTGACGCGCGAGTAGACACGATGATCAATCGCCGGCAGGCCGTCGAGCAGACCGCCGACACGCGCTGCGGAAGGACGCGACTGCGACGGCAGGCTGCGCAGCGCGCGCGCCATGACGCCGGCGTCGCGGCCACCGTCGGCGCGCAGCATGCGCACCAGCCCGAGCGCCTCGCCGCGCCGGGCGCGCAGCAGCTGCTCCTGGCGAGGCGTCTCGCGGGGCACGAGAATGGCCGGCTTGTCGAACGAGATGATCTCGCAGAAGGTGTTGTAGCCACCCATGGCGACCACCCCCGCGGCGTTCGCCACCAGGCTCTCCATATGGCTGTCGAAGGTGATGGCCTGCACGGCGGGCAGCGCCGCGACGCGGGCGCGGAACTCCTCCTGCAGACCGGCGGCGAGGAAGGGCCCGAAGACCACGAGCGCGGGGTACGGAATGTCATCGTGCTGCTCGTAGGCGCGCAGCACCCAGTCGATCACCAGCTCACCGTCGCCACCGCCTCCGGGCGTCACCAGGAGATACGGCTCCGCGATGCTCACCTCCGGATGCGGCAGCGCTTCGCGTGGGGCGTCGCGCCGCAGATAGCCCGTAAAATGGGTCTTGGCCAGCACCGCAGCGGGCGCGTCCACGTCGCGCAGCGGGTCGCCCATCTGCGCGATACCGTACACCCAGATCTCGTCGTACAGATCCCGCAGCGCGGGCATGACCTCCTTGTCCCGCCACTCGCGGCGCAACAGCCGCGGCTCGTCCATGACGTCGCGCAGCCCGAGCACGTTGGTCGTGCCGCGCGACTTGAGCAGCGCGAGCGTTTCGGCAACCTCTCCCCGCAGGCCCAGCGGCTCCTTGTCGACCAAAAACAGGTGAGGCGCGAATGTCTCGGCCGTGTGCCGAATGATGGAGGTGCGCATGGCCAGCGTCTGATCCAGGTCGATGTGCAATGCGAGTGACGTGTACTCGCCGTTGTGCAGCTTGATCACGCCGGGAACGCGCACGAAGTCCACGCGCGCCTTGAAATCGAAACTGCCTATGATCGGGGAACCGGAGAGAATGAGAACGCTCAATCCTTTGTAGACGTCGACGAGATGGTGAGCAATGGTCCGGCACCGGCGCAGATGGCCTAGACCAAAGCTGTCATGGCTGTAGACCAGCACCCGCGTGCCGTCCAGGCGATCGATCGCTCCCACCTTAGCCCGCCTCGCGTCCTCGTCAGCGCTCAGGGTACACACTACGCCGGCGGCGGGGCAACCGCCGCTTTGCCCGTGCGTCGCGGGTCACCTCTGGCTCCATTTGTGGGTTACATTGCGGGTCGCCCTGGCGACAGCGGACCGGCACGTCCCGTCGGGGGCGCGGCGGCCCCGCGGGGAACGTGAAACGTCGGCAACCGGCCGCGCACGGGCCGGCCGGCGGCCGCTCAACCGCGAGGAGGCGCAACATCGTGCGTTTGGCAGATCTCGTCCGCAGCCGAAAGCGCCGGGTCGGCGGCCAGCCCGATTACCAACGGCTGCCCGCGCGTGTGCGCGAGCGCATTACCCGTCAGCAGCAGGACAGCGAGATCCTGATCGGCTGGATCCAGCTCGGCGTGCTGCTCACGTTCACCGCGCTCTATGCCGTCTCACCGAAGACGTTTCCCGAGCAGGCCCGCTTCGAGCCGGTGCCGTGGGCGCTGGGCGCCTATTTCACCTTCACCATCGTACGGCTGGTGCTCGCCTATCGGCGCGCCCTGCCGTACTGGATGCTCGTTGTGTCGGTCATCGCCGACATGACCCTCTTGCTGGGCCTGATATGGAGCTTTCACTTGCAGTACGAGCAGCCGCCGGCGTTCTACCTCAAGGCTCCGACGTTGCTCTACGTGTTCATCTTCATCGCCCTTCGCGCGCTGCGCTTCGAGGTCGGCTTCGTCGTCCTGGCCGACATCGCCGCCTCGTTGGGATGGATGTTTCTCGCCCTGTATGCCATCGACTTCAGCGTCGAAGACATGCCGGTCACGCGCGACTACATCGAGTACATGACGTCGAGCAAGGTGCTGATCGGTGCAGAGTTCGACAAGATCATCTCCGTGCTGATGGTGACGGCCATCCTGGCCGTGGCCATCGCCCGCGCCCATCGCCTGCTGGTGCGGTCCGTGGTGGAGGCCTCCGCCGCGCACGACCTCTCCCGCTTCGTCCCCGATGAGATCGTCGAGCGAATTACCCGCGCCGACCAACCGGCGCAGGCCGGGCAGGGCGAGACCGGGGAAGCCACCATTCTGTTCGTCGATCTCGAGGGGTTCACCGCCATCGGCGAATCACTGACGCCGGAAGCGCTGGTCACCACCCTCAACGACTACTTCGCCGCCGTGGCCGAGCCCATCCGCCGCCACCACGGCGTCATCTGCCAGTTCCAGGGCGACGCCATACTCGCCAGCTTCAACATGCCGAAGCTGCAGCCCGATCACGCCGCTCACGCCATCGACACCGCCGTCGAGATACAGCGGCTGCTGGCGCGGCGTACGTTCGGTGAAGGCATTCGGCTCAAAGCGCGCGTCGGGATTGCCACGGGCGAGGTAGTGGGCGGTCTGGTCGGCACACCGGAGAGGCTGGGCTACACCGTGCACGGCGACGACGTCAACCTCGCGGCACGGCTCGAGAAGGCGAACAAAGAGCACGGCACCCGCGTGCTGATCTCGGAGCGCACTCAGGCGTTGGCCGCCTCGGAGCGCTTCTCGTTCCGCCCGATCGGCACTCTCACGGTGCGCGGTCGCAGGGGACCCGTGGGCATCTACACGCTCGCTGCGGGGGACGAGAACGGGCCCGCGGGAGCAGCATCGCTCAACAACGGCTCAGCCCGCTGACGCCATTCGTCTCCCCCGCCGGCGGGCTCCCTCAGACCACGTCTCGCAGACCTCGTAACGACGCCAGCAGTCGCGCGATGTTCTCTCGCGCCTGGGTTTCGTAGCGCCGATAGAAGACCTCCGTGGCGTAGATGCGGCTGCGCTCGAGCAGCGACTGCAGAAAGCGGCAGTGGTTCGACGCGAACGCGCCGTCGGACAGATGCGGGTACTCCGCGCGCACCTTTTCGCTGTCGCGCTGGAAATCTGGCCAAGCGAGCCCAAAGCTCGCTAGATCCACGTCCGCGACGTACCGCTCGTCATCGCTACGCGGTCGGCGGTTGCCGTGATCGGTGATCATGATGAGTCGCTGGACGTCGGCCACGAACTGCGGCGCCAGGTCGTCGTCGGCGTGGTCGCTGAACAGCTCGGCGCTGCGGTGCTCGTTGTCGCTCGCCTTGGGATCGTAGACGGCGTCGTGGTACCAGAGCGCCATCTCCGCGGCGTCGTCGTTGGGCACCGCGCCGCGCACGCGATCGAGCTCGGTCAGGCAATGCTCGATGTGCAGCGCGGTGTGGTAGCGACGATGGCCCTCGCCGTAGCGCTCGACCAGCTCGCGAAACAGCGCCTGCGGTTCGCCACCGCCCTCGCCACGTCGGTGGCGTGTCCACAGCTCGACGAATCGCTCCCGAATCATGCGCACGGCGGCCTCGGGAGCAGTGCCGCTCTGCCGCTCGTGGCGGGCATCCGCGCGGCCGTCTCCGTCACCCGCGACCGCTGCACGCTGCTGTTTCCGCACGAGCAGGCGCCCGCGGCGTGGCGCTGCGACACACCAGGCAGCGGGGCGTTCGTGCAGAGCGGGTCAGCGGCAAAGCGGGCACGAACGAGTCGTCAAGAAAACGAAGTCAGCACCGAACTCGAGCCGGAAATCGGTTGTGACCCCGTTTTGCCCAGCCTGCCGGTGCGGCGCGGCCGAGCGTTGTCGGCGGTGTCGAGTTCGACGCGGCAGTGTCCCCAGCCGAGAGATGACGTGCGCCGCGGCCGCACCGCAATGCGGGGCGCAATGGCCGGTGCCCACCCGTGAGTCCGGGATCCGGCCTCCCTTGCCGGGAAGATCACTCGCCCTCGTAATGCTGCAGGCGGGACTGGAGCGCCTCGACCTGGGCGTGGGAGCGGGCAAGCTTGTCGCTCAGCTGGCGCATGACGTCGAGGGCGATATCGCCGTTCTCGGAGACCAGCTTGAGAAAGGCGTCATTCGAGATGCGCAGTGTCGTCACCTCACCTTTCGCCCGCAGCGTTGCCGATCGCGGTGCGTTGCTCAACACCGCCATCTCGCCGATCAGCTCATTGCGACCTCGCGTCACCACCGGCACCAGCTCACCGCCCTCGGCCTCGGCGAGAATCTCGACCTCGCCGTCCATGATCACGTAGGCCGAATCGGAGGGATCGTTGACGTGGAACAGCACTTCGCCGTCCTGGAAGGTGACCGATTCGCTTGTAAAGGCAAGCAGCTTCAGCTTCGAAGCATCGAGCTTCGCGAACATCGGCACCTGTTTAAGCTGCTCAGCCTCTTGGAAGACGTCCAAGCTTGACTACCTCCGCGTACCCCAACCGCGCCTGGGATATGCCGTCCAGCACATGGCGCATCGACTGCGGGCACCTCGATCGCCGCGCATCTCTCGAACCGGCGCGTCACGATAGACTCCCGCTACGCAAAAGAGTCGCACGCCGACGCCCCCAAATCAAGACCAGCCGCCGGGCGGCGTGCAGGCGCTGAAGCTAGGCGTCCCCCGGCTCGCCCGGTCGGGCCGGCAGGAAGCGCGCGCAGACGAAATCGGCAATTGCCGCGACGTCGTTGAGGTCGAGCTGGGGTACGCCGATTGCCTCCGCAAGCGGCCGGTCCGTGGCGACGGCGATAATCGTGTCATCGTCCTCACAGAGCAGCGGCACGCCCGTGCGCGGCCGGTGCAGCTCGATCTTGGGTAGATCCGCGTCCTTGAAGCCCTCCACCAGAATGAGATCGAGCGCGCCGTCGTCGAGCAGCGGAATCAGCTCGTCCACCCGAGGCTCATCACGCTCGGGCGTTTCCGCGATGTACGCCCAGCGCCGGCGCGACGCCACCACGATCCTGTCGGCGCCCGCCTTGCGGAGCTCAAAGCTGTCCTTGCCCGGGGTATCGATCTCGAACGTGTGATGGGCGTGCTTGATGAGACCCACCTGCAGCCCGCGTCCCTTGAGCAGCGGTATCAGCTTGCGCAGCAACGTGGTCTTGCCGGTGCCGCTGTAGGCGGCGAAGCCGACGACGGGGGTACGTGTCACCGGTCTGCCTCCGCCAGCCTCGACTCGACGGCCGCGCGATCCTCGGGGGTATTGACGTTGACAAAGGTCTCCGGATGGTCGGAGAAATCCACCAGGCTGTGCGGGTGCCGCGCATACCAGCGATCGATCTTGCGCTCGCCGGACGCGAGCCACGCCCGCAGGTCCTCGAGCAGCTCCGTACGCAGCAGGCTGAACACCGGCTGCATCCGCTCGCCATCGTGGGCCACGGCGATCACGGCGTCGCGCCCCAGACCGGCGCACAGTCGCGCAACGAGGTCCCCGGGCAGCAGCGGCGAGTCGCACGGCACGGTCACCACCAGCGGCGTCCGCGCCGCCTGCAGGGCGCTGGCCATGCCCGCGAGCGGGCCATGATAGCCGGCCACGACGTCACTCACCACCGGGTAACCGAGCGCAGCGTAGCGGGGAAGGTTGCGGTTCGCGTTGATCAGCACGGCGCTCACCTGGGGCGCGAGCCGCTCCGCCACCCGACGCACCATGGGCGCCCCGCCGACCTCGATCAGCCCCTTGTCGCGTCCACCCATGCGCCGCGCGCGTCCCCCGGCGAGTATCACGCCGGTCACGCGCGTGGCGCAGCGCGGCAGCGTTGGCTGGTCAGTGTCCACGGAGCCCGCCTCGAGCCGTCCCGGTCGTCAGTCGCCGCTGCACTCCGCGACCGCGGTCAGCTGCAGGCCGCCGCGAACATTCTGCGTCAGTGTCACCCTGCAGTGATGCGGGGACAGCGCCTTGAACACATCGCGGGCGATAGTGTCGGCGAGCTGCTCGGCGAACATGCGCTGCTCCCGAAAGGTCCACAGGTACAGCTTGAGACTCTTGCCCTCCAGACACAGCGTGCGCGGCCGGTACTCGATGAGCACGGTGGCGAAATCCGGCTGCCCCGTCACCGGACACAGGCTGGTCAGCTCGGCGCTCTGGAAGCTGACCGAGGTGACGTGGGGCGGCCGGGCGAAGGTGTCCAGCTCCGCACTCGGGCCCTGGGCCGGCCGCCCTAGATGTCTGAATTCGCTATCCATCGCGCTGCTCTCAATGGAAGATCGGGAGCGGGTGTACGCGAGCGTCGGCTGCGCTGCGCCCCGCGCTGGGGCGCATTCGATACATCCGCCGCCGGCGCTGCACCCCCCGGCAATGTTACCACTGCGGGCCCGGCACCGGGTCGCGGCGACACCGCTACCCCCCGGCGGAGGAGCGGATTTTGTATAATCCCCGCCCGTGCCCGGCGCGGCCCAGGGCCGCATGGATTCGAGGGAACGCGTAACGAGGGTGTGGAATTGACCGCAGATCCGCAGTGCGCCGACCGTCGAGCCGGGTCGTCAGCTTGCACGCGACCGAACCGTGCTTTGCCACACGCGTCCACCGCCCCAGAGGTTCGACGAACATGAAACGCAGTATCCGAGTTCGGTGCTCCACGCGCTACGGGCCGGCGCTCGCCGCGTGGGCACTGGCGCTTGGCCTCGTCGGCTGTAACACCAACGCGCCCTCCTACAAGGGGGCCAGCGTCAGCCGCCCGCTCGAAGTGCCACCCGACCTGACCGGCGTACGTTCGAGCGAGAGCATGAGCATTCCCGGCAGCGAGCCCACACCAAGCAGCTCGAAGGAGCTCGAAGAGTTCGAAAAGTTCCGCAAGTTCGAGGAATGGGCGGAGTTCGAGGAGTTCCTCGCCTGGCGGCAGCAGCGCGGCGGTAGCGACGCCGGTGACTTCGAGGCATTCCGCGCCGCCAAGTACGGAACCACGTCGTCGCTGGCCGGTCGCGTGATGATGGAGCCCAGCGGCACGGGCTACCAGCGGCTGCGCGTGTACGGTGATCTCGAGCCGACGTGGAACAACGTCGGGGAGTCGTTCGCGCGCATGGAGGTGCGCGTCAAGAAGACCAAGAAAGACGACGGCTACTATCTCATCGAGGATACCCGACCGGAGCAGGCACGCCGAAGCGGCTTGGCGTTCTGGAAAAAATCGGGCGAGCAGTACCGGGTCGCGCTCGCCGACGAGGGCAGCAGCGTCGTCGTCACGGTGCGCGACAGGAAGGGCGGCGTCATCGCCAACGAGGCTGCCAACGGCATCCTCAACCAGCTCTATGGCGAGCTCGAATCGTATGCGCGCCTCGCCGGGCCACTCGAGCCCGTGCCGGGGCCTGCGGCCGCGCGTCAGGACGCGCGCCTCGAGCAGACCGGCGACGGCCACATGGTGATGATGCTGTCCGACGACTTCCCGCGGGCGTGGCGGCGGGTGGGTGTGACCTTGGCCCGCGTCGGTTTCACCGTCGAGGACCGCGACCGCAACGACGGTGTCTACGTCGTGCGCTACGTCGAGGACGTCGAGCGCAAGAAGCAGGGCCTCGGCAAGCTTGCTTTCTGGAAGCAGGGCAAGATCGATATGGGCGACACCCTCTACCACGTCAAGGTCGCCACGGAAACGGACGAGACGGCGGTGCGGGTCCAGGACGCGGCGGGCCAGGCGAGCGACACCGGCGACCGCATACTGGCGCTGCTCTACGAGGTGATCGCGCCGCAGTAGCAGCCGCCCCAGCGAGACACCACAGCGGCGGCGCGTCGCAGCACGAGCGGCGCCGCCGCAGCAGATCCACGAGCATCGCGCCCGAAGGCAGCGTGAAGCGCGGGCACCGACGCCCGCAACGCTTTCGCCGTGATCGTCCGTGCCGGACGGGCTACTCGGGAGCGGTGGTCGGCGCGTTGCCGGCGGCTGCGCCGCTCGCCCCCTGCTCGCGCTTCCACTCCTGGTAGTCGCGGAAGTCCTGCCAGGCCTTCCAGTCGAGATACTCCTGGTACTCGGGATCGTCGACGGTGGTGGCGCGCTCGGGGACGTCCTCGCGGGGCGAGCGTCCGAAGAAGGGACCGAGCTGGAAGCCAGGTGGATCGGCAGTCTTCTCGTAGTCCGCCCACCACTCTTCGTTCGTCTCGGGAACGGCATCGGGCTTGAACAACCCGCAGCCCGACAGCCCGAGCGCAGCCACCGCCGGCACCAGCATAGCGCGCCGAAAGCGATCCAATCGGGCAAGCATCATGTCATGTAGGTTCCCGCGCAGGGACGTCTGGAGTCGGCCGTGCTATATACCACGACCCGCGCGGGTCCTCAACGCAGCCGCCCCCGGCCACCCCCAGCAGCGAAAGCAGCGGTCGTGGCTGCGGCTGCGCGTTCTTCGCCGGCACCTGTCGGCTTCGGCGCGCGCTGCGCCCGGCCCCGCGGGACACTCCGGCGGGGGGCGGCCGCACGCGGCGACGTCGGCGCCTGGCCTTTTGTTGCATATTTACAACACTCGTCAGTCTCAAACGTGATATGTCCGCCAATGTTGTGGTTTTTGTGACAAACGGGTGTTGCATTTTCGCCAACGAACGGTCAGACTACGCGACGCTCGTATACGTGTGAAGTCATGACTCTCTCAAGGAGAACACTGCAATGAACAAGAAATTGCTCGCGGTGGCCGTGGCCGGCACGCTGGTGCCCATCGGCTCCCAATCGATCGTGTCCGCGCAGGAAGAGGCCGTGCCGAACGTGAGTGTCTACGGCTTGGTGCGCTTCAGCCTCAACTTCAATGACGACGGCGTCGACAACCGGACCAATCTATCGGATGAGGGCACGCGTTTCGGTTTTAAAGCGGACGTCGACGTCGGCAACGGCCGCTCGGTGTTCGGCCGCTGGGAGCTCGGCATCGACACGGATCAGGGGGCCAACCAAGCCACGCGTTTGGCGTACGTCGGTATCGCCGGGCCGTTCGGCTCGATTTCCGGGGGCTCGCAGTCGGATGCCTTCGACAACAACGTCGGCGCCCACTTCCTGCCCTGGAACGCGTCGACGTCCAACGCTTACGCGGCTGCCAACGACGGCGGCACCAGCCGTTTCGCGCGCATGATCAAGTACGCCAACGACTGGGGCGGCTTGCATGTCGAGCTCGATGCGCAGTTCGACGGGAGTGTAGACGCCTCGGAGAGCGGCGCCGATCACTGGGCCGCCGCCGCCACCTACAATGCCGAGAACTGGCTGATCGGCGGCGGCTTCAAGCAGCGCAAGGAAGGCGGCGTGACACCGTCGGACGACCGCGACACGTGGGGTGCGGCATTCCAGTTCCGTCCCGCGGACTGGCGGTTGGCCATCGGCTACAACCAGGAAGACGACGGCAGCTCCGACGACATCCAGGCGGTCACTCTGCTGGCCGGAACGCGCAAGGGGCCGCACCAGTTCGATGTCGGTTGGGACTACAGCAAGGACGACGACGACCCCGCCGTCGACAAGCGCAACACCTACAACGTCGAGTACGACTACCACTTCAACCGCAACGCGCGTCTTTACTTCGCGGCGGTGTACGCGGATCCGGACTCGGGCGATGCGACCTGGAACATCTGGGCGCCCGGTTTGCGTATCGACTTCTGAGGCGGTTCCAGCAAGGCACTTCCCGAAGGGCGCCCACGGGCGCCCTTCGTTTTTGCGCTCACGGCGCGCCCAGCGCCTCCCGCAGCGGCTGCAGGTGGCGCTCGTAGTGCCGCCACCGCGCCAGCGCGCGTCGATACACGGGCTCCCGCACCTGCCACATGCTGGCCGTGCGCACCACGCGGCGGCTGCGCTCGAACGCGAGGCAGGCGTCGTCCCAGGGCAGCTCCAGGTAATCGATCAGCGCGCGCGCCTGGCGCTCGGTGTCCGCCACCACGTCTTCGTAAACCACCTCGTGGATGGGCAACGGCAGCGCGTGGCGCCAGTGCTCGGCGAGGCGCTGGTAGTGGCGGTAGAACACCCCGATCTCTCGGAGATCGTAGGCATAGTCCATGCCGCGCTGGAAGTCGTGGAAGTAGTTCGACAGGCAGGTGTCGAGCGGGTCGCGGCGGCAGTACACGACCTTCGCCTGCGGCAGCATCAGCGCGATCAGCCCGAGGTGCTCGAGATTGGTGAGCTGCTTGTCGGTAACCCGCGACACCGACTCGGGCAGACCCTGGCGCGAGAATGCGAGATACGCCTCGCCGAGCTCGCGCAGCGCTCCTGCGGCGAGTCCCGGCACGCAGCCGGGGTAGGCGCCCGCGCCGCCGTGGTCCGCCTCGAGGCCGTGGACCATGGCGTTGACCTTGGAGATCTCGCCGGCCCCGTGGACCTGCGGGTGGCTGGCCAGAATCTGCTCGATCAGCGTGGTGCCCGAGCGCGGCATACCGACGATGAACACCGGGCTTGTGCTGGCCGCGCCCCAGCCGACGCGTGACGCGAACAACGCCTCGTCGAAGGTGTCCAGCAGGCGCCCCACGTACTCCGAGAATGCCCGTGCGTCGAAGCGCGCCGCCGCCCGCCTGATCTCGTTGCCGCGCCGGTAGTAGTCAAAGGCCGCCTCGTAGCGTTGGCGACGGTCATGGATCTCGCCCAGCGCGAAGCACAGCGCCGCCGCGTCGTCCGGCGACAGCTCGCCGCCCTCGAGCAGCTTCCGCATGCGCCCGACGTCGGCGTCGTCAACCGCGCCGGACCCCGCGTTGTTGACGAGATTGGCGTACACCCCCGCCATGTCGGGCTGGCAACGCAGCGCCTGTCGATATGCCTGCTCCGCCTCCTCCCGGCGCCCCTGCGCCGCCAGCGTCACACCCAGGTTGTTGTAGGCGCCAGCCAGACCGGGATCGAGGGCAAGCGCGCGGCGCTGCGCATCCTCGGCCTCCCCGACGCGCTCCTGATCGGTCAGTGTGAGACCGAGATTGCTGAACGCCTCCGCGTAGCCGGGGTCGAGGCGAACGGCCTCGCGCAGCGCGCGCTCGGCGTCCTGCACCCGCCCGGCGCGGTACAGCGCCACGCCGAGCGCGTTGTGCAGCTCGGCGACCGCCGGCAGCCGCGCCACGGCAGTCGTACACAGGGCGAGCGCCTCGTCGAGACGACCGACACTGCGCAGCAGAGCGGCGAGCGCGACGATCGCCTCCACGGCATCGGGGTCGTGCTCGAGGGCTGTCCGCAACGCCACCACGGCATCCGCGTCGCGCCCCTGCGCGACCAGCGTCGAAGCCAGCGCGGTGTGCAGCGGCGCACTGCCCGGCTCGACGCGCAGCGCCGCCCGCAGGCGCTCCTCGGCCTCGTCCAGGCATCCACGGCGGGCCAGGAAATTGCCGAGGTTGAGCAAGGCCTGGACATAGGCCGGATCGATCTCGAGGGCACGCCGGTAGGCCGCCTCCGCCTCGTCGCCGCGGCCGGCGGCGTCGAGCAGGTTGCCGAGATTGTTGTGGGCGCCCGCATGGTCGGGACGTCGCTGCAGCAGCTCGCGGTACGCGGCCTCCGCGCTGTCGAGCTCGCTTTGCGCGTGCAGCGCATTGGCCAGATTGAAGCGCGCGTCGACGTGCTCGGGATCGATGGCGAGCACCTGGCGATAGCGCGCGATGGCCTCGCTGTGGCGGCCGCGCCGCTGCAGGATGTAGCCGAGGTTGTACAGGCAGGTCGGATTGGCGGGTGCCCTTGCCACGATGGCGCGCAGCTCGCGCTCGGCCTGTTCCAGGCGCCCCTGCTGGAAGGCCCGCACCGCATGGGCGAGGGCGGCGCGCAGATCGAACGCGCGCCCACCGCGGGCGAGCGACGGCGCGCCGCTTCGTGCCTTGCGTCTCTTGGCTGACATGGACTCGTGCGGGGTCGGCGGCTCGCGGCGATTATTCCCGATTGCGCTGCGCGAAAGCGAGTCGCCGGCTCAGGCAGACGCCGCGACCACCGTCCGGCTGTGCTTGCGCCGCCCGCGCTGAGCGAGTGCAATCAGCCCGAGCACCAGCAGCGCCGGCACGTACATGAGCTGCCTCGGCCAGCGCTCGGCCTCCGTCTCGACGCTCAGGATCTCCCAGTCGAAATCGAGGCCGGCCTGCTCGGCGGGGCTGCCGAAGACGAGGTTGTCGATGTAGGCCTTCTCGCCCTCCACGCGAACCTCGAGACCCGCCTCGGCGAGCCGCTGCGCGCCCTCCCCCGCCGTGCCCATCGGCAGCACCACCGTGCGTGTGACCTCGTCGCCGTCGATATTGATGCCGAACGCCGTGAACCGCAGCTCGCCCCCGGCCGGCACCTGCTCGGCGAGCTGCTCGATCTTCGCCGGCGACTCGAGCACCAGCGGCGGGAACATCATGTCCCACCAGAATCCGGGCCGGAACAGGGTGAACGAGACGAGCACCAGCGCCAGCGACTCCCAGAGCCGACTCTTGACCAGCCAGTAGCCCTGCGTGGCCGCCGCGAACAGCAGCATCGCCACAACGGCGCTGGCAATGGTCGACAGCAGCTCCAGCCAGTTGCCGATGCCGATCAGCAGCAGCTGGGTATTGAAGATGAACAGAAAAGGCAGGATGGCGGTGCGGATGTCGTAGGCAAAGCCCTGCAGCCCGGTGCGGATCGGGTCGCTGCGCGCGATGGCCGCCGCGGCGAAGGCGGCGAGGCCGACGGGCGGCGTGTCGTCGGCGAGGATGCCGAAGTAAAACACGAACATGTGCACGGCGATGAGCGGCACGATCAGCCCCGCCTCGGCGCCGAGCGTGACGATGACCGGCGCCATCAGCGTCGAGACGACGATATAGTTGGCGGTGGTCGGCAGGCCCATGCCGAGAATGAGGCTGATGGCCGCTGTGAAGATCAGCATCAGCATGACATTGCCGCCGGAGATGAACTCGACGAACTCGGTCATCACGAGACCGATGCCGGTCAGCGTCACCGTGCCCACGACGATCCCGGCCGCCGCCGTCGCCACACCGATGCCGATCATGTTGCGGGCGCCGGCGACGAGACCGTGGAACAGCTCGTCGACACCGCGCCGGGCGGCGGCGGCGACCCCGCCATGCCGGCGCAGCAGCGCCAGGATCGGCCGCTGCGTCACGACGATGAACATCATGAACGCGGTGGCCCAGAATGCCGCCAGACCGGGCGAGAACCGCTCCACCGTGAGACACCACACCAGCAGCACGACCGGCAGCAGAAAATGCAGCCCGGACTTGACCGTGGGCCCTATCGCGGGCAGCTCGACGACCTCCGCATCGGGGTGGTCCATCTTGAGGTCGGGGTAGCGCGCGGCGAGGCCGAGCAGGGCGACATACGCCGCCAGCGTCAGCAGGCCGACGATCCCGAGCGCCGCCTGCGGGAACAGGTCCTTGATCCAGCCGATGCCGTAGTAGACGATCGCGGTGAGCACGATCAGTCCCGCCACCGTGCCCACGAACGACGCGAGCGCCTGGGCAAAGGTGCGCTCGACACGGCGCGGCAGCCCCTGCATGTCGGCTTTGCACGCCTCGAGATGGACGATGTAGATCAGCGCGATGTAGGAGATGATGGCCGGCAGCGCGGCGTGCCTGATGACATCGACGTAGGAGATACCCACGTACTCGACCATGAGAAAAGCCGCAGCGCCCATGATCGGCGGCGTCAGCTGGCCGTTTGTCGATGCCGCCACCTCCACCGCACCCGCCTTGGTGCCGGGGAAGCCGACCCGCTTCATCAGCGGTATGGTAAAGGTGCCGGTGGTGACGACGTTGGCGATCGACGAGCCGGAGATGAGCCCCGTCGACCCCGAGGCCACCACGGCGGCCTTGGCCGGGCCGCCGCGCATGTGCCCGAGCAGCGAGAAGGCCACCTGGATGAAGTAGTTGCCCGCGCCCGCCTTGTCCAGGAGCGCGCCGAAGAGCACGAACAGAAACACGAAGCTCGTCGACACGCCGAGCGCGACGCCGAAGACGCCCTCGGTGGACAGCCACTGATGGGACATCGCCTTCGACAGCGACGCCCCTTTGTGGGCAATGACGTCGGGCATGTAGGGCCCGCCGAAGGTGTAGAGCAGAAACACGCCGGCCACCACCATCAGCGGCGGCCCCAGGGCGCGGCGCGTGGCCTCGAGCAGCAGCAGGATGCCGACCACGCCGACGACGAGGTCGTACGCGGTCGGCGCGCCCGAGCGGGCGGCGAGGGCGTCGTAGAACAGGAACAGGTAGGCGGCGCAGAAGGCGCCCAGCCCCGCGAACGCCCAGTCCTGCACCGGGATGCGTTCCCGCGGCGAGCGTTTGAACGCCGGGTACGCCGCGTAAGCCAGGAATATCGAAAACGCGAGATGGATGGAGCGTGCCTCGGTGTCGTTCAGCACGCCGAACTTGAGCAGGAAGGGCAGCGGCGACGCGTACCACAGCTGAAACAGCGACCAGGCGAGTGGCACCGCCAGCATGACCAGGGCCGCCTGACCCGCCGGCGTGCGGGCGCCGGTGTCGGCCTGCGCGATCATCGCCACGAGATCGGCGTCGGCGACGACGGGATCGTTGCGGTGCTGGACGCTCATGGCTGGCAGCGACTCGGAGAGGGGGGCTCGGCGCCCCGTCGGGGATTGACGGAAGCGAACGCCAGCGGCAAGCGCGAACGAGGGCGGGCCGGTCGCCCGCCCTCCCGCGTGCCGCGACCTACATCAGGCCCGCTTCCTGGTAGTACTTGGCGGCACCGTCGTGCAGCGGCGCCGACAGGCCGTCCTTGATCATCTCTTCCCTCTTCAGATCGGCAAAGGCGGGGTGCAGCTTCTTGAAGTCGTCGAAGTTCTCGAACACCGCTTTCACCACCTGGTAGACCACGTCGGCAGAGGTCTTGGTCGAGGAGACGAAGGTGGCGCCGACGCCGAACGTGGTGACGTCGGCATCCGTTCCGCGGTACATGCCGCCCGGGATGGTGGCGAGGCGATAGTACGCGTTCTCCGCAACCAGCTTGTCGATGGCCGGGCCGCTGACCTCGACGATCACGCTGTCACATGACGTGGCCGCCTCCTTGATCGAGCCGCTCGGGTGGCCGACGGTGAACACCATGGCATCGATCTTGTTGTCGCACAGCGCCTTGGACTGCTCGGCGGACTTGAGCTCGGAGGCCAACGCGAAGTCATCGTTCGTCCAGCCGAGGGCAGCCATGACGACCTCCATGGTGCCGCGCTGTCCGGAGCCCGGATTGCCGATGTTGACGCGCTTGCCCTTGAGATCCTCGAACTTGCTGATGCCGGCGTCAGCGCGGGCCACCACCGTGAACGGCTCGGGATGCACCGAGAACACGGCGCGCAGGTCTTTGTTGGCCCCTGCTTCCTCGAACTTGCTGGTGCCGTTGTAGGCGTGGTACTGCCAGTCGGACTGCGCCACACCCATGTCGAGCTCGCCGGCCCGTATGGTGTTGAGGTTGTAGACCGAGCCGGCGGTGCTCTCCACCGAGCAGCGGATACCGTGCTCTTTGCGCGCCTTGTTGACGAGGCGGCAGATGGCACCCCCTGTCGGATAGTAAACGCCGGTCACACCACCCGTACCGATGGTGATGAAGGTCTGCTGCGCCGCGACCGGCGTGGCCGCGGTTGCGGCCGCGAGCGCGACACACGCCGCCAGCATAGCGGTAGGCAACGTATTCTTGGCGAACATAGGCAGGTCCTCCTTGGCTGTTCTCGTTCCGGGGACGACACGCCGGCTCGGCCGCACCGGGCCGGTTGCTGTGGGCGAAACCCGCCCGCGACGGGTCGGTCGGCAGAGCCGCGTACACTGGGATTTTCGCCAAAGATCATAACGTACCGTCAGTTTGACCGGCAACTTGGCGCGGCCCTCGCCGCGCGCAGGCACGGGCACGACCCCGCGCTGCGGCGGCGCGGCTGAGTCATCGAGGAGCCAACGTCCGGCGCCGCGCTCGCGCGCCGCATGCTATCGGCGCCGCCGCATCGGCGGCTACGTCTCTTGGCTGTGGCCGCTCAGAATGCGATTGTGCGCGAGCAGAAGGTTGTTGCGGGCAACGACGCCTATGGGCCGGCGATGCCCTTCGTCGTCGACCACCACCAGGTGGTCGCTGGCGCTGGCACCCAGCAGGCCGAGCGCGTGGGCCAGGCTCGAGTTACGCAGCAGCACCGCCTCCGCGCGCTCGGCCGCGCAGTCGATTGCGGCGTGGGCACTCTGCCCGTCGAGCGCCAGCCGCAGCGCCACCGCGACGCCGACGGTCGCCGTCACCGCGCCGTCGTCGTCCACGAGCACAATCACCGCCGGTAAAGAGTCAGCGAGGCGGAGCCGAACCTCTTCTGCCCGGATTGCCTGGGGCAGCGCGACGAAGTTGCGGTCGATGAGATGCTCGATGGTTGCGGAGACCAGCTCCTGGGTCGTGGACGGCAGCAGACGAACGCCGCGTCGCGCCAGCTGCCAGGCGAAGAACGAGTGCGCGGGCCCGAAGCGGCGAACGATCAGCGTCGCCGTCGTGGCCACGATCATCACCGCAATGGTCAGCTGGTAGTCTGCGGTCAGCTCGAAGACGATAAGAATGGTGGAGATGGGTGCGCCGAGCATGGCGGCCGCCACCCCTCCCATGCCCATGACCGTGTAAGCGCCGAGCGCCGAGCCGATCTCCGGATACACGCTCACCGAGAGGAAACCGAAGACGCCGCCGGTCATCGCGCCGATGAACAAAGCGGGGCTGAACACACCGCCCGCGAAGCCGCTGCCCAGGGCGACGGCACTGGCGATCACCTTGGCCGCGACCAGCGTGGCCATGAGCGCAATCGGCAGCATCTGCTTGAGCGCCATGTCGGTGGCCTCGTAGCCCACGCCCAGCACCTGCGGTAAGTAGACGCCGATGACACCGACGCCGAGGCCGCCGAGGCCCGGGCGCAGCCAGGCCGGCAGCGCGCTGCGCTCGAGCAGCTGCTGCACCAGCGCCGTGGTGCGTATGAATACGATGACCATGATGGCGCAGATCACACCGAGCAGCGCGAACGCCGGCAGCTCCAGAAACGAGGGGACCGCATGCTCGGGCACGAAGAACGCCGGGAAGTTGCCCAAGACGATGCGTGTCACCACAGTGGCCGCGACCGAGGCGATGACGACCGGCGCGAACACGTGCAGCGCGTAGTGTCCGACGACGACTTCGAGCGCGAAGAACACGCCGGCGATAGGCGCGTTGAACGACGCCGCCACGGCCGCTGCCGCACCGCAGCCGATAAGCGTCAGCGACAGGCTCCGGGAGAGTCGCAGCCGGTCTGCGAGCCACGCGCTCAGCGTCGCCCCGATGTGTACCGCAGGGCCCTCCCTGCCCACGGACGCGCCGCTGCCGATGGACGTCGCGGCCAGCAGCGCAGCCACGATGCCGGCCCGCACGTCCATGCGCCCACCCTGCAGCGCGCAGGCCTCCTGAACGTCGGCGATCCCCCGTTGACGGCGCCCGGGCATGAGCAGGTGCACGCCGGCGCCGACGGCCAGCCCGCCGAGGGTCGGCACCGCGATGATCTGCCACCACGGCAGCGACTCGAGGTGGTGGATGAATCCGTGGGGGGAGCCGTACCCGAAGCCGAGGCGCTGCACCACCCTCACCAGCGCCAGGAATCCGAACACGGCATAGCCGACCGAGACGCCGATGCCGATGGCCGCCAGCGACAGCGCGACACGTTGATCACGCAGGGCAAGTCGGATCACCGGTGCGTCGCTCCGGGCTCTTTCGCGGCGGTCAACGCTGGGGGCTGCATTCTCGGACCCTGGTCATTGGCTACGCTATTCTACGCACGCACGACGTCGGCCGGGGTGCGCCATGCGCCGCACCTCGTATAGACTGCGCCGCTGTGCGCGGCGCACGACCGTCCTCGCGCGATGGGCTTCGCTGTCCCACGCGTCCTCATGCCGGAGGCGGCGGGACGGTCGGCCGATCGCGCTGCCATCTCGGAGCCGTGTTCATGAGTCACGTCTTCCACCGGCACACGCGAGCCGTTCTGCCCCATGCGGCCACCGGCGACGGGCCCTATGTCGTCGACACCGAGGGCAAGCGCTACCTCGATGCCTCGGGCGGTGCGGCGGTGTCCGCTCTTGGTCACCATCACCCGACCGTCATCGAGGCCATCAAGGACCAGCTTGACCGGCTGGCCTACGCGCATACGGCCTTCTTCACCACCGACGTGCTGGAAGCGCTGGCCGACGAGCTGATCGCCGGCGCACCGCCCGGACTCGAGCGCGTGTATGTCGTCTGCGGCGGCTCGGAAGCGATGGAAGCCGGTCTCAAGCTCGCCCGCCAGTATTTTCTCGAGATCGACCAGCCCCAGCGACGCTATTTCATCGCCCGCCGACAGAGCTACCACGGCAACACGCTGGGCGCGCTCGCCGTTGGCGGAAACGCGTGGCGACGGCGGCCGTTCGCCCCCCTGTTGATGGCGGCCCATCACATCGCGCCCTGCTACGCCTACCGCCACCGACGCGACGGGGAGAGCGAGCACGAGTACGGCCGCCGTGCCGCCGACGAGCTCGAGGCCAAGCTCCAGGAGCTCGGCCCCGAGCACGTGATCGGCTTCGTCGCCGAGACGGTGGTCGGCGCCACGGCCGGCGCGGTGCCGGCGGCGGCGGGCTATTTCCGGCGCATCCGCGAGATCTGCGACCACTACGGCATCCTGCTCATCCTCGACGAGGTCATGTGCGGCATGGGTCGGACCGGAACGCTATTCGCCTGTGAGCAGGACGGCATCAGCGGCGACATGATCGCCATCGCCAAAGGCCTCGGTGCCGGCTATCAGCCGATCGGCGCGCTGCTCGTCGCCGGGAAGATCTACGCCGCCATCCGGGACGGATCCGGCTTCTTCCAGCACGGCCACACCTACATGGGCCACCCCGCGGCCTGTGCCGCCGCGCTGGCCGTTCAACGGGTGATTCGCGAGCAGCACCTGCTCGATAACGTCCGCACCCAGGGCGCGGCGCTGGCGGCGCTGCTCGAGGAGCGCTTCGGGGACCATCCCCACGTCGGCGACATACGGGGGCGTGGCCTGTTCCGCGGGCTGGAGCTGGTCGCCGAGCGTGCCGCCAAGACGCCGTTCGACGCCGCTCTCGGCATTCACAACGTGGTTAAGCGCGAAGCCATGACGCGCGGACTGATGTGCTACCCGATGGGCGGGACCATCGATGGCCACGACGGCGCGCACATACTGCTGGCGCCGCCGTTCATCATCGATGCGGGCCACGTCGAGGAGATGGTCAACAAGCTCGCCGACGCGGTGGACGCCGCCGTCGCCGCCGTGTCAGCCTGAGCCGTGGCGCGCCGCCCGAGGGCGGCGCTGTCAGCGCGAGGCGGCGCGCGCCGCTTTCGGCGATCGAAACGGCTGGGTCAGCAACCGGTCGAGGCGCAGCTCGGCGCTGTCACGGAATTGCATCAGACCGATCGTCATACCCGCGTGGCCTTCCTGCGGCTGGGCGCGGTACGTGCCGAACAGGCGGTCCCACCAGGGCAGATTGAACCCGTAGTTGCTGTCGGTCTCGCGACGGATGACGGAGTGGTGGACGCGGTGCATGTCCGGCGTCACGACGATCCACCGCAGCCATCGGTCGACGCCCTCAGCAAGCCGGGCGTTGCCGTGGTTGAACATCGATGTCGCATTGAGCATGACCTCGAACACCAACACGGCGAGCGCCGGGGCGCCGATCACCGCGATGACGGCAAACTTGATCAGCATCGACAGCAGGATCTCCAAGGGGTGAAAGCGCACGCCCGTGGTGACGTCGAAATCGAGGTCGGCATGGTGCATACGGTGCAGGCGCCACAACACGGGCACCGCGTGGAACAGCACGTGCTGCCCGTAGATGGCGAGGTCGAGCAGGATCACGGCCAGCACGACGTCGAGCGGGAAGGGCAACCCGAGCGCCGGCAGCATCCCCCGCCCCAGCGCCTGCCATTCGAGGGCGAACGTCACCGCCGTCGCCGGCAACGCCAGCCGCACGAGCGCGGTCCCAAGCGCCGCCACCGCGATGTTGTGCGGCCAGCGCGCGCGGCGCGTCGTGAGACGCGCCCGGCGGGGCAGCAGCTGCTCCCAGGTGGCCACGGCGACCAACACGCCGAGAAAGCAGCCGAGACGCAGCGCGGCCTCCTGGGCGAGGAGCCATTGCGTCATGGCGCCGAACCGCGGCCAGGCGCGGGTCGTCGCCCGGGCGCGCCGCGCGACGCTGCACGCGTCGCCCGCTTCCCCATCAGGACGACCACAGCTGGCGGCCCGGGAGACTTGCCTCGCTCCCTCTCCATGTTGTGCCCGCCGCCCCTCCTCGCGTTGCACTCTGCGGTCATCAATGGGGGCGGCGGGCACACTTTGGAATGCCCGCCTGTGCGCCCGGAGGCGCCCCGGCGGCGCTGGCACACCCGGGAAACCGCTGCGCGTTCTCGCCGAGCGCCCGAGCCGGCGTCGTGGACGCGGCGACGCGCGGTCGCGCTACAATTGGCTGGTTCCGCGACGCACGGCGGTGGGCGCGCGCCATGGCGCCGTGACCACCGCGGGCAGGAAGGCGATGGACAAGGACAGGCTCAAACGCTTCACCAACCACATCTTTCGCGACATGGCCGGCGCCATGAGCGCCGGGCTCGCCTACCTCGGCACCCGCACCGGGCTGTTTCGCGCCATGGCCGGCAAAGGGCCCATGACGCTGGCGCAGGTCGTCGAGGAATCGGGCCTGCAGCGGCGCTACGTCGAGGAATGGCTCAACGGCATGGTGTGCGCCGGCTATCTCGACTACGACCCGGCAGCGCAGACCTTTGTGCTGCCCGACGAGCACGCCTATCTCGTCGCCTCGGATGGCTCGGACCACTTCGCTGGCGGGCTGTTTCACATGGCCCCGGCGCTGCTGCGCGTGGCGCCGGGCGTGGCGCACGCCTTCGCGAACGGCGGCGGAGTACCCTTCGAGGAGTACGGCGAGGAAGGCATTCTTGCCCTCGATCTCGTCAATCGTGGCAACTACGAGCACCGCTTCGCGAGCTACTGGCTGCAGACTCTGCCCGAGGTCGTCGAACGCCTGCAGGCGGGTGCCCGCGTGCTCGACATCGGCTGCGGTGTAGGCAGGGTGCCGCTCGCCCTGGCCCGCGCTTTTCCGCATTCGCAGCTCCTCGGCGTAGACGTCGACCGCGCCTCCATCGATGCCGCCCGCGCCAGCGCCGCCGCCGACGGCCTCTCCGAGCGGGTGCGCTTCCAAGCGGTCGGGCTCGAGGAGCTCGAGGGCGAGGCCGTCTTCGACCTGATCACCGCGTGCGACTGCATCCACGACTTCGCCGCTCCGGTGGAGACGCTGCGCGAAACGCGCCGTCTGCTCAAAGACGACGGCACGCTTTTCGTCATCGAGCCCAAGGTGGCGGACCGGCTGGAGGACAACGTCAACCCCATCACCGCCATGTTCTACGGCTTCAGCGTCTTCCACTGCATGACCCAGTCGCTGGCGCAGGGCGGCCCGGGTCTCGGCACCTGCATGGGAGCGGCCCGCACCGAGTCGCTGATGAGCCAGGCCGGCTTCGGCCGATTCGTGAAGCTCGACATCAAAAGTCAGGTCAACCTGTTCTATGCCGTGCGACGCTGACGCCGCGATGACACGAGCGTCGGTGACGCGGCGAATTCCCTGCCAACGTCGGCTGTTCGACATAGCCGACGACGTCGCCTACTTCAACTGCGCCTACATCTCGCCGCTGCTGCGCTCGGTGGTTGCGGCGGCCCACGCCGGCCTCGAACGGGAAGCGCATCCCTGGCAAGTGCAGGCAGCGGATTTCTTCGCACCGCCTGACCAGGCGCGGGCGCTGTTCGCGGGGCTGATTCACTCCAGCCCCGACGACATCGCCATCGTCCCATCGGCGAGCTACGGCATCGCGACGGCGGCGGCCAACCTGCCCGCCGCGGCGGGCCAGACCATCGTTGTGCTCGAAGGGCAGTACCCGTCGAACGTCTACGCCTGGCGCCGCCTCGCCGGGCACAGCGGCGCGCGCCTCGAGACCGTGACGCGGCCCGCCGACGGCGACTGGACGCGCGCCGTGCTCGACGCCATCGACGCGCGCACCGCGATTGTCGCGATGCCGCACTGCCACTGGATGGACGGCCGGCTCCTCGACCTGGGGCGCGTGGGCGAGGCCGCCCGCGCCGTCAGGGCCGCCCTCGTCGTCGACGCCAGCCAGTCGCTCGGCGCGCTGCCTCTCGACGTCCGGCAGGTGCAGCCGGACTTCCTCGTCTGCTGCGGCTACAAGTGGTTGCTGTGCCCGTACGCCATCTCGTTCCTGTACGTTGCCCCGGCGCATCAGAGCGGCGCACCGCTGGAGGAGAATCCTCTGAACCGCGAGCGGGCCGAGGATTTCGCGCGCCTCGCCGAGTACCGCGACGGCTACCTGCCCGGTGCGCGCCGCTTCGACATGGGCGAACGTGCCCACTTCACGCACATGCCGGCAGCGATCGCGGCCCTGGGCCAGCTCGCCGCGTGGGGCGTCGCCGACATCGAGGCGACGCTGCGCAGCGCGACGCAACACATCGCTCTGCAGGCCGCCGCGCTGGGGCTCGAGTCGCCGCCTCCATCACAGCGCGCCGGCCACTTCCTGGGCTTGCGATTTCCGGGCGGTGTGCCGAGCGATCTCCCGGCGAGGCTCGCCTCCGAAAAGGTCTTCGTGAGCATCCGCGGTGACGCTGTGCGCGTCACGCCCCATCTCTACGTGAGCGACACCGACGTCGATCGTCTGCTGGGCGTGCTGCGAAAGGCGCTGTAGCGGCCAACCTCAGACGCGGCTCCGCGCCTCGGGCGGCAGCTCGTCAGCCTTCGGCATACACTCACCGCGTGTCCGGTATTTGGCCAGCCGCACGCGGTACCATGCCGTGTAACTTTCGTGTGACACCCGTCTGGTCTGCTCGCGCGCCTCGACCTGCTGCGGCTCGCCGATCACACAGTCGCAATCGTGCGGGCAGCTGTGAATGTCCACCTCGAGCGCCTCGCGCAGCAGCCGCCCGAGGATCTGCTCGAGCTCGCGCGGCGCGTCGCCGCCGGGCTGGGGCGCGATGTGCAACAGACGACTCTCCTCCACGCGAAACTGGACCAGCTCGCAGTTGGGCTCCCAGCTCGTCGACATGATGCGTCCTCCGCGGTGGTTTCATTGGAAGACCCCCCGTGGCCGGGGGCTTTTCCCAGGCGAGGCCCCGTCCATCCGGCCCCTCGCCGATCCGGCGTCGGGGTGCCCAAAGCACGCTCGCCGTCCCGCCGACGACGCCCGCGCGGCGCGCCGCCCGGAGGCGGCTCGCCCGGCTTCACTTTGCGGCGGCGCCGGCCTCGCCTGCCAGCCAGTCGAGCGTCGCGGGGATGCCCTCGTCGTAGTCGACTGCCTGGGCCGCGCCGATCAGGCCGCGCAGCTTGGCGCCGTCGTAGGAGATCGGTCGCACGTAGGTCTTGGCCATGGGCATGAAGGCGCGCAGCGGCCGCACGAACAGGCTGATCAGACGGAGCGTGAGCAGCCCCGCCGCACGCACGCGGATCTCGCGCCCCAGATGGCGCCGGGCTATCGCCGTCACACGCTCGATCGAGATCGGCCCGGACCCCGGCACGATCCAGCGAGCCCCGTAAGCCGCCTCGTACATGGCCAGCTCGGAGACCTTCTTTACGGCGTCGCTCAGGTAAACATACTCCCGCTGCGTCGTCGGCGACCCAATCCACCTCACCGTGCGGCCCTGCTGGGCTTCGCGCAATGCCTGCTGCAGCACCGACGTGTGCACGAGCGGGCCGTAGAAGTCCGGCAGATTGGCGACTGCGGCATCCGCCTCGAGCAGTAAGTCCTCTGCCTCGCGCCGCAGTCGCGCCGCATCGTTGCCACCGCTGCGCGGGTGGGACTCGTTGAGCGGTGTGCGCTCGATCGGCACGTATGCCCAGTAGCTGGAGACCTGAACACAACGCGCGCCCGACCGCCGCACCGCCTCGGCGATGTTGCGTGCCGTCAGCGGATGGTCGGCCAGGCGGTCCACGGGTACGCCGATGCAGTCGAACACGACGTCGCAGCCCTCGACGGCGCGCCGCGCCTGCTCGGGGTTACGCATGTCGGCGACCACGCGCTCGACGCCCGCGACCGCGAAACCGCGATCGAGGTGCGCGCGGCTGCGCGCCACCGCACGCACCTTCACGCCGCGACGCAGCAGCTCGTCCGCGAGCAGTCTGCCCGTGGGGCCCGTAGCGCCCAAAATTGCTGCGTGACGAAACTCCATCCGTGCGCCGCTCGTGTGATGACCGTCGGTGGTTCTGCCCGGTGACCGATTCTAACGCCTGGGCGGGGCTCGGCTAACCACGACGATGGGCCCGGCGACGCACCAGTCCTGCGGACGCCGCGGCATCAGCCGCCGCCGTCCCGCTCGTCCCGCCCCGCCCGCGCCAACGGTGCGAGCGCCAGCAACCCCAGCGCCGGCCCGATGGCCAGCGGTACGAAAGCGACGCTGACCCCCAGCTGCTCGGTGACCACCGTCGTCAGCTGAATGCTGACGACGGTGATCGAGAAACCGATACAGTTGGCAATCGTCAACGCCGAGCCGACGAGGCGCCGCGGCGCCGTGGCGGCGTTGAGCGCCGAGAACTGCGGCGAATCGCCCACCACCGTGACGCCCCACAGCAGCAGCACGGTCAGAAACAACGGCGTGGGCGCGAGCAACACCAGCGGCGACAGCAGGCAGCACAGCCCCGAGAAGGCGAGCTGCACGAACGCAACGCGCGCACTGCCCCAACGAGCCGACAGCAGCCCGCCGCCGGCACAGCCCACGCTGCCCGCCGCGATGATCGCGCATGTCCAGAGCGAGACGTTCCAGGTGTCAACACGGGACGCGAGGTGGAAGGTCAGCATCATCGGGACGAACGCCCAGAACGTGTAGAGCTCCCACATGTGCCCGAAGTAGCCGAACGCCGAGCAGCGGAAGTCGCGCGAGCGAAATATGGTAGCCAGCGCCCTCGGATCGAAGCCCGTGCCCGTAGCCAGGTGAGGACCGTCGGGTACCAGCAGATACATCAGCAGACCGCCAGCGGCGGCGACCGCCGACACCGACAAGAGCACCGTCGACCATGGCAGTTCCTGGCCGAGACCCCGCACCAAGTGCGGGAATGCCGTACCCAGCACCAGGGCGCCGACCAGAAATCCGATGGCACGGCCGAGGTCACGCTGGTACCAGCCCGCGGCGATCTTCATGCCTACGGGGTAGACGCCGGCGAGAAAGAATCCGGTGACGAAACGCAGCACGACGAGCGCCGTAGGACCCCCGGCTGCTACGATGACGGCGGCGTTCGCCAGCGCTCCGGCCAGCGAGCAGAGCAGGAATATCTTGCGCGGCGAGAAGCGATCGGCGATGGCCAAGAACGCGAACGTCAGCGTGCCCGCGATAAAGCCGAGCTGCACGGCGGAGGTGACGTAGCCGACGGCGTCGTCGCCGAGATCCCAGCGCTGCCGCAGATCCTCCAGCACCGCGTTGCCGGCGAACCACAACGAGGTACCGGCAAACTGCGAGGCGATGATGGTGGGCAGTATCCACCTGCCAGGCACCGACCCGCCACCGCTCCCCGCATGCATCCCGCGGATGGTACCTGAAAGGCGACGGCGTCAAGCTACCCTCCTGTCCGAGCAGCAAGCCCGCCAGGCTCGGAGCGAGACGCGCCGCGCTTGCTGGGCAGCTCGCTACCGAGCGCGTGCCCCCCGCGCAAAGGATCGCAGCGCCCCGCCCAGCGTCACCGTCGAGCCGCGAACGCGGCTCGCGCGCACGGACGGTTTCACGTCGACCCGGCCCGGGAGATGCGACCCATGCCGAAGATCCTGCTCGTCGAGGACAACGAAATGAACCGCGACATGCTGTCGCGGCGCCTGATCCGCAAGGGCTGACACATCGTCACGGCCGAGGACGGCGAGCGCGCGGTGCGCGTCGTCCGCGACGAGGGACAGCCACCCCGGCCGACGCCGCTGCGACGCGCCGCTAGGGGCTCAGTCGGCCCCGGGCAACATCTCCGGCGAGTCGATGTCGACCAGCACGCCGTCACCGGGCATCTCGACCTCGCAGACGAACTCCTCGTACTCGCCGATCAGGTGCTTGGCACCGACGTCGCCCTTGAGCGCCGTCATCTCGGCGAAGAAACGGCGCGACCACAGCACGGGATTGCCGCGCTTGCCGTCGAAGACCGGCACGCAGATCGCCCGGCCCTCCACGGGGTCGAAGGCCGCGATGAGGCGGTCGAGGTCCACCGCCCCCACGCGCGGCATGTCGGCGAGGACCACCAATGCGCCGTCGATGTCGTCGCTCAGGGCGGCGACCCCCGCCGCAAGGGAGGTGCTCAGCCCGTCGGCAAACCTGGGGTTGTGCACGACGCGCGCGTCGAATCGACCGAGCGCGGCGCGCACGCGCTCCTGTTCGAAGCCGGTGACGACGACGGTCTCCGCCACGCCGGCGTCGGACAGTGCGACCAGGGCGTGCTCGATCAAGGGGCGGCCGTCGATCGTCATCAGCAGCTTGTTGCGCCCGCCCATGCGGGTGGAGCGCCCGGCGGCGAGCACGATGCCGGCGATGCGGGGCCGGCCCGGCAGGTCGGCACGCCGAGACGGCTTCACCTCGCGCGCCGCGGGTCGCACCGGCGTATCCTTGAGCAGCCCGCCGGCACCCATCGTCATGATGTCGCGCGCCTGCACGGGCAGCCCGGCGACGACGCGTTCGAGCACTGCGTCGACGCCGTTGAACTTCGGTGAGCGCGCGCACCCCGGCAACCCGATGAGGGTGGCATCGCCGTGCGCCGCCAACAGCAACAGATTGCCTGGATCCACTGGCATGCCGAAGTGGACCAGGCGGCCGCCCGCCCTCTCGATGCCGCTCGGCACCACGTCGCGACGGTCCACCGTCGCCGAGGCACCGGCGACCAACACCACACGACAGCCCTCGGCCAGCAGCGCCTCGACCGCGGCGGCGACGGCGCGCTCCTCGTGACGACAGCGTATCTCCCGCTGCAGCCGGCAGCCGAGCGCCGCGACGCGCCGCTCGAGCACCGAGCGCGTCTTGTCGAGCACGCTGTCCTTGATGCCCGCGAGCTGTGTCTGCACGAGGCCCACCGAGCGCGGGGCGAAGGCGGCCAGTCGGAGTACGGGCGGGCCCTGCCGCGCCACTTCCAGGCAGCGTTCGAGATCGTCACGGCGCACCGCGAACGGGATGACTTTCACCGTGCAGACGAGCTGACCCGAGGCCACCGGCGCGTACGGCGCCAGCGTGGCCACCGTCAGCGACTCGTCGACCAGGTTGATCTCGTCGAGCCGAGCACGATCGACGCACAGCACGCCACGATCGTCGGCGGTGAGGTTACAGCGACCGGTGAAGGCGGTGCCGGCCGTCAAGCCGTCGCCGCGAATCGCCTCGGCCAGCGCTCGCGCCGCGTCGTCCTCGCCAACGTCACCTTCCTCGAGGCGCGCCGCGACCACGTGTTCGTAACCCGCCGCGCGTAGCTCGGGGACGTCTGCCGCACTGAGCACACGGCCCTTCTTATAGGTCCCACCGGCGACCCGCAGACTGTGTGCGAGGATGGCGCCGATCGCTCGCTCCGGCGCCAGGCGCCCGAACTTCATGGCAGCGCACCGGCGCGCAGCACGCGCGTCACCTGCGCCATGATGGCGATGGCGATCTCACTCGGCGATGTGGCGCCAATGGGCTCGCCGATGGGCGCGTGGATACGCGCCAGGGCCGCTGCAACCAGCCCCTGCGCCGCGAGCCGAGTCAGCCGCGCCTGGTGTGTCTTGCGACTGCCGAGCGCCCCGACGTAGAAGGCCTCGGACGCCAGTGCCGCCTGCAGGGCCGGGTCATCGAGCTTGGGATCGTGCGACAGCGCGACCACGGCGGTCCGGTTGTCCGGGGCCAGCCCGCGCAGCGCCTCATCGGGCCAGATGTGGAGCAGACTGACGCCCGGAAAGCGCGCGTCGCTGGCGAAGGCGGCGCGCGGATCGACAACGGTCACCTCGTAACCTGCCATCACCGCCATCGGCGCGAGGGACTGAGCGATGTGCACGGCGCCGACCACGATCATCCGCAGCGGCGGATTGAACACCTGCACGAACGCCTCGCCCTGCGCCGTCGGGATCGCGCGGCTCGAGTCCGTGTGCAGCGCGGTGCGCACGGCCGCTGCCAGATCGACGTCGTCGACATCGGCGTCGAGATCGCGGTCGCCATAGCAGAGCCGGTGACGCCCCGAGTCGAACCAGGTCACCAGCACGGCGGCCCGCTTGGCGGCCAGTGCGTCGAGCAGCGCCGACAGCGTTGTGCGCCGCAGTCCGGGCAACGGCGACGCGCGCCCGCTGGCTGCGGCTGCGTCCCCCTCGGCGCCGACCGCCTCGACGTAGATGCGAACGCGTCCCCCGCAGGCGAGTCCCACCTCCCACGCCTGATCGTCGCTGACCCCGAACTCCACGAGGCGCGGCCTGCCGGTCCGCATCGCGTCGAGGCCTTCCTGCACCACGGCACCTTCGACACAGCCTCCGGACACCGAGCCGACGAACTGGCCTTCGTCCGACACCACCAGCTGACTGCCCGCCGGCCGCGGCGACGAGCCCCACGTCGCGACGACCGTCGCCAACGCGACATGCCGACCCTGCTCGAGCCACGCCAGCGCCTGGCCCAGCGCGGCGCGCGCGTCCTCGCTCATCGGCGTGCCTCCCTGTCGCCGGCGTCCCCCCGCTGCGCGCCTGGTGCGAAGGCCGCGGCGCGCTGCCGACGCGGCCCCGCCCGCAGCGCACGCGCGAGATCGGCAAGGCTCTGCAGATTGTGCACCGTGCGGAACTCATCGACGTGGGGCAACATCGCCTGCACACCGCGGGCTCGCGGCTCGAACTCCGCGTAGCGCAGCAGCGGATTGAGCCAAATGAGCCGGCGACACGACTTGTGCAGCCGCTCCATCTCCCGTGCCAGGCCCGCGCCGGCAGCACGGTCGAGGCCGTCGGTCACCAGCAGCACCACCGCACCCTGCGCCAGCACCCGTCGCGACCAGTCGCGATTGAAGGTGTGCAGGCACTCGCCGATGCGCGTGCCGCCGTGCCAGTCGGCGATTTCCTGGGCGACCCGCGCGAGCGCGACGTCGGCGTCGCGCTCGCGCAG